>DAHWKJ010000046.1 GCA_027343695.1 Sulfobacillus sp. | reverse complement strand
GGGAGCCGACCGATCGCTGAGAAGCCCAAGGGGCTGCGCGACCTCGAAGACATGGATGCGGTCTTTGACGCGCTGTCCCACCGATCACGAAGGACCGTTCTCTCGATCCTTCAAGCCCGGGGCGGATCGATGACATCGCGCGAAATCGCCGCCCGGTTTGACTGTTCCTGGGCGACAACGTCCCGGCATCTCCGCATTCTCAAGGAATCAGGACTGGTTCGCGTTGAATTGGATGGTCGCGAGCACATCTATAAACTTGACCGTGACCGGTTGCTTACTGTGGCGGGTACTTGGATTCAACGGTTCGTTCCATAGGAAAGTCCCATTCTTTGCCTGGGCTCATGGCTCGGCTAGGATTGCCGCAATTCACACAGGGAGGTCCGTGTGTTTGAGCTGACCTCCTTCGGTGTCCCCAACAACCTCCTGAATCCCAAATTCGTTCTGCGCTATCGTCTCCGTTCAACGCATCAAGCGCGAACACCGACCGCCCTTGCCCATCAACGTCGTCCGCGAATTACTTTGTCAATAGTCTTGGCTTCTTCCGATTTATTCAGCTACTCAAAAAACCCAGACAATTGCCCTAAGGGTCCGCGAACGTCACCCAATTCACAAGAATTTCATCACCCGAATAGACCGCGAATGGCTCCACACCGAGCTGAACAATAACCTGACCGCGCTCGGCCTCAATCTCAGGGGTACCGAACTGCAGTGGATCGGTTTCCTCAACGAGTACGCCGTGGGCGACCTGCAACCATCAGCTGGGCACCAGTTCCCAGTCAGCAAAGCCCTCATGGGGACAAAATCCGGCGCCCGCACCAATAATTCCTGGTACCAACGAAACCCCTCATGGAAATTGAAAACCCAACTCAGAACGATGACGTCAAAACCCTCCATTCCGATGATCTGGCGGGTCCTACGCGGATTCTACCAGCCTCTTAAAATCGCGGTGCTTGCTGGCCCACAACGATTCGTATTTAGACAGCCACCCTTCCCAAAACAGTTGGAGTGGGCTGAGATTGAGCGAATAGAGATGTTGGCGACCGGTGCTGCGGACGTCCACCAGATTGGCGGCTCGGAGCACCGCCAGGTGCTCCGCGACAGTTGGACAGCTGATAGCCGGAAAACGCGCGGCAATTTCGCCCGCGAATGTGCATGAAGGCGACTCTAACCCATGCGGTATTCCAACCGTATTTAGCACAATACAGCAGATTATTCCGAAGGCCCAATCCACCACGTTTTGCACAAAACAGGCCAACTCCGTCGAGATGAAGCCTCAGACCATCCAACCGTAGACTGGGAATAGCGCTCTAATTGAGTCGGAACTTCGCGGATATCGCAATTTCCTTATGATTATTGGGCGTCGAATACGTTTTAACGATCCGGTAAGACCCTTTGGTGAACTGATAACCGTAGATAATGAGTCCGAAGTCTTGGGAATAGGTTCCCCCAGGTTTCAAACTTTTTTCTCCCTTGTTCCACGTCCCGTTCGCGACCAAGGGGATGTTATACCACGACCCATTGTGGTATTTGTCTAACTCAACAGGAAACCCGAATGTAATAGGCTTGGTACTATGATTGATGACGGTGTATGTCATACCTTGACCGGATAAGGGATAGGTTTTCTGATTTAAGACCAACGTGACTGAACCAGTGGGCACCTTACCGTACGTTGATTTCGCTAGACCATTAAACCTATTGCTCGTACCGCAAGCCGTCACAGCCAACATTATCATCGTTAGCCATGTCATAAAGAATAAGGACCGCCAATTGGGCCGAACCGCCGCTGGTTTCCTCCACCTTAATGCTTTCTTATCACGGCGGAGATAGCCGATACTCACCAGAAAGTTATTCCCGTCCAGAATACTCTTCCGGTGTTTATGGCTCTCGACCCGGACACGTTGCAGGACTTGGTGGATAAAATGATGCTTGCATTCGTTATCGTCCGTCCGGACGTTCTCATCCATCTAGAATGCCTCCTTGGAACGGCTTGAGATCCCTTTGGGTTAAAATATGATTCATTCTTAGATCGTTCGCCTAAATTTGGCAACACGTGGGTTCCATTGATTCGCCGCGCCATCCCTTTAGGATCTTGGATACACAGTACAATTCCAAGGCTTCCCGAACATCATCGACGGCATGGTCCAGCGACTCCCCTTGACTCGCTCCGTCCACTTCTAATAAGCGCCACCGCCCCTCGCTCGTAATAGCTGCTGTGAATCGTACCGGATGGGTCGTCACTCACGCCCGGAGCAAGAGGGTCCCCCTTGGGCAAAAATCCGTAATCTCATGGAATCGCGAGAGGATCTCTTCAATAAGCTCCCGTGATAAACTAGAGGAGACGGCTTTCTAGTATCCCGATAGAGGAGAGTAGCCAACAATGAATCCTGAAGAGTATGTGAATCAACTATTTGTGCAGGAGGACGATGTTCTCGCCAAAGTACGCCACACCATTGTGGAGCGGGGCATGCCAGCCATTTTTGTCCCCCCTGAAATTGGACATTTTCTAGGGATGCTGGTGACCATGAGCCGGAGTCGGGACGTCCTGGAGATTGGCGCGTTAGGAGGATACTCTGGTATTTGGCTCGCCCGGGCGCTACCCAGTGACGGACATCTCACGTCCTTGGAGTTAAACCCCGATTATGCGACATTAGCCCACGACCATTTAACCCAAGCAGGGTTAGGAGATAAAGTGCATTACGAAGTAGGCCCCGCCGTAGAGAGTCTGAACAGACTGCAAAGCCAAGGCAAGACCTTCGACTTCTTTTTTATCGATGCGGACAAGGAAAACTATCCGGCGTATTTGGATTATGCCGTATCTTTGGCAAGGCGTGGAGCCATCATCGTAGCCGACAACGCCTTATTCCATGGGCGCGTGTTGGATCCTAATCATGATTCGGCTGATGCCAGAGCTCTGCGCGAATTTAACCAACAATTCGCCACGCATTCTCGTCTCACCTCAACCTTATTGACGATCGGTGACGGATTGGCCGTTGCGGTAGTCAATTCTTGAACATAACGGCCGCTTGGCCGCCTTGCGGGGTATTCTTGGGTCCCTTGGGCCTCACCATAGCACTTTGCGGGCTCCAAAGATGCCGATCTAACACTCCCGACGCATTTTTGTGAGTCATATCGCCATATTGACCGGTGTTCTCTCCCATGCTAACCTTAAAACAATTACAATTTCGTGGCGGATTCGCCGGAGGTGCTGACCCTTGCGTATTGACGCGATCAATCGATAACTCGGAGGGTTACTATCATCTATGCTGATAGTGGTCCTCGCCTGGAGGACTATTGATGATCGTGTTGCGCTATTGGGACGGTCTTTTGTTTGCGGATTTGCCGGTCTCGGATCCTGTGGGGTCCGGCCCCAGAATCGGCCGCCGAAAAACCCCTCTCCCTGGATTGTCCTGCCCCCTTCCCTGCGCTTTGTGGCGCGGAGCTCGCGCGCCCCCGCGGTGTCGAACCCGGCGGCCCGAAAACCCCATGCAAGACGTTGATCCGAAGGTTGCCTACTGTGGACAGTCCGACGGAATGCCGACCTTCGGGGGCACTTACGAGCGTCAAAGACTGGGATGCCCGTATCGGATCTAATGAGCCGCGTGATACGGTTTTCGGTGCGTATCGCGTCGGCCCGACCTGCAGTCATTGGGCGCAGGAAGCGTTTTCCGGGTACACCATCATGCCAATGCGCTCGTCCACCTTGATTTAGGGGCCTAAGAGCGACTCATTCACAAAGGAGTGATGCACGTGGGTAATGCACAACAGGGGATGCAGCCGGTTCTGGGGGCTGAGCAGGTGCGGTTGATGCAAGGCTTGGCGCAAGAGGTGACCATCCTGCGTCCCGAGGTCCTGGAGGGCGGCTCGACCGTCGGGGAACTCGCCTGGCAATTCGGCAAAGATCGGGCGGTGATGGGCGACCGCTGGCGTCACCGTTTGTGGTCCCGCGCCGACGGCAGCGATCGACTGGACGCATGGGCATGGGTCTACCTTCCGTATACAGTGAGGCGCAGCGACGGGTCCACCGCGACCTCAACCAACGCGGAGCTGATCTGGCAGGTCCACCCGGACCATCCCGAGCTGCTGGACGAAATACTCGACTGGTACGCGGCGGAGGCGGCCGGTCTCGATCGGGTCATCACGCCGCAGGATGCGGACACGGACATGCTGGCCCGCCTGGCTGTCTACGGCTACACTCCCGATGCCGAGGCGGCAGGCGACACGGGTGCCTGGCACCAGTTTAACCGTCGGCCCCTCGTCAACCTCTCCAAGCCTGATCTGCCTACTGGGTTTCGTTTTCGCACGGCCGCCGAGGTTGGTCTGGCAACCACCACCATGGCGCACATCGATGCGTGGCATCCGTCTACGTTTAACGAGACCAGCATGGCCGGCGTGCAGTCCATGTGGCCGTATCGCGATGACCTGCATGTGCTCATCGAAGCCCCGGATGGCACCACAGTCGCCACCGCCATAATCTGGTTTGATCCCGTGAGCCGCACCGCGGAATTTGAACCGGTGGGGACGCATCGTAGCTATCGCCGTCAAGGGCTGGCCACCGCTCTGCTGTGGCATGGCATGCAGCGGGCCCGCGATGCCGGTGCGGAGACCATGCTGGTCGCGTGCATCGGCGCTGTCAGCCGTCCCGCGGCCCGTGAACTATATTACGGGGTCGGTTTTAAACCGTTCGCCCACGATGTCCCGCATATCCTGCGATCCCAGTAGTTGCCTATCGCCGGAGCGGTGCCGGGAGCGCCAGAGATGATGTGGAACCGAATAAACGGCACCGCATCGATCCGGGCTATCGAGGGGTCTGCGGCGGCCGAGGACAGCCGCCCTGAAAAAGGAGTCATGCCATGAATCCGATCCTTTGGTATTTTCCCATGAATTCACCACCGAACGGTTACTGATCCGGTGCCCGTTGCCGGGAGACGGCGCCTCCACCGGATCAATTGGGGTGTGAGGCGTTTTAAAATCAGATACTGGATCCACACGGCGGAATCCCGCCAATGGTTGGTCATGGAAGCGGTCCATTGCTTTACACAGCATTTTATGACGCGAGTCAGGAAGATTCGGGGGTGTCTCATGCCATAAGCTGCCGATAATTTGATGGGCTCCTGTTCGCCGTACCGAGCCGGTTTACGGGTCGCCCTCCCAATCTTTTGCCAGAACCATGCGCTCCACCACGCAGCCCCGATACACCCACGTCGCGTTCGATGACCCCTTCGATCCTAGCGAATTAGAAGATGAGTCAAGCCGCAAAAGGGGTCAGGTCGACCCCTTGAGGGATTTCGATGGGCCGCGCACGAGGTCATAACTCGCGTGAATCCCAACCTGTGCCATCATCCACGTTTCATCATCCACAATGTGAATCCCGAGCCATCCAAATCGACCCACATAGGAGGGAATAAAGGTCTGGGGATGCGGAAGCCATAGTTCCCGCAAATCTGTTGGAATCTTGACTGTGACGGAGAGCGGTCTATCGGGATTGGATGCAAATACAAAGATTTTCTTCTTCACCTTAAAGACCGTGTCTCCCCATGGATGGTCAAGAATCACATTGGGAAAACCGGTACAAAAGCGATAGAGATCCCCATGAGATGGCATCGCCATCAATAGTCCCTCCCCACCCGTTATAGATGCAAGTTAAACCGCAACATCACAAGCACCACCAAATAGAGCACGACACTGGTAGCCCAGTGTCCTTCTGGCCCGAATGGCTCACCTTGAATAATCCGGATAGTAGGGGACGGCAATACCTGGCGAACCTTTTCTCCACTCACGGTATACCCCAATCCCCATTCTGCCAAGTTCCAACCAAAATGGGCCGCGGTGGCCACCCAAATCCCCCACCACCAAAATACCGTACCCAAAATAAGCCCTACTAAGGTCAGATTCATCACCGTAAGATATTTCAGCCTCCCATTAGGTCGATGAGCCAGCGTGAACAAAACAGACGAACCCAGCAAGGCGGGGACGAATCCTATCCAACGGCTTCCGACGCCGATCAGAAACCACCGAAATAAAGCCTCTTCGGCAAAGGCCATGACCAATAGCAACACCGCTATGCCTACCCATCTAGAAAACCACAGCGGCTTTGGGGGAGATTGACGCTCGACACGACCGGTGAGGTGGAGAATACCAGCAGTAGCCAAAAAGCTGGCGAATCCGCAAGCCAAACCCAAGCCCATGGTACTCGTGGTTGCTGTAACCAAATCTCCGCCCCTTTCTTTCCATTTTCATCATACCAAACGAGACTGACAGCAGGTAGCTCACAAAAACTCCGATGAATCGTCGCGTCTCTTTGTTCAGATCGGCGCCCGGACGACGGTTATCCCCAAGAGAATCGAACAACCCGTTTTAAATAACGGAAATCCCATAAGTCTTGAGGAAGTGCTACCATGAAGACCGTGATGGAGGTAGTCCAGTGCGCCAATTCGAAATCGTCTCGCAGGGAATCCAGCATGCAATCCATAATGGCCGATTCGGTGCCGGGACGACCTTACCGTCAGAGCGGCTCACCGCCCAGGAGTATGGGGTGAGCCGCTCCACGGTGCGTCGTGCCTGGCGTGAGTTGGAAGCCACGGGTTACCTCATCTGGTTAGAAGATTCCAGTCCCATTGTGGCGCATCGATCAGAATGGTCACGCCGCGTCGAGCGGACCGACGTCGGACGCCTAGCCTCGAATCTGGGCCCCACGTTCTTAGGCGATTTGATGCAAGCAGCCGTGAGCCATATCCGTTACAACTTTGAGATTGGCACGCCTGATCCCGATCTGTTACCCATGGCAGATTTTCACCATATTCTCGGTGAACTCTTTTCTAGCCCGGCGTCGGAAGTGTTTGGGTATTCCCCCACGATCGGCCTAGAACGGGTCAGACGCGCCATTGCTGAGGAATATCTCTCTCGTCGAGGCCTTTGTCCCCCTATCGACCAGATTCTGGTCACCGCAGGATCTTTGCAAGGGTTAGATTTGTTAACCCGTCTTTGGGTGCGGCCTGGTGATCTCGTGGTGACGGAATCCCCAACCTTTGCCGGAGCTCTGCATGTGTTCCGCGCCCATGGGGCTCGGATATTAGGGATTCCCATGGATCCTTTCGGACTCCGGACCGATCTCCTGGAATCCCAATGTCGCTCACTGTCTCCACGACTCATCTACGTCCAGCCTGTGGCCCACAATCCGACCGGAATTACCATGGCCCCCGAACGTCGACAGGCTCTCGTCGAATGGGCCATGAAGACCGGTGTCCCGATCATTGAGGACGATGCCTATGGATTTCTCGCAGGGCCTGACAATCCATCCCTCATGACGGTTAACCCCGCCGCCCCCCTGGTCCATCTCAACACCTTTTCTAAAGTCCTGGCTCCCGGAATTCGGGTGGGTTGCGTGGTGGCGCCTCACGACGTAATCCGGCAACTGGCTTCCTTGAAACAATTAAGCGACTTACACACAGGGACCCTGAGTCAACTGGTTGCCGAAGGATGGCTGCGGCAGGGTCAAGTGGACCGCCATATCCAGCGAGCCCAGACATTGTATGGATCTCGACTCAAGACGGCCACGAACCTCTTGGTCCGCGACAACACATTCCGTCTGTTCGCTGAGCCTCGCCAAGGATTCTATCTCTTTGTTCGTCTTCCCCATGGCATGCGTGCGCAAGCTCTGCATCAACCGGCTCGGGACCGCGAAGTTCTCTTTGCCGTCGGGGATCCGTTTAGCCCTGCCCAGGACATGCCGGATTGGATTCGCCTCGCGGTCAGCGCACGACCCGTCGCCCAAATTGAAACGGGCCTTCGCCGCCTTCTTCGCTTGGTTCACGACCACGCTGAGCCTGGTTCGTGTGGTCCCTCCGAGAAGACCAAATCGCCCCCGCGGTCCTAGCGTCGGGCACGGCACCCACGGTACGCTTGAGCAAATCCGTGTACTTAGGAGGTTCTTATGCGTTTTCCCACCCAGCTCATTCACAATCAGTCTACAATCGACCCCACTACGGGAGCTGCGAGCCCCCCGATTTATCACGCGTCCACCTTTCATCAAACCCCCGGAACGGCCCAGCCGTATACCTATAGTCGATCAAAAAATCCTACCCGCTCCCTCTTAGAAAACACCTTGGCCGACCTCGAGGGCGGAACCCAGGCGTTTGCCTTCGGATCTGGGATGGCCGCAATCTCCGCGGTATTTAGCCTCTTCGCCACGGGGGATCACATTTTGGTGGCCCAAAACCTCTATGGGGGCACCCACCAGCTCTTAACCGATCTCATGAACCGGATAGGTCTAAACGTCACGTATGTCGACATGACGGACCTACAACACGTGGCGCAAAAGATCCAAGCGAATACCCGGGCGCTTTATCTCGAAACTCCATCCAACCCCACTCTGACCATTACCGACATGCGTGCCATGGTCACGCTAGCCCACGCGTATAAGCTCTGGACGATCGCCGATAACACCTTTATGTCTCCTTATCTCCAAAAGCCTTTGAGTCTCGGAGTGGACATTGTTATCCATAGTGCGACAAAGTTTTTAGCGGGGCACAGCGATGTCCTGGCTGGAACTGTCATTGTTAAATCCGGCGATCTTGCAAAGCGCTTGGACCAAATCCAGGTTATCTACGGGGGCATCCTCGGGCCCGAAGATAGTTGGCTCACATTACGGGGCTTAAAAACTTTGGCGGTTCGACTGGATCGTTCGCAGGACAATGCTCAACGTTTGGCCCACTTTCTCACGCAACACGACGCGGTCCAAAAGGTTCACTATCCCGGATTGCCGGGTCATCCAGGTCATGGACTCCATCACCGACAGGCCGAGGGGCCCGGTGCCGTATTGTCATTCGAGTTACTCCATCCCCATACCATCGGGGATTTTATCAAACGGCTACGCTATGCGCTTTATGCCGTAAGCCTCGGAGGCGTGGAGACGATCGTCAGCCATCCGGCCACGATGTCACATCAAGCACTAAGCTCCTCAGAGCAACGCGCTATGGGCGTCACGCCAGGACTACTTCGGGTATCGGTCGGGATCGAATCGGCTGAAGATCTCATCGAAGACTTTGGTCAAGCCCTGAACTTCTCTGTCACCAAGGCCGAAACCACCACTCGATAACCCCAGGTCGAGAGCCTGTCATGCAGGTCTCGCTGAGGTTTTCCACATAATACCTGGGACCCGCGGGCATACTGTCCGCGAGTTTAGGCTAGAGGAGGAATCTATCGATGCCACGGGTCGGCGAAGTATTATGGGACGTTCTAGTCGATTGGGGGGTCACGCACGTCTTTGGTTTGCCTGGGGATTCTATCGACCCCTTGTTAGACGATCTCCGTAAAGACACCCGATTAACCTTTATTACCGTTCGGCATGAAGAAGCCGCCGCCTTTATGGCGTCCGCGTTTGCCAAAAAGACCGGCCGCCTGGGCGTCTGCATGGGCACCGCCGGTCCCGGTGCTATCCATCTCATCAATGGACTTTATGATGCCAAAATGGATCATGCGCCGGTATTGGCCATCACCGGTCAAGTGTCCTTGGGCTGGATTGGCACCGATTATTTTCAAGAAGTCAATATTCTTCGCGTTTTTGATGATGTCGCCCGCTATAATTACCAAGTGTCGGATCCCCGACAGATCGACGTGCTCGCGTCCATGGCCTGCCGGACCGCCTTGGCCGAGCACGGTGTAGCCCACTTAAGTTTCCCGTTTGAAGTCTCTTCGATGAAGACAACCGGTCACATCCGACGCTTTACCGTAGTCCCGCACGCCATCGATGCGGTTCCCACGCAAGCCACGTTGGAGGCTGCAGCCCGTCGCATCAACTCTGCGGAGAAACCCGTGATGCTGGCTGGCCGTGGTGCCCGACCGTATCGGGATGCCGTCCTCGATTTCGCGGAAAAGGCCTTGATTCCTATTGTCAACACGCTCCCGGCTAAAGGGGTCATCCCCGATTCCCATCCGCTGGCCTTGGGCGGCCTTGGTCTCCTCGGCGCCAAACCCGCTCACCGTGCGATGCAAACGTGTGACCTGTGTCTCATGGTCGGTACTTCGTATCCGTATTTAGAGTTTCTTCCCAAACATGCCACGATGATCCAAATCGACTGGGAAGCCAGCCAAATCGGCAAACGTCGTGCCGTCGACGTGGGGTTAGTGGGCAGCGCCGAGCCCACTCTGCGTGCCTTAGCCGATCTCCTGGTAACCCGGAGCCCTGATCCGTTTCTTACTGAGCTCCAACAGGATCGGCGGCACTGGTTGAAAAAAGTCTCAGAACAGGCGGAACGCCGCCCAAAGGTCGATCATCCTATGCACCCCCAATGGGTTGCTGAACGCCTATCCCATTTCGTGGATGAGGATGCCAACATTGCGGTGGATGTCGGCAATTCCTTGGTGTGGATGGCCCGCAATTTTCGGATTCGCAACCAGGGCTGGTTGGTCTCCGCGTGGCTCGGTTCCATGGGGTTCGGATTACCGGCCGCGATGGCGGCTAAAATCGCCGAACCGACGCGACAATCCGTGGCCGTCGTGGGCGACGGCGCTTTTACAATGCTGATGGGGGACTTCGTAACTGCCGTCAGATATCGATGGCCCATTACGGTCGTGATTCTTAACAATAGCCGCTTAGGCATGATCAAGTTTGAACAGGAAGTTCATGGCATGCCAGAGTTTGGCACGCACTTAACCAACCCAAACTTTGCCCAATATGCAGAGGCCTGTGGCGGAAAAGGCTTCACCGTTACGCACCCAGAAGAACTCGATGACGTCTTGAGCCAAGCCCTCCATACCAAAGTACCCAGCATTGTTGATGTCATCACCGATCCCAACGAAAAGCCTCTGCCCCCACGCATTACGGCGGCAGAAGCGGTCGGCTATATGGAGGCCCTATTTAAGGAGACCTTTCCGTAGAAATTAACTGACCGATTGTACTAAAATCAGGGTGTCTCCCGGCTTAATTTCTTCGTGAGCCTTCGGCCCCATATGTGTCGTTCCATCCCGCCAATACCCAATCAAGGTCACGTCTTCCCCAAAGATTTGCCGCACTTGGGACACCTGTTGATTCGCCATCCCGCTGTCCTCGGCAACCAGGACTTCATTTAGCTGGATGCCTTCTTCGTTGAGCATGGCCATAAGAAGATCGTGAGCTACGGGCTTCACCAACATCCGGGCCAAACGGCGACCGGTTCCAATATCAGGCAGGATGACACGTTCCACCCCTAAGGTCTGTAAATAATGAGCCGCTTGAGGGGTCGAAGCCCGCGCCACCACCAAAATATCGGGATTAATGTCGCGTGCACTGAGATAGGCATATAGATTTTGCGCGTCATCCGGCAGGGCTAAGGCTAACCCCCGAGCGGTCTTGAGATTCACGACGGATCCGCCATCTTGGCCCAACCGCTCAATATGAAACGCCATAAATCCCTCTTTGACGATGCGGGTCACCCGATCCCGATCAACGTCTGCCATCACCACGGTTTCCCCTTGATCTCGCAACTCCATCGCTATGCTACGCCCGACCTGGCCCGCACCCAAGACAATAAAGTGTCCTTCCATTCGTGCCACCCGCCTTTTCCAACGCTGCTCCTGATAATAGCCCAGATCGACTTCCACAATAAGAGAGACTAAAATCGACACCCAAAAAATCCACGCCGCGGTACCGACCACCACCAAGATTAGGGTGAACAGAGTCGCTTCCGGAGTCTTGGGATGAATTCCCGCATCGCCCACGGTCGATATCACGACCGCCACGTAGTATAAGGCTAGGAGCCATGGCACATGACTAATCAAATGGAATCCTACAGTGCCGTATAGTGTGACCCCAAGAATCAATGCAGTGCCCCATTGCACACGACGGTACATAGCATGGTCCCCTTTAGGTTCGGTGAGTCGCAACTAGGACCCCTGTCCTCCCCAAAGCCTACCATTTGGCAGGTTCTTCCTCAAGGCTCAAGAAACAAAGTAGTGGAACCGGCTTTTGCCATGGCTGCGTCCTGAACTATTCGCTAGGGTTTTCGTAACGAGTAAATCGGTGAGATCTTCAGCCCTATGGTATGATGAAATCCCAAAAGGAGGTCCTAACCCATGTCGGAATCACAAACACACTTCCTGGCCACAGTCATTGTCACGGACAGCGAGCTCCAGGCCTTAGATCAGTTCATTACCGAACCCGATACCCGCCGGGGGGACATTTTTCGAGGCGAAACCCTCCCGATTTCGGACGCGTATTATCTGGACTGGCTCATTAAGCACGATTTGTTCGAAGGTGTGGTGGTGCAAGTGAGCCTCATGGATAACGAGACCCATAGCTTTCTCGCTGGAACAGGCCGATCTTTATCCCAGTCCCAAGACATTCTCGACGATTTCATCTTCACCTGGGAAGATAAACCCGTAATCCTCCGCGTAGAGACCCCGCCGGCCTAGGGCGCATCACGGATGTGAGGGTTTGGGCCGAGACACATCATATTGGCCCATCATGGTCGGGAACATAATGATATAGGCCAATTGCAGGGCAGAGGCCATCAGGAATGGCCACTCCAGCGATCCGAGACCAATCAGCCATCCCCCAATGGCGGGTCCAATGGCCGCTGGCACACTCCATGACACGGCATTGAGACTACTGGCCAATCCACGCCGTTGGTCTCGCACCAGTCCCATGCTGAATGCCTGCCTGGCGCCCACAGAACCTCGGTTTACGATGGATCGCACCACGTAAAGCACCGCCGCAATCCAGAAGCTTGGCATAAATGGAATCGCCACCAGGAGGCCGACACCGAGTAGCCGTGGCAACACAATCGACCGAATCAACCCGACTTTCTCGGACATCTTGCCGATCAGCAACGAAGAGAATCCGGTCAGAAAGAATGTGACCGCATACACCGGACCAATCTCGGCCGGGCCCACTCCGAATCGTAAGTTAAACCAATAGGGCAACAGTGGGGCCACCAAACCCACCCCCAGTGAATTCACCATGTTCACCACGACGAGGAGTCCCAGTGCCCGATTCTCCCGTTTGGTAACATTGGCTTCTTCCCGCACTTCGCTGGGGACACTCGAAGGGGCGGTGCGGGTCGGCCGGGTTTCTTTAAGCACTCCTATTTGCACCAGATTAATGATCGCGACCAATACGTTCAGGATAAACAACGGAATGTAACGTTCGGGGCCTACCACGCCCGGCAACAGATTAGGCAAAAACGCCGCCATCAGGGAACCAATGCCCATTCCCCAAAATTGTAATCCCGCATTAAAACTAAACACCGAACCGCGTCGACGATTGGATATCGACTGAGCTAACCAAGCTTGCTCTGCGGGTGCGAATGGCCCCGATGATCCGTTCGCCCCCCGCCCAAACCCAAACAGCGCCGCGGTGAGCACCAGAACCCAAACGCTCGGAAAAAGAATGATGGCCAACGTCCCTAAAATCAACCCCCCTTCATACACCAAGAGAAAGAGACGGCGTCCAATGCGATCGCTCGCCGTGCCGACTAATAGGCTCAGTAAGGCTCCCGCCAATCCCCCCGCCATCAATAAGAGTCCTACTTCGGGTGCACTCCAGTGACGCAGTTTGAGGTACAGCGTGAAGTCTACCCCCAATGCTCCTTGCGCAATACTACGCAAGAATCGTGCCACAATCAGTTGGCGTGCTACGGGATCGAGCGATGTCCATCCTTTTCGTGTATACGGAGCCGGATCCTTGGTCATTGGGGCATCCTCTTCTTTCGTCGCGTGAATTCTTGGGTCATTCGTCGCAAGAGTTCTGTCAGGGCCTCGATGTCAGGGCCCGAAAACGTCTGCGTCATCCCCAACACGCGTTGCTCAAATTGTTCGACCGCGATGCTTAAAACCTCGCGACCACGATCTGAAATAGCGACCCTGACCACTCGCTGATCTTTCTCCGGGCTATAACGGGTAATATAGCCACGGGACGCTAACTTATCTAACATTTGCGTCACCCCGGAAGACGAAATGTTGAGGCGTTGTGCCAATTCGGACACTGTGGGATCGGTACCCCCGAGTTTCATCATAAGCCGCAGTTGGGGCCTCGACAGGTCACCATATTGACCTCCCAACGCATCCTGTAGAGTAATCAAAACATCGACAATAGGGCTTTTTGCGACCATTTGCATCACCATCCCGGTTGGTTTTCTGCCCGATGCTATTCATAGCCTTCATACTACCACGGATCACCAGTATATAATTCACTAACTTAACTAAATAGGCGACCGTCGCGCATGAGTGGAGCCACGGGATCGTAGAGAGAGACATTTGTCGGGCCTTAAGTGTTACACTCGACAGCGATAGGTCGGACACCTTTTGCTTCGATACGATGAATGCCCAGGACGGCATCCAGTTCCAGCACGCCGGCCTCCCATGACGGAGTCATCCTCTACAAAAGACGATATCCTTACCCTATCGGTGGCCATGGAGCAGCACGGAGTCACCGATCGGAAAAAGAGAGCCGTGAGCACTGGACACTCTAGACCCCATAGGGGTCAACCCCGGTGACCACGCTAAAGCGAGAGAGGAGATCAGCTATTGCCATATGCGCTAGAACTACTGTTCGATTCGGCCACAGCGATGGCGGTCAGCGCCTTATCGGGCCTCCTACAAGAAGGTCGGACGAATCAGGATCGGCTGCAAGACCCAGCATCGCCCCACCTTTCGTTGCTGGTCGCGGATTCTCTCGACCTCTCGGCAATCGCTACCGTCGCGGCCTCTATACCGATGCCTATTTCGGATGGGGTCCAACTCGGTCCTATCGCCGCCTTTACGTCACCCGCTTACGTCTTGTATTTGACCGTGGAAGAAATTCCCGAGCTCCGCGCCTTTCAGCGGCGACTGTTCCAGCGACTGTCTGGCACGGCCAAAGGCATCTGGGACTACTACACGCCTGACGCCTGGATTCCTCACGTCACGATATCTCAGGGCACTCCCATAGGGCCGGAACGGCTACGTACACTAGAGCGTCTCAGTCCGATACCCAAGGCCCAATTCACCGAATTCCTAGTGGTCGAGTTCGCTCGCACCCAACGACAGGAACACCGGCGAATTCCTATCCATAGGCTGCTCCCCGAAGAGATCGCCCACGAAGAGGTCCTATGGCGACGCTTTGATCAAGACTTGACTTCAGGCGCGTACTTTGATGCCCATGAAGCCATCGAGGAGCTATGGCGCCGCGACCGCGATCCCCGCCAACAATCCGCGATTTGGATTGCCGCCGCTTTTGTTCATTGGTCAAAAGGTACGCTGTCAGGTGCCCAAAAGCTTCTCATTAAACTCACCCGGGATGCGGCGCATCGACCCGATCCCCTGATGCCCGTGGTAGAGCGATGGATGGCGGCTTTAGCCGAGAACCTCCCCAATCCAGGCATCACGCCCACCGAACGAAAAATCTTGGTCCGCTGGGCGCGTTATCACACCTGACGATCTTATTGGTGGATGCCTATCTTGTCCAAAATAAATGCATATTCGGCAGCCGCCTCTTTGAGTCGATTATACCGTCCCGAGGATCCCCCGTGTCCCGCACCCATATGGGTCTTGAGCAGCAAGGTATTGCTATCCGTCTTGGTGTCGCGTAACCGGGCCACCCACTTGGCAGGCTCCCAATAAGCCACCCGTGGGTCGTTGAGCCCCGTCAAGACCAACATATGGGGATAGGCTTTCGCTTCCACATTGTCGTACGGGCTATAGGATTTCATGTACCAGTAGAATTCGGGATCGGCAGGATTGCCCCATTCATCCCACTCTAAGCTCGTCAAGGGTATCGTCGCATCACTCATCGTGTTCATGACATCCACGAAAGGAACCCCCGGCACCACCACCCGAAAGAGTTCCGGTGCGAGGTTAACGATAGCCCCCATTAAAAGGCCGCCGGCGCTCCGGCCTTGCGCAGCGAGACGGTCCGATGCCGTGTAGCCGCGATGAATTAGGTCTCGCGCGGCGTCTACAAAATCGGTGAAGGTGTTTTTCTTAGCGAGAAACTTCCCGTTCTCATACCAGGTGTAGCCCATCTCAGCCCCCCCTCGTACATGTGCTACGACGTACACAATGCCCCGATCCAAGAGCGGGAGGCGGGTGCCACTAAAGGTGGGATCCATACTCATGCCGTACGAGCCATACCCATAGAGAATTAAGGGTGCGGGTCCGCGGTCCAGCGCACCCTCTTTGTACACCACCGACAAAGGAATGGGGGTCCCATCGGTGGCTTTCGCCCACAGGCGTTCCTGGTGATACAGCGCCGGTTCATACGCGCCGGGAACCGTCTTGGCTTTGAGGAATTGCAGCGTTCCACTAAGAAGGTTTAGGCCCAAGGTGTGCTCTGGGGTCAGAAACGACTCGTACGTGATGAGCGCTTCTTCGGTGTCGTAGCTACGGTTGGTCCATACATCCACGGTGTAAATCGGCTCGTCCCACGACAGTTTGTGCAAATTCCCGTCTCGGTAGGTCCAAATTTGGGTTAATCCCTCTTGACGGCCCGCAATTACCAACGCATCTCGGAATGGATAGACGGCTTGCAAGTATCGCGTGTCGTCGTAAGGAATCAGTTCTTCACGAGCCGACGGATCTGCAACAGGACATTCCATCAGGCGAAAATTTTTCGCGCCTTGGTTAGTAAGAATGAGGAACCGATCGCCCCAATGTTCCACGTCATACTTAATCCCCGGCCGCCGGGCATCGAACAGTTGCAAGCCGGCTTGAGGATTGTTCAAGTCGATGAAATATGCCTCATCGGTCTCTTTATTTTCGGATTTCAGCCAAAGATACTGACCACTGCGAGACTTCCCGATACCAATCGAAAAGGTCACATCTTTCTCTTCATACAGCAGGGAATCCATGGTGCTCCCTAACTGATGACGCCAGAGTTGATAGGGTCGCTGAGTCTCGTCAACCTTGGTGTAATATAAATACTCCCCGGTTTTGTCCCATTCCAGGCTCGCATGTAAAAATACCCCGGAAACTTGATCGGGTAGCAATTCTCCGGTGGTTAGGTTCCGAACAAACAGTGTATAGCGGTCAGTCCCATCACGATTTTCCAGGTAGGCGAGCTGTTGATGATCATCACTAGTTCGAAGCACCGTCACACTTAAAAAATCGCTTCCGGTTGCCAGCACATTCAAATCTAAAAGAATTTCTTCAGGCGCCGATTCTAGCGCTTGACGATCTTGAGCCCGTTTACGCGCGTATATCGGATACTGTTTATCCCGTTCCATCCGCGAGTAATAGTAGTACGGTCCGTCTTGAACGGGTACCCCGGCTTCATCAGCCGGTACCCGAGCCACCATTTCTTGATATAGTGTATCGGTCAGAGGGCCGAGCGGCTTCATGACTTCGTCATAGTACCGATTTTCCGCTTCAAGGTACGCAATCACCTCGGGCTTTTCAGCACCCCTTAACCAATAATAGTCATCCTGACGTACATCACCATGCATCGTATGCGGGTGAGAGTGCTTGGCTGCGATCGGTGGTCTCATAAATCCTCCTACCGGGTCACGGGAACCCTCCCGCCACCCTATGTTTACCTGCCCTAGTTTTTCGCTATGTTCGGCGAGGAATCCTGCTGCCTAACAAAAATACTCCAAAGAGACCCCCATGAAAAGGAGCCCATCGGTGAGCATGAACCCCGCCGTCGTGGACGCATATATGCGTCTCGTTCGAGGACGACCTACCCGATAGGGTCGTGGTGTTTCAGAGGGTAACCGGATCGATGGATAAAATGTTTCCCAATTCCCATCGCGCTTCTTGCATGTCCTGGGTATGACCGAAGCTATGCGCGGACACCAGCACAATGAGGTTCACGAACATCGCTAAAAATCTACCCATTTGCCAGGCCTGCTGGTCTATCGGCCCATAGGCATCGCGAAAGATTTTCTGTCCCGAGGCCGGCAAGAACCCGATCGGAAACAGGAAGTCCGTGGCCGGGAGCCCTACATGGCAATCGCCCCAATCGATCACGCCCGACAAGACCCCGGTCCCGTCGATCAGGACATTTTTAAAGTTTAGATCCCCATGTACAACACACGCCTCATCGAGGGTCGCACCACATCCTTCAATCCGGCGAGCTTCGCAGAGAAAGGGTGTCTCATCACTGACCAATCCCAACCGTTTCGCGTCCTCCAGCCACCGGTAAAAACGCGGCAAGCGCACGCCGAGGTCTAACCGCCCGAGAGTCGGAGGACCCGCCCCAGAGGCTTCACCGAATTCCGGCGATAATTGGTGCAGACCTTTTAAAAAGGATGCCAACGGTGCCGCCGACCGCACGCGGTCGGTAAGCGAAAGGGATTGGCTGGCCACCGGACTTCCTGGCACGGGCGCATAGCCAAAGAAAGGGTATGGGTAGGCATCACTCGGCTTCCCTACCCATAAAGGATTGGGTATCGGCAACGGAACACGTGTCGCTAAATGGGGCAGAACCGCTATCTCCCGTTGGATAAGCGGGATAGCAACGCGGCGCCGCGGGAAGCGAAACAACCATCGACCCACGGCGTACACCCAATTGTCCCAACCTTCGCCGACGAGGGACACCGTCGGATCCTCCACCAGCTTTGGAAATTGCGCGCTCACAAGTTGAGTCGCCAATTCCGGCGACATCGCGATATCCGATGCCCATTCCCGATCGATGGCTATTCCTCCTCGCCACGCGTTAGAAGAATACGGCGCTTTTGGTTAGCACCATTGCTCGAGTCTTGCCCCACTACTTGACCTGCAAGGTTACCGTTCGTCCCGAGGGTTCACCGACCTTTTGCACCGCCGTTCCGGTCGCCACCACTTCCATGACATCTTCAGATCGATGGATAATTTCGATATTCACATTCACCACCGCGTCCGCATGGAGCGCATCCGCTTCAGCTTTCATGCGCTGCAAAGATAATTCACGCGCCGTATACATGAGTTGGGTTAATTGTCCCAGTTCGCCTCGTTGTAAACCCTTAAATGCCGTAGCTATGCCACCGCTGATGCCCATGCTCATCACACTATTCCCTAACACAAATCCGAGCGGGCGGTAGCCACTATCGGTAATGAGCCAAAAGTCCATCGCCGACAGATTACTCGTTGCAGCACCCGCCTGGTGCTGCTGTAACCCATTAAGTTCTTTAACGACATCATCCATCGACGTCAACGGGTTATTCCCTCCGAATCCAAATGCCACATCCGTACCCTCCTATATATTCAATAGTTCGTCTTGCCAAGCTATTCTCACACCATAGCAAGCCTACCCCTAGATGTAAAGAAAGACCCGCCTGGTCGTTTACCCATCCCATAGCCCTCGTATGATCGATTGGCTGTCCGATTCTCGTCGACAGACCCTCCAAAAGTCATAGCCGCCACCCTTGCGTCATGACATTTTTCATAGAAAAACGCTCGAATATGTAATTTTTGCTAATACAATAATTAGTATTATAAATCTTGATCTTAATGTTAATAACAATTTATAATTAATTTTGTAATAATACGAACTAGAAACTTGGAGGATCTATGAACCCGCGTGCACTTTTGAATTTGCTCCAAGGGAATCCTGGCATCCGGCGGTTGTGGATTGCTGAAACCTCTTCGAGTTTTGGCGATTATTTCTTTCAGATCGCGATGATGTGGTTAATTTACACCCGGACGGGATCCGGCTTTGCGACCGGATTGATGCTCGTTGTTGCCGTCCTGCCGCTTGTCATATTGGGTCCCGTATTTGGGGTCGTCGCCGATCGATGGAATCGTAAGCGGATAATGCAAATCGCCAATTTCTTGCAGGCCCTGCTGGCCGCGTGCTTGGCTTTAGCACTCCTGTTCGGGATGCGGATCCTTTGGCCACTTTATGTCATCACCGCACTCTTGGAGACCACTAACGTCGTGTATAGTCCTGCCCGCGCGGGGATATTTACGGACCTAGTTCCCCCGGACCAACTCTTAAACGCCAACTCGCTCTTTAGCACATCCCGCCAAGGAGCTCGGTTAGTCGGATCCGTTAGTGGCGGGTTAGTCATGGCCACGTTAGGCCCGGTTCCTGCGATTGGTTTTGATGCCCTCATGTACCTCTGCGCCGCGTTCTTTATTACGAGAATCTCCTATCGAAAACCCCCCGTTCTTGAACCCGATCCCAAGAATCTAAAGCTCTCTGGATGGCAAGAATTTGCCCTCGGATGGCGCTGGCTCCGACAGCACCCTGTGATACTCATCCTCACAACCATTGGCATGCTGAGCAACGTGGCATTAGGACCTGCCAACGTTCTAGCACCCATGCTCATCCGCACCACTTTACATAGTAGCGCTGCCGGGCTTGGAGTATTCGATGCCGCGATTGGATTGGGTATTATGGTGGGAGGACTCGTTATCGGAAGTCTTTCGATTCAAAGGGTGGGCCTCGTATTTTGTTGTGCCTTAAGTCTCGAGGGAATCGCCATGGCCGTCGTCGCATGGGCACCGACTCTTGCAGTTGCTGATCTGGGAAACTTTGTCTTTGGCTTCGGCCTGGTCTCGGCCAATGTTCCAGCTAGCACCATGCACCAACGATTGGTCCCCGGCCCCATGCGAGGCCGGGTCTCGTCGATTACGTCGATGATTTCGGGGTTTGCCATCCCGATCACCTACGGCGGGGTGGGGTGGCTTGGCGACATCGTGGGCGCACGTGGCAGTTACGCCGGAGCAGCCCTCCTACTCGGGGGCTGCATGACACTCGGACTTCTGGTCCACTCGCTCCGATCCTTAAATCTAGCACGTCTTGAACCCGGCCCCCCCTCGAGACCGGAACCGGGTCCGAACTATGAAGCCCAAATTTGATGCCGCTGACACGACCCACCATCTAGATTTGCTGCACCAACCGCTCCCGACGTTCCTCATACTCAGATGGGGTGATGACGCCTCGATCCATCAGATCTTTTAATTCCGATAACTGAGTGAGAGCCGAACGCGACGTGTTACTCGCCACCATCGCAGTATTATACTTCTGATTAAAGGATTCCTCCGACATGGCCAAGTACACAATCCCCTCAATGAATCCAACAAAGCTCGGAATCAAGGTCCAAGAAAACACGATATAAAAGATACCTTGAACAATCTTTCCAAGATAAAACTTGTGGATACCAAAGCCTCCGAGAAATATTCCAAACAACCCAGCCACAATCTTATTGCGCATTGGTTAATCTCCTTTAGCTGCGTTAACGCGTACTGAGGCCACCGTCACCATCGTTTCTGTCATCCCCCTGTAATCTGGAGTCAAAAACCCAACCGTCCTAGTGAGTCTCATGAGAGCGGGGCGCCAGCGTTGCCACTTCGAAGAATAGCGGTGGCCCTCTCGATAAGGGCTCGTATCATCTCAGGATCCGGTTCTTGATGCGAAAACGCTTGCGGAGGCTGACCAGGCATGGCTAACAACAGTTTTCCGTCACCCGGGCCGTAAAATTGTCCGATGCGGCATTTGCCATAGCCTCTCCACCGTGCATGCCAGGCCGCACTGGCATCGTGCCAAGTAGACCAATCCCCGGCCCCTGCAAGAATATATATATCTAACGTCCACGCGCCACTGGTAAATCGACGAAAGTCATTCGCAAGTTGATCAGAGACCGGTGCCAGATGAAATTTCACGAGATTCCATAGCACCTCGGGATCGACGGAACCCCGAACCGGCACCTGGTCGCCCGCGTCCGCAAGTCGCCCTAACGCTTCACGCAGTGATTCTTGGGATTCAATCATATGAAGTGGATTCCCCTTTCTACGACGACTCCCCTGGCTTGAGTTTTAGCACATTAAGCGTCCCCTGACCACCGCTCGCAGGCGTCCTTTAAAGTCTTAACCGACACCAGATTTCGTTGCAACAGCGGGCTTGGACAACTACGATTGTACTTTGCAATCTGCTGATTAATCCCACTGAGCCGTTGCTCAAGGTCATCGAGGTGACCGGTATCTAGCAGAGTCAGGGCGTACTTCATTTGCTGATAGATCTCCCCTCGGAGGCGTAGCCATGGTGGCAAAAGGTGATTATTCTCCATAATGGTGTCCACCATGTTGAAATTCGGCTTGAGGTTCAGTCGCTTCCCCTTGCCCGGTAGATCCGTGAATGTGCCGAGATCTTCTTGTTCGCGAACCACGTCATCCATCCAATCATGACCGAGATGGGCGAACCAAGGTATATTAGGAATCTTCTCCCGCTTGGTTTCTGTTGCGGGGTGCGATGTGTCGCGGTTCTCCTTCATTGATTGACGACAACCTCCTTTAAACGGTGCCGAACGCACCGCTGTCAGTGTTCCCCAACCAGCACATGCCCTTTTATCAGATTGCGCGCGATGATATAGCGCTGAATTTCATCAGTCCCGTCAAATATCCGAAATAACCGCACTTCGCGATACCACCGTTCGATCGGTAGATCCTTGGTGTATCCCATACCCCCATGAATCTGTAGTACCCGGTCCACCACCTGATTCGCCATATTCGCCCCATAGAGTTTGGCGATCGATGCCTGGTGTCGGTTATCTAGTCCCTGATCATCGCGCCACGCGGCGTGAAATGTCATCCATTTTGTCGCTTCAATTTCCACCGCAGAGTCTGCAATCATCCACTGAATGGCTTGCCGAGAAGACAGCGGTTCTCCAAACGTATGGCGTGATTTAGCATGTTCAATGGCCATGTCTAGTAGCCTTTCCGCCACCCCTATGGCGCGTGCCGGAATCCCCCACCGCGCCGCACCAATCCATCGCATGGCCAAATCAAACCCATAACCTTCTTCCCCGAGAATGTTCGTGTCGGGCACCCGTACCTCGTCAAAGACCAACGCTCCAGGATCCCATTCCCCCATGGTTTGAATTGGGCTTGAACGCCATCCCATATCACGGTCGACCAGAAAACAGGTTACTCCACCATGCGCTCCTTGGGTCGGATCGGTCACGGCAAAGACCATGGCGAAATCTGCGTCATTGCCATTGGTAATAAAGATCTTTTCGCCATTCAAGATCCAGTCTCGCCCATCTTTTCTCGCGGTCATTCGGATGTTGCCCGCATCTGAACCCGCACCGGGCTCTGTTAGGGCAAAACAGGATCGACGCGTCCCTTCAATGGTGGGCAAGAGATAGCGTTCTTTTTGTTCCGCGTTACATGCATAAAGAATATTATCCGCAGAACCCCCGAAACGGAATGGCACGAAGGTGCGCCCGGTTTCCACGTAGGTTAAGGCAAGCGCTAATGAGCCTAAGGCAGCACCCCCGTAGGCCTCCGGCGTATTGATACCCCAGAACCCAATGGCTCGAGCTTTTTCCTGTAATTGCTTCATCGTGTGGGCACTAAGTCCAGGTCGGCCCTCCCGCTCGTTTTTTAGCACTTCGGCCTCAAGCGGCATCACCTCTTTGCTAATGAAATTCCTGACCGTATCTCGAATCATGCGCTCCTCACTGCTTAAGGAAAAATCCACGGACATCCCCTCTCCTCTCTCGTTCAGTTTGCGGTGTTGTTGGCGTCTCGTGGGGTTACGCCGAGGTCCCGCCATCCACCACGACAATCGCTCCGGTCATAAAATCCGAAGCCTGAGAGGCCAAGAGCACCACGATACCCTTGATGTCATTTTCGTTGCCAAAACGCCTTAGGGGTGTCGCATTCAAGATTTCTTCCCCTCGATGGGTAATGAGCGCTTGCGACATCTTCGTGGGGAAAAATCCCGGGGCAATCGCGTTGACTTGAATACCTCGCGGTCCCCACTTGCGTGCCAAATCCCGGGTCATGGTAATAACAGCTCCCTTACTGCTGTTATAGGCTAGGGCATCCATAATGCGCGGATCGATGCCACCGAGACCTGCCACCGAGGCGATGTTGATAATCTTTCCGTAGCCTTGTGCGAGCATCACCTGTCCCACCGCCTGTGTCATCAGGAACGTTCCCGTGACGTTGACCTCAAAGACTTTTTCCCAAGCCTCGAGCGGCATTGCTTCCGGGGCAGCTCCCCAACTCGTTCCGCTATTGTTCACTAAAATATCGATGCTCCCAAAATGTTCTAGGGTATCGTCAACGACCCGCGAAACGTCATCCGGAATCGTCACATCCAGCTTCGACGTGATAATTTTCGTCCCTAGCGGTTTCAGCATCTCCGCGGTCTCTTCTAAGGCCTCTACATGCCGAGCCCCCAGCACCAAATCGGCACCGGCCTCGGCCAACGCGATGGCCATATAACGGCCAAGACCTCGACCGCCACCGGTCACCACAGCCGTTTTACCTTTTAGTGAAAACAACTGGTCAATCGTCATCGTCTTTCCTCCCTGAAGTCTATCTTGATACAATGCAATCGGTGGTACCTCACGATAAGAAATCCAGAAATGTTCTAATATTGTCCCATGTGCCATCCTTATCGTATCCTAGGCGGATACACGTGACCAGCAATTCTCGAATGATTCAATCAACGTTTCGCATGGAAAACGCCCCAAGGTAATTTCATCAATGGATCTATAGTAGAGGAAGGACGACATCGTGAACGGACTCACCTATTTGGAACTGCGAGAACTACTCAATGCTTTCAAAAGACTCTTTCATGAGCCCCGTCGGCTAATCATCTTAGCTCCTCTAATATTTTTGGTCATTCGGTTGACACTCCCCCACCCGAGCGCACCATTGGTTCCATCGACCTTCGCATTGGTGTTGAGAGCGCTTGCCATCCTTTTAGCGGTCGCCCTCTTCGCTCGATTTGGATTCCCTGCCGAACCGTTGTACCTGACCGAACCGGCCGACCTAATTTTTCTCCTGCCTGCCCCATTGGCCCCTTGGCAACTCATGCTCCGTCGACATTGGGTCACACTTTCCACGTACTTGCGGGTTATCATGGGGTTTGTCTACCTAGCTGCCATCCTACCGGTCAATTTCGACCAAGCCCTCCTGATGCTGGCCTTCGCAATTCTCTATATGATTCTCTTCGACCAAGTGGGACTCATGTCTTACCGATTGGCTCGACATCACATCCCTACGGCATTAATCGGGCGCATCGCCGCGGCTTTCTACCTCGCCTACGTTCTATGGCCCCTACTTCACGGACCCGACTCCCCCGTCGATCGGGTCCAACACCTGCCCCTGGGGTGGCTTGGCGAAGCGATTCTTCGTGGGTTTTATGTCGGATCTTGGACCCTTTTATGGCTTGTGGGAGTCTTGGTATTCTCCACCATCACCTTAGCGTCGGCCCCCACCATTCACGATGTGGACATGCGTCGCGTCCGACTCCGTGCCTTGACGCGTCAAGCACGACGGGGCGAATCGAAGCTCTCGGAAGTCGCGCGTGCCCGTGCCACGGAACGGATGGAACGCACCGGAAAATCCAAAATAGCGACCCCCTATCGTTTTCGGAGCCTAGGCTATCTGGCCCTGGCCGAAGCCAAAATGGTGATGGCACTACGCGGTTTGAGGTCTCGGTGGATTCCGGTACTGCTCGCTATCGTGGCCCTCGGTGGGGGATTCTTGGTCTCTCGGTCTGGTGCCCATGGAGCGCTTTTGGCCCTGGCCTTTCTGAGTTATATCAGCATGTTCGGCCTCGGGACGGGCCCTTTAATGATGGTCCATCCGTTATTGGTCGGTGCGCCTCGGACCGCAGGGTTGCTCTGGGCCGAAGAAATGCCCACACTGTTGGCGTGGCTCGGATTTTACCTCCTGCTGTGGACCGTGGCGGCCGTGTCTGGCTTGGACTCGCGGATGATATGGATTGGATACACCTGGCTCATCGCTTTTCAAATTGTCATGGCAGCCTGGAGACTCTATCTTTGGAGCTTATTTCCCGAAACCAATCTACGTTATACGGTAGGACGTATGGTGTCGATATTGGGAGGTCTCGTGGTCGCTGCCATCCCCCTCTCAGGGATAGGATTTCTCCCTTTCCCGTGGGGACTTCCGGTAACGCTTGCGATAGCCATTGCGGAATCATGGCTAATTAACCGATTAACATTGGTACGCATGACCTGGGCGATCTCCCATTCTCGTGGGACCGGAAATGAATAAGAGGAGTGATTATTGTGTTGCGCGTCAATCAACTATCCAAACGCTACGGATCTAAGATAGCGCTAGCCCCCCTAACGTTTGACATTGGTCCCGGCCGCATTCTTGGGCTGGTAGGCCCGAATGGGGCGGGAAAAACCACGACCATTTCCTGTTTAGCTGGCATCCTGCGCCCCGACACCGGGAGCATGCAATGGAACGACAAAGATTTATTGCAACAGTCCGGCGTGGTGAGCCTGATCCCGGAATCCCCGGAAGTCTATCCTCTGCTCACCGTCTACGAACACATGGAATTTACAGCCCGCCTGTTCAAATTACCCGACACCTGGCGTCAAGAGGCCGATCAAAGACTTAGCGAAATGGACCTCGACCCCCATCGCCACACGCTGGGTAGCGCCTTATCCAAGGGCTTACGACAACGGCTGTTGCTGGCTTGCATGGCCCTGCGGCACGCCCAAGTCCTGTTGGTCGATGAACCTATGATCGGCCTCGACCCAAAGGGGCAACGGGACGTTAAACGCCTCTTAAGCCAATTCAAGGCGCAAGCCGCGGCTATCGTGCTCAGTTCGCATCAACTGGGATTAGTGGAGGAATTAGCTGACGAGGTCATCATTTTGAATCACGGAACACTGGTCGCACGCGGTTCTATCGAAGCGCTCCGTAAAACCAGCGCATCCCGGGGGTCTTCCCTCGAAGAATTATTCTTTCAGTACACGGGATCCGATTCTGGAGATCCTCACTCATAAAGCGTTTAGCCAGGAGAGTTGCCCCATGCATACCATTGACGATCCCGAAATGGCAGGAAAAGACTTGTCGCCGTTATTCGGGAAAACATATTGCCAACAGCAATTGATGGCGACCCACCACCCGGGTCAAGCGAGTTGGGTCTGGCGTGTGGATACCACCGAAGGCCCATGTATTGTACGCACCAGCCGATTTATAGAGCCTCCGGACGAAGACTTTTGGCAAGGAGCCTGGCGTCTTTTTGGAGCGCATACCGCGTCCTTTAAGGGCATGCTCTGGGCCGAACAGGTCCTAGCCCCCATTTCCCCGATTCCGTTGCCGAGAATCCGACGCCAAGAATTCTATCAAGGGCGGCGTTATCTCGTTGTGGACTACCTACCCGGCATCCCTCTACAGTCGTTCAATCAGCTCTCTAACGAAGGCATAACGGCATTCGGCCGGGCCCTTGCGATAATTCACGGCATCGGTAAGACCGTGCTTTGCGGCACGTCCCCATCAGGTCCTTTTCACACCCGGGCCTATCCCGTCATGGAGTACCTCGTGAGTCGGTTCTATGCAGAAGACAGGACGTGCCAGTACCTGTGGAAAAATATCGCCCCCCACATCGACCACTTGCCACCCGAAGACTTTTGGTCACCCATCTTGCTCGATATGGACCCGAGTCAATTCCTCACCGATGGCAGCCAGATTACCGCGCTCGTGGATACTGAGCTCTATGTCATGGCTCCCCGCCACCTAGAACTGATAGGCCTCGAATATCTCCTGGACGCTGCCCACGCCGACCGATTTCGCGAAGGCTATGAGACCATATCTCCGCTACCCAATCTATGCGACGCTCGGCCAGCGTATCGATTCCTGTTACGATTACTGTCGTTTCAGGGCGCTGTCGATTGGACTCGATGGATGAATCACCCTACCCGATTTTAACGGTTAACCTACGGTCCATTAGCGGTGGTAGTGTCGGGTGACAGCGCCCGGTCATCCGGCCGTTCACGGTGTCCAATCTACTGGGGGAGACAACACAGGAGCCCGGATCCTATTATCATTGTGGCATAAGCTCATGATGACTCTCTGGAGTAGTCCTGAACCGCCAAAGGACTCGCATTTTGATGAATATTAACCCCTGTAGATTTGAAGAGGATGTGCCATTTCCATTAAAAGGGTATTCGGATTCTGTGATTGATTTGTGGGAATCGATCGCGCATGACAATTCGAGGCAAAATCGGATTCTATGATTGATCTGGGTGGTGTTGACACGATACCCTATTCTAAGCTGGTCAACAGATCGCGGCCGGCAGAAAGGATGACATCGTGGAGATCCCCAACTTCTTAAACCTGTCTCGATACGTCGTTACCGCCTTCGACGAAACCGAGGATGCCTA
>DAHWKJ010000032.1 GCA_027343695.1 Sulfobacillus sp. | reverse complement strand
CAGGCCAGTAGCTCCAATTGGTAGAGCAGCGGACTCCAAATCCGCCTGTTGGGGGTTCGAGTCCCTCCTGGCCTGCCACTTTTTTTGTAAAGATTCTTGCGGGTGTAGCTCAATGGTAGAGCCTCAGCCTTCCAAGCTGATCACGTGGGTTCGATTCCCATCACCCGCTCCATATGGGGCTTTAGCTCAGCTGGGAGAGCGCCTGCTTTGCACGCAGGAGGTCAGCGGTTCGATCCCGCTAAGCTCCACCATTTCCTCCACAACCGCGGCGGTTGTGGATTTTTCATCGAAATAGGAACGGGGCCCAGATGTAGGTGGGCCCCGTTATTTTCCATCGTCCAAAGCCTTACATCAAAGACTGCTCGGTACTGGGATCGAAGGCATGCATTCGACTTGGGTCAAAGGCGCATTGAATGGTGTCACCGATTTTACCATGCCATTCGTTATCGACGCGCGCTATGATCGATTGGGTGCCGATATCCAGATAGACCATGTTCTCATGACCCATGGGCTCAATTAAGCGCACCACGGCTGAGACTTGGGTCTCTGGGAACCGACTGGCCATTTGTGGTTCAACATGAACGTCCTCAGGACGCACACCTAATACCATTTGAGAGTCGGGCAATCGATTTACGGCCGATGCAGTGACCCCGGACAATTGGACCGACTGTCCATCAAACCCAAATGACAGGGTCTCTCCTTGTCGCACTAGATTGCCTGTGAGCAGGTTCATGGCGGGGGTACCGACAAAGGTCGCGACAAATTGGTTTGCGGGACGATGATAGATTCCGTCAGGCGTATCGACCTGTTGAACGATCCCATTTTTCATCACGACAATACGAGTGCCCATGGTCATGGCTTCTGTCTGGTCGTGGGTCACATATAAGATGGTGGCACCGAGACGTTGGTGCAAACGTTTCAGTTCCACACGCGTCTGGGTCCGCAGTTTGGCATCCAAGTTCGAGAGTGGCTCGTCCATTAAGAATGCCAAGGGTTCGCGGACTATAGCACGACCTAGGGCTACACGTTGACGTTGGCCTCCGGAAAGCTCTTTTGGCTTGCGGTGCAATAATGTGCCAATATCCAAGATGTCAGCCGCTTCTTTGACCCGACGGTCGATTTCTGACTTAGGGACTTTACGCAATTTGAGACCAAACGCCATATTTTCGAACACGCTCATGTGTGGATAGAGCGCATAGTTTTGGAACACCATAGCGATATCGCGATCCTTCGGTGGGACATGGCTGACATCTCGAGACCCGATGTGAATGGAGCCTTCTGAGACTTCTTCGAGTCCAGCCACCATTCGTAGGGTGGTGGTCTTGCCGCATCCCGAGGGACCGAGTAAAATCAGAAATTCTTGGTCTTGAATATCGAGATTTACATCATGCACTGCTTCAACTTGACCATAGCGTTTGGAGACATGCTCCAACAGAACACTTGCCAATGATTTTCGCTCCTTGAAAACATAGTATGGTTTCTTTCTAAGCCGAATAAACCAGGATTTGATTGATCACCAAATCCATAACGAAAGTAAGGGAATTCTAGCTCTTATTATGACACACCGATGTGAATATTCCATGGGTATTCTTGGACTCCTTTATGGCGATTGAGGACACTATCTATCTTGACAGCCGCGCTCTCGTATGGGATAATCCCTGATGTTGCAAGTGAAGAATCCGCACCATTGGGGAGTCGCCAAGTTGGTAAGGCACGGGACTTTGGATCCCGCATTCGCAGGTTCGAGTCCTGCCTCCCCAGCCAATATTTCTAAGATGCCGCAAGTGATTGCGGATTTTTTATTTTGCGGAAGAGCATAAAAGAGGAGGGAACCTGTCGCGGGTTTTGGGGTTCCGTCACCTGGCTGAAATTTATGGGATATCGGTCATCCGAGGGCGCCGGTATCGGTCAAACGACATCGGGTGTTTCGTGCTGTTTCCGTTGGAGTGCCGACACTCGTTGGCGAATTCCCTCGTGCGGAGAGTCGGCATTTTATACTAATGCCCAGTTAGTCGAGGGTTAGCATTTGGTGTCGGAGGTGGATGGCCCTGGCCGCCTTAGGCCAGTGTTCCGGAATGTGAAAGGACTCAGATCACAAACACCGACCCATGGCGAAAAGTTGGGTGGTGCTCCGTGAATGCTAGTCCGTCTGGTAGCGGGGGTTAGGCCGAGGCTGCACGTCGTTTGGCCCGGGCGATACCCATCTCGGCCATTCCCATGGCCAGCAACATTAAGACCAAATGTAGAATACCCAGCAGATTGCCGGAAATTTTCATAAAGAGCGCAATGACTGCTCCGACTAGGATTACAAACAGCGCCGCCCACAGGGGGCCGGCAGCTCCTGGTGCTGTCTTATTAACCTTTGTGGCGAGTGCCCAGACCGATCCCAGAAAGAGCAGCCCTGCAATGATATGCGCATCTACCAATAATCGCGTCGCTGGCCATAACCCGAACATATCTCCGAGACCGAGTAACAGGGCCAGTAAAAACGCGGTTCGCAAGAACATCGTCGTAAACTTCAAATTTTGTGGGGGATTCATGAGGCCACACCGAACCTTTCTTGATCCTGGTTTATTTTACCACGTTATCGCCAGGGCCCGCCCCACAGGATGCCAACCGTTAAGAGAAATCCAAAAGCCAAGTGCAGGCGACCCATAATGGGCACGGCTCGTGGCAACGATTGAGGCTGCCCGAGAGTGCGGTATGTCTTGATACCGAGGGGTAACGCCAGCCAAATTAAGAGGGTTGGGATCGGCAATTGGCCCATGATGACGGCCCCTGTAATCCACCCCAGGATCACCAAAAGCATGGCAATTAATACACGAAATCCGCCAGTGACCCCTAATACAATAGGGATAGTGCGGCGACCATGTTGGGCGTCTTTGATATGGTCCCGTAAATTATTGGCCAATAAAATTGTCGCCACTGAAATACCCACGGGAATCGATACCAGCCAAGCTACGCGGGGCATGGTTCCGGAAGCCGCGAATGTGATGGACAATACCTCTAAGGGGCCCATAATGGCCATTACCATGAGCTCCCCTAACGGTGTCGACGACACCGGTCGCGGTCCGCCGGTGTACATGAATCCGCCCAGAATTGCTAAGAGACCCATGATTAATAAGAGATCGCCACGATAGGCGACAAGGATGAGGCCAAGAGCTAAGGAGAGCGCATATCCAATAATGGCGGTACGGAGTACCGCCGCCGGGGTCACCTCGCCGGATACAATAATACCGCCGATGCCTAAAGACTCGGCATTGTCCTCACCGCGGCGCCAGTCAAAGTACTCATTGAGCATATTGGCTCCGATTTGCATAAGGAAGGCAATCGCCATGATGTCGATCCAACACCACCAAACCCAGTGTCCGGTTGTCCAGGCTATTGCGCCCCCGGTGAACAGTGGGACCACGGTGGCGGTCAAGGTTGGTGGGCGAGCCACTCTTAAAAATTGTCGAAAATTCACGAAGATAATCCTCTTTCTAGTCAGTGAGTGGACCCCATACGTGGGATTCTATCTGATCACGGACCCGTCGGCGCTGAATCTTGCCACTAGGCGTCCGAGGTAATGCGTCGACCTGAAAGTAGACAGTAGGAATTTTATATCGGGCGAGTCGCATCTGCAAGAAGTTTGTCAGGATTTGCGGCCGAATCGGGGTGCTCGAGACAACCACAGCCGCGACGACTTCTCCCCATTCGGGATCGGGGATGCCTACCACCGCAACGTCTTCAATATCGGGAAATCCCAAGACCGCGTTTTCGATCTCGGTGGGAGAGATGTTTTCTCCTCCACGAATGATGAGATCTCCCAAACGGTCAATCACGGTGAGCCAACCTTGGGGTGACATCCAACCCAGGTCGTGAGTACGTAGCCATCCATCCGTAGTTAGGGCTTGGGCCGTGGCATCAGGATTTTGCCAGTAACCGGCGAAGACCGTAGGACCGCTGATTAAAATTTCTCCCGGTTGCCCTGATGGAACTTCGCGACCAGAGCCGTCTACGATCCGGATTTGAGTGGGGAATATGGGCCGCCCGGAACTTCCGGGCATTTCGTTCCCTTCGCCGATCAGGCCTGTGACCACTTGCGAACAGGTTTCGGTTAGCCCATACGTGGGTACGACCGGGAGGCCCCGGGTGCGGCTTTGCGCGACGAGATCCGGGGAGGCTGGAGCGCCTCCGAGGAGAATCATGCGCAGTGAGGGAGCATCGTTTGGTCCAAGACCCTCTTCGAGGAGGCGGAAGAGCATGGTCGGAACCCATGAGGTAAGGGTAATATTTCCCGTACGAAGAGTATCCCGCGTGACAGTGGGAGAAAATGGTACGCGAATCCGAATGCTACTCCCATGAATGACGCTACGAAAAATAATGGATAGACCCGAGACGTGGAATAAAGGCATCACAAAGAGCCAACAATCATCTGTCTGGATACCCATGTGCAGGCCGCCAAAGAGTGCGCTCCAGAAAAAGTTACCGACCCGGATTTGGGCCGCTTTGGGTGTCCCCGTGGTCCCCGAGGTATACACCAGTACTGCAACCCGATCGAGGTTCAAGGGTTCAGAGAATAGAACCCTAGGGGAATCCTGCGCCACATCATCGAGACCTATGGCATCGGGGACGGAAGCCCGAGCACTACCGTCCGATACCACCAGCTTGGGCAGAGAATCTCCGATTCGGGTTCGGAAATCCGCCTCGGTTAGGTTGGGGTCCAACGGAACCAAAATCGCCTGGTGCCGTATGACCGCATGAATAAAGGCGAGTGAGGCGACCTGGGGGCGTGCCACCAACGCCACTCGATCCCCTGCGACAATCCCCTGGGCGCTGAGCCCGGCTTGGTACCGCCGGGCCTCTGCGTCGAGTTCTTCAAACGATACCTGACGACGCCCATCGTCGATGGCCAAATGGTTCGGTCGGGTTGCTGCCTGATGCTGAAGCCAGTCTGGGACGGTGCGGATACTCATGGCAATCGGGGGAATTTTTTAAAGTCGGGAGTCCGCTTTTCCAGATAGGCATTCTTGCCCTCTTTGGCTTCATCGGTCATGTAATACAGCATGGTGGCGTTGCCGGCTAATTCTTGAATGCCTGATAATCCATCGGTGTCCGCATTGAATGCCGACTTCAAAAATCGTAACGCGATCGGGCTTTTGGCGAGCATTTCTTGGGCCCATTCCACCGTGGTTGCTTCCAAATTTTCCAGTGGTACCACGGTGTTGACCAGTCCCATATCCAAGGCCTCTTGCGCGTTATATTGCCGACACAGGTACCAAATTTCTCGTGCCTTTTTATGTCCTACGATTCGAGCTAAGAGCGTGGATCCGTACCCGGCGTCAAAACTTCCCACCTTCGGACCTGTTTGCCCAAAAATCGCGTTGTCGGCTGCGATGGTGAGGTCACAGACGACATGTAAGACGTGGCCGCCACCAATAGCATATCCCGCCACCATTGCAATGACTGGTTTCGGGAGGCTCCGGATTTGTTTTTGCAGGTCAAGCACATTTAATCGGGGCACCCCATTGGGGTCCATGTAGCCCCCTTCACCGCGGATTCGTTGGTCGCCTCCCGAACAAAATGCCTTGTCGCCCATTCCGGTTAAAATTGCGACGCCGATGTTTGGATTATCGCGAACCCAGTTGAAGGCATCGGTCAATTCGAATAAGGTTTCGGGACGAAACGCATTACGCACTTCAGGTCGATTAATCGTGATCTTTGCGATCCCGTCGTGTTCCTCCAATATAATATCCTGATATTTCTTCACTTCGGTCCAACTGATGCCCGTTGCTCGTGTCATCTGTGATCCATCCTTTCTGAATTCTAGTGGGTGTGTTGCGCTAGAAATTGTGAGACAAGTTGGCTAAATGCGTGTGGTCTTTCTAGATGAACATTGTGCCCGGCACCATTCAGAGACACCCATTGACTATTTGGTAGTGCCGCTTGCATGGCTTGACCGATATCCCGATATTTAGAATCTTCGGCTCCGGTAATAATCAGGATGGGAACCCGCATGGTTGACAGCGCAGTCCACAAAGACTCTTGGGTTCCTGTTCCCGCACCCCGCAGGCTTTGTGCTAGTCCTCGCGCCGTGTGTGTACGACGCTCTCGGTTCAGCATTTGGCGCAGTGGGTCACTGAGAGTCGTTTGCGACTTGAAAAGCGGTAGACTCTGCCAATAAGGGATAAACCAGTCGAGTCCCTGGGCTTCAATCATATCGGCTAGAGCCATATCCTGGTGCCGCCGCTCGGCCCGTAGGGTAGGGTCTTGAATGCCCGGAGACGTGCTTTCCAAGATCGCGCATGCAATTTTGGCAGGGACGTCGCGGACTAAATGCAGGCCAATTCTGCCCCCAAAAGAATACCCGAGCAGTGAAAACGGCTTGGACGATAAAGACACCATGAAATGGGCTAGCGCATCGGCCGTATTGGCGACCGAGAGATCTTGCGCCATGACCGGGGCCATAGAGGCACCGTGTCCCGGAAGCTCAGGGGCCAGAACCCAATACTCTGAAGCCCACTCCTGAGCCAGTGCTTCCCATCCTAGGCTGGTGCCTGTAAATCCATGGAGGAGAAGCAGCGGCGGTTTAGTTCGATCGCCCCAGGTCCGATACGCAATCCTCAATGCTTCATGCTGAAAGTATGCGATCGTAGTCATGGCCGGATTCCTTGTAAGATCGCTTGATGGGCCTCTCGATTTTGATCGCGGGATACGGTCCGCCACTCGATAATGCGTAGCCCGGGTTGGTGAGCGAAACGTTCTATAGCTCGGCCTAGATCATGGGACGTGCCAACCCGCGCAAATGACCCATGGTATAAGGCGGCGACATGACTGAAATCGATGGTGATGGGAGTCCCGAAATATGTTTCAAACGTCTCTTTGGGAAGCACCTCACTTTGGGGCAGGAAAGAAAAGATTCCCCCTCCCTGATTATTGATCACGATGATTAACGCGTTAAGGTTTAAGCGCGACGCGGCCAACAGGCCGTTCATGTCATGATAAAACGCGAGATCACCAATAATCAAGGTCACGTCACCGTAATGAGCGGCAAGACCCAAGGCCGTCGAGGTCACCCCGTCAATGCCGTTCGCACCGCGATTTGAGAAGAAGCGGAGAGGGGGGGGGCTTTGTAGGCAAAACGTGTCAAGATCCCGAATGGGCATGCTATTACTAATCATGACCGGGTGCACAGCGGGACTCAAGGGATCGAGCCAGGACCCAAGATTGTAAAATAACTGCGGCTCGTAGTCCTCCCCCAGGTTTCGCACCAGATCCCCAAGCTGGCCCCGTACAGAGCGTTCCGCATCTTGCCAATAGGGCAGCCACGATGTATCGACTTCATAACCGGCCGGTGGATTCAGGAGTGCTGTCAAGGCAGCCGTAACATCGCCACCCACCACGAGTAGATCTTGGGCGTTTGGATCCCGCCCTTCTTCGCTCGGGTCAAGGTAGACGCCGGGCAGGCCAACGAGCCATTGATTAAGGGCTTTGGAAGTGGGGATGGCCCCGATCCGTAATACGGTATCGGGTGCGGGACCCTTCCGACTACGCAGGATCAGGTCATAGGATCCAATGACAGTAGAATCACCATGACGTAAGTTGCTGAGGGGATCCGCCAAAATGGGCCAGCCCCAGGCAGTGGCCCACTGCACTAAGGTGGGTTCTATGGTATCGGCCGTTCCGGGGCCGGCAATGATTAATCCCCGGCGAAACTGCCCTAAATAGGTTTTTGCTTGGTTCAGGGTCTCGCTACTGGGGCAAAGGTTTGTGATGGGAAGAGGCAGTGCCGGTGGGTCGGCCGGAACCCGGTCCCAGTTTGGTATTAGGGGCTCTCGGAGTGGAAGGTTCAGGTGCACCGGCCCCGGTATTGGGGACAGGGCGAGACGCAGAGCCCGAAGCACTTGGTTGCGCACATAGCGAATCACCGCGGGTAAGGGTTCCGGGCTTGGCAAATCGATAAAATAGCGTACGTGAGTTCCGTATAACTCGACTTGGTCAATAGTTTGGCTGGCGCCGACCCGGCGCAACTCGCGGGGGCGATCTGCCGTCAACACCATCAACGGCACGCGATCTAACGACGCCTCTACCACTGCCGGCAAAAAATTTGCGGCCGCAGTGCCCGAGGTGGAGACCAGGACCACGGTTTGGCCCGTGGCGCGGGCCAAACCCAAGGCATAAAATCCGGCAGAACGCTCGTCCAATAACACGTCGACCTTGATTTCCGGAGATCGATCCAATGCCAGGGCTAAGGGCGTGGAACGAGACCCGGGGCACACCACCGCATGGGTAACACCGGCGGCTTGTAGTTGGCGTGTCATGGTGTCTAAGAACCATGCCAAGGGATCGGGGACTACAGTTGGTCCTCGACTCCCATGGCCTGTAGCATGGACTGAATTTTCCACTGAGATTCCACCCACTCCTCTTCTGGTCGTGACTGACCCATGATGCCGCATCCGCCAAATAGTGTGGCGTCGGCTCCATCAATTAGGGCCGATCGTAATGCCACGAGTAGTTTACCATCGCCATTCAGAGCGACGTGTCCCACGATTCCTGCGTACCATCCACGGTCAAAGGGTTCATGGTTTAGAATCCAATCGACCGCCGGTGCGACCGGATGACCGCCGACCGCTGGAGTCGGCCCGAGAGCTTCTGCAAGATCCCACACCGTGCGGTCGGGTTGGAACTTGGCGCTTATTGGGGTAAAGAGATGCTGGACTGTGGGTAGCCGCTTAATGGCCGGATTTTGTGGCGCCTGAATATCTCTGCTAGAGCCCGCCATGACACTTAAAATGTGTTTTTTGACGGCTTCGTGTTCCATGAGGTTTTTCTGATGGGTTAGTAGGTTTTGCGCCAGAAGGTGGTCTTGGTGGGGTGTGTCGCCACGCGGCGCGGACCCTGCCAAGGCCATCGTGAAGATATCTGGACCGTCGGTCTCGACCAGCAACTCGGGTGTGGCACCAAGAAATGTTCGGGATTGCATGCGCAGCCCAAAGACATGAGCATCGGGGTTAGCGCTAACCAAGTGCTCCAAAATAGCTGAGATCGATAATGGGGTGTCGAAACGAGTTGAGACCGCCCGCGCTAAGACTACCTTATCGAGGTCTTGGGATTGTATGGTGCGGACTGCGGATTCCACTAATCGGCACCATTCCGCATGATTCGGCGTACTACGATAGTCGATAATGGTAGGGTTCTCATATGCGCGAGGCCGAGCTGGTCTCGTGATGATCTCCATGAGGCTCTGATAATAGGCCTCCACCGGAGCCATCGGCAATGAAGCGTCGACGCGGGCCACGAGAGTCGTTTTGAGGCCATCTGGGGCGTCTTCCAACAGGACTGCCGGCAAGGTCCAAGACATTCGCGGGAAGGTAGCCCAAGGTTCTCGCCCCGCCGTGTCGTCTAAGGAGAAGGCGACGCCGCCTGCGACCTCTAGAGTCGGGTCGAGGTTCTCCAATGTGGTTAGACGCGTCCACTGACGTTTCCAGGCGACCCACGCATCTCTGCCACTATAGTTCCACCGTTGGGCGACGCCAATGCCCAATCGAGCGCCACTGGCTTCATTCAATAGCCAAGCATCGGGAAACTGGTCTACCAGACCTAAGAGATCGCGACGCGGGAGTACTAAATGTTCGACGAGCCACAGCGGCTTTCCTGTCCGCTTTGAGGCTTGCCACGACCCCACAAATTGCTCCCTGATATAGGTGCTTAAGTTGTCGACTGAATGCGTGTTCATATTGTCATCATAAAAGGCCCTTTCCAATAAATCAATGGTTCACCGGACTCACCGGAATAGCTTTTCCGGAAATCCAAAGAATGAGTCCCAGGCATGACAAATGGTGTCGGACCTGGCAGCTTAATCGGGAGGCGTCCGGTGAATCGACAGCCAGCATTGGTGGCATAGAATGGGGCACTAAGATCCGTTTATGCCATAATGACGTGGAAGAAATCAGCCGGGAGGGGCTTTGCTATCAATAACCCATACGCGTCACTCATCGAGCGCATCCACCAAACGTGGCCCTGTTTTGACTTTGACCCGAGCGAAATCCACTCGGCATTGACCCCAGGGTGGGATTACCAGGTAGTCTTTTTCGGGGAGTGGGTGCTTAGGATGGGTAGGACTCGTGCTGCCAATACGCGTCTTCAGTATGAAATGAGCAAACTTGAAACATTAAGTGTTGCGTTACCCATCCCCCATTACGAAGAGCGCTGCCCGTGGGGTGGGCTTTACCGAAAAATTCCCGGTGACCCCGTCACGTGCACAGCGCTGAAAGAGCCGGCCGTGCAGGCAGCGCTCCACAATTTTGTCAACAGTTTACATGATCCGAAAAACCTCCCGACTCCTTATCGAATGGGTCATGCAAAAGCCCGGTGGCGACGACGTTATCAGATTCTAGAAGGCCAAATTCAGGAATCGGTTCTTTCATTGTTGACCACAAAACAGCAGCGCCGAGCCCAAGACCATTTTCGGGACTTCTTTAGCCAGCTTAGCATGGGCAGTTGGGAACCTGCCCTCTTGCATGGGGATTTATCCTGTGACCATATCTTGGTCGACGCCGGAAAGATAAGCGGGATCATTGACTTTGGGGATTTAATGGTAGGAGACCCAGCCTTTGACTGGTCGGGATGGGAATCCGGATCGGCACCCGATCGCTATAGGGACCGTATTCGGTTTTATCGGTGGGTAGCGCCGACTTACCAGATCCGATTTTTGTTAGAGCATGGTACGGTAGAAGAGGTCGAACGACTCGTGAAAGAATGGATTGCGGGCTGGTGACCCGTATATCGGGGAGGGATTAGATGGTCAGGGACCAAACACCTTGGATGGACTTTGGCACTAGTAACGATAGCTGACGTAATGTCCGTGCTTATAGGAATCCCCCGGCTTGGCAGAACCGCTTTGGGCTTCTTGTCATAGAGAGGCGTCCCTAGGCATAGACTGGGCTGACGGATGAAAATGCCGGAGTCCCGTTCACACAAACCGATAGGGAGCCTTTATCGTGACCCCATAGGGAGTGTCATAATGTGTCGCTTGTGAGCGTCTCGTGCCAAGAGAGACTGTCCGGCACCATCCGGTCTCCTTGAGTCTAACCAGGCATAGGAATCCGATGATATCGTTGCCTTGACGAAAAAAATTTTTAAAGTCAGCAGGAATTTCAATTTGTTACGCGAATCACTAATAACTAGAGACTTAAATTCAGTCGAAGTGTACCTAGGGATCCACCGACAATTGCTCGGAAGGACCAAGCGGTACAGGCTCTCACTACTGATGAGCTACACCGTGGGGATAAAAAACCCGTGGCAGGTTCGGCGCTTTAATTGAACTTGCACGTGGGGCATTTGCCTCGCATGCCTACAGGCTATGACAGGGAATAGATGTAGGAGTGTAGCACACAGCGACTTAGGATTCGGTGAAAGCCTAAGGTTACGTCTATATCTTCTCACCCTCGAGCCCATGCTTTCCGAACCCTACGGGGTGTAGATAAAGCCGGGTGATGTCCGTTATCCATTACGAGAGGCTCTCAATAGAGGGTAAACAAGGGTGGTACCACGCTAAGGCGTCCCTTTCACAGAAAGGGACCATTTTTGTTTTGCGAACAGGGGGAGGGATTTGCGTGACGAACCACACTATCGGAATTGAGATGCAGGATGGTCTCGGTGCCCTACAACGTCTCTTATTGTTGCTGGGCCAGCGCAACATTGTGATCCAACACCTGACCGTGCAGACGGCTCCTCATGAGGGGTCGATGGTTGCCCATGTGGGAATCGAGGGAGATCCCCGGCGAGCCGAGTGGATAATGCGGCAACTATTTCGTCATAAGGGCGTTCGCCGTGTCTATCGGGTGGAGCCATCCCAACAGCCAACCTGGATGGAGGTCCAAGTGGCACCGCAGCAAGAGATCCAAAGGACGGATGGAGTGACCGTTTTAGAAGAAGATCACACCCATGGCCGTTACCGGGTGACAGGTTGCCAACACGACCTGACCCGTTGGGTCGAACTCCATGCTGGGCAGGTGCAAGCGGTGTCCCAGACCGGCCTTTGGCCGCGATTACGAAACGCAGATCCAGTGAGGACTGTGGGCAAATTACAAGGAGGAATGGCCAGTGAACGCAAAGTTATATTACGACGACAGCGCCGATCTCGGGTGGCTAGCAGGTAAGACTGTAGCGATTGTAGGATATGGGAGTCAGGGGCATGCTCATGCACTCAATCTGCGTGACAGTGGTGTGCGCGTCGTGGTGGGCATTCGACCTGGTGCGTCAGCAAACCGAGCCGCTGCGGAAGGGCTTACGGTCATGAGCGTGCGCGATGCGTCGGAAAGCGCCGACGTGGTGATGGTGTTGGCACCCGACCATCTGCAAGGGGACATCTATGAGCAAGAAATTCGACCGGGTCTGAAACCCGGGAACGCATTAGCGTTTGCTCATGGGTTTTCGATCCGATACGAACAAGTGGTACCGCCGCATGATGTGGATGTGTTCATGATTGCCCCCAAAGCGCCGGGACATTTGGTTCGTCGTCTATATGTGGAGGGTCAGGGTACGCCGGGACTCTTGGCGATTCATCAGGATGCGACCGGTCATGCCGAAGAGCTTGCCTTGGCCTATGGAAAAGGGATCGGTTGCACCCGAGCTGGCGTGATTCGCACCACCTTTGCGGAAGAAACCGAAACGGATTTGTTTGGCGAGCAGACTGTTCTTTGTGGGGGCATCACCGCACTGATCCAGGCCGGGTTTGAAACCTTGGTGAAGGCGGGATACCAGCCGGAAATCGCCTATTTCGAAACCTTGCACGAGATGAAGCTGATCGTCGATCTCATGTACGAAGGAGGACCGCGCGCCATGTGGTATTCGGTCTCAGACACTGCGGAGTACGGAGGCATGACCGTTGGGCCCACGTTGATTACGGAAGACACAAAAAAGCGCATGGGTGCGGTCCTCGAAGATATCCAAAACGGAAACTTCGCAGAGCGGTGGATTAACGAAAATCGTCAAGGACGCCCGCGATTTACGCAGTTACGTCAAGAGGCCGCCACCCATCCAGTGGAAGCCGTGGGTCGTGAATTAAGGAGCATGATGTCGTGGTTGAAACCGTCGGTCGTGGATACTGAAGTTCCGAGTTAGGAAGGAGAATGGACGTGGGAAATCCAGATGCAAATCGAGTCAAGATTTTTGATACCACTTTGCGTGATGGAGAGCAGTCGCCTGGCGTCGCACTGTCAGGACAGGAAAAGTTGGCGATTGCAGAGCAACTGGCACGCTTGGGCGTCGATGTTATTGAAGCGGGATTCCCACAGGCTTCGGTTGGGGACTTCGATGCGGTGCGGACAATTGCGAAAAACGTATCGGGTGTGACCATTGCGGGACTGGCACGATGCCATGAGGCGGACATACGACGGGCCGCGGAGGCCGTGGAGTTGGCCAAAAAGCCAAGGATTCATGTGTTTTTAGCCACCTCGCCCATTCACATGCGCTCTAAGCTGAAGATGACGGCCGAGGAGGTGATTGACCGTGTGGGACGGATGGTGACACTCGCTCGGTCTTATTGTGAGGACATCGAATTTTCGGCTGAGGATGCCACACGCTCGGACCACGATTTTCTTTGTCGGGTGGCCCGCGTCGCGGTTGCTGCGGGGGCGCGTACCATTAACCTTCCGGACACAGTCGGCTACACCACTCCCGACGAATATCGCGAATTAGTTCGATGCGTCCGAAGGGCGATTGCGGATGACACCATCACGGTCTCGGTACACTGTCACAATGATTTGGGGCTCGCGGTGGCCAATACCCTGGCTGGGATTGAGGCGGGATGCCGCCAGGTAGAGGTGGCGGTGAACGGGATCGGAGAACGGGCGGGCAATGCGGCACTGGAAGAGGTCGTGATGGCCTTATCAGCGCGCCACGATGCCCTCAAAGTGACCCATGGCGTAGAAACGCGGGAAATTTACCGGGCAAGCCAAATGGTAAGCCGACTCACGGGGATGCCGATTCAATTCAACAAAGCCATTGTCGGGCGCAACGCGTTTCGCCACGAATCTGGTATCCATCAGGATGGGATGCTGAAGGATCCCAGTACCTATGAAATTTTGATGCCGGCAAGCATTGGGATAGGGTCTACCGTGTTTGTACTCGGGAAGCACTCTGGACGCCATGCGCTACGCCAACGCCTCGACGAACTAAACCTGTCGGTAACGCCAGAACAACTTGATGACCTTCAGCACCGGATTAAGGCGTTGGCCGAGGAAAAATCGGCTATCAACGACCAAGATCTAGAGGCTCTCTGGCACGATGTGGTGGGCCGAGGTATCGAGACACCGTTCAGTGAACTGGTATCGTGGCAGGTAACTACGGGCACTCAAGTCCATCCCACCGCGCATGTCGTTATTCGACAGGAGGAGGGGATCGTGGAAGATTCCGGAAGTGGCGACGGACCCGTTCATGCCTTATTTCAGGCCATCAGTCGTGCGGTAGGGCAACCGGCGGCTGAGCTCTCAAGTTACCAACTCATTCCGGTATCACCAGGTGAAGGGGGATTGGCTGCGGTCAGGGTCTCCGTGGTTGTGGACGCCATAGAGAGCTTAGGGCAGTCCACCGATAGTGATGTATTAAGAGCCTCGGCCATGGCTCTACATCAAGCATTGAGTCGAGTACGAGAAAAGATTCGGAAAGGTGTTGTGGCATAAGACATGGCGACGAGACACCTCTTGGTTTTGGCGGGTGATGGCATTGGACCGGAAGTCACGAGTGCCGCTTTGCGGGTACTCGATAACATTGTCCGCAGATCAGGAATTACGGTCGAGGTGGCGAGCGGCTTGATTGGTGGTGCAGCGATTGATGCCACCGGGACACCGCTTCCCGACGAGACCTTGGCCCAAGTCCACAAGGGAAGCCCGGTGCTGTTGGGAGCAGTAGGGGGACCCCAGTGGGCCGATGGACCGCGACCCGAAGCCGGACTCCTGGACTTACGACGCCACATGGCATTGTGGGCTAATTTGAGACCGTTCGAAGTGTTTGCCGGCATGCAAGACCAGTCGCCCCTCAAACGACCTCATGGTGTCAAAGGACTTATTATTCGCGAGCTTACGGGAGGTGCCTATTTCGGGGAACCCCGGGAACGGGGCGGGGAGGGTGACCAAGGCTGGGCGCTGGACACCATGATTTATCATCGCTACGAAATCGAACGCATTGTGCGTTTAGGATTTCACTACGCGGAACGCATGAAGGCACCTCTAACATCGGTCGATAAGGCTAATGTCCTGGAAAGTTCTCGGTTGTGGCGAGAAACTGTGGAGCGTGTTAAGCGAGACTTTCCGATGGTCCCTGTTGTTCATCGGCTGGTGGATGCGGCTGCGATGGACATGGTGGTTCACCCGGAACACTTTCAAGTAGTGGTCACCGAAAACCTATTCGGAGATATCCTGAGCGATCTCGCCGGGGGCCTGGTAGGAAGCCTGGGTCTCCTAGGATCGTCCTCTGTGGCTGGTCAACCGGGAACGCGGGGTCTCTTTGAACCGGTTCACGGTTCTGCTCCAGATATTGCGGGACAGGGGATTGCCAATCCGGTGGGCGCACTATTGTCACTGGCGTCACTGATGCGGTGGTCGTGGCAGGATGACGCATCGGCTGGCGCGGTCGAAACCGCAGTAAAAGAAACCTTGAGATCCGGAGTTCGCACGCCGGACCTTGGTGGGAGCGACTCCACCGCATCGATGACGGAAGCGGTTATCAAACAGTTAAACAGATAGAGGGAGGCATAGGGCCATGACGGGAGCAGAATTGGCATGGAAAATCTTCAGGGACTTGGGGATCTCCAAGGTATTTGGAGTCCCTGGTGGAGCGATTCTGCCATTGGTGGATGCGATGGTGGCGCATCAAGACACCTTAGAGCTCATTGTGACCCGCCACGAATCTGCTGCGATCCACGCTGCGGACGGATATGCGCGGGTTACAGGTAAGCCAGCGCTGGCTCTGGCGACGTCCGGCCCTGGCGGTACCAATGTGATAACCGGATTGGCTACCGCGATGACCGATTCGGTGCCGGTTGTGTTAATCCTGGGCCAAGTACCAACCACGCTTATCGGCACTGACGCCTTTCAAGAGGCAGACCTGTTTGCGATGACGATGTCGGTGGTTAAGCATAGTTGGCGCGTGACGGAAACGGATGAAATCGCTCTTATATTACAGGAAGCGTATCGGGTGGCGGCGCAAGGGAGACCGGGACCGGTGGTGGTAGAATTTCCCAAGAACATCCAATTGGCGGAAGTGGCGACGGGCGTCGAAACCGTAATCGATCCAGAGGTGCGACCTGCTTGGGTTCCTGGTGCTTTAGCTTGGGCGCGAGCTCGGGCTTATCTGGCTCGCGCCGAACGCCCGGTGCTCTATATCGGCGGTGGGGTAGCGTCGAGTGGTACCGCAGCACAGATTCGTACCTTGGCGGAGCGCTTCGACTGTCCCGTGACGACCACGCTGTTAGGGCTTGGGGGATTTCCGAGTTCTCATCCGTTGTCCCTAGGCATGTTGGGTATGCATGGTACGTGGTGTGCCAACCACGCGATGCAGGAGGCGGATCTCATTATTGCCTGCGGGGTGCGATTTGATGATCGGGTAACCGGGAAACTTGATGAATTTGCGCCTAGGGCACGGATCATCCACATTGAAGTAGACCATGCCGAAATTAATAAGTTGGTGCGACCTGACGTGGTCATGCATGGAGATCTGACCGACGTATTGCCGAAATTGACACGCATTGTTCCGATTCGAAAGCATGCGGCGTGGCGCCAGACCATCGACCAATGGAAAGTGGAGCATCCACTGCGGGTGCCGTTGGCCCCGGCTGGCACTATCGCTACCGCAGACGCCTTACACGTGTTACGCGACACGATCGATGCCGAGGATGTGATCGTCACCGAAGTGGGTCAACACCAAATGTGGGCTGCATTATGCATTCCCCGTGACCAGCCTCGACGATTTCTCACATCCGGAGGAGCGGGAACCATGGGCTACGGGTTTCCAGCGGCCATGGGGGCTAAGATGGCCTTGCCTCATCGTCGAGTAGTACTGGTGGCGGGCGATGGAAGTTTCCAGATGAATCTGCAAGAGCTAGCCACACTGGCCCAATATCGAATTGGGGTGGTTCTCTTGGTGTTAAATAATCAGGGTCATGGGATGGTGCGTCAGTGGCAGGACCTGTTTCACGGACACCGACGCTATGGGGTGCGGCTGATTAACCCAGACTTTGTTAAATTAGCCGATGCTTTTGGGATTCAGGGCTTTTCGGTTAATACGGTTGACGGTTTGCGAGAGGCTTTGGCTGTGACCCACGCCGTGGATAGACCTGTGCTCATCGAAGTGGCGGTCCCCGAAGATGAACATGTATACCCGATGGTGCCGGCCGGGCATTCGTTATCCACAGTTCTCGAAGGATAGACAAGCGAGTACGCTATGGGAAAAGGGAGCGAGAAACATGGAACAACCGGTAGAACGGCTAATTTTCATCAATGGGGAGCTAATCCCCGCATCCAAAGCTTCAATATCCGTCTTCGATCACGGGTTCTTGTATGGGGATGGGATCTTCGAGGGCATTCGGGTATATTCTGGGCGCGTGTTTAAGCTTGACGAACATCTCGACCGACTCTATGATTCGGCGAAAGCATTACTGCTGCAAATTCCGTATACGAAAACTGAAATGAGTGATGCGGTCTTACACACGGTGCGGGCTAATGACTTACACGATGCCTACATTCGACTCGTGATATCTCGGGGACCAGGAGACTTGGGTCTTGATCCCACCAAATGTGCTCACCCGACCGTCATCATTATCGCGGACACGATTCGCTTATATCCTGAGGAAGTGTATCAACGGGGAATGGACTTGGCCGCGGTCGCCATTCGGAGGCCCGGTACCGATGTTTTGAACCCTGCGATCAAGTCACTCAATTATCTGAACAGTGTACTTGCGAAGATTGAAGCGAACTTGCGAGGTCTTTCTGAGGTCTTGATTTTGAACCAGGCGGGTCATGTCGTGGAAGGGACTGGAGACAACGTGTTTTTGGTGAAGGGGGGCGCTTTAATAACCCCCCCAACCTACTCCGGGATCTTAAACGGGATCACCCGTCAGGTTGTGTTGGATTTGGCTCATACGCGCGGCATTGTGACTTACGAACACCCGATCACGCTCCACGACGTATACACCGCCGACGAATGCTTTTTAACAGGGACGGCTGCGGAGGTAATTGGAGTCGTGTCCTGCGACGGGCGTCAGATTGGATCCGGAGAGGTTGGGAAGGTCACAAAACTACTACGGGAGGCATTCTTCAGCTACGCCCGGACTCAGGGCGTGCCGGCGTATGCGAAGGGAACCCTTACCCTATGAGCGATGGAACGAACATTTACTATCAAGGAGAACCCGGTTGCTTTAGCGAAGCGGCGATTTTAAGCCATTGGCCTCAAGCCCGGGCCGTGGCCCGGGCGTCATTTGAAGAGGTAGTCAGCACCTTAACCGACCACCCCCAAGCGATCGGTTTGTTGCCCATCGAGAATGCTTATCGGGGGCCTGTCTACGACGTGTTGGATCTGCTGACCAAGGCGGTCGTCCCGCTAGGCGTCCGAGCCGAAGTGGTACAACCCGTACGTCTGGCCCTATTAACACGACCTGAGACTCGATTGGAGGATGTTCTGGTGGTGCGATCGCATCCCCAAGCACTCATGCAAAGTCGAGGATACTGGAGCATTCGGGGCTGGCGTGCCGAACCCACACTGGACACTGCGGGAAGTGCGCGCGAATTAGCGGAAAATGGGGCCCCTGGGGTCGCTGCGATTGCGAGTCCATGGGCCGCGAGCCTCTATGGGCTCAACGTCCTGGCCGATAACATTCATGACCATAAAGACAATCGGACAAGATTTTGGTTGGTATCTCAAACCTCGCGAGGTGGGTTCCAGTCTCCGCTGGGGATTTATAAAACCAGCATGATCTTTGATGTGCCGAACGTACCGGGGAGCTTAGTCAAGGTATTGAATCATTTTAGCCGCTATGAATTGAATATGAATAAGGTGGAATCCCGACCGCGGCCGGGGGTCCCCTTCGCATTTCGGTTTTGGGTGGATATTAGTGGCGAACCCGAAAGGGTAGCCCAAGCCTTAGCCGACGCGAGCTACGAGACGGAATGGATGCGAATATTAGGGGAGCGCTATCCCGTCTTTGACCAATAAGGTCCCCGATAGCAGGTCCTCCCTTGGAATCGATTCTACGTAGAGTCATGGTGCGCGATATAATAGCCACAGCGGGCGATCCCGGAAACGCCGAAAACCGGCGTCTACTTGAACCCGAGATCTAATTTTTGGAGGAGGATGTGTTGTGGAGTATAGACATCTTGGCGCCAGCGGTTTAATTGTCTCTCAGATCGGCCTCGGCACTAATGCCTTTGGGGGGCGCGCGGATCAGGAGACATCGATCAAGATTATCCACGCGGCCCTAGATAACGGAGTCACCTTGTTGGATACCGCGAACGGTTATTGTGGTGGAGAATCAGAGCGCATTATTGGGGAAGCCCTTCGCGATCGACGTAGCCAAGTGGTGTTGTCGACCAAGGCAGGACTGCCGGTGCGGGAGGGAGTCTATGGACACGGCACATCACGGCACCATCTCATGCAAGAGCTCGAGAGGAGCTTGCAGCGGCTGAATACCGACTACATAGACCTCTATTACGTTCACACCTTTGATCCGACCACTCCTTTGGAAGAAACCCTGAGAACTTTAGACGATATGGTGCGAGCGGGAAAGGTCCGGTACGTTGCTGCCTCTAATTATGAGGCATGGGAACTCATGAAGGCCTTGGGCATCAGCCAGCGAAACAATTGGGCAGCTTTTATCGGTATCCAGACGTCGTACTCGCTGGCCGACAGAACGCCAGAGCGTGATCTGGTGCCGCTATGTGCCGATCAAGGATTGGGGATTGTGGCCTATTATCCCCTTGCGGGGGGGATTTTATCGGGCAAGTATCGCGGGGGGCAGGTGCCACCGGGCTCTCGGATGCAGCAGAACCCCGGGTTTGGTCGTATGGTGGATACGTCTCGACTCGAGGTGTCGGCAACATTAGCGAGTCTTGCGGCGGAATATGACGTGGCGCCCGCCGCGTTAGCATTGCGTTGGTTGGTGGAACAACCTCAAGTTGGCAGTGCCATCGTGGGTGCGACGCGGGTAGAGCAAATGGAACAAAATCTCCAAGCGCTCACCATAAATTACGGAGCCGACCTCCAACTCCGGCTCGACCAAGCCACGGAAGGATTTAGGCACGGTCCGCGGTTCGGATGGTATCGGCTCGACGCTTAGGCACTCTGCAAGAGGTATATTTTGGCGCCAAGAACGATAGAATACACCACGCGATGGGACGAGTGAAGGGACCGGGCTTAGTTGGGAATCTCCATCACGTCCCATCCCGGTTTGGTTGAACGGACGCGAACGGAGCCGTTCGTCGCGTTAAGGAGTTCGGTTTCGAGGGCAGGCCAAGCACTCCGGGACACGCGAAACGAGGCATTGATTTCGCTCGCAAACTCCGTGGTGAGTCGGGAAACATGCGGGTCTAGAATGCGGCGCACCGTGTCGTAGCCGGAAAACTGTAGGGTGAGATCGATGTCCAGGGTTTCTACTAATTGCCCCCACTGGGTCTGATTCAGTGCCAATTGGGCAGATTTTTGATAGGCGTGGACTAGCCCCCCATGACCTAACTTGATGCCACCAAAGTATCGCGCCACTATCACCATGACATAAGATAAATTACGACGTATCAACAGGTTGAGGATGGGTAGTCCTGCCGTACCATGGGGTTCGCCATCATCGTGTGCTTTATCCATGCCCGCCGGCAATCGATATGCATAGACATAGTGGTTGGCCCTAGGCCATCTTTCGCGAGCGTTTTGAAGAATCAGACCCACCTGATCCGGGTCTTGGATTACTTCCGTGATGCTGCAAAACCGTGATTTTTTGACCTCGAAAGTGGCGGCGTGAGCAGTCAATGGGACCGAGTCCAATGGCAGTCCTCCTTGGGTTGGGACCTCTGCGAGACAATCGACACGAACTATCGTACAATAAGCCCGACCGAATTAGTTCGTAGTAATATTATGGGAAGTCATGGGTCTTTTGGTCAAACCACTCTACCCAGTATTTGACCTCCATCGAAAATGAGGTGACGCATGGATCCAGCATCGTGGGACTGTCCTAAGACCGCTGAGTTGGCCGAGTGGGTGAACTGGCTGCCAAATCATCATGAGGCGACGGTGGCCATGCACCCAGAGGTCATGATTTTAGCCGCTCGTTATGGTGATGGCCATTTACGCGCGGCCAAAGCGATTGCATTGCAGTGCTTGTTGCTCAACCCAGAATTAAAACTCGGCATCTTGGACTATTATCGATTTGTTAATCCGCGTTTGGACCGCACTATTCGCTGGGCATACCTTAATAGTGTGAAATTTGTTCCGTCTCTCTGGCGGTGGTTTTACACCACCACGCAAAGAATTGACCCGTTGTCGGGCACCCAACAATTTTTGAATCATATTGGAATTCATCGGTTTTTTGAGTCCATTAATCTATCGCCGCCGAAGGTTATTGTGTCTACTTATCCCACTGCGGCCGGTGTGGTATCCACCTTGGTCGAATCCGGCAAGTTGAGTGTCGTGAATTATGTGGTGATGACCGACTACAGTGTTCATTCGCAATGGATTCATCCTGCTGTCGACATGTATTTTGTGGGAAGCGAGGATATGCGCTTGGAATTAATCGAGCGCGGAATCGACTCCGACAAAGTCGTGGTATCTGGAATTCCCGTGGACGAGCGATTTCGTCAACAAGTCGATGTGGTGGCAGTGCGCGAGCGTCTCGGGATTGATGAGCGGCCGGTTGTCCTCTTCATGGGGGGCTCTTACATGCCCATCACCGAATATGAGAGCATCTTGCAATCCATTGACCAGGTGTCTATCAGTCATACGACCATTGTGATTGCGGGACGGGAAGTTGAACGGCACCGTGTGGCTCGTCAGTATCGGGAATCCGCAAAAAATCCCATGGTGGTCTTAGATTATGTCGATAACGTGCACGAATTGATGGCCGTTTCTGACCTCCTTGTCAGTAAGGCAGGGGGATTAACGACGGCAGAATCTCTTTGTCGTGGATTACCGGTGGTGATTTATCGACCGATTCCGGGCCAAGAGGATGCCAATGCCGATTTTTTGGTCCGCCACGGGGCCGGTCGGCGTGCTCACACGGAGTCTGAAGTGGCTCCATTAATCACGTATTTGTTAGAACATCCATGGGAACTGAAGGCTATGAGTCGACAGGCACGGCAACTGGGCCATCCCGAAGCCGCATCTACTATTGCCCGTATGGTTAATGAATCGTGGTCAGGACGTCGTGCACATGCTCCAGCCTAAGCATCCCCTGTCTAGAGCCCAGGTGATCCTCGTCGGCATTCTGGGTTTGGCTGAGTTTGCTCGGGGTGCCCTGATTGTTTCATTGTTACCGGCGTTCGTGACGGGGCCGTTGGGGGCACCCATTACCATCGTGGGGTGGGCGTTGTCGAGTCATTATTTCTTAGATACCGTGTTTCGTGGACCGTCAGGTTGGCTCGTGGATCGCATTGGTCCGCCGCGGGTGTTGACAATAGGGGTCGCGATTGAGATTTTGGCGTTAATTGGGGCAATGAACACCCATAGTCCAGACTGGGTCATTGTGTTTGTGGCGATTCTCGGGATCGGGACCGCTACCCACTGGCCCGCGGTGGTAACCGGCACTAATCGCTTAACGCCTCCTGAACGCCGCGCATCGATAATGGGGCTGGTATTTGCGGCGTGGCTTACAGGTGCGGGTCTCGGACCCGTTTTCATCAACTTTCTGTTGCAGGGTCGAGATCGCACAGCGTTTTTAGTATTGATCGCAGCCGATATCGTAGCGTTTATTTTCACCATTGTGGTGTACGACCCCCGATTGTCACACATTCATGAAGCCAAAGACCGTGTGCATAATTGGCTGAAGACCCTCAAGCCGTTTCGGGCTGTATTACCCGGCATGTTTGTACAAAATATGACGATGGGGGTCATGTTGCCCATTCTCCAGCCTTTCGTGTCACGGGTACTCCATTTTAACCATTGGCAATTCGCGGAGTTGTTGGTGGGGAGCGGGGCATTCACGGTATTGTTGTTGGTGCCCATGGGACGTTTTACGGATCGGTTCGGCCTGAAGGTGCCTCTCATCGCAGGATTCTTTTTAGCCGGCGGCTCGCTGGCAGCTGTCGGGTTGTTACGACATTTTTGGCCCTTGATTTTTGCGGGAGGATTATTGGGGTTTTCCTATGCCATGATTCTGCCTTCATGGAACGCCTTCTTGGCCGGAATGATCCCGAAGGAGATCGAAGGATGGCTTTGGGGTGTCTTTATGACGGTGGAAGGGATGGGGATGGCCGTCGGCCCGATAATTGGAGCACGGCTCTTTGGTTATCGGATTTGGGCACCGTTTATGGTATCTGCGGCAATCCTGTTGATTATGGGCGTATTTTATACGGTTTACCCATTGGGTAAAGCAATCCGGTCCTAGATAGAGGGGATAACAATGATGGCAACAGCACTCGGTATCATCGCGATCGTATGGCTTCTTACCTATGGGATCCCGGACCTCTTGTGGCACCACATCCAATGGGGTGCATTTCAGGGATCTCGTGACAGCCACCAGATCGCGCTGACCTTCGATGATGGTCCGGGTCCAGATTCTTCCGCTATTTTGGACGTTTTGATGGAACATGGGGCGGTTGCGACCTTCTTTGTGATCGTTAAAAATGCGGTGCAATACCCTCAACTGATCCAGCGGATGACTCAAGAAGGGCACACCGTGGGACTACACGGAATAGAGCATCGCTCCATGTATTTGCTGTCACCGTGGGCTAGTATCCGGGCCATACATCGCGGCGTGCGCGAGCTCCAGACGCTAACCGGAATCCGACCCCGGTATTATCGGCCGCCGTGGGGACATATCAATCTATTTAGTTGGTGGGCGTGTCGACGAGAAAACCTGATACCCGTGTTCTGGACCATTGCGCCTAACGACTGGGATCCTCGTCGTACCTCTCGGGTGATTGCGAATCAGATGATCCAATGTGCATTACCGGGGGGAGTTGTGGTACTGCATGATGCAGGAGGAGACCGAAGTCGTACGGTAGAGGCGTTGAAATTGGCTATTCCTCAGTTAATGAAACTGAACTTAACACCGGCGACACTGAATGACATTCCGCGCGACCCATCGGAGTTACGACGAATATGGACCTGGTGGGAGACGCGATTTACTAGGGCATGGGATGTGGATACGGTGCCGTCGTCGCTAGGTGGGGATCCGTTTTTACGTCTGGGTCGCAAGGTCTATCGGGGGCCTTTGGTGACGCTACAGGATGGGCACGTACTAAAACCCCATGATTCGATTGCGGAAATCCATTTTGGTAATCCTGCCTTGTCGCAACTCAGCAAAACGGCGAGCGGGGGGATCCGAGCCTTTCACGCGGTACTACGCAGCCTCACGGATGTGGCCGAGGTGGTGGCAAATGACCCAAAATACCATGAGGTTCAAGCCATTGGGGGGATTACGCTACTCGATGCCTCGAGCGCCATCGAAAAATTGGGATTTCTGCGAATCCCGGTGCACGGGTGGCAAAAGTGGTCGATGTGGGTGTACCTGACTTGGATCATGACCATCTACCACGCGGACGGCTGGCAAACCTGGCAGCGTTTTTTCAAACTCCAGCCGGTCTTGTTGTTGATGTCACGCCAAGAACTCAAGACGCGATATTTACGTCAGCACCGCCGTGCTTAATGCCTAGGACCATTCGGGATTGAGTGCCATGGCGACTTTTTCCCGAAAACCTGGTTGGTCCCGCAATCGTTCGACTAGTTGTAAAACAATTTGCTCCAGGTAATTGTCGGAGTCTGATGCACCCGGCTTCATCCAGGCGAAAATGGTTTCGGCCAACACATCGGAAATGACTGCCTCGCCGCGGGGCGAGGTCATGAATCGGTGCAACCAATGCTCAATCCGAGGCTCAACCACGGCCTCTAAGCGTTCCTCAATCATTTTTTCTAGGGCCCTAGGCATCATGTTTCAGGCACCTCCCCCCTTAGTTTCGCGGAAGATGAGGGATTAGTCCAGTCATGCTGCGTGGAAATGGGCTGGAAAAGAGACAGTATCAAGGTGATAATAGGACGTGACGATGAGGAGAGGGGATGCCGATGGATTTAAATGGCCATAAAACTTTAGAAGTTCCGGTAGAGCGCGCTTATGACATCATGACGGATCCGGAGGTTCTGATTCGGACGATGCCCGGACTGCAGAGTCTAACCCCACGCGAGCCTGGCGTATTTGATGCTCAACTAGAGCTTGGAGTGGCAGCCATAAAGGGTCGCTATACCGGAGAAGTACGCATGGTGGACGCGGATCCACCGCGATCTTATCGGATGGTGATGGAGGGTCAAGGACCCAAAGGCTTCGTTTCTGTTAATATGCTGGTCACCCTAACAGCCGCAGAAGATAATCCGAGTTTTACTGATTTGCACTATGAAGGGGAAGCCCGCGTGGGCGGGGCGGTAGCCGGAGTGGGGCAACGGGTATTAGCTGGGGTCGCGAGTTTAATTATGGGGAAGTTTTTCTCGGCACTGGCGAAAGAAGCTAAAGCGACTTAAGCCAAAGGGAGTGGGGCTATGTCTTCAATTCGAGAAGCGCGACAGGTTTGGCAGGCAGTAGTCAAAGCCCATCAACGAGGAGTCCGCACGGCCATCTTAACGTTAGCATCCGTTCGTGGGTCAGCGTATCGGCGCCCAGGCGCTAAGATGATGATGGCTGCGGATGGCCAAATGTTCGGCACCTTGAGCGGAGGGTGTCTTGAAGGAGACCTCTACCATTACGCAGAAGAGGCGATGGCTTCGGGGACTGCGATAATCCGCCAGTATGATTTGACCGAGGACACGATGTGGGGTCTCGGGATCGGCTGTAAAGGGACGATTACAGTATGGATTGAACCGGTCGATCCTGATGCGCCATATTGGAGCAAATTTGGTCAGTGGGTGAGTCGCGATCAGCGCGTGGCTCTTTGGGCGCAAATTCCTCAGGGGTTTCGTCGTCTCGCCACACCAACCGAATCGTTTCCGACAGGGTCTTCACCGCTCGTGGATCGTCCATGGCATAGCGTCACGGAGTACCATGAACCCGAGCTTTGGGATGTGATGGTGCCTCCGGAACGCCTCGTCGTGGCAGGCGCGGGACACGACGCGATTCCGTTGGTCGCGTTGGCCGAACAAATCGGATTCGAGGTCACAGTTTTAGATCCCAGAGCTCATTTCAATAACCCCAAACGAATTCCTGGTGCCGCGCACTACCTGGTACGACAAGCGGAAGATGTGGAACCAGCCGAAGTTCGGGATGCGTTTTGGGTGATTATGAACCATCACCAAGGTCGCGATCAGGCCACATTGTCCTTAGCGTTGCATAGTGATCCACAATTCGTAGGCATGCTCGGGCCGCGAAGTCGGAGCTTGGAGTTGCTTGGCGATCGTCATGGCACTATTCCCGACGTATGGCACGCACCAGTGGGATTGAATGTGGGCGCGGAAACCGTGGATGAAGTGGCGCTCAGCATTGCGGCGGAATTGCTCGCGGTGCGGAATCGAAAACCTGGAGGTCCGCTGAATGGGCAGGATCGCATCCACGACTAATCCCGTCGCATTGGTGCTTGCAGCGGGTCTCTCTCGACGTATGGGTACACCAAAATCTGAATTGCCGTGGGGGAGCACTACGTTACTCGGTCATACGGTGCGATTGGTCCAAAATGAGCTACAGTGGCCTACGGTCCTGGTTCAAGGACCGACAGCCTCCGAGATCCCTGGAGTGCTCACGGTGCGTAATCCCCACCCAGAACGGGGACTGGCAGAATCCCTGAAGATTGGCGTGGCGAACGTAATGGCGATGGCCGGTAAGACTTGTGCGATTGGGGTGTTTTTGGTGGACCAGCCATTTGTCACGGCACCGGACGCCCGGACGGTGTGGATGGCCCTGAAGGCACATGAGGACTATGTGGCGGTGCGGCCTCGATATAATGCCGAGTGGGGTCATCCCGTGCTACTGTGGGCAGACCGAATCGGTACCGGGCTCGAACAGTTGCAGGGCGACCAAGGATTAGGAGCATGGCTTCGTACCCAGAGGGACGTACTCGAGTTAGATATTAGGGTCAACGACCGGCCTAACCCTGCCTGGGATCTAGACCGGCCCGAGGACTATTCTGCGGCGCGTGTTGCATGTGCCAGGAGGGAGCAGTAATGGCCGAGGACAATTATTTCGAGGAGGTTCCGATAGTCTGGACCCCGTCGCCTGAACGGATCACATCCGCGAATATTACACGGTTTATGACGAGGCATCACCTCAGCACGTTACAAGAATTGCGAAACCGTGCCGAGGCTGATCCCGGATGGTTTTGGGGCAGAGTGATGGAGGACCTCGAGTGGCCGTTTCCGACCCCGTATCGCGAGGTGCTAGATGTGAGCCAAGGGGCCCCTTGGCCGAAGTTTTTTGTCGGCGGGGAGACCAATGTTGCGTTGGCAGCCCTGGATCGCCATCAAGATGCTGGATTGGGGGGCAAAGTCGCGGTCATAGCGCATCCGGAGTCAGGAGACATGAAAACATGGACCTACCGAGAGCTCTATGACGAAGCGAATCAGGTGGCTGCCAGATTACGTACCTTGGGGGTCAGTAAGGGCACTGTGGTTGCAGTATATTTGCCTATGATTGGAGAGGCCGTGGTCGCAATGTTGGCACTCGCCAAGATTGGGGCAATCTTTTTGCCTATTTTCTCCGGATATGGGGCGGATGCGGTGCGGATACGTCTCGAAGACGCTGGGGCTTCCATCATCATCTGTGCCGACGGCTTTACGCGGCGCGGGCGCTTGGTCGAGATGAAGACCACGGTCGATGAGGCGATTCGTACCTTACCCACCGTGCGCACGGTCATTGTGGTCAAGAAGACCGGACACGCGGTGAATTGGGTCGCGGACCGCGATCGGTGGTGGACGGATTTGCTGACCAATGAGGCTGTGTCGGATCAGACCACGACGTTTGCGGCGGACACACCCCTTATGATTCTTTATACTTCGGGAACCACTGGCAAGCCCAAAGGGGCCCTACACAGTCACACCGGATTTCCCGTGAAATGTACTCAAGATTTGCAACACAGCTTTGATTTAAAGTCTGACGACGTCCTGTTTTGGTTCACGGATATGGGGTGGATGATGGGACCCTTCATGGTCTATGGTGGCTTGGTGACAGGAGCTACCATTGTTCTTTATGATGGCACGCCGGATTGGCCCGATGCCAGTGCGCTGTGGCGGATTATTGCGGAGCACCGGGTCAGCCTTTTTGGGATTTCACCGACCGTCATTCGATCCCTCATGGCGGAAGGTACCGAGCCGCTTGAAGGGCATGATCTCACATCGCTCCGCGTTTTGGGATCCTCAGGAGAACCATGGAATCCCGAACCGTGGCAGTGGTTTTTCACCCACGTGGGTCGAACTCATTGTCCCATTGTCAATTATAGTGGGGGAACCGAAATTTCCGGGGGAATTCTCGCAGCTTCGGCCGTAGAGCCGCAAAAACCCTGTGCCTTTTCGGGTCCGATCCCAGGGATGGCAGCACGCGTCTTAGACGAACAAGGTGTGCCGGTGTCAGGATCCGTGGGAGAACTCGCTGTGATGGCCCCATGGCCTGGAATGACCCACGGTTTTTGGCACGATAAATCGCGGTATCTCGAAGCGTATTGGCAAAAATTTGAAGGAGTTTGGGTACATGGGGACTTTGCTTACATCGACTCGGATGGGTTTTGGTATATCCTGGGTCGTAGTGATGACACCATAAAAATTGCTGGCAAGCGGGTAGGTCCCGCTGAGGTCGAGTCTATTTTGGTCGGTCATCGTGCGGTACGGGAGGCGGCGGCGATTGGAGTGCCTCATCCGATTAAGGGCGAGAGCATTGTCTGCTTTGTGACCCGGACAGAGGCCGGGATCGGAGAGGCGGAGTTGATTGCCTTGGTGGAGAAACATTTGGGGAAAGCCTTACGACCCAGCAAGGTGATCATGGTCCCGGAGTTGCCGAAAACCCGAAACGGGAAAATTGTAAGGCGAGCCCTGAAGGCACAGTATCTAGGGAAGCCCTTAGGAGACGTCACAGCGGTCGAGAATCTCCCGAGTCTCCTTGCCATCCCACGAGCAATCGATACCGATGCGGGGAACGATACGCCTACAACCTAAGTCTTAGAAAGAGGGGACACTGCTATGAAGGCACCGAACGGACTCATTTATTACCGACAGGGCGATGGCCCGCATACGCTGTTGTTGCATCCTAGCTTGGGCCTGGGCAGGTTTTTGTTTCATCGGCTAACGCCCCTCTTATCGCCTTCTTTCTCCGTCATCACATGGGACCCAAGAGGCATCGGTGACCACCGCGATGTCGTGCCCAGTCTTGAGGGCTGGATTGCCGATGTCCATACCTTGATCGATTTGGTAGACGGTCCTGTGCATTTGTTGGGTGTTTCGTTAGGCACGTGGGTAATGGGCCGAGTGGCCACCCAGGCGCTGGACCGCGTGGCTACTCTGGTTCTCATTGGCACCACGTTGGGGTTTATTGAAGGAGCCAGCGAAGTACAAGCACGACGTCAACAATTGCAGGAAATCGGGATGGAGGAATTCGGACGGCAGTACGCGGCGTCCACGATCTTACCCGATACCGTATCTGAAGTCCGCGACAACTTAGCCATGGAATTAGCAGTCGTGACTCCTGATGCGTATCTCGACTCGATGCAGGCGATTTACACCGTGGAGAATGCTGAGGCGTTTTCGAAGATTGAGTGTCCGACCTTGGTGTTGGTAGGGGGGGAAGACCGGCGGACAACCCCGGCCGACGCGGATCGGGTCGCAGAAACCATTGCGCACAGTGAGGTGCGCGTGATTCCGCGAGCCGGCCACTTAGCTGTCCTGGATCAACCGCAAAGGATCGCGGATCTGGTGACGCAGTTCTGCCAGTCTAATGGGACCGCGCCATTATTATAGGCGTCCAGGTTAACCTAGAGGGGTCTCATACGTTACAATCAAGGCAACGACTGCACGAAAAGGAGTGGGCCAGATGGAATTTGATGATCGGCGTCGCTATCGCCGGCTAAAAATTCTGACCACCGTGGGGCCTACTCTTTTCGTGGCGGTGGCGGAAACATTTCGATTTTATTATCTACGCCTGGTTCTGCCTCCTGCTAGTGTGAGTTTGGTGGCGGTGGCGGTGACATTGGTCGGTGCTGCGGGATTTTCCACTTATGTTTTTGACCTGGTAGAAAAAATGGAGACGGAGCGCCGGGAATATAAAGACGCTATGCTCGCGCTCCAGGAACGTGAACATCTGGCCCGTGAGATGCATGATGGGTTGGCTCAAAATCTTGCAGCCATTAATTTAAATGTGCATCGTGCGAGAAAATTAATGGAAAGTGATGATGTAGAGGGATTGCAGGACGAGTTGGATCGGATTCAAAACGCCGTGAATTTGTCTTATTCTGAGGTGCGACAATCGCTATATGACCTTCGAGCCTCTCAGGGGCTCGCTGAAGGGTTTTGGCCTACGCTCCGGACACAGGTCAAGGATTTTCAGGTTAGTACCGGCATTCCGGTGACGGTCGAAGCGTTGCCCGACGACCAAGAACCGTGGAGCACAGTGGCCGCCGTACAAATTCTGCGGATTATCCAGGAATGTCTGGGCAATGTTCGTAAGCATGCTCAGGCCCGGCGTGTCCTAATTCGCGCGACTCAGTCTGATCACGAGACCCAATTGATGGTCCAAGACGACGGTAAGGGGTTTGTGCAACACCCCTCAGAGGACTTTGGTCATCATTTTGGGCTTAGTATCATGCAAGAACGGGCGGCGTCGGTGGGGGGCACCGTGGTCATCGAATCGACCCCTGGTTCCGGTACTACGGTAACAATTACCTTGGCATTAGATGGTCAACGAGGAGGAGACGGCATTGGAAAAAGCAAGAGTCATGTTAGTGGATGATCATGCGTTGTTTCGTTCAGGGCTCGCGGCATTGTTATCCAGTCAGGTAGACATGGAGGTGGTGGGTCAGGCTGACAACGGGCAAGATGCGGTGCGTCTGGCGGAAGAAGTCATGCCCGATCTTATTTTAATGGACATCCATATGGCTGGTGGTGATGGATTGGAGGCCACGCGAAGGATTAAAGACCAGATGCCCTATGTCAAGATCGTCATGCTGACGGCTAGTGATGAAAACGATCTGTTATTTGAAGCCGTGAAAGCCGGAGCACAGGGGTATCTCTTGAAACACTTAGATCCGGATACGTTCTTGGTCGAAATCTCAGCTCAGCTTCGCGGCGAAGCATCGATTTCGGGGGACGTGGCGATGAAGATTATCCGGGCCTTCTCTAATCATGATGTGGAACGCCATGAGACGCAGTTAACGGCCAGAGAACTAGAGGTGCTGAAATTGGTGGGTGAAGGCTGTTCCAATCGGGATATTGCCGGCCGTCTTTACATCTCGGAAAACACGGTGAAAAATCACTTGCGGAACATCCTACAGAAGCTACATTTTGACAACCGAGTACAAGCGGCGGCGTATGCTATTCGACGCGGTCTTGTGGACCCCCATTAGCCGATGAAGGATACCGAAATGAGTTTAACGGCACATTTGACCGAGTTGCGCAATCGTCTTTTTGTCATGATAGGGACGGTTGCAGTCTTATTTATGGTCGGCTTCTTTTTCGTTCATCCTATCTTGAATTGGATGGTGCGCCATACGCCGGTGCATCGGGTTATTGTGACTGGGGTAACCGAGGCCTTTGTCGCATTAATCGAGGTAGATCTGGTGATGGCGCTCATTGTGGCGTCGCCATTAATCCTCTATGAGGTCGCGGCGTTTGTGTTGCCTGGACTGACCAAGACGGAGCGTAAAGTATTAATCACGGTGGCGGGACCAGGACTCGTTCTATTTGTGTTAGGATTGGCTGCCGGATACTTTTGGGTGGTTCCTTTGGTCCTTAAAATTATGTTGAGCTTTACCGGCTCGACCATCAAGCCCTTGTGGCGACTCGGGAGTCTTTTGAGTTTCATCATCGATTTATCGATCCCGTTTGGGATTCTGGCGGAATTCCCACTCATTTCGGGAGTGCTCGCGAGGCTTGGTATTTTAAATCCGAGGATATTCCGGCGGTACCGACGTTACGCAATTTTTGTGGTGTTTGTGATTTCCGCAATCATCGCTCCACCCGAAGCGTCAGCGATGGTGTTAATGGCGATTCCGATTTACTTGATGTTCGAATTGTCCGCGTTGGTTGCCAGGATTTTCTATCGCGCGCCGGGCAGCACGGATGATGGGGATGGGGAGTCTTTGATGCGGTATGATGGAGACGATCGATAGGCTCGAAATGAAATGACTTGCAATGGGAAAGTATTTAGGCTCCGGCTACACTACTTTGAGATAAGCAACACGGGAGGACGTACCGATGACACTGAGCCATCTTTTATTTATGGTGATTTTGTTGTTCTCTGTCCTATGGTTTCTTTTGCTGGTGGAAGAGAAGCTCCGCTTTGTGGGAGTGGGGATGCCGGTCGACCGCAGCTCGCAAGCGCCGGCGCGCTGGAAGAGTGTGATGGTATATGTGTTCGGGCAAAAGCGCCTGTTTAAAGATAAGTACTCGGGCCCTATGCATTTTTTAATTTTTTGGGGTTTTATTATCTTAACGATTGGAACCTTGACCTTTTTAGTCAAGGGAGTATTTCCGGGCTTTGTTGGATTCGGTGGGCCGGTAGCGGTCGCGATTAACTGGCTTTCTGATGTCATGGGGGTTCTGGTCTTGGTCGCCTTGGCGATGGCGGCGTATAAGCGCTACGTCATGCGTCCCAAACGGTTAGTGCGGAACGTTGATGCGTTATTGGTGCTGGCTCTGATCGCTGTCGTCGTGCTGTCCGATATGGCCATCGAAAGCTTTACCTTGGCGATTCATCCCCACGCTCCGTACGCTCCGTTAGGATCTGTGCTAGGTGCTTGGTTAAGGGGTTATGGCCCAAGATTTGACCGGACGGGCATGATTGTCGCGGACTGGACCAAATTAATTTCTCTCCTCAGCTTCCTCGTCTATTTGCCCTATTCCAAGCATTTTCACCTAGTGATTGCCCCCTTTAACATTTATCATCGTAATTTGGATCCGTTGGGCAAGTTGCCCAGCCTTAATTTTGAGGACGAAAGTGTAGAAAGCTACGGGGTGGGGCAAGTCACCGACATGACCTGGGCCGACTTATTGGATGCCTACGCGTGCGTGCAGTGTGGGCGCTGCACGGCACAGTGTCCCGCCAACGCCACCGGGAAGACCTTGTCCCCTAAGGAGATTATGGTCGACTTGCGGCATCAATTGGAGCGGGTGGGGCCTATCTTGACTCGCGACCCGGCATCACGTAGTGCGGAAGACCAAGCGTTGTTGGAGATCCCCATGGCAGGGGGGGTGACTCAAGCCGATGACCTGTGGGCCTGTACAACGTGTGGGGCCTGTGTAGAGGCTTGCCCTGTGTTTGATGAGCATGTGGTGAAAATTGTAGGAATGCGCCGGCATTTGGTGCTCACTCAGGGCGAGTTTCCCCAAGAAGCGCAAAACTTCTTCAAGAATGTTGAGAATACCGGTAACCCATGGGGCTTAGGACTCGATGCGCGACAACAATTTGCGGAATCGATGGGCATCAAAGATGTGTCACGTGGCGACCATCCCGAAGTTCTCTACTGGATGGGTTGTGCGGCGACCTATGATGACCGGGCCCGCAAAGTGGCCGAGGCTACGGTGCGCTTAATGAAAGAGGCCGGTGTTGACGTTGGGGTCTTGGGAGCTTTAGAAAAATGCACGGGTGATTCGGCACGCAGGATGGGCAACGAATATCTCTTCCAAAGTTTGGCTCAGGAAAACGTTGAGACCTTGAATCAAGCGGGCGTTAAAACGATTGTGACGACGTGCCCACATTGCTTCAACACCTTAAAGAACGAATATGATGATTTTGGTGGCTCCTACAACGTCGTACACCACGCCGAATTCCTATCGAATCTGGTGCAGGAAAAAAGGTTGGTCCCCCAAAACGAGAATTCAGTCACGTTGACGTATCACGACTCGTGCTACCTCGGCCGCTATAATGAGATTTACGATGCGCCCCGTGACGTTCTCCATGCGGTGCCGGGGTTGCAATTGGTAGAAATGGAGAGATCCCGTGAGCAAAGCTTTTGTTGCGGCGCTGGCGGGGGGCGTATGTGGATGGAAGAAAAAGTGGGTCAGAAAATCAATCAAAACCGAAGTCAACAGGCGCTCGCTACCGGGGCTACCACCGTGGCGACGGCCTGTCCCTTTTGTCTCACGATGATGAAGGACGGAATGCAATCGCTCGGGGAGGAAGAGCGCATTACAGTTAAGGATTTTGCGGAAATCCTAGCGGACTCGGTTCTTCCGATGGCGCCGCACTAGCGATGGGTGACGCGTCCCCAAAGGCCCCGGGCATCCCTGATAGCGCCTGGGCCCGCAGCGATCGCCAGAAACAGGCCCGCACCTGCAAAGCGCCAGACTGACGATAGGACCATCGTGCCTCCCAGGTTAAGCCAAGAGAGACACCATACCCCAAATTCTGGCGCCAAGAAGGCGACAACACCTAAGACGACGTTATAGGCTGCGATATAATGGGAGCGCTCTTGATGGGGGATTTGAGCTAAAAGCTGTGTAAACAACAAGAGACTTACGCCGCTTAAGAAGATCCCACTTTCGAGGTTAATAGCGGCAAGGTACCAGAGGTTAGTGCTGAGCACGGTCAACCACGGCACGGTTGCGACGCCGGCGCTGGCTAACGCCAAAGTCCTTAAGCCGCCGGACCGGGTCGATTGTCGTCCCCACCACCTAAAGGTGGCGATCTGTCCAATCTGGGCGGCCACAGTAAATAATCCGAGCCAAAGTCCGGTCGCGTGTGCGTCTCGAATCTGGAATATCGTGAATAGGGGCCATGACAGTTGCCATCCAAAATTGAAAAAAGCGGACACCAGTGTATAGCGAACGAATTCTTTTTGGCGGAGCAAGGTTCTCCAATGGACCGGCGTTACTTTAAGGGGAACGGTAGAAGTGACACTCGGTTCGCGATGTTTGGCGAGATAATAGACTTCGGCACCGCCGAATCCTCCCGCCAGCCCGAAGAGCACTTGGTAAGGCCATAGCCACTGGGGATTAAACCATTGCAAAAGACCTCCGGTGATGGCGGTAGCCACGAGTCCTACTAGGGTGATGATGACATTCCGCTGACTAAAAAATCCGGATCGGAGTCGCTCGGGAATGAGTTGAGCAATGAGTGCTTGCCAACCCAAAGTTCCTAACGATTGAGGAAAGTTCCCTAATGCCACGAGGTCGACGGTTAATGTAGGTGACCAGGCCATACTGATCCAGGGAATAAGGGCTAAGAGTAGATACGATAACCGGGTGACTGCCATACTGATGACGGTGAAGGTCTTATAACGTCGAAGATGGGGAATCATCATCAACCCCGCCACTGAGGCCGCCACACTGACAACGGCGGGCAAGGAACTTAAGAGGGCGATTTGTTGGTTGGAGGCGTGTAGCGCATCAATCAGGTATAAAGGCACGAAGGTTCCGATAATGCCGGTCGAAATCATGGTGAATCCGCCGTTGAGAATGGATGCACGAATGTTGTGGCGCACGCTACTGCGTGCTTGGCGCTCGATCGACACCCGAATCCGGCCTTCCTACGAGAGGTTTGTCTACGTACGGTTGAATTATAAGGGCTCGTGTATTTTCATGCCACGGGGATGTATGGAAAATCCTCGATGTTTGTAGAACTCTTCCTTCCCTTCTGCGGCGAATAACGCAATGAACGAAAACCCCCGATTTAAATACGGCTTAATGGCTTGGTCGACGAGATTCGTGCCAATTCCCTGCTCTTGATAGCTGGGATCCACAATAACATCCCATAGGGTGGCATAATAGGCTCCGTCGGTCACGATGCGGGCGGTGCCTACAAGCCGATCACCGTCCCAAGCGTGGACCACTCGCTGGCTATTCAGGAGGGCGACGGCCACCGTATCCAGGTCTCGTCCTTGTGCCCAAGGAATCTTGTCCCACAACGACTTTACTGCGGTCAGGGAAATCTCCGAGCCGCTATCATATCGAATCGCCATCTCTTTGCCTCTCTTCTTTTGTTGCATTGATGCGGATTAGGACGCCTGTTATAATGACGCCGAGGTGGTTCTTGGTGCAGCTTCGATCCGGTCGCGTCGCGGTGGGCTTTGCTGCACTGTTGCTCGGTGTCATGATCGCGATGCAATTTCGCTTGCAACGGATTGTACCACCCCCGACGGCCACGGACCAACTTTTGGCGCTACTGAAATCCTCCGACCAAAAACGCGCACAACTTACGGCTGAGGTGGCGCATCTCAACGCCCTCTTAAATCAAAAGCTTACCCAAGCGGCAGCCGCTCAGCGCCTCTCTCAACAACTTGTGCAAGCCGAGATGCTGGCAGGTACTATCCCAGTCCAGGGGCCAGGCATTACCGTGATCTGGTCCAACGGACAGGCCCCGAGCGCTTATCAGTTAACCGATATCGATCTCTTGCTATTGGTAAATGAATTGCGTGCGGCCGGAGCCCAAGCCATTGCCATCAACGGACAACGAATTACGGCCCAAAGTGAAATCCGATCTGCCGCCAATTACATTTTAATCAATGGGAGCCAAGAAGCTGCACCATTTACAGTACAAGCCATCGGGAAACCGGGTACCTTACGCCAAGCCTTGACGCTACCAGGGGGGCTCTACGATGAATCCCAGCAAGAAGGACGCAGTATGCAGATCGCCACACGAGGTCACGAGATTATCCCTGCGGCCCCTCCACTGCTGGTTAACTATACCAAGCCCACCACACCGTAGCCGATCCCTCATAGGATTCAGAATAATACGAGTGTTCGTTCTTGCCGGGTAACATTACCAACGACAAGGGATTGTGTCATGATAGGGGATGAGTACAGAGCCCGGTATCAGAGTGTTGCGGGCAGGGAAAGACAAGATTGGTTACTACCGAAAATCATGAGGAGGCATGGCGATGGGTTCCTTAGAAGGTAAGGCGATTACATATCAAAACGGCAAGATAGCGGTTCCCGACCAACCCATTATTCCCTATATCGAAGGAGACGGCATTGGCCCGGATATTTGGCGAGCTACGGAGAGGGTTGTGGATGCCGCGGTCCAAAAGGCTTATTCAGGTCATCGTGGGATAGCTTGGAAAGAAGTGTTGGCGGGTGAAAAGGCTCACACGCAAACAGGCCAGTGGCTGCCCGATGCTACCCTAGCAGCCTTGCGTGAATATAAAGTGGGCATCAAGGGACCATTAACCACCCCCGTCGGTGGTGGTATTCGGAGTCTTAATGTTACGTTGCGCCAAGAACTGGACCTATACGCCTGTGTGCGTCCTGTGAAATACATCGCAGGAGTGCCCTCGCCGATGCGCGAACCCGAAAAAGTGAACATGGTGATTTTCCGCGAAAATACCGAAGATGTCTATGCTGGCATTGAGTGGGCCTCGGGGACGGATGAAGCCAGAAAAGTTATTGAGTTCATTAATGCCAACACTAATAAGCATGTTGATCCGAGTGCCGGAATTGGTATCAAGCCGATGACAAAAGCAGGCAGTCAACGGTTGATTCGTCGGGCCATTCAATACGCTATCGATCAGGGCCGCCGTTCTGTTACCTTGATGCATAAAGGCAATATAATGAAATTTACGGAAGGTGCGTTCCGAGACTGGGGATACCAATTGGCCGCGCAAGAATTCTCCGAGGTGATTGTCACGGAGGAAGACCTCTACAAGAAATACGATGGCAAGGTTCCTGCGGGGAAGATTGTGTTGAAGGACCGCATTGCGGATATTACATTCCAGCAAGTCTTGCTCCGTCCCGACGAGTTTGACGTAATTGCCACCCCGAATTTGAACGGGGACTACTTGTCCGATGCGTTAGCGGCACAAGTGGGAGGCGTGGGGATGGCACCGGGCAACAACATGTCCGACGAGATCGCAGTCTTCGAAGCGACTCACGGAACTGCCCCTAAATACGCCAACCTGGACAAGGTGAATCCGAGCTCGCTCATCTTGTCGGCGATTATGATGTTGGAGCATTTAGAGTGGCATGAAGCCGCCAAGTTGTTGACCCATGGATTGGAGAGCACCATTGCCGATGGCGTTGTGACGTACGACTTGGCCCGTCTGAGGGCTGGAGCTCGCGAGGTCAAGACCTCGGAATTTGCTAGTGCCATGATTGAACGGATGGCGTGAAACCAATGGAGACATTTGGGGAGGGGAAACTATGTTCAAGCGAAACAAAATTACGGTAATTGGGGCTGGGGCGACTGGAGCTACTACGGCCCATCTCTTAGCGCTTAAGGAGTTGGGCGACATTGTCTTGGTTGATGTGGCAGAAGGCGTCCCGCAAGGGAAAGCGCTCGATATGTGGGAATCGGGACCGGTGGAAGGGCTCTCGGTAAAGGTTTCGGGTAGTAACGACTACGAGCCGACGGCGAATTCTGACGTCTTAGTGGTGACGGCCGGAATGCCGCGTAAACCCGGCATGAGTCGGGACGACCTATTAAAAGTCAATGCGGACATTGTGTACCAAGTGGTCGAAAAAGCTGCAAAGCTTTCGCCGGACGCGGTCATTGTGGTGCTCACCAATCCCGCCGACGTCATGGCCTATGTGGCTCAGAAAGCGAGCGGATTCCCCCGAGAGCGGGTTATGGGCCAGGCGGGGGTTCTCGATTCTGCGCGATTTCGCACATTCTTAGCGGATGCGCTACAAGTATCTCCACGGGATATTACGGCGTTCGTGATGGGGGGCCATGGAGATGACATGGTACCTTTGGTGCGTTATTCGTATGTCGGGGGAATCCCGGTTGAGAAATTGTTACCGAAGGCGACTTTGGACGCGATCGTTCAACGGACCCGCACGGGTGGTGGAGAAGTTTTGGGACTGATGAAGACTTCTGCCTTTTACGCACCGGGGTCTTCTTTAGCGGAAATGGTCCAGGCGGTTCTGCGCGACGAGCGTCGAGTGCTGCCTACCATTAGTTATCTTAATGGCGAATACGGCGAACGCGATATCTATGTCGGTGTGCCCGCGGTGTTGGGGGGACGGGGCGTCGAGAAGGTGCTAGAGATCGAATTTACACCCGAGGAAGCAGAGGAATTCAAGAAATCGGTAGCATCGGTGCGAGCACCGTTGTCCATGCTCAAGTACTAAGCATTAGCACCCTAATCAGGACGATGATGGGTAATCTGGAGGGAGACGATACTGCGTGAAGCAATATGAATATCTGGCGAAACAGATCTTAGCGTCCTACGGGATTCCCATACCGCCAGGTCGGGTAGTCGATACCCCGGAAGATGCCGAGGCGGCGGTTCGCGAGATTGGTCCTGCGGCTCTTAAGGCTCAAGTGTTGGTGGGAGGCCGGGGGAAAGCGGGTGGGATCCGATTTGCTCAAAATGCGGAGGAAGCCAAAACGCTCACCAAGGCCATGATGGGCATGGATTTGAAGGGGTACACCGTAGAGCGTCTCTATGCGGAAGGTAAACTGGAGATCGAGCAAGAAATTTATATCTCGGTGACCACCGACGGAAACACCAAAGCCCCGCTGATTATGGCATCACGTGCGGGCGGGGTCGAGATTGAAGAGGTTGATGACCGTGAGATTGTGCGACGCCATATAGACCCGCGGGTCGGCGTAGAGCCCTATTTTGGGCGTGAATTGGCGGCGGCATTGGGTCTCGAGGGAACCCTATTCAAGGAATTTTCGGATCTGGTCGTAAAACTATACCGGATTTATCGCGACAAGGACGCAGAACTCGTGGAGATTAATCCTTTGGCAGTCGTTAAGGGCCATTTGGTGGCGGCAGATGCGCGGCTAAATATCGATGATAGTGCGATGTATCGGCACCCCGAGATCCAACGGGTTGACGAGGGATCAGTACTCGAAAAAAAGGTGCAAGAAATTGGTCTCGCCTACGTCGAACTCGACGGCGACATCGCTGTAATGGCGAACGGGGCCGGGATGGCGATGGCCACATTGGATGCCATCCAGTTCTTTGGTGGCAGACCTGCGAACTTCCTCGACGCCGGTGGTGGAGCCTCGGTCGAACCGACTGCCCAAGCACTCGGTGTTCTGGTTTCGATGGATCCCAAAGTGATTTTTGTGAATATCTTTGGGGGAATCACGCGATGTGATGATGTGGCCCGGGCCATCTTGCAAGTGAAAGAGGGCGTAGGCATCCCCGTGCCGTTGGTGGTTCGGCTAGTCGGCACCAATGAGGCCGAGGGAGTTCGACTCTTGGCGGAACGAGGAATCGCCGCCTATTCCGAAATGGCCGAAGCGGCCGAACAAGCCGTTAAATTGGCTGGGGAGGGACGCTAACATGGCGATATTGTTGACTAGGGAGTCTCGCGTCATCGTGCAAGGTATGACCGGGAATCAAGGACGTTTTCATACGGGGCAAATGCAAGCGTATGGCACCAATGTGGTTGGGGGCACCTCGCCAGGCAAGGGTGGTCAGCGGATTGACGGAATTCCCGTGTTTGACACGGTATCCGCCGCGGTAAAAGCAACAGGTGCCGATGCCTCTATCGTATTCGTTCCGGCGCCGTTTGCCAAGGATGCGGCTTTCGAGGCCATGGAGAATGGTATCAAGCTCCTCGTCATGATCCCCGAACATATCCCGGTCCAAGATGCCATGGCCATTGTAACCCGGGCCCGAGATTTGGGTGTGGTGGTGATTGGTCCGAATACGTTTGGAATCATCTCACCGGGTGAAAAGACCAAGATGGGAATCATGCCCAATCATATCTATCAATCGGGACCGATTGGTGTAGTAGCCCGTTCCGGTACCCTAAGCTACGAAATTGCTTTTAGTTTGACCAACGCTGGATTGGGTCAGACCACGGTTGTCGGAATGGGGGGCGACCCGGTTGTGGGCCAGAACTTTGTATCCGTGTTGGAAGAATTTAAACACGACGCTGCGACCAAGGCCATTGTGATGGTGGGAGAAATTGGTGGGAGTGCTGAAGAAGAAGCCGCCGAACACATCAAGCGTCTAGGCAAGCCAGTTGTTGCCTATCTAGCGGGACGGGCAGCACCTCCCGGTAAGCGCATGGGTCATGCTGGTGCCATCATTGAACGGGGTCGTGGAACGTTGGAGAGTAAGGAAAAAGCTTTGACGGCTGCGGGTGCCACGGTGGTCACTATGCCGTGGCAGGTAGCTGAGGCCGTAAAGAAGTTAGTCTGATATCGTTGGGCATCACAAGGCGAAGGCGGCATGAATGATCCCGCCTTCGCCTTGTGCCTGGGGCTTATGTGACGAGGGAATCAAAAACCGGAACTAGGGACTGAGACAGAAAATTTCGTTGCCCTAGCGAAGCGTTATCGGTGGTAGATGCGTTGCGTTGTTACTCGGGGTCCCATGATTGTCCCGTGCAGCGGTGCCACCAGGCGGGTACGCGCGGTGTATAGCCAGGGCTTGCGACGGCAGCGCTTGGGATGCATTGAATTGCGGGACCCCTTGGCAGATTTCGGATTATAAAGGTGAGGATGGGAACTCTCGGCGCTTTCTTTGACCTACCGTGTACGCCTCCGGCGCTGCACTTTTTGACGAATTAGGGCCACGACATCTTCCCAATCATCATGGGGCAATAAGGCGTTGGCTTCCAGCCACTCCGTGGGGGACATTCCGTAGGGATGTTGCAATTCTCGAAGTTGGGAGCCTGGCAGTCCAGCTAAATTGGACAACAAGTTCGGGTCTAACTGCAACGCAGCCGCGATCTGAGTGACAAACATCATGCCGGGTACCGGTCGCTCTCCGCGTTCAATCCGCGATAAATATGAGGCACTGATGCCGGTCTTTTCAGCGAGAGTACTCAAAGTCATGCCTTGTTCAATGCGTCGCTGGCGAATGTAATCCCCGAACATACCATGCCCCCCACCGTCGACCCTGATGTCGGCTCCTAGACGCCATGGTACTCAAGTTATTGCCTATAGGCAACAGATACCGAATAGATTGCATAAAATTTGCCCAGTTGGCAAGAACTACGGTATGATTTTGCCAAATTGGCAAGGAGAATGACAAAAAATGCCGACATTGCGCGTTAATGTTCCGGAAGTACGGCGGTTCATGCATGAGCGGGGCTGGTCCGAACGAGAGCTGGCTATGCACATGGATCTGGCCTATTCGTACGTGAATCGGGTGTTGGGTTTGAAAAGACAGCCCGGGGCGAGATTTGTGGCCGGTGCTTTGACGGTTGGAATGCGCATCGAGGACGCTTTTATCATTGATGAGACAAAACCTAAGCCACGCCCATGACCTGTCACCAGGGTCCCCAAGCCCTTGCTTAAAAGGACTAACATTTGTTTTAATAGGGATAACAGATGACGATGGTCATAGTATTTCCGATCCTGGTGCAGTCTAGAAGACGGGGTGACGCGGGTGCAGATACAGGTGGTGGGTTTGAATCACCAAACGGCGCCGATTGAGATCCGTGAACGGGTGAGTCTCGGGACAGATCAGATGGCTAGGGCTTACCGGGATCGACGTAAGAATTCCGCGATGAGCGGTGTGGTGATTGTGTCGACGTGTAACCGTACCGAACTGTATGTGGCCGGTCCTGCTACATTAGCAGAAATTTTGTCCTGGTGGGAATCATTAGTGGGTGTGCCCCGGGGTGATTTTGTCGATTATTTGTACTGGTATACGAAGGCTGAGGCCTACAGCCATTTATTCCGGGTGGCGGCTGGTCTTGATTCCATGGTACTTGGGGAGACCCAAATCCTTGGGCAAATTAAATCTTCGTATCAATTAGCCGACGGCTACCAAGCGGTGGGGCCGTTACACCGACTGTTTCAATATGCTTTGCGGGTAGGGAAACGGGCTCATGCCGAAACCGGGATTTCCCATAACGCGTTGTCGGTTGGTCATGCCGTGGTGGAACTTGCGGAGAAGGTTTTCGGCGACATGGGGCCGTTGCAGGCGTTGGTGATTGGGGCGGGTGAAACCGGGTCTTTGGTTGCGCGGCATTTGGCAGCAGCCGGTATTGGGAAAATCGAGGTGGCGAGTCGAACCACGGAACATGCGGAGCGACTGGCGCAAGAGGTGGGCGGCCGCGGGGTGGGATTCGACCGATTGACAGCCGCCATGCGCCAAGCGGATGTCATTGTGTCGGCTACCAGTGCTCCGTATCCGGTCATTACTCTGGAGCGGGCGCGTGAAGCATTTAAAGGCCAAACGCAACGCTTCCGATTCGTCTTTGACCTTGCTGTACCGCGGGATGTGGACCCGGAAATTTCCAAGTTCGGGTCGGGTCTATTTCTTTATGACGTTGATGACATTGACCAAATTGTTGAAGCCAATCATAGGCAACGACAGAAAGAGGCGATTAAGGTCGAACGGATAGTGCAGGAAGAATGCGGAGCCTTCGAGGAAGAGCTTGGTGCCACGGAAGTCGGACCGGTGATTCGATCCTTGCGAGAGAAAGCGGAATCGATTCGCCAGGTGGAACTGTCTAAGGCGATGCATCGCCTATCGAACCTGACATCAGAGGAACGATCGGTTGTGGAAGAGGCGACTCGCATCATGATGAATAAGTTTTTGAATGACCCGATGGTTAGTATGCGACGCTGGGGCAATGATGGGGGAAAAACGGTATATATCGATGCAATCCGTGATTTGTTTCGACTCCGGGAGGAAAAACCTCCGACTATAGCGGGTTCGACGGCGACAGATATCGCGTCGCGGGAAGCCTGAGGCTAACATTACGTGATAGGGTCCCTGTTGCTGATTTGCACCTTCGTAGGCTATTTCGCAGCATCGGCGCTGTACGTGGGAGCTTTATATGATCAGCGTCGCGAGCCATGGGCTCGTGGCGGTGTGTATCTGGGTTGGTCCGCGCAGACAGTGTACTTGTTACGGACTACGGTAATCTTGGGGGCCCTTCCGATATTCTCCCTCTATCACTGGATGGCTTGGTTTGTGTGGCTTATGACGGGGTCGTTCTTAGTGATTCAACATCGACGGCACTATGCACAAGTTGGCAGTTTCTTGATCCCGATTGTATTCTTGTTGTGGACTGGGAGTCAGTGGCTGGTCCACAAGGCGGCCACTCGGGGCCCTCCGTTTTTAGTTGGCTGGCTCGACTTACATATTGCGCTAGCTACGGCTAGCTATGCCGCATTCTTACTGGCGGCAATATTTGGGATTATGTACATGGAAAAGGAGCGCGAACTTAAGAGGAAAAAAGTCCGCCTCTTTTACTATCAACTGCCCCCACTCGAAGACATGGATCTGATTGCGTCACGGCTGATTATGTTGGGTCTTCCGTTTTTGACCGTTGCCATGTATCTCGGTGCGCAAACCGCAAAAGTGGTGTGGGGCTCCTATTGGACGTGGACGCCTAAAGAGATGTGGTCGTTTATGACGTGGTTGGTGTATTTGGTATATTTAATGCTACGGGGGATGGCAGGCTGGCGAGGGCATCGGTCCGCGATTTATGCAATGCTGGCTTTTATCCTCGTGATTTTCAACTTTGTCGGCGTAAATCTCCTCTTTCCTGGGCCTGGGGGCTTCTAGACGGAGGACTTCATAGCCACATCACGGGGGCCTAGACGGGAGTGACAGATTGTGAAAATTGGGACACGCGCCAGCATCTTGGCGGTCAGTCAGGCAGAATCCATTCAAAAAGAATTGGCGCGACACGCAATAACGTCCACCCTAGTGCGTTTCGAAACCAAAGGTGACAAAATTCTGGATCGTGCGCTGGATAAAATCGGGGATAAGGGGCTTTTCACCACCGAGCTGGAGCACGCTCTATTGACCCATGAGATCGATCTCGCGGTGCACTCCCTAAAAGATTTACCGACTGAAATGCCATCGGGCTTAACCATCGCGGCTTATGCCCTAGCCGAGGATCCACGGGACGTTTTTATTGGGCACGATCTCCCTTTGGCAGGCTTGCCGCATGGGAGTGTGGTGGGGACCGCTAGTCTTAGGCGGACTGCATGGTTGCACCAGATCCGTCCCGATCTGCACGTAACACCGGTGCGCGGCAATCTCCACACTCGGCTCAATAAATGGCGCGATCAGAAGTGGGGCGGACTCATCCTCGCCGCAGCAGGGGTTCATCGGCTAGGATGGCAAGAGTTGATTACAGAATATCTGGACCCCACCGTGTGGGTGCCAGCACCGGGACAAGGAATTCTCGCGATTCAAATGCGGCAAGATCATCCGAGACTAGGGGAAATTTTGAATTGGCTTAATAACAGGGGACACGCAGCCCGCGCGATCGCTGAACGAGAGGTTTTAGCGCGACTCGGGGGAGGATGTCAGATACCCTTGGGGGTTCACGCCGAATTGAATGAGGCGGTGGGATCCTTACATCTGGTGGGTAAGGTAGTCTCACTGGATGGCGGTCAGGCTATTATGGCCGAAGCCACGAATGATGTGGGTCGTGCAGTGGAATTGGGACGGGCGGTGGCAGACGACTTACGGAGGCAGGGTGCCTATGAGCTTATCAGGACCGTCTGATGAGCCCCTGAAGGGGCTTCGACTGGTATTTTTAAGAGACAGCCCCGGGATTCGCCGTGCATCGGCATTATGTCACGAACTAGGCGCAGAAGTTCTGATGGCACCGGTGATGGATTTGGTAGACCCGAATCCAGAGGATTATCACGCGCTGAATCGGACGATCGATCGGTTGTCGGATCACTATGATTGGGTGATATTGACCAGTCAAGAGGCGGTCAAGCGATTTTTTGCGCGCTGTGAATTACGTCACCAGGTCCTAGGTGGAGAGCATCCCCAGTTTGCTGTGGTGGGCGCCGAGACCGAGGCGCAACTGAGGCGGCACGGAATACGTCCAGCGCTGACTCCGGGACGTAATTTCAGCCAATCGGGCCTTATGGAGGCATTTGATCAGATTCCAACGTTGGACGGGCAGCGTTTTTTGCTGCCAGTGGCGGAAGAGGCCCGGCGCGCGCTAGAACGATATTTAGCGAGCCGAGGGGCTGTGGTCGACCGGTTAACACTCTACCGAACGGTAGCGTTGACCCTCGAGCCCAAAGTGGTCAGGCAGTTCACGCATAAAGTCATCGACGGAATTTTTTATACCTCTCCGTTTAGTGTCAAGGCTTTGGCTCAAAACCTCAGGCAGGAGCACTATGCCCAATTTCAAGGCGCCACAGCGTTTAGCATTGGGGCACAAACCTCCCAAGCGTTAGCGGATCACGGGGTTAAATCCATTATAGAGTCTCCAACCGCGTCAATTCCTGCATTGGTGCAGGTGGCGGTAAGTTTTTGGGAGAAGGTCAAAAGGAGCTGATTGAGCCGATCTCGGTGTCTTTATGAAACACGGGTCTTTACCCATGATAAAATGAATGAAGTATTTCGCGAGGAGTGTGATGGGTCATGTATCCGATTCAACGCCCGCGTCGTTTACGGAGTTCAGCGACGATGCGGGCACTGGTACGCGAGACGCATCTCGCCATCGACCAGTTTATCTATCCGGTTTTTGTGCGCTCCGGAAAAGGGCGGCGGGATCCGATTGGCTCGATGCCGGGAATTTACCAATGGTCCATCGATGCGTTGGTCGAGCACTTGGTAGACGTGTACGGGCTAGGGGTGCGAACCTTCTTACTGTTTGGTATCCCGCATCAGAAAGACGATGTGGGAAGTCAAGCTTACGACGACCACGGCATTGTTCAAGAGGCGCTACGAGCCGTTCGTGAGCGTCTCCCAGAGAGTATACTCATTGCCGATCTCTGTCTTTGCGAGTATACCAGCCATGGTCATTGCGGAGTTTTGGATCCGAAGGGGAACGTCGCGAACGACCCTACGGTGGCGATTTTAGCGCGGACGGCCGTGGCCCAAGCCCGAGCCGGGGCTTCCATCGTGGCGCCATCGGATATGATGGATGGTCGTGTGGGGGCGATTCGAGAGGCGCTCGATGCCAATGGATTTACGGAGATTCCGATTATGTCATATGCTGCGAAATATGCCTCGGGATTTTACGGCCCTTTTCGAGAAGCAGCAGAAAATACCCCGAGTTTTGGGGATCGGAAGACCTATCAGATGGATGTGACGAATCGCCGGGAAGCCGTAAAGGAAGTCCGATTGGATTTGGCTGAAGGTGCTGACATGATTATTGTGAAGCCAGCACTACCCTATTTAGATGTTTTGCGAGAGATACGCGAGGAAGTACTCGTTCCCATTGCGGCGTATCAGGTATCTGGCGAATATGCCATGATAAAGGCGGCCGGGGCCAATGGATGGATTGAAGAGCGACGTGTGGTCGAAGAATCTCTCATCGCGATTCGACGGGCCGGCGCCGATATGATTATTACCTACTTTGCTCCGCAGATGGCACGCTGGCTAGTGGAACGCGCATAAGGGAATACCAGGCCAGAAGACGAGATTTCTTCACAAAGGAGGCATGGGCACGTGGCGGACGATCAGAAGCCGTTATCCCACGGTAAACGGGTTCGCAACGAATCGGTATCGCTATATGATATGGGCGCGGACGAAGTATTGGAAACCCAAGGGTTTGTGGTGTTAGACTCAAGCTTGGGCCTTATAAAACCCAGTCCCACAACTCGGTCGGCGAGCCGCAAAGGGGAAAAAACCCAGTAAGGGGGAGGTGTCATTATTAGTCAGGGGGAGAGCCGGCAAGGAAAATGGTCTGAGATCCCGGCAGTCCATAAAATTTGGAGTGCAATTGACACCCCATGGCCGTTACCTAAGGTATGGATCGAATGGTCGACCCGAGAAGTCTTAGACGAAATTCGTCAGCGCGTGCGTGAAGGGGAATCCGTGCCCCCGTTCACGCGCATCGTGGACCTGGTCTTACGTCGGGCTGAGGACCTGAGGCGTCCGCATTTGCGGCCCGTCATCAATGCGACGGGAGTCGTCATCCACACTAACTTGGGCCGCTCTCCATTAAGTACTGACGTCATGGAGTACGTCACGTCAGTGGCTACCCAGTATTCCACGCTTGAGTATGATTTGGATCGGGGCGCCCGGGGTTCTCGCCATGATCACGTGTCGCGGCTGGTTGAAGCGGTGACGGGGGCCGAGGCGGCTATGGTGGTCAATAACAATGCGGCTGCTGTATTGTTGGCCTTGTCGGCGATGGCTCAAGGTCGTGAGGTGGTGGTGTCACGAGGAGAGCTTGTCGAGATTGGAGGGGCTTTTCGGATTCCCGAAGTCATGGCACTTTCCGGTGCCCACCTGCGCGAAGTCGGGTCAACCAATAAGACCCACCTCCGTGATTACGAAGCAGCTATCACGGGGCAAACCGGCCTTCTTTTAAAGGTGCACCAGTCCAACTTTCGCATGATCGGTTTTACAGAATCGGTCTCGACCGAAGAACTGGTTCGACTGGGTCGCGCCAAAGACGTTCCCGTGTTGGAAGATTTGGGTAGTGGCGTCCTGTTCCCGTTTCAACTCGACGGGGTGGACGAACCAAGTGTTGCTATGGTTGTGGCGACTGGTATCGATGTCGCCACCTTTTCTGGCGATAAACTCCTAGGAGGCCCGCAAGCAGGCATTATTGCGGGACGGCGAGATTGGATTACGGCCATGAAAAAGCACCCCTTGGCCCGGGCAGTTCGGGTGGACAAGATGACGTTGGCAGCCTTAGAAGTGGTGATTCGAGCGTATCTTGAGGGAAATCAAGGGGCGTTGCCCCTATGGCAGATGATTGAACAATCCCAAGCGGTGCTGGAACAGCGTGCAAATGATGTGATGGGTGCCTTGCGTCGGAGTCTTCCCGCTTCGGTGACGGTCAGTGTGCACCATGATGTGAGTGAAGTCGGCGGAGGGTCACTGCCGGGTTCCCGATTGCCCACGGTGACGCTCCATGTGAAGACTCAAGAAGGGTCTCAAGCGGCGTGGGAACGAGCCTTGCGCCGGGCAACGATCCCGGTCGTGTGTCGGCTCCACCAAGATCAATTAATATTTGATCTACGCACTATTTTCCCTAGTCAAGAACCCCGGTTAGTTGATACCATATTGGAGGGGTATCGGTTGATGATCGCGTCCGACGATTGGTCCGTATGACGACTCGGTGGTGAGGGATGTTTTCTCAGCCCGGGTTTGATGGCCTTAGGGTTCATCAAACGACAGTGCGGCGGATCGGCTCGGGAGGATGCTCGAAGATAAGGCGGCCTGACATTACGCCCGCACGATACGTTGCACCCCTGTCCGCAGTGTGGACAGGTTGCGCGGGGGAATCGCAACACGCGGCAGCACCGCTTTGAATGTCAGCAAGGCCACTGCCGGTCGAATGATGACCGGGTTGGCTCCATGAACTTGCACCGTCTGGGAATCGAGGACCGGGGGGCAGGGCGTTGTCAACCGCCCTATGATGTGACTCCACCTTAAGGAAGGAGACGGCTTCGGCCGTTGCCCGCACTTCCGGGGAGTCGCAAGCTCCGACCTACAGGCCGGGGTCGTTGACGACATTGTGTGAGTAGGAGGAGAGAATAGCCGTGAAGATTCTCGTAATGGTTAAGCAAGTACCGGATACCGCAACGCGTATTCGGATGGCTCCAGACGGCGCGTCCATTGCGACGGATGGGATTAAGTGGGTGATTAATCCGTATGACGAGTTTGCCATCGAAGAAGCCTTGCAAATTCGAGAGCGTTTTCAAGGCGAAGTGGTTGTCATATCGGTAGGGCCCCAACGGGTTGAGGAAGCCATCCGGCAAACGCTGGCGATGGGAGCCGATCGGGGCATTCATGTGAAGACCGATGCGGGACTTGATTCCTATCAGGCGGCGGCCGCGTTGGCTGCCGTCGCACGCCTAGAAACTTTTGATTTAATTTTGACGGGTAAGCAGGCAGTGGATGATGATGCGGCACAGGTCGGACCCTTGATTTCGGTGTTCTTGGAGATCCCGCAAGTGACAGTTGTGCTCAAATTGTCCATTAATCCGGATACGCAGCGACTGGTTGCAGAGAGAGAATTAGAGGGTGCCATTGAAGTGGTCGAGTTGCCTTATCCGGCGGTAGTCACTGCGCAACGTGGGCTAAATGAACCGCGCTATCCCACCTTACCGAACATTATGAAAGCGAAGAAAAAAGAAGTACGTGTGGAGTCATTGGAGGCTCTCGGCATCGACACGGTGCCTAAGGTAAGGGTTACTGCACTGTCGGAACCTCCGACACGACCGTCTGCCAAGATACTGACCGGCGATCCGATCGAGGCGGCGCAACAACTGGTGAATTTATTGCATGATGAAGCCAAGGTCTTATAGGTACGAGGAGGATTGTGATGGCTGACGACATTTTAGTAATCTTGCAACAAGAGGCTGGTAAAGTACGTCGCGTGGCCCTTGAGATGTTGTCCTTAGCGCAGCAATTGAGGCCTGGACAGGTTACGGCCGTGACGTTTGGCCCTGATGCCGAGTCTACCAAAGACGTGTTAGGACGTTATGGGGCGGATCGGATGATTGCCTTAAATCAAGACGTGTTTGCCCATTATAGTTCGGACGGGTTTGCCGAAGCCGTCCGTCAGATACAAAACGCTGTAGCGGCTACAGCGTTGATGTTTCCCGCCACGGCTTGGGGCAAGGACTTGGCGCCACGGGTCGCCGGACTATTGCAGGCTGGATTAGCATCCGATTGCACCGAAATTCGATCCGAGAGCAATGGGCGTTTGGTCGCGACGCGACCTGTATATGCGGGGAAAGCGTTTGCTACGGTGCAGATTGATAGCCCAGTCCAAATATTTTCGATTCGACCAAACATCCAATCGGTAAAAGAGACCAACCGGTCTGCAGAACCCTTCGATTGCCCGATCGATCTGCAAGCCCTGTCCTTTCAGTCTAAGGTGGTTGAAGTGCGCACCCAAGCTACAGAGACGGTAGAACTGACCGAGGCCGAGATTATCGTATCGGGCGGACGCGGCATGAAGGGCCCTGAAAACTTTCAGCTCCTAGACAATTTAGCCCAAGCCCTGGGGGCAGCGGTCGGATCATCACGCCCGGTGGCCGACGAAGGCTGGGTGCCTCATTCCTATCACATTGGCCAAACCGGCAAAGTAGTGAGTCCCAATGTGTATTTTGCCATTGGGATATCCGGCGCCATCCAGCACTTAGCCGGGATTTCGGGGTCCAAGTATATTGTTGCCATCAACAGCGATCCAGAAGCCCCAATTTTCAAGGCGGCCAACTATGGCATTGTGGGGAACCTCTTTGATGTGGTACCAGCTGTCACCGAGGCAGTGCATCGCTTAAAGGCAGAGCAGTAAGCCACCAGTTTCTGTCACAAGAGCCACTGGGATCGATTCTTGGTGGCTCTTGTTGATCGATGGCGGCCGTACTGGATATGAGCTGTCTCAGCGATCCATGGCGTCCGGGGGTGGACGATTTGCAATCGGGCATCATAGGGGGGATGAAACCATTGGAGACCGAGTCTCCCATGCTACATACCAATTTTGGCACCAGCGTCAGAGAAGGAGGCGAGAGGATACGGATAAAGGGGGACACGGAGAACAAAGCGGGTGGGGTTCAGGAACTCGTCAGCGTCGCGAGCAAATCCTACAGCAAGTGCAGCGCAGCGGGCGTGTCACAATCAAAGAGTTAACGGGTCAGTTTGGTCTCAGTGCGGTCACGATCCGAAAGGATCTGGAGCAACTTGAGAGAGCCAGTGAGGGGACTGTGAAGCGGTACCGAGGAGGTGCCGTTGTCAATCGGGGCTCGATGTTTAAGATGGATTTTCACCTACGAGAAGAGGAACTTCGTGAGGAGAAGATTGCCATTGCGGAAATCGCGGCCGCCATGGTGCCAGAAAACGGGGTCGTCATGTTGAGCGCCGGTACGACCACGACCTATATTGCACGTCAATTGGTTCGTCGACGGGGACTTACGGTGGTGACCAACGGGATCAATATAGCGGCTGAGTTGGCGGGACATTCCGAACTCACAGTGGTGATGATTGGGGGCATGGTACCCGAAAAGTCTTACGCGACGGTGGGGCCTACCGCCCAAGATTATCTCACTCGAATCACCGCCGATATTGCCTTTGTGGGGGTGGCCGGGATTGATGCCCAGGTCGGATTTACCACGCCATACATGATGGAAGCTGAAACGTATGCGCTGATGATTCAAATGGCACGAAAGGCTGTTGTGGTCGCCGACCATACGAAACTCAACCACCGGTCACTGTCCATCATCGCGCCGCTGGCCGGGGTCCATGCCACGATCGTGGATGATGGGGCGGACCCCGCGTTTTTGGAGGTTCTGAGAAATCAGGGGCACGAGGTGTTAGTGGCCTCCAAGATTACAGGCTGAGGGCTTGTTAGACGGGGATATCGAGTACGTCGCCCTAGGTGTAAGATAGGATACACGACGTTTTTGTCGAAGGGGATATCTGCAAATGATAGTGAGAACGTATCATGGAGGCGACGAAGCCCAAATTATAGCATTATGGAATCGTACATTGGTTCGTGATCCGATCACGTCACAAGTGTTCTATCACAAGGTGCTCCTCGACCCGAATTTTGATCCCGGTGGAGTCTTTGTGGCTGTCGACCAGGACAAGATTTTAGGGTATATCCAGGCTGTAGTGCGCCGGGTGCCGTTGGGAACCGACTACGAGCCAGACTTGGGTTGGATCACGGCATTGATGGTAGACCGCGGCGTGCAGCGCCAAGGATTGGGAAGTCAGTTGCTGGACCACGCTCTGCGGTATTTGAAAGGCCACGGTCGGTCTCGTGTCGAATTTTCTCCCTATGCCCCTTTTTATGTGGTGCCGGGCGTGGACCGTGTCGGGTATCCCGGTGCCATCGAGTTCTTTCAATCTCACGGTTTTTCGGTGCAGTATTCTCCCGTCGCTATGGATAAGGGGTTAGTGGACTTTATCATGCCTCAAGACGTTCAACAGCACATCGAATTATTGGATCGACAGGGCGTCGTCATAGAGCCCATCTCGCCACCTTTTTACGCGCGGCTTTTTGAATTCTGTGATCGAGAATTCTACGCAGATTGGTCTCGATCGTTGCGCGAAGCCCTGGCCCTGGCCATTGATCCGTCGCAATTGCTGATTTGCCGAGAAGGCGATACGGTACTGGGATTTGCTCTCTTTGGAGCTTATGATGGGCATCTTGAGCGCTTTGGCCCCTTTGGAGTGGCAGAGGCTGAACGTGGTCGTGGACTGGGGAAGGCTCTTTTGTATCAGGCATTGCAAACCATGAAGCAACGGGGATGTCATTCGGCGTGGTTTCTCTGGACGGGAGAACGATCACCAGCGGGCTACCTTTACTACCGAGCCGGATTTCAAGTGACGCGGCGGTTTGACATTCTAGAAAAGTCTTTATAGTAGGACGATCCACCCTATACTAATCGCATTCAGAACGTGTGATGATAAGGCACATTCTGTGCGGGCGAGCCCATGCTGCTGACATGGCAATGACGGCGGGGGCTGGAGTACTGGCGTATACGCCCGGCGGTGATGCGGCAACCTGTTTGCATGGTACCCTGGGGGAGAAGGGTTCAGCCTAGCAATTAAAAAAATGGGAAACTAAAGAAGTCTCCCGTCTTTTGGGACCCCAGGCTCGACTTTTGGGCCATCGGGACGGCGACCTGCCGCCTCTGACACCGTAGCCCAGGATATGGCACGGGTGATTCGTCAGGAGAGACCAGAGACTTTAACGACGCATCGTCCCATAGCCTCTTCGGCGAGGACGTGTCCGCCTTCCGTTTCGCGGCCATTGCGATGCGGACATGAGCGAGAACCGCTCGTCGTATAGAGACCGTCATAAAGCGTTCGAACGGGCATAGGGTAGGACGAGACATGGTTCAAAGGTCCACCTTATGGTAGGAGGAATCCCCGTGAAACGACCGCTGACTTTACTCTTGCTGTTTATGTTTGCGGCTGCCCAAATCTATTTTGCGAAGCAACCGGTATCGCATCAAGTTCAAGGCTCGACGTGGATGGAAGTGAGCTCGGTGCCGGGTGGATTGGTCGAGCGTGACCAGGCGTATTACCTGGTTGGAACCCACCAAGCTATGGTCCTCCATGCTAATGGGGTTCATATCACTTCAAGATCTGAACCGCTGAATTGGGTGGATGTACCCGAGCCTTCGGGACAAAGTGTGTGGCACCTCGCCGTGAGTAGTGGGGCCGGGATTCCTCTCGTGGGCGTGGGGGGCCAAATTTATCCAGCGCCGAATGGGCAGAGTGTGGTGTGGGTCGATGGTTCAACCGACCAGGCCTACGTGTCCAATCCGGTGGCCAGCGCGGTGACCCCTATTCAACCTCACTTTGGTAGTGTTCAGAAGGCGGTGTGGGCGTCCGACAGCCATGCCTTGGCATTATTGGGTACCGGTCCCGAAGGTCAAGGGATTTATGTTTGGGATGGCGATCACCGTTTGCAAGCCGCGATTCTTCCCAGTGGAGCTACTAAAATAGTCGCATTTGGCATCACCCAAAACGAAAGTGTCATCGCAGCCTTAACTTCGGGCCGTGTCGTAGTTCAAGGCACCGGGCTCGTCAGTCAGATTCCCCCGCTCGATCCTATTGCAGTGGCCAGGCATCACGCGACGGTATTGGGAATGACCCCAAATCATGTTATTTTATGGCATCACGGGCGCCTGACTGAGACTAATCGTCCGGATCTTGCGTGGAGCGGGGTCCCGAGGTTTTCCAAAAATGGCCAATATGCGGCCGTGCTTGCGCGTACCATGGGTGGTCAACAGCAGTTATTACTCTATGGTTTACATCAGCACTGGAGCCTATCCTTGCCGTACCCAAAAACCCCATATCATTTAATTGGATTTGTCGGCGATCACTGGGTGTTGGTGACAGTGCCTGAAGGCGTCCATCATGGGACATACGCATGGTGGATTAACGGATGAATGGGTGGACATTTCCCAGTGAAAACACTTCCCTTCATGGGAGCATCGTGGTATGATAGGCGCTGTGGTTTGAATCTTGACGAACGCTGAGCCTTAAACTACAATGTAACTCGCATGTTTTTTATGGGCGAATAGCTCAGCGGTAGAGCACCTGCCTTACAAGCAGGGGGTCACAGGTTCGATCCCTGTTTCGCCCACCAATTGCATACACGGAGGCGTGGTGTAGCCGGCCTAACACGCATGCCTGTCACGCATGAGATCACGGGTTCGAATCCCGTCGCCTCCGCCATATACGCCGCGGTAGCTCAGTCGGTAGAGCAGAGGACTGAAAATCCTCGTGTCGGCGGTTCG
>DAHWKJ010000030.1 GCA_027343695.1 Sulfobacillus sp. | reverse complement strand
CCGTTAACAAAACTCCAAAAAGGGCGCTATCTATTATCCCAGGAGATTGAAACGCCAATAGTGGAGGCTGCCAGGAAGAAACTTCAACAAAAATAATTTGCAGGGCCCCGGTTGCAACCCCCGCCAACACAACGTGATATGGCCACGGATAAGATTTAGACGGAGCACAACCCAAGGCAGGCGGTCATTTTGCTCGGTCTAGCCGACGTTTTACGGGAGTCGTACCCATCTTTCTAAGTCCACTGCGATGTTTTGGCCCCAGATCCTCTTTGTCATATTCCGTCCTAGGTCAGCACAAGGGTTGTTAATCGGGCTTTCCCATTTCACGCCCGATATGTTAGCATATTTTTCCGAGCGCTGTGCCACACTCGATCCACTACGTGCCGAGGCGTTCCGTCATCACTGCGACGAATGGGGTCGACTGCAAGCGGAGTATCGCTAGACGCTTTGTACTCGATTCAATAGACTATATGCTAAGTATCAGACGCCCGCTCACGGCACGGGACCTTTTCCCGTTCACGCCACGAGCATCCCATTAGAGTTTGATAAAGGAGGGTCCCCATTTGTCAGTTGAGGTAGTCGTAGTAGGTGGTGGCTATGCGGGCCTTGCCGCAATTGGTGCCCTACAAGACATTCCGGATATCCGGGTGCAACTCGTGGAGCCCGGGAGCGCCCACGAATTAATTCCGGAACTGCCCGAAGCTCTTTCGGCGCACGGCACCATCTCCCAACACGTCGTAGCCTACGCCGACATCTTGAACGAAACCCGCGTGAAACACCTCAAGACCACGGCTATTGGCATCCAGCAGTCGCCCCCCGTGGTCTTGACTGCCGACGGTGGTAAGGTGGCGTATGATTGGCTCGTATTGGCATCTGGCTCGTCACCCTCCATGCCGCCTATCCCAGGGCTTCAAGAGTATGGCCATCCCTTGAGAAACGCCGAAGATACCGCGCGGATCAAAGAGGCTTTGCAGTACCATAAAGCGCAGCGTGTGGCCGTGGTGGGTGGGGGATTAACTGGGGTCGAAGTTGCTGGTATGCTTGCCTCCGACCACGACGTGATCCTCATTGAAGCGGCTCGCCGCTTGCTGCCTGCCCTCGGCCGTGGGCTCGCCGAATACGCCCATCAACGATTATTACGTGCGGACGTAACGGTGGTGCTGGGACAAAAAGTGCAACGCATCGAAGAACATTCCGTCGTGCTGGATCGGGATCACTATGGCTTTGACGTCTTAGTGTGGGCTGGTGGCATTGCTGTTCCCAAATGGATTCGAAGCACCGGTCTTCGCCTGGACCCTCAGGGGTTCCCTATCGCCAGCCCGAACGGCCAAGTTGCGGACCGAATTTTTGTAGCCGGGGACCTGTGGAAGGTCGCAGTCGACGGCAAGGATGTCCCCGCTACCGCCCAATTAGCAACCATAGCGGGCCACTACGTGGGAACCACCATTGGCCGACTCATCCAAGGGAAACCGTTGGACAACAACCGCTTTTCGCCGCGCCTGCGCGGAATGCTTATTTCTCTAGATCCGGGACAAGGTGTGGGGTGGGTATTACGTGGAGGCATACCGGTGCGCGGATTAAGTGCCAGAGCCCTCAAGGAGTTATCGTTTCGCCAATACCGACTGAAACTCGCTCGCACATTCCCTAAACCGTAGAAATATGTGTCTAGCCGGAGAATGCTGGCATTGTCTGGGCCTGGCTAATCCATTGGTCTACCGCCGCTGTGACCCCTAGGGTATTAGGAGCATGAACCACCTGACTTGCGGTGGCAGCGACGGCATTGACTCTGGAGGACGAGATCGAGCCACCCTCAAGACTGTGCTCGAGTAACCCGATCACGGCGACTCCGGTCGACCCTTCCAATGACAACTGTTGCGCCCACGGCTTGATTTCCTGATAGAGTCGGGGGTTTAGCCCCTGTGCCAATTGGGTATTGACTTGGGACATTGCCTGAAACGCGTGGTATAGGCTCGTGGACTTAAGGTTCCCGTGCTGTTGATAGGTTTGCCAAAATGCTGAGACCTCGGGTGCCACGGTATTGGTAGCGTTGGGGTCGAGATAGCTCGCCGACGAATCTTCACAAAAGATCTTAAAGGCTGCATCGGATTTTCCGCCAATCCCCGCGATCGCATGAGTCCATGACAGAGACGGCTTATAGCCTACCGGATCGTGTAAAAATGTTCCGGCCGTCCACAAAGCTACCTCCGATGCAAGCGGTTGCAACATGGGATTCATTAAATACCCCTGCACTCGATGGATAACCCCTGCCTGCCTCCCCACCAAAGGGCCCATAAATAACTGGGGTCGATGATACATTACATACGAATAGTCATTAACCGGATAATTGTCCCAAATGACCAACGGGTGGCCCAAAGCCTGGCGTGCTAACTGCACATCTTGCACCGTGATGGTGGTGGATAACACACGGGGTCCGGTCCAAACCACCGGTACTCGAGGGTTTAAATCTTGCCGTAAATTATCCCAGTAGGGATTTGCATGGTCTCCCCAATACACCGTGGGAGTGAAAATCATATGAAAAGCCGGATCTACTGTAGTTTCTTGCTTAAGCACGTAGTTCGCCAACGCACTTTGTGCTGCCCCTAGATTGTTCCCGTACACCGCCTGGTCGGTAGGGTCCAAAGTCTCGGGAATGTCGTCGAAACTCAGCATGAAACTCTGCACCCCGATGCTTTTTAGCTGGTTAATTTTCATCAAGAGCTGAGCACGATCTTTGGGATTGCTATAGACGATAGAGAGCCCAGGACTAATCGATACCACAAAATTAATGTGCAGTCCGCGAGCGGCTATGGCTAATTGGGCCAGGTGAGTTAAGGCCGACTTAGGATAGGGTTGGTTCCACGACGCTCTCAGGTACGCATCGTTTTTCGGTGCATAGACAAACGTATTCAGGTGATGTTGGGTCATGAATTTAAAGACTTGAATGGTGCTGCGATTCGACCAAGTCGGTCCATAAAAGCCCTCCACGACACCTGCCCAGTATGTCGAAGCCGGTGAATTCACCCGAAAGGCCGCCGTATCCGACCGACGCAGAATCGCCTGGGTTTGCTGTGCGCGAGACACTTTGGGATATCCATGCGCATCCGCCCCCGCGTGTGCGACCGGGCCAACGGCAGATGGCCCTTTGGCGCCCTGTGTCCATGGATGAAGCATCGCCAAGGAGATTATCGCTACCGCCATGGCTCCAACGCCCGTCCACCCCGATCGCATCCACTCCCCTCCTTCCACACCGTTTATCCCATAGATAACGCTTGTCGCGCGATGACGGTTACATCGGTCATGTTACCATGCGCGCCAATGATTGCGAAACCTGCTGGAATTTGATTGAATAATAGAAGAAACCTTTTGCAATTTATGGCGTTATAATGTACGGAGATAGGGTTCGTGTCGGGATGTGGGGAGGGACACCTTTGGGAGACTACCGTAGACATCCATACCGCGACGTCATTCTTATGATGATTGCGGATATGCTGTTTTTATTCATTTCCACCGTGCTATCGTTTGTCGCTCGATTCGGATGGCGACTGCCTCCGGTCTATAACTGGCAGGCATACCAAAGGATTGCTTTATGGCAATTTGTCACCCTCCTCGTGGTCTTTTATCTTTACGGTCTCTATGGTAATGCCAGTCATAAAACCTCTAACGAATTGAGGGGTGCGGTCGCGACTGCGATCTTAGTCAACGGCTTTTTCACCTTGGCGCTCACCTATCTTTTGGTCAACTTTGGTTTACCCCGCTCGGTGTTCTTGATCTCGATCGCGCTGGAAATCCCGATTTTTATCGGATGGCGGCTCGCGTATCGGTCCATCACCCTACGGCATGCCCCGTCAATCAATGTGCTTGCGGTGGGAATGGAGTCCGAGTGGAACGACCTTACGGTGCAGGCGGGACAGTTCCTGCCCCGAATCCGAGTCGTATACGCTACTCCTGGCGAAGCCACCGAGCCTAGCCGGTTCCAAAACATCGGGGCCGTCGTACTCGGATCGGTACCAAAGAATTTGCGAGAACGATACTTTCTGAATTGTATGGCTCTCAATATTCCTTGCCTATGGACCCCAGACACATACGACCTCCTAGTGAGCGGTGCAGATTTAACCACCGTAGGAGAATCTCCAATGTTTTCTCTGGCTTCGATTCGAACTCGCCATGGCTCGGCGGTCTTTAAGCGCATTGCAGATATTGCGGTCTCCGCAGTGGGTATTATCGTGGGTATCCCCTGTTTCGGAGCCATTGCCCTGGCAATCTATCTTGACTCAGGACGCCCTATTTTATACCGACAAGAACGAGTTGCCGCAGGCGGCCGGTCTTTTTTGCTGCTAAAATTCCGTACGATGGTCCCCAATGCCGAAGACCTAACCGGACCCGTACTGGCAGCAAGCCGAGATCCTCGGGTCACCCGATTAGGCCGATTTCTCCGAGCGTCGCACTTGGACGAGCTGCCCCAACTCTGGAATATTCTTAAAGGGGACATGTCGTTAGTCGGGCCACGCCCCGAGCGTCCCATTTTTGTGGATCAGCATCGGCAGTCCATTGCCTATTATGATCTTCGCCATGTCAGTACGCCTGGCCTCACCGGACTGGCCCAGGTTGCTGGCAGTTATACTTCTTCGCCCGAAGACAAAGCGGCCTTCGATCTACACTATGCCAAGAATTGGTCCTGGTGGAAGGATCTATCCATCATCTTTCAAACACTGTTTCAATGGTCCACGCGGAATAAGAAGTAGCGTGCTGTGGATCTTTCCGAAGCCAACGCAGGTGTGAGACACATCGGGAATAGGTTCTTCCTTAGTCACTTCCTAAACGCGCATGGCGCCCCTGAAATTCCATCATCCAAACCCAAGAGATGAGAATGGTGAAGAAAAAGTCTCCGAAAGACACCCCACCCAAAAAGAGCGACTCAACCATTTGTTGAGCCAAGGTAGCCAACAGTAACGAACCGACCATGGTGATTTCCCATCGGCTGGTTGCCGATCGTCGATTCAACCAAAATTGACGCGCGAGTCGTAACACGCCTCCCACCACGATAACCAACCATATGGTGAGACCCACGAGTCCTATCTCTACAGCAGTGCGCAAGATGCTATCTTGAGGAGTCACTCCCGCGTATACCGACGGGACATAGGGCAGTATGGCTTGTGGCGAATTGCCCGGTCCGACCCCAAACCACCAATGGTGTTGAAGCGCCCGAAACCCCGCTCGCCATAAAACGGTTCGACCGTTTAAGCCTTTGTGCCACAACAGTTCCCACCGATGAATTCCGGTCTTCAAGACCAGCGCGACAAAAGCCAGCGGAACCCCTATTAGCATGCCAATAAATCCCTTGCGGCCAAAGAACGCCATCACGAACACGCCCACTCCAATCGCGGCCGCAATCCATCCTGAACGCGAGTAACTCAGGGCATCCCCTAATACGGTCAGCACAAACAGCGCAATGCTGACGCCTCGCCTGGCGGAAGACATCTGGCGCGGATGAAAAATCAATCCGAAGGCCGCCGGTACCGCAAACGTCATCATCATTCCGAGTGTATTTTTGTTCGCAAACGGCCATTGCCAAGCCAAGATAACCCGATGACCGACAGGTACAGGAAACCCACTATGAAAGACGACGGCCCCAATGCCTGCCGAAACCGCCAAGACGGATCCGATAATAGCCCAGCTCTGGGCCAGTTTACGGATGGTCATCGCACCCTCATGGGCTAAGAAAGGAAAGTAGAGCGTGGTGATCCACAGTACGGCGGGTACTCCTACCGCGTAACGCAACGAGACCCGGGGGTCTATGGCCACCACGGTGGCCACCGCAATGACCAGCAGATAGAGCAAAAACCATAAATAGAGACGGCGACGCGTAAAAACGCGCGGCCACCAGGTGCGCCATTGTGCCAATGACCTGGCGAAGACTCCTATTCCGACGCCAACAAATGGAATATACTGTTCAATCCGCGGATAGAATGCATGGATAATCTCCACCATGACGGCCGCAATGACTAACAGTAACCATCCCCACCGCGGTCGAGAAAAACCCAAATATCCTCCCACTATCGCCAACGCGACACTTACGACAATCCAAACCATAAGAACCCTCCCCACCGTGCTCCGACCTATTCTAACAAATTTCGTCATCAAGGTCCCTCATCGATGGGACAAGATCTCTAGACTTTAGGCGGTAGGTGAATGCGCCACTGAGACGCGATCTGAAGAAAGGCCTGGCCCACTACGGGCACGCGGTGCGCCGCCATGGCACTCAACGTCCGCTCGATCATCCGTTCCCGTAACGGTTCATTGTCCAGGGCTTCCCGTATTGCAGGGGCCCAGGCATCGTCACGGTTAGGCGCCACCATCAGTGCTCCTCGGTTGGCAAGAGCCGTCATTAAAGGGGTCTCCCAAGTGACCACTGGAAGATTCGATGCCATCGCTCGTAGTGCACCTACGGGGAATGAATCAGGCCGATGCGTGGGATCCACATAAAGATCGGCACTATGGAAAATAGCTGACTCTTCGCGGTGGCCCAATCGTGGAAGAAAAATTACCACTTCTTCCAGGCCAAGACTTTTGACCACCGGTGCCAACTGGTCCCGATGTGGATACCCATTCAGCAGGATGAGCTCGCCTTGGCCTCGCAAGAGAGTCCGGGCCACTTGAAATAGAATTGAGAGCCCAGCCCCATCCCCATAATTTCCACCAAAAACCACCCGAGGCCGATGTTCCAGTCTAAATTCGCGCGTAACCTGAAACACCGCCGCCATCGAATCGGTTTCGAAAAATTCTTCAGGAACCGGATAAGCGAGGTGGGAGGCAGGTATGACGAGTTGGTCTACCTGCACCAGCGGATGGGTCGTAACAATCTGCTCGATGGAGCTCTGGAATCGGTGCTGTGAAGGATCTCCACTGGTTAGCACATACCGAGATCTTCCCCGAAGTCCCGCGAGAACCTCCGGACCGGAACCCGAACCACCCCAAAGGCGAGTGCGGGCAAACCTCGCCCCGTAACCCTTGGCCGACACGGGGTACCCTTGCTGGTACAGCCATTCTGCTAAGGTAAAGCCCAGAATCCAGTCCGGGGAGTATTCGGGTTCGTGCGTGACAAAATGCCATCGCATACGTTACAGCCCATCGTGGCGATGCATACCCACCTGTTTTAACCGCCGAGCAAAGTCCGGGGAAACCCGGTTACTGGATACGGATGAGGGGCGTTGCAGTTCATCCCCGAACCATATTTTCGAACTATGTGTCACGTCTGCGAAAAATATCCAGCGTTCGATAAATGCGCCGCACACCATGATGCCCGCTGCGCTCGCCCACTCGATTGCCCTCGGCCCCATAGGAAGCACTTCCAACACAAATGGCACAAGAATCAGTGACAAGCCCATGACCATATACAACACAGCCCGCCGACCAGGTTCCAAACTCGGCCACACTTGGGTTTGTGTTCGATAAGGTAGTTTGGTGGTACCCGAATCGATAAGGCGGTATGGAGCAGCCGGCATGCCCGTGCCGGTCGATGCATGGATTGCTTGTCTAGCCTCAGAAAAATACCGATATTGCAGCCACTTAATCCCGGCTAAAATCACGGTGCCTCCGAGTAAAGCCAGATGGAGCGGCCCTCCTGGATGACCCCCGATGGCTATCGCGATGCGTGCCTCGGTTAACGCCGTCCCCGCGACGAGACCCACCCACATCATAGAAACGACCGTAAGCGGCGTATGCCAACTCCTCATCGCAGGAATGGTGGCGTACAACATAGCGGTCACATACATCGCAATAAGCGCTAGTCCCGACGCGATCACAGAGCCGATGCCATACCAAAAAGGCGCCACGAGCAAAAGATGGGGTACAATGACCAGTATGGCCAACACGGGGACATAAATCCCGGTTGTGAGGGCTTCACGACTAAGCCATGAGGTCTTCAATCGGCGAAGAATGAAACGGCCCGCCTTCGGCTTATGCATGTGGAACAACGATGCCACTCCGCCTACCGACGCTATCACAAACGCCCCCCATAGACCCATGGGTAATAGCCACCGGTCGGCCGGCATCAACCACCATAAGGCGGCGACCGAAAGGACTAATCCGCCGGATACTCCTTGCAAGACGGTAATCAGTAGTAACGGACCTGTCGGGCGCATTAGTAGCGTTCCTCCATTATCCGCAAAACTTCACTTTCATCGAGGATCACGGGAACCTGCCGTCTGGGCAGATAATGAACCGCTGGTCTCGCACCAAGCTCCGGGAGCAACGTAAACCCTTGTCTTTGGGCCACCAGCTTAGCCACCTCGGAGTCTGGATCTTCGAGATCGCCAAAAGTTCTTGCGTGCGTAGGGCAACTCTGGACACACGCCGGTTGGCGTTCAATCTCAGGCAGGCTTTCATCCTCGATGCGGTCGATACACATCGTACACTTTTTGACCACCCCTTGCTGTTCATCGAATTCTCGCACCCCGTAGGGGCAAGCCCACATGCATAACTGGCAACCGATACAACTATCATAGTCGACTAATACCACACCGTTATCTTCGCGTTTATATGAGGCTCCCGTGGGACATACCGGTACGCAAGGAGCGTCATAACAATGCATACAAGCTTTAGGCAAATACAGCACGTTGGTATTAGGATATTCTCCAGACTCCATACCCACAATACGGTTCCACCACATTCCATCTGGGTCCGTGTACGGATCGTGGTCCGGGACCGTACCAAAGGCCCCAGAGGTATTGTGCTCTTTACACGAGACCTGACAGCTTTTGCACCCGACGCATTTGTTTAAGTCTGTGATAATCGTGAGTTGCATGCCTCTATCCTCCCCTCCGAGCGTGGTTCCCGCCCGATGACTGTGTCGAATACGCAAGGCGCTTAATTTTCAAGGCCTCGGCGTTAACCGGTGTTCTTGCGGCCACTTGCGGCCACACCTCATGAACATCCGAGGCATAAACCTTGACCCGGGCATCGTACCAACCTGCCTGACCCGTGATAGGGTCGTTGTTGTACCAAATGCCTTCGTACCCCACGGGTAAGGTGTCCGGAATGATGTGATTAATTAATACCGCCCGGGTAGCCTCCGGGGCCAGAGGGTCTAAACCCCACGATCCCGGTCCTTTGGCAATCGCGTTCCAAGTCCATACTGTAAAAGGCTCCACCGCATCGGAGTAGCGTAAAGTCGCCGTCATTTTACCGATCCGGGATTCAATCCACACCCACTGCCCATCACAAAGCCCTAAAGACTCCGCCATCTTGGGATTCATAAATAAAGGATTTTCGTGTAACAGCTGGCGAAGCCAAGCATTATGGGAGCCCCACGAGTGATAGTGAGTCATGGGCCTTTGGGTCAAAATCGTCAGCGGAAATTCCCGATTGGCTTCGACTTGCTCCTCTAAAGGCGGATACCATAACGGCAAGGGATCAAAATAGGTGGCTAACCGATTCCGTACCCCGAAATCGTCTGGCTTTTTGCCAGGCCAGAGGCCCTGGCCTGCAAGACGAAAGGTCTGAAGCACCTCCGAATAAAAATGCAAAATAATCGGCTCCGGACTCTCGATAAATTTAGCGTCGCTCGCCCACTCCAAATACTTTTGGTTCGCCATGCGGTAGTACTTAGTCGCCTCGGGCAATTCGTACGACCAAAACGCTTTATTATTGGCGTACGTCTGCAACTGGTGCAGATTGGGCTCCCCCACCAAGTTTTTAGTGCCGTCTTGGCCCCGGCGCCCGGCCAGGATACCCACGCCGGATCCCGGTTCCGTTTCCCACGTTTGAATGAAGTCATAGTAGTCCCGAAATTGTCGGACCCCTTTGTCCACGAACCGCGGGAGTTCCAATCGCGTTGCCAGCTCAATCAATACGTCGGCTGCTGGCCTCACCCCCGCTGGGGGTGCTAGAACCGGTTGACGGATAGAATCGGCAGGACCTTCTGGCTCGGAGATGGGTCGGTCTTGTAAGGAGGCGGCATCCCATCGCTCGAGGTAGGTGGTATCTGGCAACACCACGTCGGCAAAAGCGACTGTTTCCGAGTCGTAGGCATCAATCACTACCACATGCGGAATGAGGTAGTTGCCCTCCTCATCTTTCGCTGCGAGCATATCCCGCGTCGTGAGAGTATTCCAGGTGGAATTCCACGCCACGTTCGCCATATAGATCATTAAGGTATCGATCCCATAAGGCTCTCGACTATAGGCGTTGCGAATCACGTTTTGAATCACGCCATGCGCGGCCAACGGGTACTTCCACGAATAGGCCTCATCAATCCGAATCGGTCGATCACCCTCTACCAATAAGTCGTCAGGTGTCGTCGGATACCCAAGGAGCGGGGCCTTGGCCGCCATCGACGGCTGATAATCTGTCGGGTTCGGAGCCGGTTTAACCCGTGGTGGAATGGGTTTGGGATAAGGACTCTTATAACGAAATCCACCCGGAACATCTACCGTGCCCAGCATCATCATCAGGTCAAAGAGCCCGCGAATGGTTTGAAACCCATTGGTATGGGCCGCCAAGCCTCGCATCGCATGAAATGCCACGGGTCGTCCCAGAGTCTCCTGGTGTGTATCTCCATACATATCTTGCCAAGCCACGGGAAGCATCACGGGATGCTGCATAGCGGTGATCCCCATTTCCATGGCAAGCCGTATGATGGTTTTTTTGGGCACCCCCGTAAGGCGTTCTGCCCACTCTGGTGTCGCCGTTCCGAGTCGTTCGAGAAACAGACTAAAAGCCGGACGGACATTCTGACCCTCATGCACGAACGCCCCTTCTAGGACGCCGTGTCCCTTGGCCTCCATATAGGGAACAATCGCCCCGGATGGCAATGCCACCAGCATCTCTCCCTCGGAATTCTTAAGAAACATCCCGTCTCTAGCCGTACCAGGAGCCATCTGCACAAGTGCCGGCGCATTCGTGTATCGCATTAAATAGTCACGGTCGTAGAGTTGCTCACGATACAACACATGCATGAGCGCCAAGATAAACGCCCCATCGGTTCCCGGACGGATCGGAACCCATTCGTCCGCGAGGGCCCCATAACCGCTTCGAATGGGGTTTACTACCACAAAACGTCCACCACGGTCCTTGAGGCGTGCGATCGCAAGTTTTAATGGATTGCTGGGGTGGTCTTCCGCAACCCCCAACATCATGAACCAGCGTGCATGGTCCAGGTCTGGCCATCCGAATTCCCAGAAGCTCCCGCCCACCGAATACATCCCTCCGGCCGCCATGTTCACCGAGCAGAACCCCCCATGAGCAGCCCAATTAGGAGTACCAAATTGTTTCGCCCAAAATCCATTGAAAGCTTGCATCTGGTCGCGTCCCGTGAAGTAAGCGAGCTGCCTAGGATCGGTCCGGCGAATTTCCCGGAGCCAGCCTTCAACCATACCGAGTACCGTATCCCAATCCGTTGGAACTAACTTCCCCGTCCCCCGCTCGGCTCCAGGCTCCCGAATCAGCGGGGTAGTGAGTCGGGCTGGGCTGTATTCGGTCATAATACCCGCGCCGCCTTTGGCACACCATACGCCTCGATTCACCGGGTTTTCGGGAATGCCCGAAATAAAGCGGATTCGATCATTTTCGACCGTCACTTCAATCCCACAACGGCACGCACACATATAACAGGTTGTGTGGATCCGGGTCGCTCCATCAGGGGAATTTGTGCCCTCATTAATATTTCCGATGGCCATAGTGCCCTCCAATACGTTTAAGGTACAGATCCTTGTGGCGAAGTCATATATAATGATAACTGGGCTCGAGCCTAGCAAAACCCGGTTTCTCTTATGACCATCATTAGATTTTTTTATGGAGGGCCACGTGAACGAACAAATTTGGACCACATTCAAAATGGTGGCCGAACTTGGCACCATATCTCAAGCTGCACGGCAGCTCAATTTATCGCAATCGGCGGTCAGCCAACAAATTCAGCAATTGGAGGCGATTTATGATTCGACGTTATTCTTAAGAACGCATCATGGGGTGCAGCTGACTTCGGCCGGCGAAGTGCTTTATCGATTTGTTACAACCCTATTAAAAACTATTGACGATTCACGCCTCGCTCTCGAAGACCTAAAAGCCCATCAACCTAGCTCCCTAACTATTGGAGCCAGCCTCACAATTGCGGAATACGTCTTGCCCAGGTTCTTATCCCACGGTTTACCCTTTCCCGCAACCGCGAAGATTTCCGTAATGATGGCAAATTCCCGCACCGTATTCGAACGGGTACGCCAGGGAGAGATTCACGTTGGCTTAATCGAGGCCGACCTCTTCGACCCGCAACTCATTGTGCGTCCATTTCTCGATGACCGCCCGTGTGCGGTGGTGGCCCGCTCTCACCCATGGGCCACTCGTCAAGAGGTCACTTTAAAGGAATTTATGGAACAACCGTTAATCTTGAGGGAGCCTGGATCGGGAACCCGACAAACCTTCGAAGAAGCCTTGAATCAAGCGGGTATCGATCTCCAGACCTTAAAGGTACGACTTGTGCTCGCCACGACACAAGCTATCAAGGCCATGGTGATATCCGGGATCGGGATTACGGTGCTCTCCCCATTTACCATCCTACCAGCTGAGCGAGATGTATTGCATACGGTGAGAATTCAAGGCCTCAATCTCTATCGAAACTTCTATGTGGTGCATCGCCGCGAATTGAACCTCAGGCTTGCCCATCACTTTATTCAAGCCTTACTCCAATCCCCGGCGTTGGCCGACTACGAGTGAGCCCGATTCTGAAATTCATCGATGGATCGGCTCGACAAGGACAGATTCACCCAATTTGATAAAATCTCGGCGTGGTCTTCATCGGCAATCTGGCTACGCAGTGGCGACGCTATCTCACCAAACTGATGCTGCAGAACCCGGAGCAGCATGGTGCGCAATGCCACTAAGGTGCCCTCTTGAAGCCCGGCCTCGATCCCCTCTTGTAAGCCAATCGCATGGCCCTCTAGGTACCCCACTTGCCTAGCCTCGTGGACACTCATCCCATATTCATCTCGCATCATCTCACCTCCTTCCGTTGATGTGCCTTACCGAATAAAGAGTTGCAGGAACCCTCCAAACATCAAGAAAAGAAATACCACTAGAGTAAATAGCGCTAAGATCGTCTTGCCACGATGCCGGGTCTTAGGGGCAGGGTCGACGGGAGTCAAGTGTTTTGGATAATCGGAATTTCGGTACCGTGCCATCGTTCTTGCCTCCTTGCGTAGAGTTGCATCTATTGTACAGCGTTCTTCCATCAACGTGCCCAGAAATTTACCTGATATGAATCGTGCAAGATACTCCCACTCGGGAGAAACTTGCACGATTCGGCAAAAAAAGCGACAATAATGATATTGACATTTGAGACTAGGAGAGGATCCGGATGACTACTTTCCAATACCTTATAGGGCGCCATCTATGGATTAAGCAATCTCCGGAGTGGAACGCCGTGATGGAAGCAGTGTCTCTGCCGCTGTTTCGAGACCACGAACGCCAGACTGTCATGCAATGGATAGATCTCGACACCCGGCAAATCGATTGGAACCAGATTCACCGTGCAGCAGAAAGGTTTGAACCCGAGTCTCGAATCTTGTTGCATATCGCTCATGCGTTATTCAATGGAGGCGATTGTCAACTTGCGGAAATTGGAGAACTCTCAAGTGCGGGTCGCTCCGCCGCCATTTTACTCATAGGACAACGGTACCGTTAATTCTTTACGTCGTCATTTTAAGGAGAATCCATGCCTAACGTCTACGCCTTACGAGACATCCCACCCGAAGTATCTGCGTATGGAATGGCAAAATATTCCCGGTCCGATGCCGCATTACGCGACACGCTAATCGAACTATCCGAAGAAAAGGCCGCAAATTTTCTTAATACATTTTATTTCGCATACGGCCATGCCTCTATTGCCGATCTGGCCCATATTCCCCTAGCCATCGAGGACATCTCCCTGCTGGCCGCCATGACCATCGTGGATGAGCCGCTCTGGGATGGACAAGAACGGTCCACCCGTTATCAAAATTTCGACCACGCCCCGTACTACCGCCCGACAGCAGCCCCAGACTCCTACGACGCCGCGATAAGCGAATTGTTTGCCTTATATCGTGACCTATATGACACCTGCTTTGCCGCTTTAAGTGACAAATATCCCAAGCCCCCGGAGATGAAACGGGGACCCTACGAACGCACTATCAAAGCCCGCACCTTTGATGTGGCCCGTTATGCCCTGCCCTTAGCCACATTGACCAGCGTGGGCCAAATTACCAGCGCGCGCGTTCTCGAAAACCAAATCAGTCGACTGCTGGCCTCGCCCAACGCTGAAATTCGGGATATTGCCGAACGCATGAAAATAGCCGTCACCGACCAGGCTGCGTTTAGCCTAGGACAAGAGACCGATGCCCCCGTCGCGCCCACTCTCATTAAGTATGCGTCTCCTAGCCCGTATCAGGCGCATCTGGCAGACACCATTGGCGCCATCGCAAAAACGGTCCTACCCGTTGCCGCGGGATCCGACGTCGCGTCATCCGTCGACCTAACCCTCGCCAGTGGCGACCCAACCACGGATGCGATTGCGATGGCACTTTATGAATTCTATCCCATGTCCTATCGGATGATCCGTCATCATGTGCAAAACCTGGACCATAGCCTTCGCCAAGACATAGTAGCCACCTTGTTTGCCGATCGGGGACCCCACGACGAATGGCCCCGGTTTATGCGTAACGGTTCTCTATACTTTGATCTCACCATGGATGTTGGAGCATTTCGAGACTTCAATCGCCATCGCCGCCTTACCAAAGTGGTGCCGGCTCTCGCCTTGTCGCAGGGATTCACACACCCGTCGATGCTCAGCGAGCTGGCTCCGGACTTCCCATACCAAAAACGGCTTGAAGCCTATTACGCCAAACTAGGTTCCGCCACGCCAACCATGGCTCCGTACCTCTTGCCGTTAGCCCACTCACGACGAGCTCTATTCGTGATGGATCTTGCTGAGGCCTGTTATCTCATTGAACTGCGTTCGCGTTCAGCCGGTCATTTTAGTTATCGGACGCTCGCATGGGAGATGTATCGAGCTCTGGACCAACACATGCCCGAAATCGCTCGGCATATTCGGGTCACTCCGGCGACGGAATTTGATCCCTTCGAGCGCTAATTTCCCAGACCGAAAGGCCCCGGAATCGGATCCTTGTGGGATTTCGGTCTGAGTCTTTCTGTGGCTAAATTGGATGAGTCTGGTCAAAATGAGAAGAGGATGAATGCATGCCGATACGATAATCGCTACAATCAGCGAAGAACACGATATTTGACCCCATGGAGGATACTGCCACAATGATTCAGAGTTTAGTCACCACCTGGCTTCGCATCGGAACCGCCATTTTCCCCCCAACGATCCACCCGATGGTTGTGCATTTCCCCATAGCACTCTTGTATCTCACCCTATTGATTGAAATTATCGGATACTTGGTGCCGCGGCACGACCGATTCTATGACCGTGCCGGTTTTTGGGCGCTTACCTTGTCGTTGTTTGCGATCGTAGGAGCCGCAGCGGCGGGTATGATCTCGGAACAATTTGTGAAATGGACTCCCGCCACCACCCCCATTCTTTATGCCCATCAGCGTGATGCGGTCTTAACCGGGGTGTTTGCATTGGGTGCTTGGATCGTGCGTTGGTTCGTACGATTCCCCAAAACGAGTCGGCAAGAATCTTTATGGTCGATCTTCGGTACCGGGCGAGGACGACAGTCCTTACTCGATACCGTTTTAGTCATCGCGGCGGTGATCATGGTGAGCATCACGGGGACATTGGGGGGATCCATGGTATATAACCACGGAGTCGGTATCGCACATGTCAGTCGCGTTAAACCTAAGATCTAAGACGGCTCCGGGAGGACATGCTGAGACCCCGATCTGATGGCAGCGCGGTTGGTAATCAGATCCGCAATGGCTTCGCCTAACATTTGAGGGGTTTGCCACGCTCCATTCGCTATAAATTGGATATAGGCGTCTCGTTGTTGGTTGGTCAAACTTTCATGCCACCGTGTCCTGACCCATCCTGGCGAGAAGACGAATACCTTTTTCGATGAGCTCTCAAGCGTCTTGGCAAGGCTCATGCTATAGGCGATTACAGCCGCCTTGGCCATGGCGTAAAGCTCTCCATGGACTCCCTGGTGTCCGGTGAATGCCTCGTCCCATCCGATATTGATCACACAACCATCAGCGGTGAGGGAGGGCAAAACTCCTTGAGTACATCGTACGCTACCCAATACGTCGACCTCCCACAAATGTTTCAGCTTGGCTTCATAGGACATACTACGAAGGGGTTCGCTCAAAATATCAGCACCCGCTAGGTTCACCCACGCCGTGAAGTTACCGACGCGCTCTGCTGTGGCTTTAATCACGGTCGCTACTGGAGGTTCGTCCTCGACGAGGTCGAGCTTGACGAGGTCGAGCTTGACCGCATCGGCTGTAGGACATCGCGAAAAGCCCACCACGTGGTAACCGCGATCGAGGCACGCGGCCTTCAATCCCTGCCCAATCCCCCCTGTGATTCCAGTGATGCCTATAATAACCTCTGGTTTAATGTGACTCACAATAGCCGTACCTCCTACGAAGAGATGTGCTCTTTGGCTTGGTTTGACAAATTTTCAGACAGATGATATGATAGCACTTGATGGGACGCACTATAAGGATTGTGGAGTGCCAGAGGATCGGCTGAGGGATCGGGTTCTCACCACGGGATTAGCGCGGCTAATCCCGATTTTTTGTGCCCATCTCGGCATGAATTCGGTACGCCAATTCCGTCCAAGCCAGACGCCTCGCTTGGTCTTGGAGTTGCTGCAAGCGCTCACGAAGATAGCTGGCCCCGGGCCCCAATTCGCTCGGAAATTCTTTTTCGGTCCAAAACGTCGAGTACGATGGCCCCGGGACCACGAGGGTCAATAATGGACTGACTAGGTCCCAGACGGCCTCCCGATGAACGCATGGGCTCTCCCCGCACGAACAGTGGCTTTTCGAAAAGTCTGCCACGGGATCATCCCACTCGACGATAGGAATCCACACCGAACACCATTGCTCGGCATCCCAGACACCGGCTTCTACTCCCTCTAGAGTGAGATCCACTCCATCGACGGCATGCCGCCCAATCCAAGTCTCGAGCGCTTCTTCGTTACCGTTTGACGGTTTCATAGCGGTCTCCTAAGGCCATCCATTCTCGCAAGTCATGGGTATTCCACTCTGTAATCGGCCGTTGGGCCATGGGTTCCATGATCAGGGAGGTTAAATAATGTTTTTGATGAATAAGGTCATCAATGCGTTCTTCGATCGTGCCTCGACTGACTAATTTATAACTCGTGACGGGCTTAGTCTGACCCAATCGCCAAACTCGGTCGGTAGCCTGATCCTCAATGGCAGGATTCCACCATCGATCATAGTGGATTACATGGGATGCCGATTGTAGATTGAGTCCAACGCCGCCAGCCTTCAGCGAGGCAATAAGAATTCTAGGTGCCGGCGAGGTATTGAAGGTGTCCACGACAACCGTGCGAGCTCCGGCCGCCAGTCCCCCATGATAGATGTCGACCGGAATACCATACCGCTGTCTGGCATAGCCGTGAAGCAATCGTGCCATCCGGACGTATTGGGTAAACACCACCGTCTTATCCCCACGTGCCACGCTTTCCCCCAACAGCGCATCCAGCCGCATCAACTTCCCAGACTGTTCGAGCCCAGCCTGCGCTTCATTAAGATATTGCGCGGGATGATTAACGATCTGTTTGAGGGCCGTAATGGCCCGCAGGACGATACCGCGCCGAGTCATCGCCTCCATACTATCTTCCCTTTCCAGTTCATGCAGTAACTGATCCACCACTCCCCGGTAGAGTACCACCTGTTCGGGTTGTAAGGTGACCCATTCCGTAATCTCCATCTTATCCGGCAGATCTTTTCGAATTTCTGGGTCCGTCTTCGTCCGTCGCAAGACAAATGGTGCCGCAGCACGGGTTAACTCTTCCGCCACCGTTTTTCGTTCTTCCTCATTGCCACGACTCATCGGACGCTCGAAGTATTGTTGAAAGTCTTTCGAAGACCCTAGGCATCCCGGATTTAGCAAGTCCATGATAGACCACAGATCCAATAAACGGTTTTCCACGGGTGTCCCCGTTAGTGCCACCCGCCAATGGGCATCCAGCGAAGCCAAAGCTTGGGCTCGTTGGGTATGACGGTTTTTGATGTGTTGGGCCTCGTCAATAATCAGACCATCCCATGAAATGGCGGCAAGTTTCTTATGATCCCGCACGACCGTGTCAAACGTGGTAATGATCACATCACGCTTGGCTACATCTACGGCCAAGACGCGCCGGGTCCCCCGATAGAGCTTCACCGGTAGGTTTGATGTGAAGCGTTGCCATTCCTTCACCCAATTAGTCGCCACCGACAGCGGACAGACCACCAACATAGGTCCCACACGATCGGGATGCTCGCGCCAAAAATCAAGAATCGCCGCGATTACCTCGATTGTTTTTCCCAAGCCCATGTCGTCTGCCAATAGCGCTCCCAGCCCATGGTCCATCCGGCTTCTAAGCCATTCGACACCCTCTACTTGGTAGGGCGGTAACGAGCCACGAAGTCCTGCCGCAGCCACATCGACCCGAGGAGAATCAGCGAGAACCTCTGACACGCGCTGCCGGATTTCCGGTATCAAGGAGGGATCGTAGCGTTCTGCCACCAATTCACGAAAATATAGGGCCCCAAGACTTTGGCGACGTCGATGAATCGTGCGCAATAAAGTCTTAGCCCGGCGTACTAACTGATCATCCAGGACCACCCACTGTTGTTGGATCCGGATCCGTGGCGTCTCGGCCTTGGCGAGGGCGACCAGCATATCTTCCGTCATCGGTATGCCATCTAATAGCACATTCCAATCCACATCTAACCATTGGCGCGTGTCGAGGCTTTGAGGCCGCCAGTCCGCATCCAGCGCCGGGCGAACCACCAACTGGTGACGTACCCAGTGTTTTGGAATTTGTACCGTAGCCCCAATGCGGTAGAGGCGTGGCAACTCCTGCTCCCAAAAATCCTCTAAGACCGCATCCGACACAACCGCCTCGGCCTGACTCTGTAACTGTTCCCAACCGGACCAATAGGCGGCCCATCGTTGAACCACCGCAAAGCGGACATCCCGTCCGCCATCGTCGAGAACGCTCAGTCCAATCGTGTCTTCCCCTAGATCTCGGATGCGCACGGTCCATGCATCAACGTTCTCGCTGAGATCTCGAGTCAACGCTCGTTGGGCGCCATCCGCCCACTGGGCGGCCACATTTAGTACCAGTCTTTGATCGGATTCGCCAATGGCCCAAAGACTAGGTGCCGCAAGGACCTGGTTAGCCAACCGGCGACCCAATGAACCGCCAAGCGTACGCGGTAGACTAAGCCGCCGCGTTACCACCTGCATATGCCGTTCCGTCCAGGCATCGAGCCATTTTTTAAACCTCACCCAGTATTCATCGGGGGACCACGGCCACCCCGTCACTTTGGCGTAGGCATCCAGCAATAGCTCCTTGACGTCTGGCTCCAGTAAAAGGCTCCAACCAACTCGCAATTGATCGACATCCTCGCGATGAATCCAAGGCACCGGAATCCCTCGGAGCTGCAGTGCCAAACCGTACCGATCCCACGCCTCGTATTCCCTGGCGCCGGGTCCATAAACGCCGATCGTCCGTTCCGGCAGAACAAATTCAACTCCAGCAGGGGTCTTATGCCACAACCCCAGTGCCGTTTCATATCCAGGAACCCATTCCTGCATCGAAGGAATCTCAAAAATTCTCATCCATACAGTATACGAGACTTCAACCCTATGAGCTAGTTTTGCTGGAACCTAGATTCTATTCTCCCCTGCGGCACCAATCATAAGAGGGGGAGAGCATCCCCTCTAACTTTGCCCCGCGGATAAGGGATGGTGAAATCGTGCGGCGGTGTCAGCGATTCTCTCCCACGACGTACTTTCAAATCGGCAGATAGGATATTGCGAACAAGAAACAAGGACTCGGCCGCGCGAATCGCGGCACTCTTGTAGTGATCCGGTGTGGCATAAAGGACATCGATTCATAAGTGACACCTCCAAAATTGTGACGTTTGGTTAATTTTGTAGACCCTAACCAGATCCGCAGCCCTCATGTGAGGTTACACACCTAATACAGGATATTATGATCTAGATTATATCATCTTATGTAAGTTATTTTTAGATACCACTGCGTCACACGAAAGGTTATTTGTACAAACTTCCCATTAATGGCATTAGATGGCTGAAATCTGCTACAATAAAGCATAAAATTATAGGCAGCTCGGCGTATACTGCAACGTTATGCGATACGGAGGGGCTCTTTTATGGAACCGTTACCAATTGTCTCCTTGGGGTTGGCTGCAGGCCGCGGTGAGCGTGTCCGCCCTTTAACCCTCAAAGGCACCAACTATTTGCGGTCTAAAGCAGTCATTCGTTTCATGGGTCGGCGGATTATTCACTGGCAATTAAATTGGTTGCAAGAACAAGGCGTGCGATATGCTCTTATCGTCGCTAAAGGCATGGAAAATCGTTATCAAATCAAGAGCAACGTTGGATATCAATATCAGGACATCGCTGTTTTCTACTCGCCCCCCATTTTGGATCCTTTAGACACCGGGAGCGGGGATGCAACAATACGCAACGCGGCATACTTTGGCATAAAAGACCCCGTGCTAGTCTTTCCTGTCGACACTCTATTTAACTTAGATCTTCGCAAACTATATGACGTCTATCAAGAAACCCAAGCCGACGTTGTGGTAGTGACCGCCAGCCGGTGCGCGGAACATATCATGGGTCGTTATGGGGTGGTTCTGACCGATGCTGATAACCGAATTCGGTCCTTTCAAGAAAAACCCACGGTCGAAGAATTACTGGGCCTCACCATGGCGAAGTCATGGGATTCGGCCAAACAGATCCCCTTTTCCATGAACGCCGGGATTTACCTCATCCGTCCCGAAATTCTCCAAGAACTGAATGACAGCGAGCGACTTCAGGTGATGCGGCGCGATCGGCTAGACTTTGGCCACGATTTATTACCGTGGATGGTGAAAGAACAGTATAAGGTGTACGCCTATCCTGCATCTGACGTAGGCGACCTCGGCAACATTCCGGACTTTCTCGCGACCATGACACGCGTACTGCATGGTGACATGGACCTAGACTGGCCCCAACGTCCCATCGGAACCCCATTTACTCATCGGGCGGCTCCTCGGATTCACCCGACGGCTACGGTAGAATCCAGCTACCTCGGCATTAACGTACAAATCGGTCCCTATGCCCAGGTTCGTGACTCCACCCTAGCCGACGATGTCATTATTGAGCCCTATGCTGAAGTCCATCATTCCCATCTTGACGAGGGTTGCCACATCGAGTCCTACGCCAAAATTTCCGATTCCCTATTAGGGGTTATGGTTCGCGTGCATTCGAGCAAAGACCACCCGACATTTGTTAGGGCGTACACGGGACTGGGAGATGAAGTTACCCTAGAAGCGGGCACGACACTCGAATCCGCCATCATTGATCCTCGAAGCCATGTATACAGCGACAAAGTGGTTACGTTCACTTAGGGCTGGATCCGTCGGGGGGCTTAGGCCCCCGACCGGGCCGACTTGGCAAGACAACTTTTTCTCGCCATACTCGGCCCCCCGCCACCCACGCGGCGACAAGGATGCCGGCTGCGGGTACCGCAAACAACGCGCCCCAAATTCCCTGTAATTCGGCCCCGATCATGAGCGCTACCACGGATAGTACAGGGTGTAGTCCAACCTGGTTGCGAATAATACGCGGGCCTAGGATTTGAGACTCGAGTAAGTGAATGGCCGCTAACAGCACCAACACCTCAGGAACCGCCACCCATGGATTATTAAAAAGTGCCAGCGCTAGGGGCAAGATAGCGCCCAAGACCGGGCCCAACAAGGGGATGAGTTCCATGATCGCGGCAAACACCCCAATGACAAGCGGATACGGCAAGCCAATAATCCACGACCCAATCCCAAATCCCGTTCCTACGATGATGGATAAGAAGAACTGCCCCCGCACATATCCCCCGATGACTCGTGCTAAGGTATGTTCGACGGCCAGCAGATTTTCGCGTCCGTGGTGCGGTACGAGTCGCAAAACCGCGCTCTGAATCCGATTGGCATCTAAGAGCAAGTAGACCGTGATGAACAAGATAATGACCCCGTCAACAATAAAGTCAATCAAATTTGTCACGATGGTGACGGTTTGCCGCACCACAAACGAAGACATTTGACCCATGCTACTAAAGACTTTGTCTTCGATTTGGGTCACGCTCACTTTAATCCCAAGATTAGACAGCCAACTCAGGATTCCCGGGGTGCGATGCGCTAAGATCTGAAATTCCGCGGGAAATCTGGCAACGAGGGTCGCGATTTGTGCGGCGATCACGGTCACTAGCAAGACACCACCCGCCACCAAAATCACCACACTCGAAAACACCACTAAAAATACCGCCCAGGACCGTTTCCATGATAGGGCTAGACGCTCGACTAAGGGACTCAAGGTAATTTCGAACATCAGCGCGAGCACCAGGACCACAACAACATTAGCGACGCGAGCCAGTGCCCATGTCGCCGCAATCAAAATCACACCGATACCGATGATGACAAGAACGACATCGCGTGTTCGTGCTAAACCGGATGCCCACCGCGTGTTTGGTGGTGGATTGGTCATCTAAGCCCCTCCGCGTTAGTGAATGCCGCCCGTAGGGTCGACTCGATTCTCGTCCGTTGCCATAATTTGATGGTCAGACCCCTGGTTCACTATTGGGCTGATCTCTACTTTACCTGAACTTACGCCGCACTGCGAATTTCTAGGCCTTCAGACCTCGCTGAATCGGATCCATTTAATGGTTACCCGAAACAACTTTTTTGCTCCGGCCCTCATCTATAATTAAATAGTCAGGGTGTGTCGCCCGCCACCCATGATATCTAAATCGCTCTCGTCTGTGAAAAAGGTTTTTAGGCTTCCCGAATAGAATTAGCATCGATGGCACTGGTGTCATTACCGGGGATGTCGGATGCCTATTGGGCGCCACCCTCTCCGTCCCTCTCAGATGCACCATAAATGAGAAGAAAGCGTGGACCGCAGCGAGCCATGATCAAATTCCTGTGACAATCTTGGTATACTACTAAGAACGAACCAAAGGAGGGTGCGAGCTGGCAGACCAACATACTCCCAGAAGAGCTCGACCGCGCTCCCGCAGTCTCGGCAGTTCGGCTACCATTGTTTTTGGCGCCACCCTAATTAGCCGCATTAGTGGCTTCTTGCGAGAAATCGTCATGGCGGCCGCCTTCGGCACATCCAAGTATACAGACGCCTGGCTGATGGCCTCTATGCTGCCTAACCTATTGTTTGGCACCATTAATTCAGCTATCTCCACAACTGTCGTCCCTACCATGACTCAAGGCGATGCGCAGTATTCCTCTCACTCGGTCCAACGCTTTCTTAATGAACTGTTCACCCTCGTCGTGGTTTTTTCTCTCGTACTCATCGTTTTGGGTGAAGTGCTAGCCCCGGAAATTATCCATTGGGTGGCGATTGGGTTTCATGGATCTGAGGTCCCTCTGACCGTCAAAATGACCCGCATTATGGTCCCCACCATTATTTTTTGGGGGTTGTCGGGAATTATCGTCGGCGTGTTACAAGAGCGAGAACAATACTTTCTCCCCTCTATCTCTCCACTGGCCATAAACATCGTGAGAATTTCTACCATTATCATTTTGGGCAGTATTTGGAACATCACCGGGGTGGCGGTCGGGTTCTTGTTAGCGGTCGCATCCCAGCTCCTGGTCACTTGGCCCGCTCTAGGAAAATCCGGAATCCATTTACATTTCCGTTGGCATTTCCATCACCCGTTGCTGCGTCAAATGATTAAGATGTCGGGGCCGTTTTTCTTAGTCAGTTCGGTGGGCACGGTGGGGCTCATTGTTGACCGTATTTTGGCTTCGACCCAGGTTTCGGGGAGTCTAGCCGCCTTAAACTACGCCTATGTCCTGATTCAGATGCCAGTAGGCCTGGTCGTGGCATCGTTAGCCACTCCGATCTACACCAAACTGTCGCAACATCACAGTCATCACGACCACGACACCTTTCTCAATCTGGCCATGAAAGGACTGCGAATGGTGTTGACGGTGATAGTTCCCATAACCATTTGGTTCATGGTCCTAAGAATTCCAATCCTCCGGCTTCTATATCAACACGGTGCCTTTTCGAATCGATCGACCGCCCAGACCTCTGGCACCCTATTGTACTTCGCCGTGGGTCTCCCTGGTTTCGGCCTCTCTTTCTACTTGCAAAAGCTTTTTTTCGCAACGCGCAACACCCGTAGCCCTTCACGTTTTAGCATCATCACCATCGCCGTCAATATCGTCGGCGATCTCATTTTGGTGCGAGTCATGCATACTGACGGACTAGCCCTTGCCACAGCACTGGCCGCGTGGGTGAATACCGGGCTTTTAGCTCGGGCCGTGTTTCGCGAGGGTAAGGCCCGCACACGCATCGGGTTGCGGCACACCTTTAGCATGTTGGCCATCGCCGCCATCCCGATGGCTAGTTTAGCCCTCATCAGTCGCATATTCTTCGGGCTCGACCAAATCTATGGACTTTTCCCCTTGGCAGCGGGGATCATCGCATGTGTGGTGATTTCCGGCGTAGCGTTTGTGGTCACTCTCGCCTGGCTACATTTCCCCGAAGTCGACGACGCCCGTCAGTGGATTCGTCGACGCACCCATCGATTGCATTCGGGCTCCTGATATCCCGCCGATATGGTACCATTAGGGAGATATGCAGATCGAGGAGGAGACCATGGCCTTAGAGGATCATCCAGGCTCGCTAGTTGTCGTAACGAACCGGGAACCATACATTGATGAAAAGACCAACCAAGGCATTCGTCGTTTGCAGTCCGCCGGGGGCGTCGTATCGGCCCTAGATCCCCTATTACAGCGAAGCGGTGGCGCGTGGGTCGCTTGGGGAAGTGGATCGGCCGATCGAGAAACTGCTCCCCGCGGGATTCGCATGGTGCCCCCCAACCAACCCAAGTACCCCTTACATCGGGTTTTTTTATCTCCCGAGGAGATTGCCGGATACTACAATCGATATTCCAATCAAGGGCTCTGGCCGCTGAGCCATATGCTGATAGAACGGGCTCAATTTTCTCGAGAGGCATTCCATCTCTATCGCCGGGTTAATCAGAAATTCGCTCGTCGTGTTGCCCAAATGGCCCCCCGTAACGGCTCGATATTCTCCCACGACTATCATTTGGCCTTATTCCCGCGTATGATTCGCGAACTCCGACCCGATGTCGCGGTTGCACACTTTTGGCACATTCCGTGGCCCCCGTTTACGCTATTTCGGCTGTGCCCGCAACACCAAGAAATTACCCGAGGACTTCTAGGAGCCGACATTCTGGGCTTTCAGACTCCACAAGACGTTGATAACTTCCTCACCGCTGTCGAGCGTGGACTGAAAATTCCGGTCGACCGTGCCCAAGGCATAATCCAAGTTGGTACCCACCGCGTTACAGTCCGTGACTACCCCATCTCCGTGGACATTACGGCCATTGAGCAAATGGTGAAGACCCCGCGGATTCAAAGATGGACGGAGGGCATCCGTAAACGGGCCCTCAAACACGGTGTCAGCCTCGCAATCTCAGTAGACCGCGCCGATTACACCAAAGGCCTATTACAACGGCTGGAAGCCATCGATAAATTCTTCGCACGGTACCCAGAGCATCATCGACGGATCACGTTTTTACAAGTCGTGGTCCCCACGCGAACCGAGGTTCGCGAATACCGGCGTCTCTACGATCAATTCGTGGATGCATCCGCGAGGCTCAATAACAAATACGGGGACGCAGCCTGGACACCTTTAATCCATATTAGGCGAAGCATCGACCGGCCGCGGCTCATGGGGCTCTTCCGTGCGGCAGAATACGCCTTAGTGAGTTCACTCTTCGATGGCATGAACTTGGTCGCCAAGGAATTTATTTCAGCTCAGATTGATAATCGAGGGGTCCTCCTATTAAGCGATATGGCTGGCGCGGCCCAAGAATTGGGCGAAGCGTTTCATTTTAATCCCTTAGATCCTGACGAAGTCGCCGAACAACTACACCGGGCGGCACTCACCACCTCGGCGGATCGCGCCCGACGGATCGAGTCCATGCGCGAGCATATTCATCACCACACCATTTACGACTGGATCGCGCATATCGTCGAAGCATTAGATGAGGTAGCCGATACCTATGCCGCGCGATAGCCGCGATCTGCTGAACGAGTTGTATCACCAAGCCAAACTACCGTCGAAGTCGTCCGCGCCATGGATTTGGTTTTTCGACTTCGACGGAACCTTGGCCGACTTAGCACCGCACCCCGATGCAGTGCACCTCGCACCAGGCCTAGCCGACGACCTGGTTCGACTGATCGAAGTCCCTCATCAGACGGTAGCTATCGTCAGCGGGCGTCCCTTGCCTGATTTAGTCCGGCATCTCCCTCCGCACCAAGGTCTATGGATTTCCGGAGACCATGGTGCCGAAGTGAAAGGCCCTAATGGTTTTTTTTGGAGACATCCCTATCAAGGCGCTATCCAAGATCACGTTCAGACTCTAGCCGCGGACCTAACCGACCGGTTGAACAACCTAATCGGGGTCTGGATCGAGCTAAAGCCGACGTCACTGAGCATTCATTATCGCCAAGCGCCGGAGTCCTCAATAACTCGTCTAAATCAAATTGTCGAGACATTCGCATGGACTGACGAGTGGACCATTAAATCGGCACACCGCTGCTATGAAGTTCGAGCCGTGAAGGGTCCTAGCAAATCGGATGCGGTGCGGGTGATTCGAAATGCCATCGACCCCATGGGTGTCAGCCTTTGCCTAGCTTGGGGTGATGATGTAACAGACGAAGACATGTTCGTCGCGTTGCCTAACGGAATTACGGTGAAAATTGGAAGCCTTGGCACTGCCACTCACGCCCGCTTTCAAGTCGACTCGACCACAGCCGTGCGGGAACTCATCCATCAAATGGCGGACTATTGGACCCACTGACTGGCCTCAGGCGTCGTATATGCTGGATAATCGGCAAAAGACTGCTGATGCGATTGTACGAAGGCACCAAATAGACCCCGGCCACGACATGAGATAGGGCATCGATTAATTCAATGGCTAGGTCGGCCCCCAAGGTCTCGCCGTCAATGTGACTGGCAAGTTGTTCCAAAATGGGCGTGGGAATATTAATTCCCGGTACCTCATTGTGCAGATATAAGGCCTGTCGATAAGACACTAAAGGCATCACTCCGAGCATGACAGGAATGTGGGCCGGCAGACGTGCCTTTTCTAGAAATTCGTACAAGATCACGGGATCGTAAATAGGCTGCAACATGATAAATTGCGCACCTGCTTCAAGTTTACGTAGACTTCGGTCAATTTCGTGGTCTAAGTCGGCTGCATTGGGATTCATCCCCACTCCAATATCGAAATGAGTGGAAGTTCCTATCGCCTGCCCCAGTGCATCGTGTCCCTGGTTAAACCCTTCTAAGACTTTGACCAATCCAATCGAATCTAGATCATAGACGGCCGTAGCATGCGCATAGTCTCCCAGACCCGGGGGATCTCCTGTCAAGCAAAGAACGTTACGTAACCCGAGAGCGTGAGCTCCTAATAAATCACTTTGGATTCCCATGAGATTCCGATCTCGGGTCGTAAAATGTAGGATAGTTTGTAGCGGGATCTGCTCCTCAATGAGTCGAGCCGTCGCCAAGGCACTAAGCCGCACCCGTGCCATCGGACTGTCGCCGATATTCACGACATCAACGCCCTCGTTATACACGGTCCGCGCGGCCTCTAACAAACGGGATACCGTGACTCCGCGCGGAGGGTCCAATTCCACACTAACGACAAATCGGTTCTCAAATAGCGCACGCACCCCTCGCTGAGCCGTCGCCAACGACGGTTCGACCATCGGGTGGGATTCGGGCACCATCGGGTCCCAGTGGGGCATGCTCCAGACCCGGAGATCGGCAAGCGATCGAGCCACCGCAGCGATATGTTCGGGCGTTGTACCGCAACATCCGCCAATAATCACCGCCCCGGCGGCCCGCAGAGCAGGCGCAATGGTTCCTACATATTCAGGGCTCGCAGGATATTGAATGTGACCCCCGCGACGCGACGGTTCGCCCGCATTAGGATACGCCGCTAAAGCGATGCCATGATGCTTAGCAATCGGAGCCATGCGGATTACCGCATCCAAGAGCGGAGCGGGTCCGCTGCCGCAATTAGCCCCCACCAAAAACGGGGGCCCCCCTGGTAACTCCGCCGCAAAATTCATCGCGTCTTCGGGGGTTAATCCATATAAGGTCTCCCCCGCGGGAGAAAAGGCAAAGGTCACGATGATGGGTAACGGGGATTCCTCCCGCACCGCCTCCACCGCCGCACGGACCGTTTGACGATCCGACATCGTCTCGATAATAAACCCATCGACCCCTCCGGCCACTAAGCCTTGGACGGATTCCCGATAGATTTGCACCGCATCGCGGTACGTAATCCCCGGTCCCACGGCCGCATCAACGCCTACGGCAAGCGGTCCCAAAGCTCCCACAATAAAGCTCGGACTCCCATGAGTATCGCGTGCATGGCGCGCTATCTGCGCGGCTCTTCGATTGAGGGTATACACATCTTCCACCAACCCTAGAGATCCGAGCTTACTTGCGTTGGCCTCAAAAGTGTGGGTTTCGATGACTTGAGCTCCTCGGTTGAGATAATCTAAGTGGAGTTGAAACACAGCCTCGGGAGCCGCAACCGGCATTAAAGGCAACGCACGCATGTCGGTACCACTCGCCATGAGATAGGTACCAATTCCCCCGTCGGCCACGAGGATCCCTCGAGACTGGAGATGCTGCTGAAGCTCCGACAGCGCCACTAGTCGAGCCCTAGCTCATCGCGCACTGCCTGCACCGCGCGGGTCATTACGCGCAGTTTCTCCACCGCCTCATCCCAGGTGCGGGTCTTTAGCCCACAATCTGGATCGATGAACAACAAATGGGGAGGAACCACCTCCAACGCCCGTAAGATGCCGGCCTTGACCTCATCCAAAGACTCCAATCGATGACTATGGACATCAACCACACCGAGAGCCAATTCCTTGTTTTTCGGCCAGGGAACCGACCCTAGTACATCCAGCAAATGAAAGTGGCCATTGGTGGCTTCCAGGTCAAGTTGATCCACCGGTAAATCCAATAACGCAGGATATATCGCTTCGAAGTCACCATAGCAAATATGGCTGATGGTATGCGCTGGCAAATTTCGGGTGACAATCCCCATAGCCTCAATCGCAAGGTCCAATTCCCGTGGCCGCGTTGAGATGGCCGGTTCATCAATTTGAATGTAAGTGGCTCCACTTTGGGCGAGTGCCATGGCTTCCTCATGGACCAGATGCGCTAATTCCAAAACCAGACTTCGGCGATCGGGATAATAGTCGTTAAATGACCAGTCGCAAATGGTGTAAGGGCCTGTTAACATTCCCTTCAGGGGTTTGTCGGTAAGTGCTTGCGCCGCTTGCCACGACGGAACCGTCAACCCTGGTTTCTCTTTAAATGAAACCGGGCCCTGCACAACCGGTTTGTGATAGTAACGATTCCCGTAAGAGCGCACCGGTAACGAAATCGCAAATCCGTTCCAGTTCTCAGCGAAGTAGGCCACCATGTCTCCCCGTTCCATTTCGCCATGGACTAAGATATCAATGCCCAATTCTTCCTGTAGTTTAATGACCTCCAATGTGGCCTGTTGTTCCGCCAGATGTAGTTCCTGAGCGGTAATTTCGTGCCGTCGAAATCGAGCCCGTGCCCTTACGAGAGCCGGCGGTTTGGGGAAACTCCCCACGCTGGTGGTTTGCAATGTTCGAGTCATGATGTAAATCCTCCTTCAGTGCGTCCGTGGATGGCGTCGCGGATTTCGGCCAAGACTCGTAATTTTTCTTCGGCTCGGTCGGGTGGCAAGAGTTCAAGTCCCCCATTGGGGTGCAACCATACCTTATGGTCCCCTTGCACAGCCAACACCCGTTCGACCACACGTGCAGTGCTAGACACAGGTTCACGGCTCACTTGCCGGGCATCGATTAAGCCGAGGCCCACCTCGCTGGGCACCGTATTGCCTTGTAAATATGGCACCACCTCAGGATCGGACACGGCGTCACAATAAATTCGATCAAATCCGATTTGACTCATGGGGTTTATCCAAGAGTGGACATTAGGTCCCCAATATAGCGCCACGGCCTGAGGCGTCTCAGCACCGGCAATCAAAGCGCCCAGAACTTCTTTAACCTCCTGAACATCCCACCCCGGATAATATGCGAGAGCCGGCTCATCCCACTGAATTTCCGCCACTCCGATGTCGCGTAGTGACTGCGCCTCTAGGCGTAACACCTCGACCAAATCCGCGAGCAACCGGCCCCGATCTTGGTAGCTATCATCTTCCGATAACTTCAAAAAGGTCAGAGGTCCGGGCAATACAGCCTTCAGAGGTACGGACGACAAACGTTGGGCTTCTGCCAGCCACCACCGCAAGACGCCGCCTTGATAGGACAAACGGCCACGAATCAAGGGATGTCGGTAATAGAAATTATTATCTAAAAATCGGAGCAATCCCGCAGACGCAACGTTTTCGATATCTCGAACCACCGCGTCGAACATGTCATTCCATCGTATGAGCCCATCCGTGGTCAGATCTAATCGATTTTCCGCCGCAATGGTCAGCACGCGGCGAGTCACGTCTCGATAAACCTGGTCCAACGCGGCGGCATTTATATTTTGGCGCTCGAAGCGCTGAATCGCCGTTCGAACACTGGGTCCTTGATCCTTGGAGATTTTAGGATAGGTTCCTAAAGTCGTTATCCGCATCATTTCGCTCTCCTCGTCCTATTCCAACTATGGTGCACAGAGAAAAAAACACGCCTAGATGAGAAGAGGCGTGTGCACTCTTCTCATCTGCAAAGATCCCCCGATAAGGATCTTTCAGGATTTAGCACCCTCCCATACGGGGGTTGCCGGGTTTCACAGGGCCAGTCCCTCCACCACTCTTGATAAGAAGTAAACGTATTTGATTGATTGGACTGTATCATCTACTGACCAAGAGGTCAATGGGGAAAAATCGCCCTCATCCAGAAGATTCCGATTCGGCGTTGGAAACGGACACCGCCAAAATTAGTCAACCGCCCGTCTTGGTGGTCGCGATGAGCCCAGGCCGTGCTAAGTCCCTATAAATCGGGATTCAGCCATTATTACCATCCTAAAACCGCGCGAATCATGGCTATCCCGCGATACTTTCCCAGCAAATGATGGCAACTGGCGGTATATCGCTCGATCGACGTCGATCGACGCACTATGGTTCCGATTGCCGGTAATTCCCCACCATGATAGCATTCATGGTAAATACTGGGAGGCGAAACCATGTCAACCCCATCCGAAGTTAGCCGCGATCACAAATCTATGACCTTACCCGGCGGACCGCGCAAGACGAAGCCTAAAAAACACTATATGCGCAATCTCTTGCTCATCTTGATCCTTTTAGCAGCCCTCGTCTTGTGGCAGCTTATCCCCATCATAAACGGATTGGGCACCATACAGCATGCTCTGACTCACGCCGAGGGTACTAGGGCCGTATTTGCCACCATTCTCTCTAGCCTGTACGAGAAAGTTCAACAGGTAGCGGTCCCACTCTTGAAGCATCTTTAAGGTAAACCGTATCCTCACGCTAGATTTCTAGTTCGAAGCTGAACGTAAGCCCCACCGGCCAAAATACTAAATCGTCAGATTCTCGCGTTTTCTCTACCACGCAGTACGGGTCGACGCCATAGCCGGCATACCTTGACCCGTACTGCATGATAGACCCTGTACCGCGTGGATAAAGGGGCGAAGAGTCAGCCAGTTGAAGATTCCTAAGCATCATTCGTCTCGCACCATACTGCGCCAGGAGCCCCCCATTATGATAAAATAATGAGCAAACGCTGACAGGGGTGTTCTTGAATTGGCCGACGATTTATCATTCGATATTTTGGCTGCCAGCCTGCGCCAAGATGGCGGTGACATCTTGGCTTTTTTAGAGATCCTGGCTAAAAAACTCGAAGGCGCTATCCCGAACCACACTATCGTCGAGCGGCGCGGGGGGATTTTTTCGAAAAGCAAGCCTGTTTCCGCCATTCACGTAACATTGGGCGATATGAAGTATAGTCTGCTCCAAAACCGAGGCCGTCTTGAGGCGCAAAGAATTAAGGTGGTTCGCGATATTGCCTTAAAGACAGAAACCATCCCGTTGGACCAATGGATTGAGAAACTAAGCCAAGAACTTTTGATCTTGTCCTCGGAGAGTACGGCCATCCGAGAAGGACTTGAACGGTTTCTACTATCCTGAACGGTGAAAGGAGATTTCATGTGTGGCACCGCGAAACACAGCTAGCCCAGGTCGGGATCCATGCCGACCCATCCTACGGTTCGGTTTCTGCCCCGATTTATCCTTCCGTAACATACCAACACGGCCCCGAAGGTCTCGGGCCCTTTGACTATTCCCGTACCGGCAACCCTACACGAGGGGCGCTTGCTGAAGCGCTGGCGAGCCTTGAGGGCGGAGCTGGGGCAAGTCTCTTCAGCTCGGGGATGGCGGCGATTCACGCTATCGCCGCTACGTTGAAGCAAGGAGACCACGTCGTACTCACGGAAGATGTATATGGCGGCACCTATCGGCTCTTTGAGGATACATTCACAAAATTCGGGATTTCAACCACTTACGTAAATACACGAAGCTTATCGCAGGTCCGGGCTTCGATGCGCCCTAACACCCAATTGGTCTTTATCGAAAGTCCCAGTAATCCCCTGTTACAAGTCTCCGATATTCGGGCCATTTCCGGCATAGCACACGAATCCGGCGCATTGATCGCAGTCGATAATACCTTTATGACGTTTTTGCGCCAGCGTCCCATTGAACTGGGCGCCGATTTGGTGGTGTACAGTGCTACCAAATACCTCGCTGGCCATAACGATGTCCTAGCGGGTGCCGTCATCGCTCGCGATCCGAAGCGCGCTGAGCAAATAGCCACTATTGCCAACGCCTGTGGCGGAGCTTTGAGTCCGATCGATAGTTGGCTGGTGATGCGAGGTCTGAAGACGTTGGCATTGCGTCTTAACCAACAGGAATCTAGCGCGAGACAGATCGCCCAATTTTTGGACAACCATCCAGGTGTAGTACGCGCATATTATCCCGACCTTGGGACCGATGAAGACATTGCCCTCCACCAACGCCAAGCCACCGGACCCGGAGCCATGGTTTCGTTCCAACTTCCAGCCCATGTGGATCCCGGATATTTTTCATCCCGACTGCGGTGCATCCTTCCGGCCGTTAGTTTGGGTGGGGTGGAGTCTCTAATTACCCACCCCTATACCGAAACCCATCGTGAGTTGCCAGAAGCCATCCGTATCGCATTGGGCATCCACCCAGGATTGATGCGTCTCTCAGTGGGCATCGAGCATCCCGACGACCTTGTAAACGACTTAGAAACGGCGCTAAGCCTCTAAGTCTCTCATGCGGGGTCTCCAACAAGAATGAGGGGAAGGAACTACCATGCCAGCCACACCGAATTCTGACACCAATTTTGTCCATGCTCACCAACTGGACCCCAGCAGCCAAGCCGTGGTGCCACCCATATACCGAGCCACCACCTACCATCAGGCGGACCCTTGGAACCCGCCCCCATTTGACTACGCGCGGTCCGCAAACCCAACCCGAAATGCTCTCGAGAACGCCATCGCGTCCATCGAAGGCGGGGTGCGAGGATTTGCCTTTGCTTCAGGCATGGCCGCCTTGACCGCCAGTTTCTTACTTTTAAAGAGTGGCGATCATGTGATCGTCTCAGAAGATTGTCAGGGCGGCACGCAACGACTCTTGCGTGGTGTTTTCAGCCGTTTTGGCATCGCCGCTAGTTATGCCAATACCGACTCGTTGCCCCATTTGGAATCTGTCAGACGCCCCAACACGAAGGCCCTTCTCGTAGAAAACTTCTCAAACCCATTTCTGCACGTTGCGGACATCCCCAACATAGTTTCTTGGGCCCATCGCCACGGGATAGAAGTCTGGGTTGACAACACGTTCATCACTCCCTACCTTCAAAATCCTTTACGGATGGGAGTAGACTTGGTGCTGCATTCAGGCACCAAGATGATTGGGGGCCATTCTGACGTCACCGCTGGGCTCGCCGTGGCACGCGAATCGGGTTTAGCAGAAAGGTTGTACTTTATACAAAATGCAGCGGGGGCCATTTTATCACCCGATGACGCGTATACCGTACATCGAGGGCTTCGGACGCTCCCAGTGCGAATGCGCCATGCGTCTCGCACGGCCTATGAGCTAGCTCAAACACTGGCCGGCAATCCTGCGGTCTCCACCGTCTACTATCCAGGTCTCCCAGGACATCCCGGTCACGAAGTAGCCCAACGCACAATGACGACTGAACGTGGTTTCGGGCAAATGGTCACATTCCGCTTAAAAAGTTCCGAAGCGGTGACTGTCATGGCGTCACGATTACGATGGGCACGAATTGGAGCTGGGCTCGGCGGCACCGAAACCATCGTGTCGCTACCCGAACTGCACTGCCATGCTGCCCTGACACCGGAGGAACGCCGGATTCGGGAAATTACCGGCGATGTGGTGCGGGTATCCGTAGGCTTGGAAGATTCTACCGATATCCTGGAGGACTTCAGCCAAGCACTCGTGTTCTAACGGGGAAAGCGCTCCGATCAGATGGGCCTAAAGCCTCATGCAGCCCCTCCAAAGGGACGCACGAGACTTTAGGTTACAGTCACACCGCGATACACTACGGGATAACAGAACTATATCTCGTGGAGGATTTAGTCTAGAGGCCCCCACGATTCCTTAGCTAATCGGCGGACAACTTTCCCCGAGGGACCGATCGGCAAGTTGGGCGTAATTTTAATCCGGTATGGGCGTTTATAATCCGCCAGGTTATCCCGGCACAGATCCGTAAGGGCATCAAGGTCCAGGGTGTGCCCCTCTCGCACCGTGACTAAGGCAAGAACCCGCTCGCCACGCCTCGCATCGGGTACCCCAAATACAGCGGCCAGGGCAACATCCGGATGTCGGAGAAGCACGTCTTCGACTTCCGTGGGATAAACATTTTCTCCCGCGACAATCATCATGTCTTGTTTCCGATCAACAAGAAAGAGGAGCCCATCATCCCCTATATAGCCCATATCGCCCACCGTAAGGAAGCCGTCCGGAGTGAAGCTACTTTGGTTCGCCTCAGGATTGTCCCAATACTCGGTCATCAACGACGGGCCGCGAACGTATACTTCGCCGATAGCACCTGGAACTACTGGCCTGCATTCGTCGTCCAGAATTTTAATGTCTTGGCCAATGGTCGGGTATCCGACCGAGCCAAGGGGCCCATGTAAAGAATGGCGCACCATAGTCGCGGCACCATATTCGGTCGAGCCGTAGATATCATAGAGCCGCGCTGCGGGAAAGCCGCGAATGACCCGGTCTCGAAGGGTGCTGTCTAACGGCGCCGACGCCGTCATAATCACTTCAAGTCCTTCGGCACGCACCTTTCCCGATTCCACCGCGTCTGCAAGAAACGTAAGCAGGCTCGGCACAAACATGCCATAATTCACAGAATGAAGATTCACCTGCTCAATGACATGGTGGGGGTGAAACGTCCGATGCGGATAGATTACACAAGTGGCTCCTATCGCCATCGACAGGGTAACAAACCACATCGAATTGACGTGAAACATCGGGAGAATTGCAAACCCTACTTGCTCCGACGAAATGCCAAGTTCGGAAGCCAGAGCCAGTGCAATCATAATATTGGCACGATGTGAGCGCACCGCGCCCTTGGGTTTCCCGGTGGTTCCAGAAGTATAAACTAGGACCCAGGGATCGTCCTCTTGCACTTCATAAAAATTCGGCTCGGTCGACGGCGCCCTTGCCACCCGCTCCGTCCAAGTGCCCTTACTTCCGGTATATAACACCGCTACCTGATCCAAGTGCAGTGAACTCAATATAGGCTCGAACTCCGGGTCCGCGATAATCAGAGAGATCTGCGCATTAGCGATTGCATAAGCAATCTCCGGCGGTGCCCAGCGTAAATTAAGGGGTACACCCACGACGCCAGCCTTCGCGACGCCGAAATAGATTTCAGCCATCTCCAATCCGTTGGGTAGAAGAAGTGCCACACGTTGCCCCGGTTGAATACCCTCCTGATGCAATACCCAGGCGATCTGATTGGCGTGTGTATCCAACTCCCGATAGGTCAACGCGTGTTCACCAAAAATCAACGCCTTTTTTAGTCCCATTCGGCGTGCAGATCCGGATAAGGCCGACCCCACCGTCAACATCGTTACCGCCGCCTTCTTTATCGAATTATAGGGGCCCCGAACGCTTTATGTGTTGACTTCGTACCAAAGCCCCGATTCCTATCACGGCGACCGCCAGAAGCGTAATCGCTACCTGAGTTTGTGCCGTGACGCGAACAAATCCTCGAAACTGATGAAGCCCCGTCATCCGCCAAATCCAATAGACGAGACCTAGCCCAGATGCCGCAAGGACTTCCCACCGCTTTAAGGCTACGGAATATAGCATGACAATGTTGTTGAGCCCCAAAGCTACCATCCCCCATCCATAATACGGCAAAAATCTGACGATCGGCAAAAAACTCCGTCCGAGTATCGCCGTAACCAACCAGGTTCCCCGGGTTACGAACAACCCTTCCCCAATCCCTGCCAGGGTACCGTAGACCGCCATAGTAATCCAGAGATATCGTCGCCGATGAGATAAATCCGATATAATTGCGGTCAGCATTACGGTACCGAGACTTTGGGACATAAACTGAAGGCTATGACCGATAGTAGAAAGCCCACTGTAGCGTCCTGCGGCTCGAGCCGCTAAGGCATGCTTAGCCAGTAGACCATCGGCGAGCCCTAGCAGTACATCGATAATCCCCACCAACGCAGTTCCCGAGACCACTTTGGCGTCGGTGGTCTCTCCGGTTTCATGCACTCTTGAAGCTAGATACCGACTGCCACCCCATGTGACCCATGCAGCCACTCCCTCCAGAATACCCACTGCCGTAAGACGATACCCGCTCCACGCGGCCCCGGCCGCAGCCACCACCCGAAACCCGGTGTTGACTACCCCCAGCAATCCCACAAAGATATACCATCGAGCACGCTGCAATATTCCTACGTTCGCGGCCAATGCCAAACTCGGTAAGACTTCCGCGGTATAAATCACCAGAAGTTGCCCCGACACATGCAGAATCCTGCCCCACGGCCCGTTGAAAGCCCAAACAAGCCCCCAGAGTGCAGCAGCAGCACCCCACAGATAAAGCGATTCACGTCGTGCCTGTTGGGGTTGTGGCCGCTTTCCAAGCCGCGTATAGACCAGAGTAACCACCGATGCCGGAATCACCATCAAGGCCGTCACGTTAAGGAACGTAGTCAGATCGCCATAGCGCGCAGGGCCTAAAACATGAGCGAGGACCACGTGATACAAATAATTGAACAACCCGGATAATAACGATGCGATACCGAACACCAGGTTGTCCTTTAAAAATTTTCGCAGCGCTGTCATAGAGCCTCCCGGGTCGAACTCTCGATAGCATTACCCGGTGCCCGCAAAAACAGTCCCGGCACCAAAGGTGCCGGGAATTAGTCATTGCGCAGTTCATTCCTCTAACGCGCCAGCTCGGCTGAACTGGTTCATTCTGGTATTTCGACAAAAGATTCTAAAATCCTCGTAATTCAGGCCATCACTGTAGTCGTCTTAAGACTAGAGCCTAACGGGATCCGAACCAGCGACGCCAGCCGACCCGAGGATGCGGCACCAGTTCAACTGGGGCGCCTTGTAAAACCAAGGCAGGCGTCGTCCTCAACATCGACATCGCAACGGATTCCCCATACCGTCGGCTAAGTACTGGCTCATATGCCGATAGCCGTAACGGCCGCTTCGATACCGAGTGCCCATCCGTCGCTACCGCTTGAATAAACCCCATCTCAATCAATTGCCAGGCTGAAGCTTCCGCTTCCGGTCCAAATTGGCCCAAAATAGAGCCCCCGGAGGCTACCCCCAAAGCTTCCATACGGATGAGACGCTCCGCTAATTCAGCCCGCTTACGGATGCCACGATTGCGCTCAGGGTGAATGATTAGAAGCCGTAATCCCTCGAGCGACAATTCATAGAGCGCATCTAACGTATACGCTGGAAAGTCATTTGGCGGCAATTCCACACAAAAATATTTCGTATCGCCAATCGCCAGAAAATCCCCTTGCCGGTAGCCCTCGGCCATTTTCGGACCCAGTCTAACTTCCATGCCGGGAATCAGTTGTACATCAATCTCCGCCATCTGAATTTCTCTAACGGCGTCCGCGAAAGCGCGGTCATAATCCCCGCGACTCACGGCAAAGTGACCATCATTAGCGTGGGCCACCGCAACTAGCTGATGCGTGCCGTCCGATGCCGCCTGCCGCATCACTGCCAGTGTATCTGACACCGTCTTAGGTCCGTCATCGATTCCGGTCAATACGTGGGCGTGTAAATCAATCACTATTTCCGGTCTCCGTATCCATAATAATAGCTGTAATCCTCATCGTTCATCTCAATATCGTTTAGCACGATTCCAAGAATCCGTGCATTGACCTGCGTCAAGCGCTCTTTACCTTTCAAGTCAATCTTACGCGAGGTGTGCCCAGCTCTCACCACCAAAATTACTCCGTCCATGGTTTGGCTTAATACCACGGCATCGGTAAACGAGACGACCGGCGGGGTATCCAACACCACCATATCGTACGCCTGTCCCAGTTGCACCAATAGTTCCATCATAATCGGTGACGACATCATCTCCGAAGGATTAGGCGGAATGGGGCCACTAGTCATCAGCGACAGTCCACCAATCGGCCCCCGCACCACATGTTTATGCCATTCTTCCGGACGTGTTAAAGCCGTGGTCAGACCGGACAAATTGCCATTGCCAAATAGATGATGAATCATGGGCCGTCTTAAGTCCGCATCGACTAATAGCGTGTTCTTGCCGGCTTGGGCTAATGAAATCGCTAAGTTACTGGAGGTTAAACTCTTACCCGCACCTGGCGTGCCGCTCGTTACCATGACTTTCGTCAGAGGCCCATTCACGCCAAGAAACTCCAGGTTGGTCCGCAAAGCTCGATACTGCTCAGCCGCCGATGATCGAGGCGCCGTAAGAACGACCAATTTAGGGTCTATTAGATTAGATAAATCCAGGGGCATGTGCCTACAATCTCCCTTCGTATCGCCCGTTTGAGCGCACCGTCCGTTGACCGCGGGCCTTCGATCGGGTGGCGCGTTTGGGTCGATCTTTGGCTCCCTTGACCGTGGATTCATCGCCAATCGAGGGAATCACGGTTAGAAGCGGTAGATCAAAGACGCGTTTAACATCCTCTTCAGACCGCACCGAGTCGTCTAGATATTCCAGTAAAAAGGCTAGTCCTGCGCTCACCATTAGTCCTAAGACTAAGGCTATAGCCACGTTAATCTTGGTCTTAGGCCCGACCGGGATCGGACTATTGATGGCAGGATTAACCACCTCGAGGTTCTTTTGGCCTTGAACCAAGGTTACCTCAGCCACCGTCTTTAAGGCGACTTCATTCGCCACGCGCGCCGCAAATGAGGGAGAGGGCGCCTTGACCGTTACTGTCAGTAAATCCGTATTCGTCAACGGTGTCGCAGTAATCATTTTGGTTAAATGCGTAACCGTCACATTAAGCCCCAGGCTTTGAATGACGCCGCCGACAACTGCCCTCGAGTCCACCAACTGGGCATACGTATCGACTAATTGTTGACCCGTCACCATAGATGTTAAGAGGCTCTGGGTGGAGTTGTGGGGAATCACAATCAGGGTTGCAGTGCCTGCATACTGTTTGGGTAGGACAAATTTGCTCAGAATTCCACTAGTCGCCACTGCGACCACCGTAATTAAAATGATCATTTTAAGACGCTTACGGATCACGCGCCAAAGTTCTTGAAGTTCCATCCGGGTATTAACATCCTCCTTGTGTTCTCTCATTTCGACATACGAGGAGGAGATTCCTCTTAATTGGATAAAGAAAAAGCAACCGTGTGAGTTTCCTTACGGTTGCCGACCTATTGTATGCAAGAGGAGTTGCATCACCGCGTTGTTGGTATACCCCATATGCCATAACGCGACTCCGGCCAGATGGTCTTTCTTAGCTAAGGCAATTTTTTGGTTCATCCCTTGCAGACTTTCCCACCATGCCGTATGGCCGGAGAAATGTGCATAGGTTTCCTGGTAGCGCCCACTCCACTTAGCGTGCAGTGTCATGGTCGGGGTCACCGCATTGTATGGCACCGTTTTGGCGTGTGTGCTACCGGTCGGCCAGGTATATCCATAGACCGGAATCCCTAAATCTATCTGGGACGCTGGAACGGTTTTTAGAATTCTGGCCAGGATATTGCTTACCCACGGCATTGCAGCCACCGGCCCCGCCATCGATCCGTCGGCATGCTCGTCATAACTCATGAGGATAAACTGGTTAACCTCGTGCTCTAGTTGGGGATACTGGTAAGCGCCCCCGGAATGAGGAACCACATCCATCGTAATTTTATCGGTGCGAGGTAAGAAATCTCGCAACTCGGTCATAAACGCGGTCAGTTCGGTTCTCAAATGAGTGTGGGTTGGCTCAAAGTCAATATTTACCCCCTGAAAATGCATGGTTCCCACCATGTCGGCAATAGCCCTCGCCGCGGCGGTCCGTGTCGTCTTAGAGGGTAGAAAGGCTTGGATCCCCGTCGCATCATTGACTAAAGGCATCACTGGGATGTGCGCTTTGGTCACTTGAGACAAAATGGTCGCGTCGACGTGGCTCTTTAAGGAGCCCGATGCGGTTACCGAATACCAAAACGGTGAAAATTCCGAGATCGCATGGGGGTATTTATAAAGGGCTGTCAATGGAGTCGTGACATCATTGGCCCAGAACCCGACAACTCTCAACGGCACCGTAGATGCCTTAGGTTTAGCTGCGGCATTGGCATGGAACCCACACCCGGTCACCGCAATCGCCAAAGTTAACGCCGAGCCTACGGCAGTCCTCCAACGTTGCGTCATAATCTATCACCTCGAATGGAGTGTAGCCTTCTTACTCCATCGTCATCCTCTGAGCTCATTACCAGAGTCGGTAAACTAAGGATGCACTTAGGTAGACACCGAGGAGACGGTAAACAATCCAAAGTCAACGCAATCTAGAGTATGTTATGATTTGGATAACAGGCATATCGTCGGGGGATATAGACGATTGGACAGCCCCTCATGCCCACCTTATCGGTCGTAAAGGACGGTGCACACCCATGCGTTTTTGGATCCTTCCGGTCGGAAAATTTGATGTGGACGCCACGGTACTGGATCCTAGTACCGCCCCAGGTCATCGATTTGCTATCCCGGTCTATGCGTATTTGATAGAGACTCCCAACGGCCTCGTGCTATTTGATACCGGATGCTCCAATAGTTGCCGGGTATCCCCCCAGCAACTATTGGGGGATGAATTTTCTCAAGTGCTGGTTCCGGATTTATCCCCCGAGGACATGATCCCCTCCCAGTTAGGGAGACTAGGCTTTGCCCTGGACGACATTGACCTGGTGATAAATTCACACCTTCATTTCGACCATGCAGGCGGCAATCAGCAGTTCTCCCATCATCGCTTTATGATTCAAGAACAGGAATGGGACGCAATGGCCAAGGACCCGGCACAATATCTAGACCCGGCTGCATCCGCCATCGACCGCACGCAACTCACATTGCTCAATGGGGACACGGTGGTCGAAGCCGGAGTCACGCTTGTATCCACGCCCGGTCATACCCTCGGCCACCAATCCTTATTCATTGAAACCTCGACCGGACCCGTTTTAATCACCAGTGATGCCGTCTATACTCGGGAGCAATTTGATCCCGAACACGTCGGAGCCTCTACCGACCCCGACTTGGCAAAGGCCTCCGTGGCGCGACTGTTAGACATCGTCCACGACACCAAAGCCCGACCTTTTTTCTCACACGATCCGGTTCAAGCCCGTCAGGAAGACTGGCGGATTGCTCCGCTATTCTACCATTGAGGCGGCCTCTATGATCACGACTCATGACGTATGGAGCCGCAGAATCCGGAGCATTATCTGGCTATGCCTTGTCGCACTCGTCGCATTGACGTTATTTTATTGGCGATATTGGTCTGCCTTGGAATCATTGCCAACTCGGGTCCATCAACGGGTGACCAGTCACCACGGCATCTACCTCAAAAAGGCTGCGGCGAACCCATGGCTTACCCATGCGCTCATCGCGACGGAGGATCGAAGCTTTTATCATAACTGGGGAATCTCTTTCGAAGGCATCGGACGGGCTCTTCTCGTCGACATCAGGACTCTCACCTTTGCGCAAGGAGGCAGCACCATTACTCAACAACTCGTGAGGGACCTCATGCTCTCTCCGAAAAAGACCATTCCCCGTAAGGTCACCGGTATCTTGTTATCCCTTATGGTCACAGCACTCTATAGTAAACAGCAGATTCTCAATATGTATCTCAATGAGGTGTATTTAGGGCACGGTAGCTACGGGGTGGCCCGAGCTGCCCAGGTTTATTTTCATCGCTCCGTGGCGAACTTGACGGCATCCGAGGCCACGGTGCTTGCCGGACTGCCTCAAGCCCCATCCGCCTATGACCCCCTAACCCACTACAAGTTGGCCAAGGCCCGCCAATGGGAAGTGTTAACCAGCATGGTCTCTGACCACATGATTTCATTGGCACAAGCTCACCGGATATTCCAGCAACCTCTACACTTAGTGCAGTAAACGAGGGTGCCCGGTTCATACCGGACACCCTCCTCCATTCTTTGGACGGTTACTTGGGGTTTAACGATGAAGCTTTTTGAGCTCCGGCATGAGTCGATCGTTTAACACCCGGATATGAGTACCCTTCATGCCCAACGACCGCGATTCGATAACTCCGGCGGATTCAAACTTCCGCAGGGCATTCACAATCACCGAACGCGTAATGCCCACCCGGTCCGCAATCTTGGAGGCCACCAACAATCCTTCTTCGCCACCCAATTCCTCGAAGATATGCTGGACAGCTTCGAGCTCGGAGTATGAAAGCGTGTCAATCGCAACCTTAACCGCCGCTTTTTTGCGAGCTTCCATGTCGAGCTCATCGGACTTGGACCGTAGAATCTCCATGGCTACGACCGTAGCGCCATATTCCGCCAAAATAAGATCCTCATCCTCAAATTCTCGGCCAAATCGCGACAGCACCAACGTTCCGAGGCGATCACCGCCTCCATTAACGGGTACCACCGTTGTAATCTTATTTTCGTATATACACTGTTTATCTCGAAAGAAGACGCAACGACGCGATTCTTGTGACACATTAGGATAAGTTTCATCAACCTTCAACAAACCATTGTTATAGGGCTGGGGAAAAGAATCCTGGCCAAGGACTTCACGAATCATAATATCGCACTCGAAGGAATCTAATAACGAATAACCCAGAATCTTCCCTCGACGGCTAACCACGTACACATTGGCAGCAATCAATTGGCTCAAAATCTGCGCCATCTCTTCGAAGTTAACAGGATGCCCGGCCGTGCGTTGCAGTAATCGGTTAATACGTCGCGTCTTGTCTAAAAGGTGTTCCACGACAAAAGCCTCCCTCAGTTTGCGTATTTCGTCATCGCTTCAATTTCCGGTTATGAGTATACCATACTCACGGATTGGAATGTGATAACGAAAGCAAAAATTCAGAGTATATACCGATTAATGTCAATATTATCCGCGATGCCAGCCAAACGTTGGTCCACATAGGCCGCGGTAATCGGAATCACTTGTCCTTTAAGGTCAGGAGCCTCGAAACTGAGTTCTTCCAAAACCTTCTCCAGAATGGTGTGTAGACGTCGGGCCCCGATGTTCTCGGTGTCCCGATTGACGCGATCCGCATACCGCGCCATGGCCCACAACGCGTCATCTTCAAACCGCACCTCTACTCCTTCGGCGCCTAATAAGGCCTGGTATTGCGCAATGAGAGAATTCTTCGGCTCGGTTAAAATCGCATAAAAGTCCTGTTCGGTCAGCGCGGTAAACTCCACCCGGATCGGAAATCGACCTTGCAACTCGGGAATAAGATCACTGGGCTTGGATACGTGAAAGGCTCCGGCTGCGATAAATAAGATGTGATCGGTCTTTACCGGGCCATACTTCGTGTTCACAGTCGATCCCTCCACAATCGGGAGAATATCGCGTTGGACGCCCTCTCGGCTCACATCCGGCCCCCGACCGTCGTGGCTCGAGGACGCAATCTTATCAAATTCATCGATGAAAATGATCCCCTGCTGCTCGGCACGCCACAGGGCATCGGCATTGGCCGCATCGGTGTCGATCAATTTTTGAGCTTCTTCTTGCGTCAGAATTTTTCGCGCCTCGGACACTGTCATTTTCCGTCGTTTGGTCCGTTTAGGCAGCAAATTACCAAACATTTCACCGAGATTCATTTGATTATCTTCAGCCCCTGGCATATTGCCCAACATCGGCATCTGGGGTCCGGCATCTTCTACATCCACTTCCACCAGGTCGTGTTCCATAGCTTTTAACCGGAGTTTTTCCCGGACCTTTCGTCGATCTTCTTCAATCCGTCGACGCTCTTCGAAATCGACCGGTCGTTTATTTTGGTAATTGCCGCCTGCCCCACTAAAAATCGCTTCAAACGGGTTTTTGGGGGCTGAGTCATCGACTGGATCCGGGACCAGGGCCTCCACAATGCGGTCTTCGGCAGCCCGCTCCGCGCGGTCTTTAACCGATTGAGTACGTTCTTCTTTCACCATCCGGACGCTGGTCTCGACGAGGTCCCGTATCATGGCATCGACATCACGGCCGACATACCCGACTTCAGTAAACTTCGTGGCTTCGACCTTAATGAACGGCACGCGAAGCAGTCGCGCGAGTCTCCTGGCCACCTCGGTTTTACCGACCCCTGTGGGCCCAATCATTAAGATGTTTTTTGGAGTAATCTCGTCCTGTAATTCGGGTTCTAGTCGGCTCCGGCGCCAGCGATGCCGTAAGGCAATGGCCACCGCACGCTTGGCATCATGCTGACCGACGATATGTCGGTCCAATTCCTCTACGATTCGTTTGGGTGTTAAAAGCGCTTCATCCATGATGAGATCTCCCTCCGCTAGTCCTATTCAAGCGTTTCGATGGTCAGGTGATGATTCGTGTATATGCAAATATCCGCGGCGATGTCGAGCGCCCGCCGTACCACATCATCGATCGCCGGCGGATTTTCCAACGACGCAAAAGCCCGTGCCGCAGCTAGGGCATAGCTCCCGCCCGATCCAACAGCGGCGATTTGATCGTCGGGTTCAATCACCTCTCCCGTTCCCGATAGGATGAACAGATCCGATTTGTCCGCCACAATAAGCAACGCTTCCAATTTCCCTAACATCCTGTCGGTCCGCCATTCCCGACTCAGCGCTACTGCAGCCCGAGACAAATTGCCGTGGTGTTCTTCTAATTTGCCCTCAAATCGTTCGAATAAGGTTAATGCGTCAGCTACGGCTCCTGCAAATCCTGCCAAAATAGCTCCATGGTAGAGTCGTCGGACCTTGCGCGCGGTGTGCTTCATCACCGTGTTTTGTCCAAAGGTAACCTGGCCATCGCCGCCGATTACCGCTCGGCCGTCTTTGACCATGCCTAAGATGGTGGTACCATGAAATTGACTCTCTCCCATTGGATTCCTCCCCCTATCTGATGACTACGTCTGATGCGCCCGAGGATGCGTATTTTGGTACACTCGGGTGAGTTGATCTTGCGAAATATGCGTATAAATCTGGGTGGTTTTAAGACTGGCGTGCCCCAACAATTCTTGCACTACCCGAAGGTCGGCTCCATTCATCAACAAGTGGGTAGCGTAGGAGTGTCTCAACCAATGCGGGCTTACGTTTCTGTGGGCAGCCGATTTTAACATGGTAGCCTTGACAATACGCCGTAAGCTGCGGGTCGTTAAGCGGCCGCCCCGATGATTCAAAAACACTGCCATGGTACTGTGCCGGACCAACTGAGGACGAGCCTCCTTGACGTATTGGGTCAGTGCCCGAACTCCATAGGATCCGATCGGCACTTCTCGTGGTTTACCCCCCTTACCCGCCACCCGAATGATGCCTTGATCCAGGTCCATATCTTTTAGGTCCATCCCGGTGGCCTCCTGGCTACGGAGCCCAGCGCCATAGAGGGTCTCGACGATGGCCCAGTTTCGAATCCCTAAGGCCCCACGTCCCTTTATCGCCGTCTCCATCATGGCGGCCATCTCATCCATCGTCAACACCCTCGGTAAACGAGCGCGAAACCGAGGCGCGAGGATACGACGTGCCGGATTATCCCGAATTCCTTCTCTTTCACAATATCGAAAGCAAGATCGCACCACGGATAACTTGCGAGCAACCGTCCGCGCCGCCATGCCGGATTCACCTAATTCCATAAGCCAGCGCCGTATCCGTTTGGCGTCAACCATTAATAAGCTGCCCACTTGAAGCTGGAACTGCTCAAGGTCAGAGCGATAGGCCCTTAGGGTATGTTCGGAGCATCCTTCCACGGCGGCCAAGTATCTTAAATATTGGTCAATGAGGCCCTCACTCATAGCATACGCCCACGATCCTGAGGCGTCAGTAACCACTGCTGTAGGCCCCAGGATTCAAGGGAATTCAGGGCTCTTTGCCGCATGATTTCACGGCGCTGCTTCTTGTCCCGCACTACCGTCGCATCCGGGGCATCTGGGAATAGACCGAAGTTGGCATTCATCGGCTGGAAATGTGCGGGATTGGTGTGCGTGACATAATAGGCTAGTGCGCCCATCATGGTGTCCCGAGGCCAGACGACGAGTTCTTCTCCACGAATCCAGCGCGACGCGTTGATGGCCGCCATAATTCCTGTTGCGGCGGATTCCACATAGCCTTCCACCCCGGTCATTTGTCCGGCAAACCACAAATCATCGCGGAATCGGGTGTTAAAGCTCGGTTGGAGAAATTTCGGAGATTTTAAATAAGTGTTCTTATGCATGACGCCATACCGAACAAATTCAGCGGCCTGCAAGGCGGGTATCAGGGAAAATACTCGTTTTTGTTCGCCCCAACGTAAATTGGTTTGGAATCCTACCATACTCATCAAAGAGCCCGCTGCATTGTCTTGCCGTAATTGCACCACCGCGTAGGGACGTCTCCCCTCTTCAAACGGATTGGACAATCCCATGGGCTTTAAGGGCCCAAAGAGGGGCGTCCTGACCCCGCGCCGTGCGAGTTCTTCAATAGGCAAACATCCTTCAAAAAATTTGGTATCGGCTTCAAATTCGTGACGCGGGTGCTGTTCCGCACTGATGAGTGCCTCATAGAAATTCAGGTATTCGGGTTTGGTCAAGGGGCAGTTGAGGTAGTCCTCAGACCCCTCCCGAGAACCCCAAAATGCGTGGCGCATGTCCACCGATTCAGTCAGGACGATGGGTGCGGCCGCATCATAGAATGACAAAAAGGTGTCCCCGAGTAAGTTTTGGAGGGCCTGACTCAATGCATCGTGTGTTAACGGACCCGTCGCAACAATGACCGGACCTTGGGGAATCTCCCGCACGACATCCCGATGGATATGCACCCGAGGATGCGCCTCCAGAGTTTCCGTAATCCAGTCCTGAAACCGATCGCGGTCCACGGTGAGAGCCGACCCTCCTGGCACCTGTGCATACTGTCCGGCTTTCAGCACCAAAGAATCAAAATGTCGCATTTCGTCCTTTAACAGCGCCCCTGGTGTGTTGCCCAAGGTACTCCCTAAAGAATTCGAACACACCAACTCCCCGAGCCGGTTGGTGACGTGAGCGTCCGTCATCGCTACCGGGCGCATTTCATACAGTTCCACGGACACGCCCCGCTCGGCCAATTGCCACGCCGCTTCGGATCCCGCCAACCCACCCCCCACTACGGTGACCGAGTCACTGCGCTTGTTCTGACTCATAACCGCATCCCTCCTTGAGACACAGGACACTTTCCCGCTGACCACGGTGCTTAACCGCCATCGAGGATCCGCATTGCGGACATCTTTTGTCCGTAGGCTGGTTCCACGTCACAAAGTCACATTCGGGATATCCGCTACACCCGTAAAACGTGCGGCCCTTTCGTGTTCTCCTAACCACAACCGGACGCGCACACCGGGGACACACTGCAGGGGTTTTTTCCAGAAACGGTTTGGTGAAGTCACATTCGGGATATCCACTACACGCCAGAAACTTACCAAACCGTCCGTATTTGACGGTCATCGGCTTCTCACAACGCTCGCACACTTCATCGGTCGCTTCCTCTGGCAATTCCATTTTTTCGACATCTGATTCGGCCCGAGCCAACTCTTCGGCAAAAGGCCCATAGAACCGAGTCAGCACATTTTGCCAAGCCATTTCATTGGCTTCCACACGGTCCAACTGGCTCTCTACTTCGGCCGTAAAGGCCGTATTGACGATTTCTGGGAAATACTCGGTGAGCAATTCTACCACGACCCGTCCTAGATCCGTCGGCGCCAGACGTCGTTGGGCCCGTTCCACATAACGACGTTGGAGCAACGTATCAATAATAGGAGCATACGTGGACGGCCTTCCAATGCCCAGCTCTTCTAACGTTTTCACTAGGCTGGCTTCCGTATATCGGGGCGGAGGCTCGGTGAAATGTTCTTGTCCGGCTATGTCCAGCACCACAAGGCGCTCACCTTCCACGATCGCCGGAAGCGTCTTGGAACTCGGGTCGTCTTCGCCGGATTCGATCTTGGATTCACTCTCTTCACGGGTGTCTTGATAAATCTCCGCAAACCCCATGAATTTAATCAAGGATCCGTGAGCCCGAAATTTTTCCCTATGCGCTTCAAGCTCAATAGTCGTCGCATCATAGATTTGCGGCGCCATCTGACTGGCCACAAAACGCTCCCAAATGAGACGATAGAGCCTTAGCTGGTCACGATTTAAGCTATCCTTCAATTTGTCTGGATGCCTTAGCACCACAGTCGGTCGAATTGCTTCGTGGGCCCCTTGAGACCCTACTGGATCGCGATCCGGTCGCCGCGTGCCCGCTTCCTTCAAATAGAGTGAACCATAGCTCTCTTCGATGAAGTGCCGCGCCTCTTGTTCAGCACTTTCCGCAATACGCACCGAATCAGTCCGAATATAGGTCACCAACCCTACAGTGCCTTCACCACTAACATCCAAGCCTTCATATAACTGTTGCGCCAAACTCATTGTGCGTTTAACAGAGAATCCCAGCCGTTTAGAGGCTTCCTGCTGCAAGGTTGACGTCGTAAAGGGTGCCGCCGGGAACCGCCGACGCTCTTTTGTTTTAACCGAATTAACCACAAGTTCAGTGCCTATCGGCACCTGCCCCAGGATTTGGTCCACGTCTTCGCCAGAAATCCGTCCTTTATCGCCTCTGGGTCCAACGTAGCTGGCCGCCAGGAGACCCTCACCTTTCTTACCCGCCTCGATGCCGACCGTAAAATATTGTTGGGGCACGAAGGCCAACACCGCATCTTCTCGATCGACGAGAAGCTTTAGTGCGGCGGATTGTACCCGCCCCGCAGAGAGCCCAGGTCGGATCTTATGCCAGAGCAGCGGCGATAATTGATATCCGACGACCCGATCCAAAATCCGTCGGGCTTGTTGAGCATTCACCCGAGGCATATTGACAGGTCGCGCATGGCGAATGGCCTGGCTCACTGCATCCTTGGTAATCTCGTGGAACTCGATGCGTTGCGTGCTTTCGGGAGGAATCCCTAAAGCCTCTGCCAAGTGCCACGAAATGGCCTCCCCTTCTCGATCCGGGTCGGTTGCCAGATAGATCCGATCTGCCTTTTTGGCCGCATCCTTTAATTCTTTCAACAGCGGGCCTTTCCCTCGGATAGTGATATAGCGGGGCGCAAACCCTTCTTCAACGTTGACCCCAAACTGGCTCTTAGGGAGATCGCGTACATGTCCCATTGACGCCTTGACCTGATAACGGCTTCCCAAAAAACGGCTAATGGTCTTGGCTTTGGCTGGTGACTCCACAATAATTAATGGTTTTGCTTTCGGCAATCCCGCACCTCCCAAGCTTTCGCGTTGCTCTATTATAGCAAAATTCCCCAAAGCAACTGCAGTTCTCCTCCTGACTACCGTATTCTTCCACGTCTGTCAAATTCGACGTGCTTTGGCCCATTATGGGGAGATGCGACCGCCAACCATGACCAACCGACCACAGTCGACGGCATTCGACGTGACATTCGGATCCCATCCCCCTTAGGATAAGCTTGACTCCTCAAAGCCGAATCGTCGCATCGAATGCCGCGTACGGGGGATGCATCATGGTGAATCCTCGGGCTTGATACCCCCTGGTAGGGCACCTTCTGTCCAAACCGACCAACTAACCTCGGAGGCAATACATGAAGGAAGGAGCCGTATTATCATATGCGGTATAAACTGATTGCCGGGTCCATTCTGGCACCGTTATTGTGGGCGGGCCCGTTGGCCCACGCGGCTTGGATCGCCCCCTACATTTATCAAGGGCAACGTGGTCCCGCGGTTTCTCAACTCCAACGACGGTTAGATCGCTCAGGATTCCATCTTCCCATCACCGGATACTTTGGTGTCTTAACCGAGACTGCGGTGCGTGACTTTCAGTCGTCGCATCGATTGACCGTTGACGGTATGGTCGGCCCCCAAACCGAGGGTGCCCTAAGCCCCAGTGCAGCCGGGTCGACCTCAGCATCCCCGACGTTTAGCGTTGCATACCAGTCGCGCTCAACGTACACGGTACGACCTGGAGACACCCTCAGTGCAATTGCCTTGCGCTTTCACACTTCATGGGTGACCTTAGCTCAGCTTAACCATCTCGCCAATCCCAATTGGCTCGCCGTCGGTCAAGTCCTTCAGGTTACAGGCACCGCTCAGACTGCCAACGTGGCCCCCGCTCTGCAACCAGCTTCCCCTAGCACCTATCGTGTTCAGGCTGGCGACACCCTATCCATGATTGCGGCGCGTTTCTCCATGACTTGGCAGTCCTTGGCTCAACTCAATCACTTATCCAACCCAAATTTACTAGAAATCGGCCAACTGCTAGAAGTGCGTGGAACCCCAGCGTCTGCCAGTGGCGGGGCGTCATCGAGTGTCTCACTCCCAGTCCAATCCAGTCCCACCTCCTTCGGCCAGGCTTTGGTGGATACCGCAAAGGCTTATTTGGGAGCGCCCTATCTATGGGGGGGCACCACACCCCAAGGATTCGATTGTTCCGGGTTTACCCAGTTTGTCTTTGCGAAGAATGGCGTCAATATTCCCCGAACGACTTGGGCACAGTTCGCTTTCGCCAAACCGATAGCGAAATCCGCTTTAGTGCCCGGAGACCTGGTGTTTTTCAATACGTATGCATCGGGTGCCAGTCATGTAGGAATCTACGTTGGATCCGCAGGCGGCTATCGACAGGCCTTTATCGATGCCCCCGCCCCGGGACAAACCGTCATGATTCAGAATCTCAATAACGTGTATTGGGTCAACCATTACTATGGGGCAGGCGTCATACAGCCCTAGCTGCAATAGACGTGTCGACGGGCCCGGAAGGGCCCGTCTTCCTTTTCTTCACCCTTGACGATATTCCCAATGAAACGTGGCCCGATGACAGGGCGTCGGGCCCATTTGGGCAAGAATCGCACGATGCTGGAGCGTCGGATATCCTTTATGTTGGGAGAACCCATAATCGGGATAAGTGGCATCCAAAGCATCCATGTATCGATCCCGAATTACCTTGGCCACGATCGAAGCCGCTCCGATACTAACGGACAATCTGTCACCATGAACCAGCGCTTCGACCCGCCAATCGCCGTGGACTCGCATCGCGTCCGTTAGGACTACATCGGGCACCACCGACAACGCACTGAGCGCCCGCTGCATGGCCTGACGAGAAGCTTCCAAGATATTAATTCGTTCGATAGTGCGTGGCCCCACCATGCCTACCCCGACGCTGAGTGCACGACTGAGAATTTCTGGGTACAAGGAGGCGCGTTGGTGGGCACTAAGAAGCTTGGAATCGTGAACGCCAAGGATTGGCGAAGACGGGTCTAAAATCACGGCTGCCGCCACCACGGGGCCGGCCAAAGGACCGCGTCCCACCTCATCCACTCCCGCCACCAAACGTTGTCGGTCCCAATGCGACTGTTCAATCTGAGATAGCGTTTGCCACAACTGCCATAGTGCCATCGGTGTGTGCTTACGGGGCATCGGACGGCACTTCCCAGCTCTGTCTGCCAAACTGCCCGTCCCGCACCCCTATGAGCACCGCTTGAGCTGTCCGGTGACGATCAACCGCTGCCCCGGCAGTTAGGAATCCTCGTCGCCGCCCCCACTCTACCCATGCCTCGGGATCGGTTTCTTCTGGATGGATTCGACTCCAGGCCTTCTCTGCCAAATCTTCCATTTCTTCCGGCGTGGCCGGGACCACCCCTAAAACCTTAAGGCGCCAATCCTTCGATCGGGATGGTGTCACTACTCCGGGAAGATCGAGCCACTCCCAACCTCCATCAAGACGAATCCATTGGGGCCCGCGCGTCACCCCCGGCTTAGCCCCCGTAGCCACCCTGTTTTTTCCGACCATGCGGTTTAGCAGCGTCGATTTCCCCAGGTTTGGCAATCCTACCACGGCCAACCGATACGGTGCCGGCAATCGCTCTGTAATGGCCGTCCGCAACACCCGATCGGCCTTAGGACTGGTCGCCGACAACGCCACCGCTCCAGCCCCTCGCTCCCGGTACCATCGCATCCATGTATCCGTGGTGGCCGGATCGGCCAGTTCTGCTTTATTGAGCACCACAATCCTGGGAGTCTTACCAACCCAAGCTCCCATCGGTCCGTGCCGTGTCAATTCCGGAGCCCTCGCGTCCACCAGTTCAATAAATGCAGTTAAATAAGGGGCCAACTCGCGAATGATTTTCTGGGTTGCCACCATATGTCCTGGATACCACGACTGTGTTTTCCCCATAGGTCTATTGTAACCACCGGAACTGAGAAAGTGGCCACCAAATCAAAAACGCCTGGCCCGTCAGATTCTTCATCGGCAAAAACCCAAAATAGCGGCTATCAAAACTCTTTGGGCGGTTGTCACCCTCGACCCAGAGCTCGCCCGGCGGTACTTTGACCGGTGCCACATTGATGGACTGACGATACTTCAAAAATGGTTCATGATATCGTTTCCCATTGATATACACCACATTGTTTCGCACACTGATCACATCTCCAGGCACCCCAATCACCCGCTTGATCCAATCTTGATTCTTAATAACAGGCGAACGAAAGACCACCACCTGTCCAGTTTTCGGCGTTTCAAAATCATAAATAAGTTTGTTCACCAGGACCCGATAGTGATTTTGTAACGTAGGTTCCATGGAAATGCCCTGAACCTGAAACGATTCAAATACAAAGGTACGGATTAAAAATGCCAGTACAAACGCCAGCACCACCGTCTCTACGATCTCTAACCATCCGTTTTTTTTGCGAGTCACAGCTTCCCCTCCATCATGACGTGAAGGCGCCCCCCGTCCGGGGAGCACCTTCTGCGCCTGTTAACGACGTTCTTTAATACGGGCCGCTTTGCCACGCAATTTACGCAGGTAGTATAGTTTGGCTCGCCGCACCTTGCCACGCCGCACCACTTGGATCGATTCGATACGAGGCGAATGCAACAAGAAAATTCTTTCCACCCCAACCCCGTAGCTCACCCGGCGAACGATCATGGTCTTAGAAAGCCCTGAGCCTTTTATCGCGATTACGACACCTTCGTACATTTGCACCCGTTCACGATTGCCTTCGCGAATTTTTACCGCCACTCTGACTGAATCCCCAGCGCGAAAGGTCGGTATGTCGCTACGCATCTGATCTTCTTCCAGTAACTTGATGTAGTCCAATTCAACACCTCCTCTACAACTACTGTGTCTCACCCCGACGATCCACCGCGCCGCCTAAAATGTCCGGGCGCCGTCGTCGAGTCACGGACATCTGGGTTTCTTGTTGAAATCCTGCGATCCGTTTATGATCCCCGGACATCAACACCTCTGGGACCGCTATGCCTCGGTAAGTTCTTGGCCGCGTGTATTGGGGACCCTCGAGCAATCCGGAACATACCGTACTGAAGGAATCTTGAGACGCCCCAGATTGAGCACCCAAGGCCCCAGCTTGTAGCCGCGTCACCGCATCGACCATAATCATAGCAGGCAACTCCCCACCTGTCACAATATAGTCCCCGACCGACACTTCGTGGGCGTTCAATAACGTCACGGCGCGTTGATCGATACCCTCGTAGTGTCCGGCCACGATAATTAAATGGTCTTCTTGGGCCCACGCTTCCGCCATGGGCTGCGTGAAGTGCGAGCCTTGAGCCGAGGTGACAATGATCTTTGCTGGTGCCGCGTGACCCATCATCGCCCATTCAACCGCAGGGACCACAACGTCCGCTCTGAGCAACATGCCAACGCCCCCGCCAAACGGGTAGTCATCCGTCGACCGATGCGGCCCCACTCCAAACCGCCGCAAGTCCACGGTTCGCAACTCGACAATTTCCCGATCTTGGGCCCTTTTTAAGATGCTCGCGTTAAACACCTCACGGAACATCTCCGGGAACAAGGTGACCACCTGAATCAGCATTTAGGTTATATCCTCCAAGCCCTCCGGTAAGATAACCTCCATCACTCCGCCCTCAACATCGACAGCCCGAACCACGTGCTTCAATGCCGGAATCAAAAGCGGTTTCAAGGAAGGTCTCTCCACTTCGAACAGATCGTGGTGTCCGCCCGACCGAACAACTTGGCTCAGCGTACCCAGCACGCGACCGGTGTCGCACTCGCGCACCTCGAGGCCCACCAATTGGTACCAATAGTATTCCCCGTCCGGTAATCGCGGCAGACTGTCCGTCGGTACCGATAGCAGTTCTCCGCGCAAGGTCTCCGCTTGTTCCCGATTGGTCACCCCGTCAATCCGCAATAAGACCACATTGCCGTGAATCTGGGCATGCGCCACACGAGACGGTTGTGTTCTCTTACCAACCCAGAGTTCTCGGCGTTTCACGAGACGGTCTAAAAAGTCTGTGGTAGGATACACTTTCAAGGTTCCATCTACCCCATGCGCAGCAACAATCTCTCCGAGTTGGGTATGACCATCCGGTAACGCCCGCATGTTACTCATGCGTTGATCCTACTTGTTTCGCTTCATGAATCTTCCGTAACACACCAGATTGCCTTAACAGCGACCGAGCGGTGTCCGTTGGTTGAGCGCCATCTTTAATCCACTTCATCGCGCGGTCTTCATCAATCTTAATGATGGCCGGGTTTTTCGTGGGATCGTAATAGCCGATTTCTTCAATAAAGCGGCCATCTCGAGGGGCACGTGCATCCGCCACCACCACGCGATAAAATGGTCGTTTTTTGGCCCCCATTCGACGCAATCGAATTTTCACCATGTTGTCTGATTCCTCCTCCCTTGGGCTACCCATATCATCGCATCGGTGGGAATGGTAACTTGGCCAAACGTTTTTTCCCGCCTGGACCCTTGAACTGTTGCATCATCTTTCGCATCTCCTGAAATTGCTTCAACAGGCGATTGACTTCCGGAACTGAGGTTCCGCTACCGTCAGCAATGCGCCGTCTCCGGCTCCCATTGATAATATCGGGACGAAGCCGCTCCTTGACTGTCATGGAATCTAAGATGGCCTCCACCCGGACCAAACTTGAGTCATCCACTTTTCCCTTAAGTTTGCCCATTTGTCCCATGCCCGGTAACATTTCCATCACCTTGGACAACGGACCGAGTTTTTTCACCTGCCGTAGCATCGCACGAAAGTCTTCCAGATTGAAGTTATTGGAAGCAATGCGCCCCGCCAGTTGCTCGGTATCTCCTTGGTCCAGCGATTGCTCGGCCTTTTCGATTAAGGTGAGGACGTCACCCATCCCCAATATCCTTTGCGCCAAGCGGTCAGGCTGAAACAATTCTAGCGCCTCGACCTTTTCTCCTGTCGCCATCAGTTTTATCGGCAGGTCTGTCACGGCACGGATCGACAGAGCCGCCCCGCCCCGTGTGTCGCCATCAAGCTTGGTGATTACGACGCCGGTTAGCGGTAGGGTTTCTTTAAACGCATTGGCTACCCGCACCGCATCTTGGCCGGTCATCGCATCGACTACCAAGAGGGTCTCATGGGCCGGTACGTGACGCTGCATTTGCACCAATTCTTCCATCAATTCGGTGTCCACATGCAAACGTCCCGCCGTATCCACAATCACCACGTCTCGGGCTAACTGCCGACTCATTTGAATACCTCGTTGAGCCAACGCAACCGGCGATTCGTTCAATGCGTGCACGACCGGCACATCAATCTGTGTGCCGAGTGCTTTTAGCTGATCTGCTGCGGCAGGGCGATAGATATCCGCTGCCACTAAGAGCGGCTGACGTCCTTGATGACGGAGCATGAGAGCTAGTTTGGCTGCGGTGGTGGTTTTTCCCGATCCTTGTAGGCCTACCAGATAGATGACCGTAGGCGGGTTAGACGCCATTTTGATCCGTTCGACCCGGCTCCCCATCAACGCAGTAAGCCGGTCCCGAACGATTCGAATGACACCTTGATCCGGAGTCAAGCTTTGTAATATATCCTGACCAATCGCTGCGGATTCCACGCCGGCCAGGAAATCCTTAACCACCTTGAAGTTGACGTCTGCCTCCAATAAGGCCAACCGCACTTCTCGTAGCGCCTCACGAACATCGGCCTCGGTGAGGCGGCCCTTGTTCCTAAGACGCTTGAAGGTTGATTGTAACTTATCCGTCAGGGTTTCAAACATCGGTCAGTCCCTCTTCCACAGCCAGTTCCCGGGCTAATTGCAAAGCCGGCACATCCTGTTGATCCCCAGCCATTCGAGAAATCTCGTGCACTAATCGCATGAGCTTTCTTTGCCGAATCTCGCTTCCCGCAATCAGCCCGAGTTTGCTTTCATACTGCGCCAAGACGCCGGCGGTCCGGTCCACGACGTCAGCTACTGCGGCGCGGCTTACACCAAGCATCTGCCCAATCTCGGACAACGACCAATCCTCTGCAAAATAGAGGTGCCACACTTCACGCTGGTGGTCAGTCAGGAGGGAGCCATAGAAATCTACCAGCAAATTAGCTTGGATGACATCCAGTTTCCCCATCGTCCTGCCCCCATAGTGTAAAGCATTTTCCCTTATCAGCCAAAACTCATTTTAGGGACCGATTCTTGCCTTGTCAATGTATGGGCCGAAAATTATTTCACCACCGCCAATAATGAGCCGGACACGAGACCAGGTGACGTCTCGTGTCCGGCTTCGGGATGCTAGGCCTAGGGCTATCCGGCGCTAGCGTTGGGGGAATACCCTTGGACAACCTCATCATATATCTGTCCCAACTGCACCGCCATATTGTCACTGCGATGGTTGCGATGAATAATATTGTAGCCCGCCACCCCCATTTGATACGCTAATTGAGGGTCACTCCATAATTTTAGAGCATGCGTCCACAGTGTAGTCACATCGCCTGCTGGGGCCAGAAATCCATTGGTGCCATGTTGAATCCAATCTTCGATACCAGGAACCATACTGCCCACCACCGGCGTACCCGACCCAAGCGCTTCGATGACTGCCATGCCCAAGGTGGGTCCGAGGTTGGGGGCAATCACCGCCTGGGCTGTCGCCATGTACATGGCGACAGCCCGGTGCGGCATCGCTCCGAGAAACCGCAAATGCGGTGCCAAGTCATTCGCCAATTGGGCCAACTCCGGGTCCTGTGGTTGACCCTGATTCACCTCACCGCGATTACCTCCAATGAGTAGCAACACCAGATCGTCTGGCAACTCCACGGTCCTCATGTGTTGCAGCACCTCGCGGATGCCTCGACCGGAGTCAAGATGCCCTACGTAGGCCAAAGGTCGCCGAGACAGGCCTAACCCCTTGAGTACGGGACCAGGGTCTCTCGTAAAGAAGTTATTGACATCAAGGCCCGGCGCTACCACGTACAGCGGCACGTTGGGAGCCCACTGATGGACCATGTCAGCTTCCTTCAAATAGGGCACAATGACCGCATCGACATCTCGCAAAATCGACTGTTCATGTTCCTGTCGTACAGTCGAATACGTATCATGGGGTCGTCGGACCCATTCGACCATCTTATAGGGTGAATGAATCCAGGGGGCCTTAATTTCAGCTGCTACCCGTTTCGCTATTAAACCCGACAGCCAAAAATGACTGTGGACCAACTGATATTCTCGATGATTATCCCGGATCCACTGGATCACATCTTCGGCGATCCGGTCCTGGGCCTTCACCCAATCCTCATCGGACAACGGCATCGGCACGGCAGAGTTCATTCGGATCACCTGTCCTAGCTGACCGAGACTGGATCGGTGGGGAAGCATGCTGTGCTGTGACATGGTTATCACATCCACCCCGAAACCCTGTTGTTGAAGATTGAGCGTAGCGTCCCTCACTACGATTTGCTGCCCGCCTAAATCTCCCCCGTCCAACGGGTTCAATGGGTCGGCACTTAGTGACAATTGTAGGACTCGACGTGACAAGCCTAACACCTCCCAGAATAAGACCGGCGCATAAAAAATTCCCGGCAACTTCCCGGGGGACAGGAAAACCCATTACGGTAACTAAAAATCTGCCCTTGAGCCCCCAACGCCTACGAAGTTAGCTGACGGGTTAGGGCCGTGGACATGCCCTTTGCAATCGCAATTCACCCCAGATAATCGGGTTCTCCGTTTCTGTGTTTACAGAATTTGGCGTATTCAAGGTATACCACCACTATAGCGAATTCCTCCTACATGGTCAACGGCCCGATGCCATTGTTCTTCTTTACTCATGTAGACATTTACTCAGAAAATTCCTCGCCCAAAATTGCCCGCACATAGTCCGCCGGATCAAATGGTAAGAGATCTTCCACTTTTTCTCCGACCCCGACAAATCGAATCGGAATCTTTAATTCATGCACGATAGCTAATGCAATTCCACCTTTAGCGGTCCCATCGAGCTTAGTCAGCACAATCCCGGTAACGGGCACCGATTCTAAAAAGACCCGAGCTTGCACTAACCCATTTTGACCAGTAGTGGCGTCAATCACCAGCCACACCTCATGCGGTGCACCCGAAAGTTCTCGCCCAATAACGCGATATACCTTTTGCAACTCCTGCATCAGGTTCACCTTATTTTGCAATCGGCCCGCGGTGTCGATGATAGCCAAATCTAGATGGCGCGCCCTTGCTGCTTGTACCGTATCAAATGCGACAGCCGCAGGGTCTGCCCCCGATGCTTGACGGATCACATCGACGCCAGCACGGCGACCCCACACTTCCAACTGCTCGGTCGCTGCCGCTCGAAACGTGTCGGCAGCTCCTAAAATGATCGATTTATGTTGTTGTTTCAACAAATAAGCGAACTTGCCGGCCGTCGTAGTCTTCCCTGTGCCGTTGACCCCTACCATGAGCCAGACCCAGGGCCCTCCATCAGGCAATGCTAAAGCATCGCTGGAATCCCCCAATTCTTCTTGCATCAAAATCGCCAAGAGGTTCACAACCTCATCGGCAGTTGTCGGGTGGTGTTGCAGGACACGACGTCGTAGTTCGTCTAAAAGAAATCCGGTGGTAGCCGATCCCAAGTCCGCCGAATAGAGAATTTCCTCTAACTCATCCCACAGCTCGTCGTTCCATAAACGGCCGTGAAATAAACTCCGTAGGCGATCACCGAATCCCGATCGCGTGCGGGTCATCCCTTGTTTAAGCCGTTCCCAAAAACCGGGCATTGTGTCCCTCCTCCGCTCTAGGGTACTAGAGCTTCTTCTAACATAACCGAAATTAAGCGGCTTTGCCCCTGGCCATCACCCGCAACCCCCCATAAGGCGTCGGCGGCTGCCATGGTTTCTTTATGGTGGGTCACAATGACACACTGAGCCGTTCGACGAAACTCAGCCAAATACTCCGCAAACCGTAAAGCATTGGCTTCGTCGAGGGATGCTTCTACCTCATCGAGGATCACAAAGGGCGACGGTCTCACCGCAAGCAGCGCGAACAACCATGCAATACCTCCTAGTGCTTTCTCCCCTCCCGACAAGAGGCTCAGGTGCGCCGGCCGTTTGCCCGGAGGCTTGACCCATAACTCAAGGCCCCGATCACCGTCCGCCACAAAGCTTATCCCGCCCTCGCCCCCTGCATACAGAATGCGGCAAGCCTCCCTAAAGCTCTTTTCGACCCGACTCACGGTTACCTCTACCCGGCGATCGACTTCGGCATCCAACTCCGCCAAAGTTTGGAGCAGATCCTGGCGTGCTGCCTGGATATCCTGCATTTGGTTTTGCAAGTATTCGTGACGTTCTTTTAGTTGCTCAAAGAGCATAAGACTCCCCGGAACGATCTGCGCCATCTCGCCCATAAGCTGTTCCAAACGCCGAATTTCCTCCCGAGCCAAAGACTCTTCGGCCGAGCTTAGCGACGCCTGCTCGGGATCGGGAACATACGCTTCCCACTGATGCTCGATCCGGAAGCTGGCTTGTTGGGCTTGGGCAAGCTTTGTCGAGAGCCGTCGTTCCTCATGTTGCAATGCCCGTAGACGATTCTCTAGGGCCAAACCATCTTGTTTTGCCCGATCCCAAGCTTTTCTCGCCGCGCTCTGTTCTCCTCGCCGCAGTTCCACCATTTTAACCCGGTTACCGTGCTGTTCGACCAGGTGTTGCACCGCCGCCGTATGGTCGTGAAGCGAGCGCTCCACGTCCGCCATGAGTTGGCGAAGCCTCTCGTGTCGTGTCTGAACACGGCGACGTTCTTGCTCCATGCGCTCCACGAGGATCTGTTGTTGGCGACGGTTTGCGTTCACATCGCGGAGGCGTTCTTGGCTTTCCTGTAAAGCCATTTGCATCTCTTTAAGGTGACTCGCGTCTGCCGCTCGTCTGATTTCTACCTGGTCACGTTGACTCGCTTCTTTGGCCAGGATGTCTTGCAGTGCCAGAAATTCCTGTTCCAACACACTCGGATCCTCTAGTTCCAATTGCCGACTTTCGACTTGGCGCAGGGTATTCCATTGCTGGCGACGTTCGCTCAGCTTTTCTCGCATATCGTCTAAGGCCGGTTCCAACTGTCTTAACTCATCTTGGCTTCCCCTCAGGGCATCTTCCCGCTTCGCAATCTCGTCGGATTCTTCTGCTATCCGCTGTACCAAGGCTTCGACTTCGATCCGGCGCATCACCCGAGAGTCGCGTTGGCTATGATGCCCCCCAGTAATAGCTCCCCCTGCATGAACCAATTGCCCGTCTAGGGTTACCATCTTATAACGAAAGCGATGCTGAGGGCCAATTCGCATCGCATCGTCCAAGGTATTCAAGACTAGTACCCGCCCCAATACGTGGGATACCGCTGAAACGATGGCTGGATCGTAACGGATCAGGTCGAGCGCCCAACCGATGACTCCGGCCTGGTCCCCGAGCGCCTTATCATTTTCCGCCACGGTCGCCGCTCGTATGGTGTCTAATGGCAAGAATGTGGCGCGTCCCAGGGCAGTGGTCTGCAGAAACTTTACCGCTTGCCGCGCTTGTACCTCACGATTTACGATGATGTCGTTCTGAGCCCCTCCCAAGCCGATTTGAATCGCCAAGGTCACCTGCGGGTCAGACTCAATCAATGATCCTACCGTCCCTCGGATTCCATCAAGCCGGTGCTCTCGATGTGCCTTCAGCACGGCGCGGACACCGCCAGGAAGGCCCTCCCCATCGGCATCCAATTGACGCAGGGCGCGTAAACGGGCTTCTCCTTGTGTACGGCGCTGTCGCAGCGGCGTCAATTGGCTTTCCTCTTGCGCGATGCGTTGGCGAAGGCTAGTTCTTTTTTCCGTAAGTCCCTGGAGCAATTGGGTGAGCCCTTGCACGTCCTGTTCAAGACGCAACGCCTCCTCGCGCCTTCGACGTTGGGTCGCCACTAGGTCTTCAAGAGAATCGACACCCATGGCGCCTTGCCACCGTGAAAGGGCAAGCCCGATCTCTGCATGGCGAGCGGCTGCCTCAGAGATACGCCGTTCATGCTCCGCCTTTTTTGATTCGAGAGCCCCCACAGCAGCACGCAGGCTGTCGACACGTGTACTAAGCGCCCGATGTTCTTCCCGTAATCGGTCCTCCTCGTCGTCCAGCATGGAGACCTCGACTGCCTGCGACTCTTGATCTAAGAGAGCCGCTTGTTGTTCAAGTTCGGCGAATTCTGCTCGGAGCCGCTCTTCTTCCCGGTGCGACGCTTCGAGCCGTAATCGACGCTCTCTCATCTCTTGATCAAGTTGCCATGCTTCTTGCTCAGCTTCTCTAACCCTTTGGTCATGGGTCTGCATGGTCCCCGCCAAATTTCGTTCTTGCGTCTTAATCTCCTCGATCCGATTCTCGAGACTAGACATTTCGGTGTTCATATCCTCAATGGTGGCTCCTGCTTGCTGTTCTTGCGTCTTAAGTTCTATGAGCCGAGTTTGATCGCGTTGGTATTCTGTAGATTTTACTCGGCTTTGCCATCGAGTCCGCACGGTCTGCCATTCCAAGTACTGCCGTTCGTGCTCCGCCGCGATCCGCACCTCATCCATTTGACGGCCAGTTTCCTGTTGGAGATCTTGCAAGCGAGCCATGTTGTTTTGAACGTCCTTCAAGTGGGCCATCGTCTCGATTTTACGTACTTTGTAACGGGATACCCCGGCAGCTTCTTCCAATTGTTCTAGCCTGTCTTTGGGCTTTTGCATAAGGGCTCCCTCAACCCGGCCTTGACTAATGATCGCGTAATTGAAGCGGCCAACACCGCTATCTAAAAACAAGTCCATCACATCGCGTAGTCGCACTGAACGTCCATTAATGACGTACTCCGATTCACCATGACGATACAAACGTCTAGTGACCGTGAGTGTCTCCGGCCAGTTAGACATCGCACCATCTTGGTTATCAAAGTGAAGTGAAACCTCAGCGAGACGGGCGGCAGCGCGTTGGCCATTTCCCGCGAACAACAGGTCGTCCCACCGCTCTGCTCTTAGTTCTCGAACTCTTTGCTCTCCAAGGGCCCAGCGAATGGCATCGACCACATTGCTTTTTCCTCCCCCATTGGGACCAACGAGCGCCGTCACGCCCGACGGCAATTCAATATGGACTTCCTGACCAAAGGACTTAAAGCCGTAAATATCAATTTTGGCTAAATGCACCGATATGTTCCACCCTAATCCGAAGTTGAATCCATGCCCATAGCCCCCGACAAAGCCCAGGGCACTCGATTCGTTAGCCAATACTTTCGCCACGAGGGCCAAAGATTCCTTCCCAGCAAGGAGTAAGGTTGTAGCAATTGTCGATAATTACCATGAATCAGGTAGAGGCTTTTTGATTCTCCACAGGGAATATAGGACGCAGGAGGCGGGGAAATGAGAGTCCTAAACCAAATGGCTCAACTTATCTTAGAAGATCCTTTCATTACGGCCAAGCAATTGGCGCGTCAACTGGGCTACGCTGAAGAAAAAAGTGTTTACTACTGGGTCGACAAGACAATGTTTCATGGACTAAATGGATTCAAGCGTGCTGTGCTTAGTGGTCAATATCGTGTCTCCTCCAGCCCGGCACGAGACCAAAGAAGTCGATATGGCCGGGTACCCGTGGTGGCCGGATTTCGATCCAATGGCGATCCCATTTTGTCGGGTGAAACACTCCCCATAACGGGCGCCTCCGGCGCCCAATGGCTGTGGCGCTACCCGGGCCCCGTCAGCGGGCCATTCCTGCCCCTAGATTCGTTGATTCTTGGCCCTTGGGGTGAAGAGGATCAGGATGTGCACTGGTGCCTAGGCTACCAGCCTCTGTTCGAAAAGCCTCTCATTCGCCTAGTGTGCAGACAAGATTCTTCCCGTTGGTTATTAGATCCGACGTCGATGCAAGTGGATCACGAGTCCCAACCGCGATATATCATTCTTCAACTAATCCGCGCTTTATAGTCGCGCTTTCATCGACTGTCAACGCATGGGATCCGCGCCATCTTCCTCCATGGCGTGTCCTATGCGTTTTCTATGCTACAATAAGCCACATTAAGCAATGCAATTTTTCTAATTTGCGCTTGGCGGGCGAACACTATACTGAAGTATAAGTTGATGGATTCGATGGGAGGATCAAGTCCGTATGTTTTGTCGACGTTGTGGTGCTGACATTCCGGTAGATAGTGTATTTTGTCCCAGTTGTGGCACAAACTTGATTCTGAACGAAGCCGAACCGTCTGAAGTCGTTTCCGACGACGAGACCGTCCTGTCCCGCAGCCAAGGGCGCTCCCGACGCGCATGGCTTGACGCGATGCGTCGCGGTTACCAAGCCGGGATCTCTGGCGTTACGCGTATAGGTCAGGTTTGGTCTGGTCCTCGAAAACGCCAAATCGGCCTGAATCGGGTGTTAGCCATCGGGGGGGTCGTGTTCGGCTTGATCGGATTTATGGTGGGCCTAATGGGCCACACCCGTGGACTCGATTGGCTGTTATTCGGCTTGATTCTAATTTTAGCCGCGATTTACGTTTCGATTTCTCCAGTGCCTACCGACAAAAAATCAGAGCCAAAGGAGTTGACTGACTAACTTGCGGTGCCAAAAATGCGGTCAAGAGAATAGCGCGGGATCTCAATTTTGCCGCTTTTGCGGCCGAAAGCTCAAAGTCGTCCCGCCAGTGAAATCGGTAGCGAAGCCCAGCCGCTCTGCCAGCACACCGGTAGAGAAAACTAAATCCCCTAAAACGACAACGCCGTCCAATCCGAGTGGCGCTCGTCGACGTGTGAAGTGGGGTCGCTTGGCGTTGGTGGCGTTCGGCGCGGTGATGTTGATGGGGTTTGGCTATGCCGGGTATGAGTCGTACGCGGCTTGGACCTCTTTACCCCCCATGGCGTCGTTGGTATCCTTAAATAGCCAGAGCCAAGACTCTACCGTCTACGACGCGGCGGGTCAAAAAATCGCCACCTTGCATGGTTCGGTGAATCGAGTCAGTGTCCCGATTACCGCGATTTCTCCCAATATGCAGCATGCCATCGTGGCCATTGAGGATCACGCGTTTTACACCAATCCCGGTTTCGATTTAAAATCCATTGCACGAGCCGCGCTTGTGGATGCGATTCATCACGCGGCAGTCCAAGGGGCCAGCACCATTACCGAACAATTAGCCAAGGATCTGTATTTGAGCCCGAAGAAAACCATTCAGCGCAAACTGCAGGAGTTCTTCATTGGCTTGGAACTCGCTCGAACCTATTCCAAGCCCCAAATTTTGGACATGTATTTAAATGAAGTCTACTTTGGCAACGGTGCGAGTGGAATCGATGCCGCCAGCCAAGCCTACTTCAGTATACCTCCATCTAAGCTGAGCGTCGCACAGGCAGCCATGTTAGCAGGCCTGCCGCAAGCCCCTTCACTTTACGACCCTTTGGTGAATTTGAAACTAGCCAAGCAACGGCAATTGCAAGTGTTAAACGCCATGGCTAAGTACGGATACTTAACCCCGGCTGAAGCTGCTGCAGACTATAAGGCTCCCCTGAATTTTCATCCCGGTTCGGTGACTCCAACGGGAGTTAGTGGCTTAGGCAACTACCCATGGTACGTGCAACACGTCATCAATGACCTGCGGGCCAAGGGATACACCGCTAACATGATTGACAATGGCGGTCTTAAGATATACACGGCATTAAATCCGACCGTGTATAACATCGCCCAGCAGTCGGTAACTTATTGGATGAATTACCACTTTGGCAACAACCAGGCGCTTCAGGCTTCCGTGGTGGTGGAAAATCCTAAAAACGGTTATATCGAAGCCGTCATTGGGCAACGGAGTTATCCCGCCGGAGGTGGACAAGACTTTGCGACCAGTCCCCAAACTCAACGGTCCACCGGTTCCGCCATTAAACCCTTGATGGAATACACCGCGGCTATTGCCAAGGGGTATACCCCGACCACACCCATTCAGGATGTCCCTCTATTTAAGGTACACGGAACCTGGTGGCCGTCCAATGACGACCATGTGTATCACGGGTGGATGGACTTGCAAGACGCCTTAGCCATCTCGGACAACGATGTCGCCGTGCACCTTTTGCATGATATTGGAGAGCAATACGGATTCAATTTTGCCGCCACTAAATTCGGTATTCATCTTCCAGCCGTTGATGCCACTCAACTAGGCACGGCCATTGGTGGATTTCAAGCGGGGGGCTTAAATGCCTTGCAAATGACCCAGGCTTATGCAACGTTCCCAAACTCTGGGGTACGAATGAAACCCATCTGGATCACCAAAGTGGTGAACCAAGATGGCGCAGTCATTTATCAAAACACGCCGCATGGGAAACCAGCATTTAGTCCGCAAGTGGCTTATGTCATGACTAAGATGCTGGAAAAAGTATTCACGCCAAACCCCATCCCCGCTATCACCGGTGGTGGCGGTCCTGGAAAGACGGCAACGGGCTTTGATCTCGGTATCGGGCGGCCGGTCGCCGGTAAAACGGGCACCAACAACGGAGAGGCAGACGCGTGGTTCATGGGATATGAACCACAACTGATGGTCGGAGTCTGGGAAGGTAATCGCAATGGGGAAATCCCGCAACCATTTACATTACAGGGTCAAGCTGCGTATGGAGACGTCGCAGCGGGGCCGATCTGGCAAACCATCATGCAAAAGGTGAACCAGGCCGAAAATATCCCAGTCACTCATTTCTATCGTCCACCGGGTGTGGTATACGTTCCGAATGTAAGCACGACGTCAGGCAAGATCGCGAGCCAGTACACCCCGTCTCGGCAAATTGAGGGGGCCTGGTTTGTTCAGGGTACGCAACCAACATCGATCGGCCACTCCCACTTCCCTCTAAAAGTTGTGGCATCTAATCCGAGTCTCTTGTGGCAACCCGGTTGTGGTCCGTATGTCACGTCCGTCTTTTTGAAAAAAGAGCCTGACTGGTCCGCGGGTAAACCATTGCCCGCCGACCATATCTACTGGCCTCCCACCAAGGCCTGCTCACCGACGGCGCAACCAAGTCAGCCCAGCAGCTCGTCCAGCAAGACTAGCAAGACTGGCAAAACTTCCAGTCCCTCGACGAGTGCATCACAATCACCATCGTCACCGTCCCCGAGTTCGTCCGTCCCGCTTCCAGTACCCGGGCCAACAACGACACCCGTATCCCCACCGTCTTCTTCAACTTCCCCAAGTAACAGTAAGGGAAACTGAGGTGGCCACGATCGATAGAATCGAGTAGGAGGGGGCGTCTCGCCCCCGACCTCTCACAGAGCCGTACAACTCCAGGATAAGCCCGGGAAAATCCCGGGCTTATCCTATGAAGCGATAACCATAGCGGGCCGTCTATCATTGTGTCCTATGGTTCTACATTGATCTAAAAATCATGTCATTGGGCGACCGTCACTTCGAATAGATTGGGGATCGATAGACCAGGCGCTTGTCTTACATATGGCCGTGATGCCCTCTTTACGCATTAGAATCAACAAGCGTTCACCTCAATGCGCCCCCTACTCACCGACTTTCTGTTCGATCGCCCACCATGATGCCATCACTTTCGCCGCGACAAAGCGGCGAGGTCCCATTTTTTCTCGCGTTCTACCGGGTTCTGAAAGCCATGCTTTCCAATAAAAATGGCAACTGGATCAGAAAATTTCTTCTCATGTGACACATCATCCGCCTGTGGTTCGTTACTCGACTGAAGGTGTGTGATGGAATGACGAATGACGTCATGCAGAAAGACGCGTGGATTAATGAATGGATCGACGCATGGGGTGACCGGGTGACGCAGTTTGCCTATACGTACACGGGAGACTGGCCTTGGGCACAAGATATCGCCCAAGAGACCTTTTTACGGCTATATCAGATAGATCAATCGCAACGGAGCACGGTCCACCCTGGATGGCTCTTTACGGTGGTCCGCAACCTTTTTAGGGATGAGGCTCGACGACGAAAGCGGGCGCTCTTTGTCCCTTGGGATGATCAGGCGGTCATGGCTACCGACCAGGAAGGTTTACAGATACTCGTCCGCGATGTAATTGATCGCATGGATTCTATGGATAGGCAGTGCTTATGGCTTTTTTACTACGCCGATTATTCCAATAATGAAATTGCCCAGGCGCTCGGCCGAAAATCTTCATGGGTTCGCACTCGTCTCTTACGGGCTCGCAAACGATTTGCACGACTATGGGAGGAATCCTAGGATGGATCAATACCATGACTTCAAAGAAAAGGACCTACGGCATGCGTTGCACCGTTATGGGCCGCCCAAACTCAATCCCTATGGGCGGTTTGACCGAGAACAGTGGGATACCGTCACTAAAGTTCGTCTTCAGTCGACTACGTCATTGAGGCGTCCTGTCACATGGAAATTTACGGCCGCGGCCTTTTTGATCGGGGGGATGTTCACCGCTTTGGGACTATTACGCCCCCCTGCGCCAACCACCGTAGGCCAACGTCCCATATTAGAGGTTGTCAAATGGATTAACAACCAAATTGTGTCGCATCGGGCAACGCTTCCGCAATACCGAACGCGTTTGGAGAAGATTTCCCACGCTCTAGCCACCGCTAGGCCTATCAGAAACTTACACTCCAACCAAATGACGTCTGCGGTCTCCGACCACTTACCTATAACGCCAGTCGCGGCAGACAGTGTGCCCATCCTCTACTTGGCTTACAACACCGGTCAAGTGGTATCCATCATGCCATACCATACGATAGCGAGGCCCAAGAACACCCTCTCGATTCATCGACCACACCCAAACCGCGTTGTAATTGATCGCAATCATCGCTACGAGGTCGTTGACTCGGCATACCTGGCCCAATTGCTAGGATCCACCCCACTCTGGACTCCCGCTGATCTGATGACGGTGTCCGTGAATGGAACCCATGTTTCCATTCACGGACAGGGCCTCGTCACGAATCGCGTGATCCTGACCGTAAGCCCTCTATTAAAGGGCATTGGCGGAGGAGAGAGTGGAGAACCAGCCGATTTTGTTTTGGTGACTGTCCCAGTTAAAAATGGGTCCTACCACTGGTCCGGCACAGTCCACATTCCAAAACATTGGACGGTCTACCGTACGGTGATCGCATGGGCCATCGCGGCAGATGCCAAAGCACCCACCAAGTGGCCAACCTTGGGTTCCTATAATGTCGGCAAAATTGTTTCCCTACCCCTATCTGCAAAACCGGTTACCGCAATAAAAACAGCATCCCAAGCATTGGGCGCCTTGCAAGAATGGGCGTATGCGGCCCAATCCCCTTGGAACGATGCCTATCCGGTGTGGCCAACAAAGCCGGGGCAAGAATCCGTGGCTTGGATTAATTGGGCGGGCCATCGATGGCACGGTCATCAAACAACGCGCGCCATTCCAGTACGAGGAGGTTACCGCGTCACCATTACCTGCATCGCGACCTCTCAACGCAACCAAAGGACCTGGTCCACGACGTGGTTCGTGCACCGTAACACCTTGGTGACAGGGCTCAGGAGTTTGGGAGAGCCTCCACGCACTATGGTAAAACAACTGCTAGTTCCAACCCGGTAGATAGGACGATATGGGTTCGAGAGGATCCGCTAGGACCGACTGAGTTACGAGAAATTCGTGTCAACGTCGCTGGCAGATGAGTAAGATCCTGCCCCATCTCCCGGGATTGCGTTGCCTTTCGGTAGCCGTCCGCCAGCCTAGGGTCACCAAAACAATTCCAATAGCAAGCCAATAAAGCGCCATATGCACCTCACACTAAACGACGAAAACAGCACCTATCAGGTAAAGGTTGAGGGACCCAACTTTCTTGAGACGAGCTATCGTCACCAAGCCCGTTAGCCCTATGAGCCAAGCCACGCCACGTAGAGTGCCACGGGTGGTCCCAACTTGTGCCATAATATTTGCCATGGAAACGCACGACCGGCGAACGGGTGAACAGTCGCGTAGATGTCTCCTTTGGGTTTGAACTACACACCATTCGCGGGGCTGGCCATACATTGAAGTCTGGTATAACCGGCAACAGGTGCATAGTGTTCTGGGCTACCTAACCCCGCATCCGGTGTTGACCGCCGGAATGGTCCCTACGTCATCCTTGGGGGCAAGCCAAAGGCTATGAGGTCCGGGGTGGGCTCGGTCTAGGGTCGCGTAAGCCGCCCATGGGGGAGCCTTGGCGGGGCGGCCTGCGGACAGCGCTAATCCCCCTCGCTCCCAAAGGATAGAACCGGTTGCAGTGGTTTGACATTGCCGCGAATTTCAAGTGTCCATGGACTTGACACAAGTCCAACCGGCCGCTCCGATCGTACAAGAAATAGCCCCCGTCAAAAGACTGACGGGGGCTTTCTATCGGACTGGTTGTGCCTTATGAAGGCAGGATCGACGAAGGATCGGTCACGTCGTTCAGATGTAAATGTTTCAAGGCTTCTTTAGCGCTTAGTTGCTCCGCCTCTTTTTTACTACGCCCCAGTGCCGTCGCCAGTTCGACACCCGATACCGAGACTCTGACTTCGAAGGTTTTCGCATGATCCGGTCCGAACGCCCCGATTACCTCATAACTAGGTTCCTCACCCCGCCGGCGGAGCCATTCGTTCAGCGCGGTTTTATGATCCCGACCCGTATCACGTCCCTCGACCCCGTTGAGAGCGAACTGCAACGTTTGCAAAACAAATCGCGTGGCCGTCTGCAATCCCCCATCAAGATATATGGCCCCAATCACGGCTTCCATCGCATCAGCCAAAAGCGAAGGCTTTTGGCGACCTCCACTCCGTTCCTCCCCACGACCTACACGGAGGCGACCACCCAATTCCAAGCTAATGGCCGCTTCCGCCAAGGTCGCCTCGCACACAATAGCCGCCCGGCCTTGGCTCAACTGGCCCTCAGTCCAGTTCGGATTGTTCGTGAAAAGCCACTCCGTAACCACGAGTTGCAACACCGAATCGCCTAGAAATTCTAGCCGCTCATTGTGAACTTCCTTACGAACGCCTTCGTTCGCGTACGAAGAATGGGTAAGCGCCTGCCGCAACAGATCCGGGCGTGCCACCCATCCTTCCAAACCCCCTTCACTCATGACACAAATTCCTCGGCAATGAGGCTGGCATTTTGTCCTCCAAAACCAAAGGCATTGGACATCACGGTCCGAAGCCGGGCAGGCTTCGGTACTAAGGGCACATAATCTAAGTCACAATCCTCACTAGGTGCCTCTAGGTTCAGCGTAGGCGGCATGGTTTGATGCTTAAGAGCTAAGATGGATGCAATAAGTTCCACAGCCCCCGCTGCGCCTAGAAGATGTCCCGTAGCGGATTTGGTCGAGGAAACCCCTAACGCAAAGGCATGGTCGCCAAATACACGCTTAATAGCCAGTGTTTCCGCAGCATCGCCCTTGGGAGTCGAGGTCCCATGCGCATTAATGTAATCAATCGCACCGGGATCAATACCGGCATCGTGCAGCGCCCGTTGCATTGCCTGCGCCGCCCCATTACCTTCGGGGTGAGGCTCCACCATGTGATAAGCGTCAGCGGACCGACCATACCCAACAATTTCGGCATAGATGCGTGCCCCCCGGGCTTGGGCATGAGATAGGCTCTCAAACACCAAAAACCCGGCACCTTCCCCCATCACAAAGCCATCCCGGTCCCGGTCAAACGGTCGGCTCGCACGCACGGGGTCATCGTTGCGAGTCGACATGGCCTTCATGGAACAAAATCCGGCAAATGCAATCGGGATGATGACCGCTTCCGATCCCCCCGTCAGCATCACGTCGGCTTCTCCATGTTGGATGGTCCGATAGGCATCACCAACGGCATTGCCTGACGATGCGCATGCAGTCACCAAGGCTACATTAGGGCCCTGAAGGTTAAAGCGCATAGCAATTTGTCCGCCAGCCATGTTGGCGATCATCTTAGGAATGAGGAACGGGCTCACCCGACTCGGTCCCCGATCCCGCAACACATCAAACTGTTCCGTAAGAGTCCCGAGTCCGCCAATCCCAGTACCGAACGCTACGCCGGTCCGTTCTGGATCAAAGTGCGTCGTTCCCGAATCCTCAACCGCATCGGTAGCCGCAGCCATCGCCAATTGCACAAAGCGATCCGCGTGCCGTACATCCTTACGATCAAAATATTGTAAGGGGTCAAAATCGCGGACTTCTGCCGCAATTTTCGTCGGATAGTCCGTCACATCAAAATGTGTTACCGCGGCCACACTACTCGGTCCCTTGGTAATTCCTTGCCAAAACGCGTCCAGCCCATGACCCACTGGAGACACTACGCCCATCCCGGTGACCACAACTCTTTGCACGGGTGGTTTACCTCCTTTGATCATCCCAGCTTAGCTTTCCCACGAGGAATCCAAGGGGGAATTAGGCATTTTCCCGTATGTATTCCACGGCATCACTCACTGTACTAATCTTTTCGGCCTCATCGTCCGGAATTTCCAGACCAAATTCTTCCTCCAACGCCATGATGAGTTCCACAATATCGAGCGAGTCCGCCCCCAAATCGTCGATGAACGATGCCTCACTGGTAACCTCTTCTTCATCTACTCCTAGTTGGTCCACAATAATTTGCCGAACCTTATCAAAAACCTGTTCCTTGTTTGCCACGATTACTACACCTCCACAGGAATTAGTCCATCACAAGTCCGCCATCCACCACCAGGGTCTGCCCGGTGATGTAGTCGGATTCGATTAGGAACCATACCGCCTCCGCAATTTCGCGGGGCTCTGCCGCACGTCCCAAGGGAACTTGGGCCAAAAGTCCATCATACGCTGATTTTGTCATCCCTTCAGTCAATTCCGTTGTGACCAAGCCCGGCGCCACCACATTTACAGTGATGTTTCGCGAGGCGACTTCTCGAGCCAACGCCCTCGAAAAGCCAATCATTCCTGCCTTGGAGGCCGCGTAATTAGTTTGCCCCGGATTTCCCATTATCCCGGCAATCGAGGAAATGTTCACAATACGCCCGAAGCGGTGCTTAATCATGCTACGCAATGCCGCTTTGCTACAAGCAAACATCCCAGTCAAATTAGTCGCCAAAACGGCATCCCATTCTTCGGGCCGCATGCGCAGCAATAAGTTGTCACGCGTAATCCCGGCATTGTTCACCAAGATATCGAGACGACCCCATTCACGGACCACATTGTCCACCAGAGACTGCGCTACGGCGGGATCACTGATGTCTCCTTGGGCCAACATCACAATGCCGCCAGATTGCCGCAACTGGTCTGCAAGCTCCTCGGCTCGTTGCTGATTACCCAAGTAGTTGATGACAACTCGGATTCCTTCGGCGACCAGTTTCGTGGTAATAGCCTTACCAATCCCGCGGGATCCTCCCGTAATGAGCGCCACCCGTGTTTCCTCAGTCTGTATCGCTGCGCCCACTGTTTCACCTCAAAGTCGCCTTAGTTTGCATGGTTGCGCGTCTTGGACCCCAATTCGTTGCTATTATAGCTTCCACCCTACACCAGTTCAAGGGCTCGCGCTAACCCATCGGGGTCTTCCACGTTCACGGCACGTACTGGGCGATGAATTTTCTTTACTAAGCTCGTTAAACTCCGACCCGGACCTAATTCGAGCAGCCCGTCCAACTCATAGGTCAAGGCACGATGAACGCTTTGCTCGAACATGACAGGCTTGGAAACTTGGGCCACCAATCGCGGCACAATATCTACCGCATCCTGACAAGGTTCAGTGTCGACGTTGGCGAGGACTGGAAATGACCCATGATTAACCGTTACTGCGCCCAAAGCTCTGGATAGCACGGCTCCTGCCGGCGCTAACAGGCTCGAATGAAATGGTGCACTCACCGATAAGCGCACCGTTCGTGCGCCGAGAGCTTCGGCCCTTTCTTGGACCGCCTCCAGGCCACGATTGAGTCCAGAGACCACCGTTTGCCCTGGAGCGTTATAATTGGCTGGCTCCACCAATCCGGCTTTCGACGCCGCTTGGCATAATTCCTGCACCACGTCGGTTTTTAATCCTAAAATTGCTAACATCCCACCAAGGTCTTTAGGCACGGCGTCCTGCATGGCCCGTCCCCGAATTCGGGTTATCCTTACGGCGTCCGCTAAGCTTAGGGCTCCCGAGGCCACGTATGCAGAATACTCCCCTAAAGAAAGTCCTAACGCCAACACCGGCTTCAGATCGGGCCGATGCATTCTTAACGTGTTCCAAATCGCGATGCTGACAACCAATATGGCTGGTTGTTGCACCTCGGTGTCCCGAAGTTTGGAGTCCGGGCCTTCCAAAATAATGCGGCTCAGACTGTATCCGAGGGCTTCGTCGGCCTCTTGAAACACGGTTTTGGCGGCATCCGAGATTTCGAGAATCCCGCGACCCATGCCGACATACTGGGCCCCTTGACCCGGAAACATGATCCCCCATCCTGCCATATGTGTCCCTCCCTCCGATTTCTTGTTCTTGCGATTCCCCTCGATGCTATGACTCGTCGTGCTGCCTCCTAGTCCTCCCCTGCTTGCCATAATTCCACTTGGTCCGTGGACAGGGGACACAACAGCGCTCCATAAGCTCCGGGACCCGCATGAGTCCCAATGACGGGACCCGCGACGGCGGTGAGAGATGCCACCATTGGATAATTATCTGCCAGTGTGGCGATGAGTCTTTGCAGTTGCGGGACCGGAGTGGTGCTGGCCGCGGCAATGAAGCATGGTGTACCCGGAGCGATCCGTTCAGAGAACAGTTGCAGCATTCCAGGAATGATATGACGCTCTCCTCGAACCTTTTTGGCGGCCTTAATCATCCCATTCTCAACCTCCAAAATGGGTTTCATGTCTAAGAGGGTTCCCACCAAGCGCGCCGCCTGGCCAATTCGTCCTCCCCGCGCTAGGTATTCCAATGTCACCGGGGCCACCAATAGGTGCAGGCGAGGGATTAGGGACCGCAATTCATCGACGATGGCCGCCGCCGAAGATCCCTGTCCCGCTCGGCGCGCGGCCCACCACACCAGCATCCCAAGTCCCACACTTACGTTGTGACTGTCGATAACCGTAACATTGCCATCGACTAGGCGAGCCGCCGCCTCTGCCACCCTCACCGTTGAGCTTAAGCCCCCACTGAGATGGATTGAGATGATGGCATCGCACCCGGGCTGGGCCAGAGTCTCGCGATACCGTGCCGCGAATGCGCCCGGAGAGGGTGCCGTCGTATGGACCGGCTCTTGGGACGTCACCAGACGTGCCATAAAGGCGTCAGCGCTAAGTTCGGTACGGTCCTCATAATAGTGATCGCCAAACCCCACGCTGAGGGACACTAAGCCAATGCTGTAGCGCTCCAGCAGTGCCGAGTCCAGATCGCATGTCGAGTCAGTGACGATAGCAACCCCCACGGTATTAGCGCCCCCATCGCAAGACGTTAGAACCCCAAGTTAGACCAGCCCCAAACGCCACCAAGACCACGATGTTGCCGCTTTTCAAGCGGCCATCCTGACGCGCATCTTCGAGTGCCAATGGAATGGTAGCGACTGAGGTATTGCCGTAACGTTCAATATTGACGACAACCCGATCGGGATCGAGATTAAAACGTCTTACGGCAGCATCAATAATCCGTAGGTTTGCCTGGTGAGGTACTAATAAGTCCATCGCGTCAAGGGTCAACCCCGCCGCTCGAAGGCCCTCTTCCACCGCTTCCGGCATCGCTTTAACCGCAAATCGAAACGTCTCATTACCATTCATTTTCAGAAAGTGCTGCCGATCTCGCACCGTGTCTTCCGATGCCGGGAGTCGGGACCCGCCGGCTGGCAGCGACAAGAGGTCCCCACCCCGGCCATCGGCTTTCAGGTACGAAGCCAAAATCCCAAACTCGGTATTGGTTTCAGCTTCCAGCACTAGGGCCCCTGCACCGTCACCAAATAACACCGCGGTGGTTCGATCTTGGTAGTCGGTAATGCTACTTAGCTTATCTGCTCCAACGACCAAGATGCGCCGGCAAGTGCCGTTTTGGATGAGCGTCGACCCCATGGCCAAGGCATAAATAAGGCCCGTACACCCAGCCTGAAGATCGAACCCCGGAACCGGTGAAGACGTCAGTCTGGCCTGGAGCCGCGCTGCCGTCGAAGGAAATAAGGTATCCGGGGTGTTGGTGGCCACGATGATAAAATCGAGTTGGTCGGCCGTAATACCCGCCTCAGCACAAGCCAACTGGGCGGCGCGTACGGCCATGTCGGTGGTGGTTTCGTCGGGCGCTGCAATGTGACGCTCTCGAATCCCAGTGCGAGTCAAAATCCACTCATCATTCGTGTCGACAATCCGTTCCAAATCCTGGTTGGTTAATACTTTCGATGGTGCATAGGTGCCCAACCCCGCAATTACGGCTCGAGTCATCATCCGTTACTCTCCTCTCCTATCACGCGCTCCCGTATGCGGGCTTGGGTCCCTAGCACCGAGAATTGATGGGCCATTTTCACTGCAATCTGAAAGGCCCTGGCCTCACTCGCGCCATGGCACTTATAAATAGGTTGGTCAAGCCCTAACAGAGGGGCCCCTCCATATTCCTGATAATCCAACTTGGCACGCAATTCGAGGAGTCCGGGCTTGAGAAACCATGCTGCCAATTGGGTGGTACGATTACGCATTAGCACTTGACGAAACTGACGCATAATGTCCCGCGCTAATCCTTCCGAAAGCTTCAGCGCTATATTCCCGGAAAAACCGTCACACACCACCACGTCCACTTTCCCCTGCAACAGCTCACGGGACTCCACATTGCCGACAAAGTTTAAGGACGTCCCTTGGAGACCTTCATACGCCTCGCGGAATAAGGGTGGCCCCTTACCCGCCTCTTCTCCCACATTTAAGAGAGCCACTCGAGGCGCCGTGATTCCGTACACTTCTTCACAATATAAAGATCCCATCACCCCATATTGTACGAGTTGGCTTGCTTTAGGGGACAAGTTGGCCCCCACGTCCAGCATGAGCATTCCCCATCCTTCTAACACCGGCAGGATGGCCGTTAAAGCGGGCCGCTCGATGCCTTCCATGCGTCCTAATGTCAGTAGTCCAGCCGTCATCAAGGCTCCAGTATTGCCCGCCGAGATTCCCGCCACCGCTACCTGCTGTTCGACCAACTGAATCATCCGCACCATGGACGAATTACGCTTATGTTTGACTGCTGCCACCGGAGCGTCTTCCATAGTGATGACTTCACGGGCATCGATGATGTCAATGCGTTGCAAATGAGATCCGGGAGCTAACAGGGGTTTAATCTGCGTGGCGTCACCCACCAAAACCACTTGCACCGCATCATCCGCCCGCACTGCGTCCACGGCCCCCTGAACCGCCGCGCCCGGGGCATGATCGCCCCCCATAACATCGACTGCAATCTTCACTCCGCCATTCCCCCTCTGCCGACCGAGCCCGGTTGCATCGCGAATACCACGAATTTGGCACGAAACACAGGTTCACCCCGCACATGGCTCACCACCAGCACCACCCATCGGCTTCCCGTGCTCCGTAATACTTCCGCATGGGCCATTATTTGTTCACCCGCCATAACCGGCTGCTTGAATTTGGCATTAGCTAAACCGGTGAGGACCACATCACCATCCACGACGGCCATCGCTAGTGAGTCCGCTTGAGCAAAGAGGTAATGCCCTCTCAATACCCCGCTCCTCGCTAATCCCATTGACGGATCCGTGTCCAAAATCGACCGACCCCGTTTCCCGACGTCGAGGTCAAGTAGCTCCCCGACCATGTCTGGTCGCTGCAATCCGGAAGCTTGGCTCACCGTTCTTCGTGCGATGCCTTCAGATCGGAGCCGTAATTCAGGAATCCCTAAATGCAATCGGTCCAAGCGTATCGTAGGAACACTCACACCAAAGTGTTGGGCCAGTTCATCATCGGTTTGAAGGGGATTATGTGCCACTAACTCACGCAACTGGCGTTGCCGTTCCATTCGGGTAAGATGCGGCACAGGAATTCACCTCCATACTTAACACTAAATGATATCACCCGGTAATAAATTTGGATCAAAAAAATTCCATGGAAAAATCCCATGGAATATTTACGCGTCGTGGTTTACGACAATGCGACCATCATAAAAACCACAATGAGGGCAAACATGATGGGGCATTCGGTCCCCGTGACACCGCGAGCACTCTATCCACTGAGGTGCCGTAAGTTTCCATGTGGAACGCCGCGTGCGGGTCCGAGATTTGGGTGTTTTGCGCTTAGGAACTGCCATGTGAATCCCTCCTACTATTTCTAATCCGGTTCGTGTGCCAGCCTCTCCAACACGGCCCATCGTTCATCGAGCGTAGGGCGGCACGTACATGCGCTAACATTTAGATTCGCTCCGCATTGCGCGCATAACCCCATGCAATCCTCCCGGCATATTGGCGCCAATGGAACATTGACCCCTACCGCATCGGCAATGAAACGATCCAATTCGATTTTATCCCCTACAAACCGATAATAATCCAGTGTGGGATCGTCTCCGCCCGGTTCTTCTCGAAATTCTTCTGTCATCCGAAAAGAAATCGGCAACACAAACTCTTCAAGACATCGAGAGCACTGAGCCTCGACGTTGGCCACGCCAGAAAACTCCACGATCAAAGCGCCGCCCGTGTTGCGAACCTTCACTTCAATGTGAGCCGAGTCCAATAAGGGAAAGTCCACGCGTTCTTGCGCGAGTGACGGCCACGCATCATCTAATTCCTGAACTTCTTCTCGGCCTGCCCACTTCTTGACGTCAGAAACCCTTACGTCCATCATTCCACCTCGCAAAACTGTTGCTATTATACTGATTTCCCAACGAGATTGTCAACCACAGATCGGCTACGGATCTCCCCGGACGTTTACAGTTTTCCCCGCCGCATTGCCCCGATAATTACCCATAGACCCATCAAGGACGCGGCAATAAATGCATATTCACCAAAGGGAAACCGTGCCATATGGTCCAAGTGGTCGCGATGCACGACTAACCCTGATCCGATAATCAGGGCCGCCAATAAGAAAGAAAGCGCCACGCGATTGACGAGCCGCTCCCAATGGCCCAAAACCTTGTCCAAATGCTTATTTTCCAAAACGATGCGAACTTCTCCGCGACTGAGCGTGGCCAACGCTTGAGTGAGTTCCCCCGGTAGCGCGGACACCGTACGGGACCAGTCATGAATAACGTCTGAGACGCCAGGTATCCAAGCCCCGGGCTCCAATCGACTCAATAGCAACTCCGGACCAAAGGCCTTACCTAGTTCCACTAATGAGGTATGTGGATCGATATGACGGACCACGCCATCCACGGTCATCGCCGTCTTGGCTAACAGCGCATACTCGGTCGGAATGCGGATATGATAGTTTTGTGCCAGGGCCAAAATGTCCCCAAAGGCCTGCCCTAAGTTAAAGTCATCCAGTTCGCTTTCATAATAACGTCGTCGAAGTTGTTCCACGTCCTGAATCAGAGGGCCCCGGTCAATGTTTCCTTCTACCGCCCCGAGATCCAATAGGGCATCAACAATCCGGGTCGGACGTCCTTGGGACAGGCCTAAGATCAAGGCCACCGAATGGCGACGCATCTCAGCGGACAAGAGCCCCACCAAACCCCAGTCTAAAAACATGATCCGACCTTCTGCGTCGATATGGACGTTTCCGGGATGAGGATCGGCGTGAAAAAACCCTTCAATAAAAATCTGGTAGTAGATGGCTCCCACGAAACGCTGAGCCATTTCTCTCTTGGCGAGGGGCGGTGGCGAACGTTTGAGAGACTCCGTTATCTTGAGCCCGGTAAATTCCTCCATCACCAACACATCGGGCCGTGTCCACTCCCACAGCACACGCGGGATCCGCATATGCCGCCGACCGTTATAGGCTTTCCACGCACGATCCGTGTATTTCGCTTCTTGGCTAAAATTCAGTTCTTCTCGCAAGGTGCGGGACAATTCCGCGATCAGCGTCGGGATTTGATACTGTTCGGCCCAATCCGTCCGGCGTTGAACGAGATCCCCTAATCCCTTAAGAATTCTCAGATCGGATTCGGTTTTGGGTACCACATCGGGCCTACGGACTTTAATCACCACGCGTTCTCCACTTATTAACCGCCCTTGGTGGACTTGCCCCAAGGACGCAGCAGCCAACGGCTGTGGGTTAATATATCCCAACACCTCCGCCATTGGACGCCCCCATGCGGTCTCCAATGTCTTGATCACCGCATCAAAGCCGAATGGTGGCACATCGCTTTGGAGGCGCTCAAGCGCGCGGACTAACTTTTCTGGCAACAAATCCGTGCGGGTCGATGCGAGTTGTCCGAGTTTCACGTAGGTCGGTCCTAAGGCCGCCAGTACCAACCCGATGCGCTCGGTCCAATCCGCATCATCGTCAGGGACACGGCTCTGAAGCCAACGTTCTTTCAGCGATAGATGGCGTGAGAGTCCAATTTTGTCGATTGCCATGACAAATCCATGTTGAGCCAGTATTTTGGCGATTTCCCGATAGCGTTTCCAAGGAGATCGCCAGGGCCAATATATCATCGGACGGGTTCCTGTTCGTAAGTTCCAAAAACAATCGGGCGGGCATCTTCTACCATCAGCCGTCCCTTGGACACCACCTTGGCAATTGTCTCATCGTAAATCATGACAACATGACCGATTGCCCCGGGGCGAAGACGCCCCACCCGAGGCAGCTTCAATATGGTTGCCGGCGTTGATGTCACAGGTGCTATGGCTTGGTCCCATGGAATTCCTCGCTTTACTAATCCAAGAACGGCCAGCCACATCGTGGTGGCGGACCCCATAGCCATTTTTACCAGGTGGCCTTGAGCATCGAAAGTCGGTGCCGACCCCTGGGCGTCCGAGCTAAAGCTGATATGATTCCAGAGAACTCCGTGTTCCTTCAAAAAGATCATCGCCGCAGCGGGATCCACCGCGTCCGGATCCTCGGATGTCGGCACAATTCCGGCAGTCAGATCCAGCCAGCCGCCGCGTTGACCCAAGTTCACGGCATCCTCTAGGAGTGCACGATTGCGGTTCAGATGGGTCGGCACAAAGGTCTCAATGGGAAGATCGGCCATCCCTAAGACTTCATACACGGGCTGTAGTTTTCGGGGACCACTTCCGAGATGCAAATGTAACACGCCCGCCTTGCCCGATAACAGGCCCCCCACGCGCGCTTCGGAGGCCAATTGCGCCAAGACCCGGTCACTAGGATGACTCCCCCGATGGTCGCTGACTGCGATTTCCCCGATGCCAATCACCTTATCAATCAACACCACATCATTGCGCGGATTGTCGGTAATGGTCCGAGTGGGGACCTCGTAAGCGCCGGTATAAATCAAGGTCGAAAGCCCTTCGGCTTCGAGGCCCCGAGCTGTGGCCAGCAGTCCCGAAACACTGCGCGTGGTCCCATCGGTGCCAAGCACTCCTACCGCGGTCGTCACTCCGGCTACAGTCAAGGCTGTCAGAGAAATTTCTGGAGTCCGAAATTGCGGCCCCCCCTCACCTCCGCCGCCTGCCAAGTGCACGTGCTGATCAACGAACCCCGGAAACACGAGGTGGCCCTTGGCCGAAATTTCCGTTCCATCACACCAGGACGGAATTTCCAGATGCGAACCGATTGCTACGATATCTTCGTTGATAATCAACACGTCCTGTATTCCTAGCGGTTCGGGGGCAAACACCCGGCCTTGGCGGATAAGTAACGCGCGGCTCTTCATTCCTTGGTTCCGCTTCCTTGCTCTCCGCGGCCTAAGACCAGTTCGATTTTTTTGGCAATTTCCTCACTCTGTTGAATCACACTGCGAAGCTTTTTGAGGTTAGCCTCCAATTCTTGACTGAGCTCATATTGTGCCTGGGTCAGGACTTGCGCTACGGTTTGACTGTTATTGGCATTCATCTTAGGCTGCACTTTAGCCTTTTTCTTATGTTGGCTCGACGACGATTCACCCACCGTTGAGGCACTAGATTTAGATCCCGCGCCACCATTTGGCGAGGAGGAACTGCCCGTAGAGCCCGAAGGGTTACCCCGGGGACTCGACGTGCCTCCCGCCGCCTTGCCAGCTTGGCCGCTCTGGACGGTGCTACGCGGTCCCGACTGGACTTTCGAGTTGGCCCCGTTCGCCTTCATGGCATGGAGTTCTTCGCGCACCAATTGGCGCAAATCCTCGTCCTGTGAAGAGGATCCGCTACCCGCAACGTTTGCACCACCTTGCCGCTGCATTTGTTCCATTTCTTGCTGAATAATGTTCCTCAGATTGGTCTGGGTCCCTCTATTACTTCCCTGATTAGCCAAGACAAACCCCTCCCTCGCAGTCTAGGATGTAGTATGTCCGCTAAACCCACAAATAACCTAGGCATTCCCACCAGATCCACCGATTTCTATATCCTTCAAGGCCTGCGCCAGGGTACTCACCGGGTATATTTTCATGTGATAGCCTTTTGCCCGCGCCATGGCCTCGGCCCGCGCAAAATTTTGAGCTGGGCAGAGAAAGACCGTTGCACCCGCTCTGTGCACCGTAATCACTTTTTGTTGAACGCCTCCGATCGGACCCACCGTGCCGTTGGGGTAGATTTCCCCGGTACCAGCCACAGTCCGCCCCCCGGCTAGATTGTGCCCCGTGATCTGATCATAAATTTCGAGCGCAAACATCATCCCCGCACTAGGCCCCCCAATCCCCTGGCTCTTAATGGTGACCGAACGAGGAATATGCCACTGAAGTTGTTGGCCAATGACAATTCCAATCGCCGGCGCTGGATCATTGGCTAAATGCATGGTTTTGACCGGCACCAGCACATGAACGCCATTCCGGATGACCGTAAAGGGTACGATTTGACCGAATTTGAAGTGCTGCTTGAGCAAGGCAGGCAATTCGGCGGGTGATGTCACTTTGTATGAGCCGACACCGACTATGAGGTCCCCTGGTTTCAATTTACCATAGGCATTGCCCGACTTAAGCACAGCCTGCACTTGGGCCCCTGGGACAGCGGTCACCGAAGCAGGTAACCCCGCCAGTTTTTCGCCAGCTACTTCGGCCGAGAGTTTACTGGTCGACATCATAGAGAAATTTAATTGTTCGTACTGTTGCATGTTAAGACCGCCCATGGCAGCTTGGTTGGTTAAAACATGCACGTTAGAATCTAGCCGTGCGCCTAAATAGAGCAGTTCATTCAATTTCCCAATCTCGACCGCGACCATCAACAGCTTACCAGTCCCTGGCGTGTGCCCATCTTTGACATTGACCATCTGCGACAAGTCGCCAGTAATTCCGGGAGCAATGGCTACATAGTTGGTAGGAACAAACCATAAGACCACTCCCACCGCGATGAGCCCCGCCAATATCCATATGAGAGACTTACCTAGGCTACGTTTTGACTTAATCACGAGCCCCCCCTTTCCTGACTTCCCACTCATTTAGACCAGTAAGTCACGAATCCGACTGATCACTTGTTCCGTTGCGGTTTCGCCCGCCTGAATCATCTCCGGAATTTTGCTAAAATGCGCTTCCCGAGTTAGTTGCAGTTGTGGCTCAATCACCAGATCGGCGTGAACCGGTTGGAATCGCTTCAATTGATGAGCCATCAGGTCAAACGTTTGAAAAAGGACATCGAACATGGATCCAACTTTAGGCGCTAACTCCACTCCCACATCGACGGCGACAACCGGAAACTCACCAAACAAGCGCGCGACATCAACAGGCACACGGTTCAAAACGCCTCCATCTACCAGAATGTGCCGATTACGAACAACGGGGCTAAATATCCCGGGAATCGACACGGTCGCTCGGATGCCTTCAGATAATCGCCCTGTTTCGATCAAAACGGGTTGGCCCGTTTCAATGTCCACCGCGACTACTTTGAGCGGAGGCGAGCAATCCTCAAATTGACACCCGTGAGTCCATTTCATCAGGAGTGACTCAAGCTTCTTGCCCGCTAAGAGACCCATTTTAGACAACGAAAAATCAATCCAATCGGTACGCCGGATAGCCAGCGCCACTTCTTGTATCATACTTCCCGTATAACCAGCACAGTAGAGGCCGCCAACAAGCCCGCCCATACTAGACCCTGCAATCCCAGCGATCGGAATGTGGAAACGGTCCAGCGTCTTTAACACCCCTATATGGGCGAATCCTCGGGCTCCGCCCGAAGACAGCGCCAGTACCACACCTTTGTGTGCCATCTCAACCAACCTCCGGGTCCCTTTCAGTGTATGTCTTAAACCACGAGGTTCATGTCCTTAATATAGCCTCTTAGCCTATCCCCCGCATATCTTGTACTAGACCTCAACCATTGGAGGCGGTGTCATGCGTCGTCACGCACAGGCAAAATTATATGGATCGTGGTCGCTGATGGCACTCGCCATCGCTTGGGGTACCCTGGCCCTGTACAGCGCCGCACCACATTTTGGTCACCTATTCCCCGCCATTCTACACGATTGGTGGACACAGGTGGTCCCTTTGGTATTTCCCTCGGTATTGGCCGCAGAACTCATCATCCACAGTATAGGCCTAAAAGGGACCCATGCTGGAGTCCTGCGAAGTTTAGCATCCTGGCCCATTGTCGGCGCCACTCGAATTCTCGACCAAGCAGCCAAAGATCTCCCCGCTGAAACCACGTACCGTGCTCTGACATGGGCCAATTTATATAATCCGTGGCTCTTTGGCCATCTTTGGATTGGAATCTGGGTGGATGGAGCACTCGTCTTATCCGCGTGGGCCACCACCCGTTCCGTCCCAAAAGTCCCTCAACCCATCCACCTCGCTCCCCTAAGATTCCGCTCGGCAAGCCTAGACGCCATGAACTGGGCCACCATCCTGTTGGCGGAGTTGACCTTGGCTCGGGTGCTGCAAGATCCCTCCGCACACTGGCTGTATCAGCTCTGGATCGAACCCACCGGGTCATCACGCGTTCCCACGTTAATCGGCTTAGGCGCCCTCGCATTTAATGGTCTGGTCTGCCTTGTCCCGCTTGCCCTCTACGCACATCATCGGGGCCTGTCCTGGCTTCGTATTGTCCGGGCCCGAATGGCCCAAGCAGTCTGGGCGATGGCACTTTGTATTCCCTTAAGCCTTCTCGTTCCGCAACTCCGCCCGATTGGCCTTCAGATCCTCCAGCACTTGTTGGAGTTCCGATTCTAGTCGGGCGAGGATCTCATCGGCATAGGTTCGTGCTCCCTGGTGAATTTCGCGCGCCGTTTGCCGTGCCTGCTCTGCCAATTCAAGAGCCCGTTCGCGTGCCTTATGAACTATTTCGGACGATTCAGCCTGACGCATTACAGATTCTTCGGCTTCAACTTTCATAGCCTGTGCTTGATCTTGCGCATCTTGCAAGACGCGGTCGCGCTCCGCGATAACCCATTGCGCTTGGCGAACCTCCTCAGGTAGTGCATGTCGGATTTGACTGAGGAGGGTCGCTAGTTCATTACTATCCACCAGGATTTTTCCGGTCCAGAGGAGCCGCGGTGCTTCTACAATCAACTGGTCCACATGGTCCAAGAGCACCGCCAAATCAGAGGCCAGAGGTTGGTTTGTCATAGTAATCTCCCTTAGTGTGCGCAAATTTTTTGGTTAGAGCCACCTTCACAGGTTCAGGCACTAACCCATGAACATCTGCTCCATATCGAGCCAGTTCCTTAACTAGCGTAGAGCTCAAGTAGGCGTGATGTTCACTAGTCAGCATGAAAATGGTTTCAATATCGGGAGCCATTTTTCGATTCATAAGAGCAATTTGGAACTCATAATCAAAGTCGAGCACTGCCCGCAGACCACGAATGACCACATCGATACCGCGGCTCATCGCATAACGAACCAAGAGGTCGCGACTTTGCTCGACTACAATTCCAGGCAGATGCCTGGTGGCCTCATGAACCAGCTCCACTCGTTCCTCAGCCTCGAATAGGGGGCTTTTCGACGAGTTTACAAAAACTGTCACGGTGAGTTCCCCATAAGTTCGAACAGCCCGCTCAATGACATCCAGGTGCCCGTTATGAATCGGATCAAAAGATCCAGGATAAAGTGCCCGTATTGTGTTCATATGAGGTCCCCTTTCGCGATGGCTTGGTACCACGTGACCCGGGTATCACCCCACGCCCGATCACGCGTGGGGGTTAGTTGTGTTAACAGCGGAGGCGCATCGGACTTTTGGTGCTCCACCAGCACTAGTCCCTCGGTTTCGACTAAGCAATAAAGAGTGCGACGCACGGCCTCTGACAGGCCATGGGCCCACGGTGGATCGCAAAAAATTACAGAAAATCGCCCTCCATGAACAATGGCTTCCTCCAAAAAACGCTCCACCGTCATCTTTTTTAACACGGCACGGTCTTGAAACTCGAGTTCTCTGATATTGTGGCCGATAGCCCGAATCGCTTCGCCGTTCACTTCAACCAAAACCGCCTCGGCCGCGCCTCTGGACAACGCCTCGAGACCCAATGCCCCGCTGCCCGCATACAGATCCAGAATCCGCGCACCTACAACCCGCGAACCAAGCATGTTAAAGAGGGCCTCCCGGACAGGCTCACCGGTGGGGCGGGTTCTTTGACTTTTAGGTGCGATCAAGCGTCGACCTGAAGCTTGTCCTCCGACGATACGAATTGGTCCAACCTCCAACAATTGGATTGATGGCTACCATTGTGGCCAGTATACCATTGTGCAATCCTCTAGTGCACCTGCATGAGTTCCGACACGGTCACGCATCGATATCCCAGCGCCCTTAGATCTTTCAGAATGATGGGTAACGCTCGAAGCGTTGGTCCGAGATTTTTCCCCGCGTCATGAAATAGAACGATGTCGCCTGGTTGTAAGTGACGCATGACATTCGCTACAATCTCCGCAACCCCCGGGTTCTTCCAATTTTTAGAGTTTTCGGTCCACGACCATAGGATGACGTGTAATCCAGCCCGGGCAGCAGCGCGTAAGGTGATAGTGTTGTACGCGCCATAGGGTGGTCGCATTACGGACAGTGGACTGCCCGTGATGCGACTTACCACGCGATTGGTCTGAGTAAGGTCCCAGTAGTCTTCGGAAATCGAGTGGTGCGTAAGATTGATGTGGCCGTAGGTGTGGTTCCCAACCTCCATACCGAGCCATACTTCACGCCGAATGATGGCGGGATACTTGATGGCCTGGGAACCTAGCACAAAGAATGTTGCGGAATCGCCGAAGGCTTTCAACACAGCCAAAATACGGGGCGTCCAAGGACTCGGTCCATCATCGAAGGTAAGCGCCACTAAGCGTTGGGGAGTTTTTACGTACCATGTCACCCCGGGCTCGTGGCCACCTCGGGCTGGGGGTGAAGACTGGATTTCGACAGGCAAAAACAGCAACATTAACAGTAGAGCCAGTCCAAGCCTCCAGCGCCGTCGCCAATTCCTGACGGAAATTACCCAGAACCCTGTCACCGCGTGGTCCCCCAAAGAATCAGGGCAACCCCGCCTCCAATCCATAAGATTTTTCCTAACGGAACTTTCGTTGCCGCCAGGCCAGCAATGCCCAGTAGCATGGTAGTGGTCAGAATAATCGGACCGACAAGCCCTAAAAAGCTATTGATCCGCACTGCCATCTCAATCCGATTAAATCGCCACATCAGAAAAGCTCCCGTGAGTTCGAGCATGGCCGACAGGAAACGAATCACCACCATGCCGCGTAAATATAAGTCACTCGACACGCCCTTTGCCCTCCTGTCCGCATCATTAATGAAAGTGGCGCCCCACTACGTCAATCACTTGAAGCATCAGGTAAGTAACCCCCGCCGCCATCAAGGGCCCCACCGGGATGCCCCCCCACACCACAATCCCGAGGATTGATCCCACAATAAGGCTAATCATCAAATAACTATGGTCCGCCAACAGATGCAGCCCACGGCCATTCAAATGAGTGGCCACGGCCCCCCCAATTACAGCGAGAATTCCCGGCACCGTCAGCAATCCCTTGGCAATGTCTCTCATGGTGACTTTACCCAAAGCAAAAGGCACCAGCATCGCGAGCGTAAGAAACAAGAGCCCGAGTTCCACGCCGCGTCGCTCGAGTACAGGAAATAAAAAAAACAGGCGCGTGAATCGTATCACCAGCAAAATAGCCGCTGCCGCCGCCACGAGGTTCGAGCGCGCCCAAATCCCCAAAAGCAGCAACACTAAGAGTCCAATCGTGGCGTTGTTTAGCATGTCATCCTCCGGTGTCTAGGGTCCGACGGGAATACTTATGAAGGCCCGGCCATAAAAAGACCGACCCCGTACGGGGTCGGTCGCACCGCGAAGCTTACCATTAGCCCTTGACGAACCACTCCTGGGCGTCCAGCACCGGGACGATGCATGTGGCGTCAAGCTTTGAGGCATATTCAATGTCTCGGCTCAACCCTGCGTCTTGAAGGACTTTTGCATGCCGAGAAGCCCATAGCCCTGCCAAGAGGTCTTCTTGATACGCATGAAATACCGTCCATGCGACGAGTGCCCCGTCCGTCCAGGTGTCGCGCGGCCAGGTATCGACGACGGCGCCGGCCGTCAAGGTGTCTTCCCACGCCGTAGTGCCTTGGGTCCCAGCACACACGACCAGAGCGCTATCGGATTGTCGTTGTTGAGCATTTCCCGCGGCCCTACGATTACGCAAACACGCCAAACCCACCCACGATGCCTTTTGGGCAACGGCTCCGATGGCTCGCGTGCCGTTAGTTGTGGTGAATATGACGGAGCGACCCCCAATCATTTGGTCAGAATACTCAAAGATGGAGTTGCCGGCGTCAAAACCCCGAGGCGCCTTATTCTCCCGCTCCCCACCCAAAATTGCGGACGGCAACGATGATCGACGAACGAAAGCCTCCTCGACAGTTGGACACGCGAACACCCGACCCGCACCCATTTCAAAAAACCCCACCATCGTCGTCGTCGCCCGCAGCGTATCAATCACTAAGACCGCTTGATCCTGGATCCGATCTCCTACATCCTCCCACCGAAAGACCACATCAATCGCTCAAATCACCTCCTTTAAGAATCAACGGTGGCGGCCACTTGATCGGAGCGGGTACACCACTACTCACATAGTACTGGCGCAAGGTATCTCCTCGCAATCCCACTCGCAAAGCTTCTAAGGCAAGGACGTCATTCGGCTCCACATTACCAAGATTGACATTGGGACCAAACCTCAGAATCAGCTCCTGTTGTTGGTGTTTTCGCGGCGCTTCCCACAAAACGCGATGAGGCTCTTTCAAGTGGCTTACCATTTGTTCCAACTCGTCTTCCAGGACCTCACCTTGGTCATCGTAAATCACCACGCCTTGACCACTCTCGCGACCTTCAACGATCACAATATCGGATCCCGCTTCCAAGTCTTGTTGCACTTGATCCCATAAAAGCAGGTCTGGAATCGTGTCTCGAGGGTCCTTTTTACCCACCTCACTCACCACTAATTCAAATCCGTAAACCCTCGCCAATTTGATGGTATTGTAGCGTGTTTCTGGGTCTAAATTAATCGTGCCGTCAGAAATCTCGATCCCCGTAAATCCCAACTCGCGGGCCCGGTCTAAGAATTCGATGAGGCGCCCCTGAAGCAGTGCTAATTCCAAAAATGTCCCGCCCGGATAGATGTCTACGCCGTAGGATTTTACTAGCTCAATCTTTTGGCGCAATAGCCTGGTGTGATAAAAGGCAGAGGTACCAAAGGTGAGTTTTAAAGAATCTACGTAATCCGAAGCGAGTTCCATTAAATCGCGGGTGTCTGTGAGACCAAGACCTTTATCAATGACCATGGTGATGCCGCGGGTACGCGGTTTGGTGGTACGGTCCAGAATTGGGAAATCTAAAATGTCCAGCCACGCCTTGTTGTCGTCGCTCGTCACAGGTTTCGCCTCCATATCCTCAACTTCTTAGCCACAATATTCAACCCAGTTGTTGGAGGTGACGGCTAATATTTTGTGCATTGGGTGCACAAAAACGGACAGGTTAATACCGTGTCACGAATTTTGGAATGGAGGCATGGTTTATGGCTGAACAGGGCGCACCCTCTGATGCATCACATGACGGACAGAGACTTAAGTTAGCCGTCTTATGCACGGTGCCCTTTATCATGGTACTCGGTAATTCCATGCTCATTCCGGTTTTGCCGAAGATGATGAAGGTCATGCACCTATCCCTCTTTCAAGTCGGGTTAATCATCACCGTCTTCTCGATTCCGGCGGGCATCATCATCCCCTTTGCCGGCGCTTTATCGGACCGGATCGGCCGTAAGGTCATCATGGTACCGGCGTTGCTAGTCTATGGGATTGGCGGGCTGGGAGCCGGGGCCTCGTCATGGTTCCTCCCCCACCCTTTCCCCTTCATCATGGGATTTCGTCTACTGCAGGGGATTGGGGCCGGTGGTACCTATCAACTAGCGATGGCCGTGGCCGGAGACATGTTCCAAGGCAAATCCCGAGCAGGTGCCTTAGGCATCTTAGAGGCCTCCAATGGATTCGGTAAAGTGGTTTCTCCCATTGCCGGGTCCGCCATCGCGCTCCTGATCTGGTTTGCCCCATTCTTCGTATATGGGCTCTTATCATTCCCCATCGCGGCCCTCGTATGGTTTGTTATCAAAGACCCCAAAAATCTCCATGCTCAAGGTGGGCTCAAGCAATATTGGGCCGGGCTCACCCAGACCCTATCCGAAAAAGCCGGATCCATTGTCGCCACCTTTTTGGGCGGTGCGGTGGTTCTTTTTATCCTGTTTGGTGTCCTTAGCTATTTAGCGGATATCCTCGAAAAGACCTTTGGCTATGGTGAGTTTACGCGAGGACTTCTGATCGCGATTCCCGTCCTGGCATCAGCGATTACGTCATTTGTCTCGGGGACTCTCCTCCAAAAAAGGCTCGCTCAATGGTCGCGACCCATTGTCGTCGGGGGCCTCATTGTTATTGCCTTAGCGATGGCCGTCGAACCGTTTTTCGCCACGAAAACCCCATGGCTAGCTCTGGCTATCTTAGCATTTCAAGGCATCGGGACCGGGGCTGTGCTGCCTGCTATCAATACGTTAGTAACCAGCGCCACCAGTGCCAAAGAACGCGGGGTGGTCACCAGTTTGTACGGAAGTGTCCGTTTCTTTGGTGTAGCTCTCGGTCCCCCACTCTTTGCCATGGCAATGACCCACAAGTACACCGTCTTTTGGGGTGCCTCCGGACTCGCATTAGCCACCGGAATCTTGTCCTGGTTTCTTATTAACGAACAGAAGATGTTGCCCAAAAAAATGCGTGGCGGCGGGAATGGCTCTCAAGGAAAATCTCGAGCGTTTGCGAATCCTAGCAAGAGATCTTCGCGGGACAAACTATCCTGAGGTTTTTCTTATCGATCCAATCGTTTCCAGAGTATTGAAAATTGTCCACGGAATACTATCCCTATTCCAACATATTGGAGGTGAACCAGATGTCCTTACGAAATACGCATACTCACGACGCGTCGGGAGATACGCGCCAAGCTCTGGATCAATTTAAGTATGAAGTGGCCCGGGATATTGGCGTCAACATCCCGACCGACCACTATTGGGGCGATATTTCTGCACGCCAATGTGGAGCAGTCGGTGGCAACATGGTTAGGCAGATGATTGAAATGGCGGAAAACACCCTCGTTAACCGATCGGGATCAGGACGCAAACAATGATCCAAACCTTTCTAGGTTAAATCTAGTGGCCATGGTCATACTAACGTTACTTCAGTAACGAGGAGGTGAGATAGATGGCACGAGGAAGCAACACGGGCAACCGCGCATTGGTGCAAGGTGCTCAAAAAGCCCTCGATCAATTCAAGTACGAAATTGCCCACGAGTTAGGTCTGCAAGGCGTGGATGATGGCTACTGGGGTGATGTCCCTGCCCGTCAGTGCGGAGCTGTGGGAGGTCACATGGTACGCAAGATGATCGAGATGGCCGAACAAAACCTGGCCGGTCGTGGTCGGTAAACTTCTTCTCAGGTCTCCTACATGAGAGTCGCACCGAACGTAAAAATGGACGGCAATGCCGTCCATTTTTTATTGCCCCTGGAAGTTCAGTATGATTTACTTATTGTAATCTACACTTTACTGGAGGACAGTCCATGAATCGTGGGAACCGGGTCGTGTCTGTTCTCGCCGCGAGCACTTTACTGGTCATCGCTAGTGGGTGCGGCACGTCCAACTCGTCGAAACCTGCCCTCGTAACCGTCGCCTATGCTGGATCTTTGCAGTTGGTGAACCAACAGAGTCTCGGGCCCGCGTTCTATAAATCGACCGGAGTCCGCTACTCCGGACGGGGTGGGGGAGCGTTTGGATTGGCTCATGAACTGGCTTCCCACACCATCAACGCCGACGTCTTTGAAAGTATCGGTCTCGCGCCCATTGCGGTCATCCAACCCGCGGCTTCCAAAACATGGGCCGTAGCCGTGGCAAGTAGCCCATTAGTCGTTGCGTATAGTCAGACCTCACCTTTTGCCAAAACTCTTAATGCGATCCGTATCCACCAAGCCCCGTTAGTTGATCTATTTTCCTTGATGCTCAACCCCAAGTTTAAGCTGGGTCGCACGAACCCGGTGACCGATCCCCAAGGCCAAGCGTTTGCTGAAATGATCCAATTAGCTGTAAAAAGATATCATTTGCCGGCCCACGATGTGTCCCGCATACTGGGTGGGTCTCCGGCCCAATCTAAAGAAATTTACTCCGAAGAGGGCATCCTCACAAATTTGCAGTCGGGTGGGCTCGACGCATCCAGCGCATTTTTGTCTGAAGCGTTACAACGTCACCTCCCATATATTGCGCTCCCCGCATCATTAAATTTCGGTTCCCTCCGTGATGCGCGTACATACGCTACGACAAGCCTCCGCCTCAACGGTTCAAAGGTCACCGGAGCCCCGCTATTAATTGACGTCACCTTAACCCATAATCCCCCGGGTCGGGCGGCACTACGTTTTCTGAATTTCATAACGGGAGCCACCGGCCAAAAAATTTGGAGACAGATGGGGTATCATACCTTTACGCCATACGTTGTCGGGAATCCGCGCGCCCTGCCTCGCGGGGTAACCGTACGTTGATGAGTCGCCAATTCGCGCGAGGGTTTGCCCTGGCTCTTATCCTGCTCTTACTGTTGCCGACGCTAATCTTGGTCGCCGAGACCCGGTTCGGTACCCTGAGTGTCTTATGGCATCAAGCCAGCAATCGAGGCGCGCTGGTCACCACGCTCGTTTCTGGTGCCGTGTCTCTCGGCCTCATCGTAGCACTGGGGACCCCAGCGGCATGGATTTTAGCCAGACTGCTGTCCGACTCCTCGCAAGGCTGGATCGGAGCGCTCCTAGCCATTCCCTTACTATTACCGCCGTTGGTATTGGGACTCGTATTGGCCTTCCTGCTAGGTCCCACAACACCGGTAGGGAGTTTTTTGGGTCATCTCGGGATTACCCCAACGCAATCGCTCTTCAGCTTGATCGTAGCGGAAGTATACGAAGGATTCCCCTATTTTCTACTGACGGCTTGGGCCGCCTTCCGGTCGATGCCAATCGCCTACGAAGAAGAGGCACGGGTATTAGGTAAATCCCTCATTGATGTTTTCCGACATGTGACCTGGCCCATGGCCCGAAGTGGAGTAATCGTCGCCGCCGCCATGGCCTGGGCACGCATTACCGGTGCTTTTGGGGCTCCCATCGTCGTAGCCTATCATCCAACGGGGCTTCCCGTTGCCATTTGGATCGCGCTGGAATCTTACGGTCTTCCATCCGCACTCGCCTTGTCCACGATCCTGCTCGTGGTCGGTCTTCCAGTCCCCATCTGGCTGAATTGGAGGCGGCGCCATGACCGATCCCATTAGGCTATCGCGGTGGAGTGAATTTTCGCCTGGAATGATTCACGGTGTGTTTGGCCCATCGGGTGCCGGCAAGACAACGTGGCTCCGCCACATCATCGGCTTAGATCAAGTCCCGGCGCAGTATCCTAAAGAGGTCGCGTTCTTATCTCAAAATCCCCATCTGATTCCCCACGACACCATCCGACAGCAAGTCCTCTGGTTTGGAGACCCTGAGTCGCTTTTGCGTTGGGCGCCAATTCTGGACTTGTCCGAGACCCTATTGGATCGCTATCCTGGTGAGCTCTCTGGAGGACAATATCAACGGGCTGCTCTGCTCCGCGTGTTGGTGACCGAGCGACCGATCCTGGTGCTTGACGAACCGTTATCCCAAATCGAGGACAGCCGCCGGTTCACCATCCTAGAGACCTTACGGACGTATATAACCACGGTACATCCCGACCGTTTAATCATCCTCTCAAGCCACCACTGGGACGACTTATGGCTCGTTTCGGACACGCTCTCGTTACGGGAACCGGGGTTCAGGTCAGGCCCCCACCCGACGGCTACTGTGTATCGGAATCCTCCGACTCCGGGATTCGCAAGACTCTTCGGCTATGTAGCCAGTATCCCCTGCCCCCAGGGTGGATATTGGCTGGTACACCCCATGAGCCTGACTCTGGAAAGCCACCATGGGCCCGGAATCACGCTCCAGGGGACGTTTCAGGCCGCCCGGGTGGGAGCATCGGTCCGGCAATGGGTGTTTCATTGTGAGGAACCCCATATACGCCTGCGATGGCCAGGACTCCCAGCACTGATCGGCACCTCGTTACCGAACCATATCCGGCTGGTCGATCCCCCATGGGTTCCTTATCGTCTGCCCCCCACCCAAGAGGAGGAAACCCCATGAAAAACACAGAAGTCCGGCTTACCGTAGCGCAACGTCGCCGGGCCCTCGGTTGGACGCAGTCTGACCTCGCCAGTATGGTAGGGGTGTCGCGACAAACCCTTATCGCTATTGAACATGGACATACCCGCATCCATTTAGATCTCGCCATAGCGCTGGCTGATGCTCTCCAGGTCCCCTTAGATACCCTAGTCGGGAGGCCCCCGCACCCTCAAAACTGGCGCTGGTTTAATGACGTTGTACCCATCGGCTCGTTACCGGTCGTATGGGCTACAATCGCGGATCAAGTCGTGGTGGTGCCGTACTATCTTACTGGCGACGCGGGTCACATCGATGCCTGGTGGGATGCCGAGGCCAGGCAATTGATGCCGACCCCCGGAGCTCGGCATCCGTCGCGCGTCATCCTGATCGGAGGCTGCGACCCGTACCTCTCGTGGCTAAAATCCTCGTTCGAACATCAACACGCCACACATGCCATAGAGATCATCCCGACTTCCAGCACCGCTGCAGTCGATAGGCTTCGTCGAGGATTTTTGCACCTTGCGGGCTCACACTGGTATAACCCCGCTCAAAAGGCCTACAATGTCTGGGACTCTGACCAGGGACCACCTCTAGCACGTTTGGGGTATCTCCAATGGGAGGAAGGGATATTCTGGCATCCGGGTCAACCGGAGCCCAAGAGTTGGGCGGTGCGGGAAGTTGGGAGCGAAGCACGCGCTGTATTTGAGCGGACCAAAGACGCATTGAAGTATCCGATTCTAGGGCCAACGTTCGACCGCTACCAGGACCTGACCCGGTATGTTCTCACCCATGAGGGCATCGGTGGCCTTGGTCTCGGAAGCTTGGCAGTATCTTTGGGCCTAACCTTTCGCGCCCTGACCGAAGAACCCTATGAATGGGTTCTTCACCGAGACGCCCTAACCACTGACTGGCTGAGCCTCCTATTACAAACCCTCGAACGTTCGGATCTCAAGACTCGCCTTGCGCGCCCCCCTCACCAGGTGCCTTTCCATTGGGGACAAATCGACTAAGCCCACTCGCTTCGGTCGAGCCGAGGCTGCAATGCACGGTTTAAGGACTCCGACAATACTTCGGCCATATCGTTAATCAAGACGTCGATTTCTTTCGGAGTTACCATAAGATCCCCAAGGCGCGGCCCCAACACCTCATCAATTAAGCCCTTCTGCTCGGGAAGTTCCATTTGTTGAAGAATCTTATAGAACGTCACATCATCGGCCAATTGTTGCGTTAAGAGATGGATAGCCTCTTGGGCGATGCTAACCGACTGGACGACGGTGCACACGCCGATTGCCGTAACCGGAACCCCTAACGATTCCTCGGTGAGGCCCTGGCGCCGATTCCCAACCCCTGAACCGGGATGAATTCCGGTGTCCGCAATCTGCACGCTTCCTACCAACCGGTCTAAATTCCGAGCGGCTAGGGCATCAATGGCAATAACCAGATCCGGATGCACTTCCCGTACGATCCCACGAATAATATCTAAGGTCTCGATGCCAGTAGTCCCCAAAACCCCCGGGGCGACGGCAGCTACTGGACGCATGCGTTTTTTAATATCTTCAGGTACTACCTCAGCGAGGTGGCGCGTGACCAAAAGACGATCCACGACGCGAGGTCCCAGGGCATCGGGCGTAGCATTCCAGTTCCCGAGACCTACAACCAAGACGGTGGTGTCTAGGTCATGGGGTAACAGCGCCTTCATTTGATCCGCAATGACGGCGATAAGCCCTTGTTTGAGGTCTGGATCCCGATCTTTAAACGTCGGAACATCGAGTGTAATGTAATGCCCTCGGGGCTTACCCATCAATTTTTCAGCGGACTCCTGGTAGATTTCGACCTCAGTAATCTGGACCCCGCGGTCACTGAGGTCGCGCACTCGGACACCGGGAATTTCCTCATGGGATTCCCCGCGCACGATGTCACGGGCCTCAATCGCCATATCGGTCCGGACCTGAATGGGCCGAAAAGCCGAATTCGTAGTAGGTCTAGGCATGAATTCCTCCTGGGTTGCTGCTGTGCTGCCGGATAGCATGCCCTAGACTCCATGCCTTTTATACCAAGGGCTTTCCGATCCACCCATCGCGCGAGCTCCCTATTAGATGTGCCAACTCATGCGGTTCTGCGTTCAGCCCGACCTGACTAGAGGCCCATGATATCGCAACCATCTGAAGGTGCGCGAGATTCGGGATATCACCGCCTCGCGATGTGGCGGACCTACCGAGGAATCGTTAGGAGTTACGTGTGGCGTCGGGGGTGAGCGTTATTCACGCGGTGAGATAGGAATCTCTGAAGGAAGTCCCGTATCAACCCGCAATCGGCTTCGATTCGCAGTGAAAACGGCAGCGAACAGGAGACTTAGGTCTCGCCCGGCTAGGATGGGGAAGACGGGTCCTCGCACAAACCGCGGCAACAATGGATTCCCGGTGGTCCCCAACCCTAACCAGCGCATGGCCAGCCAAAAGTCGAGAAGCCCTGCAAGATTCAGCACCACCAGCAATCCCCCATCGACCCCAGCCCATAGGATGGCGGTATAAACCCAGAGCATGTATTGCGGACTATAAACTTTGTTGCATAAAAACCACCACGTGAGGGCGGCGGCCACAACACCCACGGGATTCCAATGGTATTTTAGCATCAGGGCGAGGAGGGCGATCCCCCCGCCTAAAGTCAATCCGGCACTCACCATATCCACGCTATTGAGGTGTAGGACGCCCACATGAATAAGCCACTGATAGAGCCCGGGGTCGGGGGGGCGATGACTATTGTAACTAAAGAAGTTAGACCAACCCGATTCAGCAAATATCGCAAAGGGGAGGTTAAGGACGCCGACCGATATCCCCAGTCCCAAGCAGAATCCTTTCAGTTGGTCCTTTCGGTGCATCCACAACCAAGCAGAAAAATATGGAACCATAACAATCGGAAAGAACTTCACCGCGATCCCGATCCCGATCCACATTCCAGCCCACCGATAACGTCCGCGTTCAAAGGTAAGCACTGCCCATGCCCAACACATAATCCCTAAAAGATCCCAGTTGAGGACCCCATACACCGCTAAGAGAGGTGACAAACTGAGCCAGAGCGCAGCGTTTATGCCACGTGCGCGGTACAGAGGATAGAGGGTCAGGATAAACGCAAGCATGAGGCCGAGATCTGATGCGATAAAATACCCCCAAAAGCTCGGAAAATAAGCCATCAGGGACATATATATGCCTATCCCCACTGGGTACTCGATCACGTTCTGAACGTAGGGGATCATATGTAAAAATAACCGCCGCGCGCCGTATAATGCGACTACGTCAGAGTAGCTATAGTGAAGAAAGCTATAGGCATAATAGGACACCCCAGGATAGCCACCGGATACCAACGACTCGGGGGGCGCTGAATGGAGGATATTCAGCAACATCCATAACACACCCGGAATAGCAGTCCACCAAAACTGTTTGCCACTCTGGCCTGTCGTGCCGCCCACCCCCGTCCGCTCCCATTATAGAAGATTTCATTCCCGCCACCAAAAGTGCCTGGCCTAGGATCTAGAGGCAAGAATCTCAGCCCCGAGACATATGTCTAGACACGGAGGGAATGTCCATGCGCACTAAACGCAATCTCTGGTGGGGAACCTTAACCCTAACGTCTGCAGCATTGGCCTCACGAGGGCTCGGCCTCGTCTATCGTGTGCTGCTCGCCCGGTTTTTGGGTGCCGAAGGTCTCGGCTTCTTTCAAATGATTTTCCCTTTGTATATTGCTCTAGTCACGCTGTCCGTCGCCGGAATGCCGATGGCGGTATCGCAAATGGTCGCCGAGGGTAAGAGTCAAAATAAGGCGTTGATGCGACTCGCGTGGATTGTTGTACTCGCCATTAGTGTTCCCCTCATGCTCATTATCTATCTATGGGCACGCCCATTAGCGCTGACGTTGTACCACGATGCACGGTTTGTCCCCCTCCTCTGGGCCATTTCTCCAGCTCTACTCGCGGTGGCATTCTCGTCGGTCCTGCGGGGATACTTTATCGGCTTACAACAAGTCGAAGTACCCGCCGCGTCCCAGGTGGCAGAACAACTGGCTCGCGTGGTCATCATGCTCGGTATTCTATCGGCCCTAGGGCAGCAGATTCCGCATGCTCCGCTAGTGGCCGTCATCTTGATTCCGGTGGGAGAATCCGTCAGTTTGGTCATCTTGGCCACTGCCTATTGGCGCCAACAACCCCGAGAAACCACGGATGCGGGACGCCCAATCCGGGTCGGAGATATTCTCCGGTTATCCTTGCCGGTGACCTTTACGCGACTCTTAGGGTCCCTGGTGGCCGTGATCGAAGCCACGGTCATCCCATTGCGCCTCGTTGCCTCGGGCATGTCCCACTTTCATGCAATTCAATACTTTGGCCAACTTACCGGTATGGCGCTCCCCCTGATCTTTTTCCCGACAGCGCTGACTCTTTCGCTCGCCACAAACCTGGTTCCCGTCATTGCCGAGGCCTACGCCCGCGGTGACATGGCCCGAATCCGGACCCATACCGAATCCAGCTTGAAGGCCACCACATTGGTCACGGTCCCGGTAACTGCCGTGCTCCTCACCATTGGAGTCCAGCTAGATGATTTGTTTTTCCATACCCAAATCCCTCCCCATGTCTTCGTGCCATTAGTCGCGGGTGGATTCTTTCTCTATTTTGATATCAACTTAGCCGGGATTTTACGAGGAATGGGACGTACCGTTATCCCGATGCGTAATGACTTGATCGCAAGCGGCGTGGAAGTATCCCTCATATGGATACTGGGAGCTCGACCGGGATTTGGGGCTACCGGCATTGCCTGGGCGTTTGCTGTGGGGTTTTTCCTATCGTTTGTCTTAAACCTGGTGGCGACCGCGAATCTTACACAATACCGTGCCTCATGGGGCCAGTTGCTCGTTCGTCCTACACTGGCGTCCGTTCCTGCTGTACTCGCCATTTCCTGGTGGCAAATAATAGCCCCTCATTACGGCTGGAGCCACGTGTTGGTCCTCTTGGCGAGTGTATTTTTAGCGACGATAACGTATCTCGCTAGTTGGTACCTTATGCGATGGTCCTGGCCCAGGGTCACCTAACTCGGTCTTTGGGGACACCCCCTACCCCGGGTGGATGATTGCCTTTAAAAACGGATCGAGGGCGCCACGCGTCAAAAAGGCTCCCGTATAAATCCCCACAATGTGTCCAGTCGGGCCAATAAAGACCGAGGTGGGATAGTACTGCACCCCATAAGTACCGGCTACAGACCCACTTTGGTCCAGGAGTACCGGGTAATTCAAATGCGTAGTCGCCATATACCGGGCCACTTCGTTCTTTGTTTGCTGCTCGTCAATGCCATACACGTCGAGTGCCGGGCCATAGTGCTTTTTAACTCGAACAATTTCCGGAATCTCTTTCTTGCACCACGGACACCAGGTCGCCCAAAAATTTATCCAAACGGGATGGCCCCGCAGGCTTTTTAAGGATACCAGCTTGCCCGTCGTGCTGGCCAAAGTAAAGTTAGGCGCTATATCGCCCGGGCCCAAGCCCACGGGTGCCACTGCCCGACCTTGGGCCAGGCTTGCCTCGCCGGGGACATGGCCGTGGTGGGGAAGCGCTCGGCCAACTAAAAATCCCCCATAGAGAAAGGCCAGCGCGAGAACTCCCATCCCTGTCCATCGGCGCCAGTTCACGTCAAGACCTCCATCCGACTGTCCCGAGCCACGCCAACATGCTCATCTGTTTCCCATTAATCGTTCCGGTCGGAGGCCACAAAGTCTAACGCATCCTCTCTCACATCGACGGTTACATTCTGGCCGGGGACAATCTCGCCCAACAACAGTTTTAGGGCTAACGGGTCTTGGACCATGCGTTGAATCAAGCGACGGAGTGGACGGGCTCCATACTGCGCATCATATCCCCGTTCAGCGAGCCACTTTTTAGCCGCATCGGTGAATTGAACCCGCAGATCCCGTTCTGCTAACCTCTCATTCATCTCGGACACGTGTAACGAGACAATACGAAGCAGGTCGTCCGTTGTTAGCCTAGAAAATGTAATCACTTCATCGATGCGGTTAAGCAATTCCGGCCGAAACGCCTCTTTCAAAATCCCCGCAATGTGTTCGGATCGACGCTCTGGATCGGATTCTTCCAAGATTACCTGGCTCCCAAGGTTCGAGGTCATAATGATGACCGTATTACGAAAATCAACCGTGTGGCCCTGCCCATCAGTCAGCCGGCCATCATCGAGCACTTGGAGTAAGATGTTGAAGACCTCCGGATGCGCTTTTTCCACTTCGTCCAAAAGTACCACCGCGTAGGGACGGCGGCGCACAGTCTCGGTCAACTGGCCCCCTTCTTCATAGCCGACATAGCCGGGAGGTGCCCCAACCAATCGGGACACCGCATGGCGTTCCATATATTCGGACATGTCGATTCGGACCAGCGCGTTTTCATCATCAAACAGAAAGCCGGCCAGGGCCTTAGCCAGTTCGGTTTTCCCTACACCGGTGGGTCCTACGAACAAGAAAGACCCCATGGGACGGCGGGGATCGGATAGTCCCGCGCGAGCACGACGCACCGCATTCGAGACCGCATGGATGGCATCACGTTGACCAATAACTCGAGCACCCAATCGGTCTTCCATCTCTACCAGCTTGCTGCGTTCTCCTTCTAAAAGACGACTGACGGGGATCCCAGTCCATTTCCCGACCACGCTGGCAATGTCATGTTCGGTTACTTCTTCCTGCAACATCCGGCCCGCTTGGTCTAATTCTTGCACCGCTTCCTGAGCTGCCTTAAGTTCTCGAGCCAAACTAAGTTGTGTCCCGTAACGCAACTCTGCCGCGCGCGCGAGATCCCCGGTACGTTCCGCCTGGGCTTCCGCCACCTGAGTTTCTTCAATCTTTGCTTGCAACGTATGCACTTTTTCCACTAACGCCTTTTCCTGCTCCCACTTAGCGAGGAGCCCGTCGCGTTGTTCACGGACATTACTCAAGTCTTGCTCGAGTTGTTGCAAACGCGTTTTAGACGCGGCATCATCTTCCTTTGCAAGAGCTTCGCGTTCAATCTCTAGTTGGATACGGCGCCGCTCCAATTCATCCAAGGCTTCCGGTAGACTATCCATCTCTACCCGCAAGTGCGACGCCGCCTCATCAATCAGATCAATAGCCTTATCCGGCAAAAATCGGTCGGTGATGTAGCGATGACTTAGTCGAGCCGCGGCCACCAAAGCCCCATCGCGGATGCGTACACCATGATGCACTTCATAGCGAGACTTCAAGCCCCGCAGGATAGCAATGGTATCCTCCACCGATGGCTCCCCGACGTGAACCGGTTGAAATCGGCGTTCAAGAGCAGCATCTTTTTCAATGTAACTGCGATATTCGTCAAGCGTGGTGGCACCCACTGCCCGAAGTTCACCGCGTGCCAGCGCCGGTTTTAAGAGGTTCGCCGCATCTACTGCCCCTTCTGCTTTACCGGCCCCGACCAAGGTATGGAGCTCATCGATGAAGAGAACAACGTTGCCCTCGGCTGCCTGGACTTCCTTGAGGACCGCTTTCAGCCGATCTTCAAATTCCCCGCGAAACTTGCTGCCCGCGATGAGGGATCCTAAGTCAAGGGCCAAGACCCTTTTATCCTTTAATCCTTGAGGGACATCGCCCGCCACGATTCTTTGAGCCAGTCCTTCGACGATAGCAGTCTTACCGACACCCGGCTCACCAATCAACACCGGATTGTTTTTGGTACGGCGCGATAGAACCTGGATTACGCGCCGTATTTCCTCATCACGACCAATCACGGGATCGAGCTTAGATTTGCGTGCGAGGTCAGTCAGGTCTTTCGCATATTTCTCCAGGGCTTGATATTTTTCTTCAGGCGTCTGGTCGGTCACGCGGCTTGAACCGCGCACTGCCTTCAATGCGCGTAAAATACCATCTTTCTGTACGCCGTGCGCCTTAAGAATTTTCCCGACATTCGTCTCCTGCTCCCCCAAGGCCACCAGGAGATGTTCCGTCGAGACATATTCATCATGCAAGTTTTCGGCTTCCGCTTCCGCCGCTTCGACGACCGCCGTGAGTTGCGGGCTCAAATAGGCCCCCACTTGCGTCCCGGTGACTTTTGGGATTTTCTCTAACGCCGTCTGGACGGCCGTTTCGAGGTTATTGACCGCCACTCCCATCTTTTGAATCAAGGGACGCACCACGCCGTCCGGTTCTTGAAGCAACGCGAGAAGCAAATGTTCTGGTTCGATCGCTTGATTTCCTAATTTTCGTGCATGATTTTGCGCCGCTTCAAGAGCTTCCTGAGATTTTACGGTTAGTTTATCGAGGCGCATGAACATCTCCCCCACTTTCAAGATGCAATGCCTTCAATTCCTCATACAATCGGTCATCTTCTGCCGTAAAGGGTTCCGGGAACCTCAGCGTCACCTCTAATAACAGATCACCTTGGGTTGCACCCGATCGGTCTGGCAAACCCATCCCTCGCAGTCGGAGAACCTTGCCTTGATTGGTGTGCGGTGGAATAGTCAGGGCAACCGATTCACCAACCAACGGACTCACCGTGACCTGTCCCCCGCATGCTGCCACTGGTACCGCCACCATCAGTTTCCCTACCAGGTCATTATGCTGGCGGTGAAATCGTGGGTGTGGAGCGACCTGAATTTTAAGTCGGGCATGAGACCCAACCCTCAGCACCGTGCCATCTTCGACGCCGGGAGGGACTTTCACCTCAAACCCTTGGGGCTCCATGGTCTGACCCAGACCCCCACACCGAGAACAATTCGGGTCAGCTCCGTGACAGGTGGCACAAGGCCGAATCTGGCTCACCGTAATGGGCACGGTAGCTCCACTGGCAACCTGCTCCAAAGTAACGACAAGGGTCTCCTCGGGCGTTTCAGGCTTTGGCCGCTGTTGGGTCCGTGTGGATCCACTTCCCGAAAATAAATCGTCAAAAATACTTCCAAAGTCGCCAACGTCAAATCCGTCCCATTCGTGAGACACACGTTGGTAACCGGGGCCCTGACTACGCGCTTTCCGATTGGCGAAACTGCGTCGCAATCGATCATATTCCTGCCGTTTCTTAGGATTGGAGAGGACCTCGTGCGCCTCGTTGATGTCTTTAAAGCGTTCTTCGCTCGTTTTACCGCTGACATCGGGATGATATTTACGGGCCAACTTCCGATAGGCCGCCTTTATCGTGGCAGCGTCAGCGGTCTCACTAATTTCTAAGATTTTGTAATAATCTTTTGGTGCTGCCATATCGTGACCTCCCCCAAGGGCAAGGACCAGGAAGGTTTCCCCACCTGGTCCCGACCTGACCGCCTACCCTATTCGGTGGGGCGGAAATCTGCGTCAATGACATCATCGTTGGCTTCGCCACCAGGCGGCGGTGAAGCGTCGCCACCGGATTGGGTCGACGTGTACAGTTGCTCCGCAAGCCGATGCGAAATCGTTTCCAATTCCGTGACGGCTTTCTGAATGGCCTCTTGGTCTGCGGTACCGATCGCATCTCGCACCGACTTAATTGCGGTTTCCGCCGCTTCTTTATCCGATGCGGAAACCTTATCTCCTAGATCCCGCACGGTTTTTTCCGTTGCATAGGCCAACGATTCCGCGCGGTTCTTCAATTCAGCGGCCTCTCGAACCTTTTGGTCTTCCTGAGCCTTTTCTTGAGACTCTCGTACCAATTTCTCGACTTCGTCCTTAGAGAGTTGCGTGGACGCGGTTACGGTGATCCGCTGTTCCTTGCCCGTCCCCAGGTCCTTGGCCGACACGTTCACAATACCGTTGGCGTCAATGTCAAAGGTAACTTCAATCTGCGGAACCCCCCGTGGTGCCGGAGGAATGTCTGCCAAGCTAAACCGGGCCAACGTTCTATTGTCCTGGGCCATCGCCCGCTCTCCTTGGAGAACGTGAATCTCAACACTGGTCTGATTGTCGGAAGCCGTAGTGAATGTTTCACTCTTGCGTGTGGGAATTGTCGTGTTGCGGTCGATAAGCTTTGTGAACACACCGCCCATTGTCTCAATACCCAAAGACAGCGGGGTCACATCCAACAAAATGACATCCTTCACGTCGCCGGCCAGCACACCCCCTTGAATGGCTGCTCCGATGGCCACCACTTCATCCGGATTGACCCCGCGATTAGGCTCCTTGCCGGTCAGGCGTTTGACAAGTTCCTGGATGACCGGCATCCGTGTGGAACCTCCCACCAAGATCACTTCGTCGATTTGGTTCTCAGAGAGTTTAGCATCCTGGAGCGCTTGTTTGAATGGTCCCACCGTGCGTTCAGTCAGACTACTAGTCAGTTCTTCAAATTTGGCTCGCGTCACCCGTTGTTCTAAGTGCTTGGGACCAGTCTGGTCCGCCGTAATAAATGGGAGGCTGATTTGCGTTTCTGTAACCGACGACAACTCAATCTTAGCTTTTTCTGACGCTTCAATCAGACGTTGCAACGCCTGGCGGTCCTGGCGCAGGTCGATACCGTTTTCCTTTTGAAATTCCGCCGCCACGTAGTCGACCAACTTCATGTCATAATCATCACCACCCAGGTGGGTATCTCCCGAGGTTGACTTGACCTCAAATACGCCGTCACCGACTTCGAGCACAGATACATCGAACGTTCCACCACCGAGGTCCCACACTAAGATGGTTTCGTTTTTTTGTTTGTCGAGTCCATAAGCCAAGGCCGCAGCGGTAGGCTCGTTGATGATCCGAAGGACCTCTAGTCCAGCAATTTTCCCCGCATCTTTGGTAGCCTGTCGTTGGGCATCGTTAAAATAGGCAGGAACCGTGATTACTGCTTGAGTCACCGATTCCCCAAGATATTTTTCGGCATCAACTTTCAACTTCCCTAAAACCATAGCCGAAATTTCCTCGGGAGTCATACTCTTCCCGGAATTCGGGAGGTCAACCAAAACCTGCTGGTTCGAACCCCCTTGCACCTTATAGGGCACACGAGTGCGCTCGGATTCCACTTCATCGAATCGACGACCGATGAACCTCTTTATGGAAAACACCGTGTTTTCTGGGTTCATGACTGCTTGGCGCCGAGCTAACTGTCCGACCAACCGCTCTCCCGCTTTACTGAACCCCACGACGGACGGAGTTAATCGACTCCCTTCCGTATTCAGGATGACGGTAGGCTGCCCACCCTCCATCACCGCAATTACCGAGTTAGTTGTACCTAAGTCAATTCCGACGACCTTGCCCATAACTGTTCTCCCTCGCTTTACTTCGACTACTGTTTATGTAGTGGACCTCGACGGTACCCAAAATTGCCCGGATACCCGCCACATTGATCCCTTGTTGGGTGAGTTCCACGATCTTGACCAATCGGTGAAAATCATTTTCTGAGTACAGCCGATTATTGGTGTCTGTTCGTGCTGGACACACCAGGCACTCCCGCTCCCAAATCCTTAGCACCTGGGTCGACACGCCAACCAATCGCGCCATGACGCTAATTGTGTAAACCGGCTCATCAGGTCCATGAATCGGCACTGCCATCACATCCTCAAAAACCGTACTCCGTGTATCATCATAGTATGTCTTCGGCCAAGGATCAAGAAAGTTATACGAAGTTTTGTAACAAAATTATTCCGCCAACACGCCCAAGGGGACGTCTTTTTGGGCAAGCTCTCGAATACCCATGAGACAAGAACCAGGCATCAAATCCGACCCATTCGTCAGAACTCCAAGGGGGATTCCGATGAACCGACTATTGCAATCACATTATACCCGTCCCTCGGCCAACCTGTGGAGAGAGTTCGCCGCTGCCCCTTTGACGGCGGGGCGCATAGCTAAGCGTCATCCATCGGCGTCCGCTCTTCATACTTTCTACTGGTGGAATCTGATCTGGTCTGCTCTTGTAGTCTCTCTCGATCAAGTATTTAGTATTCCCTACCCGGAGCGGGCCTTCCTTCATGCGTTTTTTGCAATTTTCTTGGTCTTGGCCGCCGGCGCCTTAATTCTTTACCCTGGTATGTTGGTCGTGGATATGCTGGCGTCGCGACTCAATATCCGGGGCCACGCGTTGTCTCGTCGTGCCGTTTTGATGACCATCAGTCCCTGGTTCATTGCGATTGCCGTGGCCATGACAATGTCTCCGTGGTTCATGATTCCAGCCCTAGCCATTCTGGCTGCTCTCTATGCCCTCCAAGACGGCCTGGCTAGAACTCAAAATGTGTCCCAACGCGACGCCATGATATTAGTGTTGGGGCTATGCAGTGTAGTCCTTGTCACCCTGGTCATTGCATTTTTGGCGTTTCATTGGGACATCTACGCGGTTTAGGATAAAGTTCTCGGTTCCTTGTCGCCAAACAAAGTGGCTAGTGAACCCTGGTATTGGCGCACCGTTCGGTCCAACGCTGTGCCTGTTTGCCCAGTCACATGGGCCACCAAAGCCCGCCGAATCCCATAGTCATGACGCTCCAAAAGGGATTTAGCCAATGAGGGAGGACAGTCCAGAATCGAAGATACAATGAATACCGCCCGTTGTCTTAACTTGTGGTTCGATGGCTTCATATCAATCATCAAGTTCTTAAGAACGTGCCCAGCTCGAATCATGATGGAGGTCGAAAGAATATTAAGCGCCATTTTTTGCGCAGTGCCCGCCAACATCCGGGTCGAACCTTGCAAGGACTCTTCTCCCACCGGCAACCGAATGGCAATATCCAGCAGGGGCATCCATGGCGTCTCTTGCACACAGACCATGCCAATCCTTAGGCACCCCCGTTCGGCAGCGGCCTCCAGTGCCCCCCACACAAAGGGCGTACGACCCGAAGCAGCGACCCCAATCACCACGTCCTGTTCGGAAAGTTGCTCGCGATCGACCATCGTTCTCCCGCCCTCTCGATCATCCTCGGCTCCTTCGACGGCTTCCCAAAAAGCATCCCGTCCTCCAGCCATGATCGCGGACCACAAATGCCCTTCGATTCCAAAAGTCGGGGGCAGTTCCGATGCATCCAATTGCGCCAGTCGACCCGAGGTTCCCGCTCCCACGACGCGCACCCTGCCACCCCGTTCTAACCGTTGGTAGATAGCATCGACAGCATGAGCGATATCTACTTGCGCCATCCCCACGGCAGCCTGAGGACGCACGTCTTGTTGATTTAAGTACGCGACCAAAGTCAAAGTATCCATATCTTCCAAATACGGCATATGGGACTCTCCTTACCTCACCAGAAATTTTTGGTTCAAAGGGGTGACCCGCACTCTCTAGGCATCCGTTAGGGTGCCAACGCGCTATAGACCGGCTCCCCATTTCGATAGGTCTTCATCACCTGAAAGGCGGCATCCATTACGACGATATCTGCCCGAGCTCCTACCACAAGTCGCCCGCAATTGCTTAAGCCCAGTCTTGTGGCGGGATTGGTCGACAGACCTCTCACGATAGAACCGAGCGGAACCCCCCACTGCATTAGATTTCTTAATGCGTGATCCATGGTCAGAACGCTCCCTGCTAACGTGCCGTCGGCCAGTCGTGCCGCTCCGTCAGACACCGTGACTGGATAACCCCCTAACGCGAAGGTTCCCGGTCCCATATCGGCCGCGGCCATCGCGTCCGTAATCAGAACCACACGCTCTCCCATCGTCTCCATCACATAGCGAATCACCTCAGGTCGAACATGAATGCCATCGGCAATCAGTTCGCACCAAAGCCGCTTGTCGAGGAGCCCGAGCCCTACAAGTCCCGGCTCACGATGTCGAAGTGGGCTCATGGCATTGAAAAAATGCGTCAAGCCAGTGGCCCCAGACGCGACCCCAGCCCGTCCTTCTTCGTAGGTCGCCAACGAATGCCCAAGATTCACCCGAACTCCGTGTGTCGTCAGCCAAACAATGGCTGGTTGGGAATGAGGCAAATTTGGTGCCCAGGTGATTAATCGAATCCACCCATCATGGTTATCGCCAATTAGAGTCTGTACCGCCTCAAGGTTGGCTTCGGCAACCTCCTCTAGTGGTTGCGCGCCCTTGGCGAGCCGATCGATGAATGGTCCCTCCAAATGCATGCCAAGGAGGCGAGCACCTGACTTGGCCGGTGGGGCAGAGGTAGCAGCTTCTTCGACCACTCGCCTAATGTGTGGGAAAGCCGCGGTTAAAGTGGTCGCCAAATACGACGTCACCCCGTGCGCTGCAAGTCTGGCTCCAATCCGTTGAAACCGCTCCGGGTCGCGATCCATCACATCGTCCCCGGCGATTCCATGGACATGTTCGTCGATGAATCCTGGAAGAATATTGTGATAATACTCTTGTTGTGGGGTCTCCTCGATGGACACGATTTGTCCTACACTATTCCACTCAACCTGGCCTGGCCTTAAGGCATCGACGCTGTCTAAGAAGATATTTCCCCTAAGTACGGTCACCGCGGTCACTCCTTCGACAGGTTTCTATCCAGTACTGTGCCAGCCACGTGGCCCCGACCACTGGACGTTCCGTCACTATCTGGATTGCCGTGCGATAACCCCAGGGCATCCAACTCCGTTCAACCCAGGGCTTCCATCGATGGGCCAGGCCTCCCGTAATACCAATCGGCCATTGATCGTTCCATTGCATCTCGAGGCTCAACGCCTTCAAATGATTGACGATTCCCCGCGCCTCGACTTCAACGAGCCGTCTCGCCACAAAATCTCGGTCGGCGGCATCCAAAACCGCGGCGGCCAATTTGGCCACATACTGCATTTCGAATGGCTTATCGTACCATTGGCTTAAAAGGTCAGACGGCGTCGTGATCCTAAAAAAATCTTGGACCAGGTCCACCAAAACAGTCGGAGATCCAGTGCCCTCCATGGCTTCCAAGGCCGCCCGAACACCCAGTTGTCCTAACCGAATACCGGAGCCCACGTCGCCAATCTGCCAACCGTATCCACCAATCCGACGTTTTGCGTGACCATCGTCAGCAAAAAAAACCGATCCGGTTCCCACCACGCCGATGATACCGGGCTGTCCGTGGGTCAATGCGGCCCATGCCAGTTGATAGTCACCCACCAGCCAATAGGGTTCTCCCAACAAGTGGTCTAGACGTCGGATCCACTCAGCGCGCACCAAAGGCCGATCCACGCCGGCCAATCCAATCACGGCACCACGAATGCCCCCGTCGCTGATTTGGCCTCGCAAGCGAGTCCAAACATTAGATACCGCTTCGAATGCCCGGTCCATCCCCACCACAATCGCGTTACCCGGACCGGCCTCGGCTTCTCCGGCAATCCGCCCTTCGGCATCTCGTAAAGCCCCTCGGGTCCCGGTGCCTCCCCCATCAATTCCTATATACATGTGGTCCCTCGTCTCTCTTCATCGTCTACTCTATTCGCGTTTGGGGTCCAATTTTCCTGCTGCATCATAACAGTCTCGGGATAGGGATGGCCGTCCTAACTCACGGATCGAACGCCGAGCATAGGTCGACGGCCTACCGGGGAGCAGGCCGTCGCGGGGAGAGGAAAAACCGGATACCACTGAGTTACGCAGTATCTGGATCTATTGTGCCCCTCGAGCCTCCTGCTATTCACCCGCAAAGCGCCAGTAGTCCCGAAAAAATTCCGGATAACTAATCTCAATCGCCTCAGCCCCTTCGATAACGATCGGACCATCGGCCACAGCGCCCGCTACCGCCAACATCATTGCAATTCGGTGATCTCCCATAGCCTTGACCGAACCCCTATGTACGCGTTGTCCACCACGCACCGCGAAACCATCCGGGCGTTCTTCGATTTCTATTCCCAGGCTTCGTAAATTATCGGTGGTAGCGCGGATCCTGTCGGTCTCCTTAACGCGTAATTCGCCCGCACCAGATACCACCGTGGTCCCCTCCGCATGAGCGCCTAATAATGCCACTAGAGGTAACTCATCGATGAGCCCCGGAACCACGTCAGCCCCAACGGCAACGCCTTTTAAGGGCGCCCATCCAATCCGGATCTCTCCAATCGGTTCGGGAACTTCCTGGCTCATCGTAAATTCTACGCGAGCTCCCATGTTCCGCAACAGACGGTAAAATCCAATCCGCTCCGCATTTAAACTGACGTCCTCGATCACCAGTTGAGAGCCTTCTAATAACACCGCCAAAGCCGCCCAATACGCTGCACTCGAAGGATCTCCCGGAACGGTGACCGTCAACGCGCTCACGGGACCCGGCGTCACCTTGATCGTGTCAGATTGGATCTCTACGGATGCTCCCATCGCGCGCAACAATCGTTCGGTATGGTCTCTCGTCGGTAGTACCTCATGGATCGTTAGGGGATCGTCCGCACTTAACCCAGCCAAAATGAGAGCAGACTTAACTTGCGCCGAGGCCACGGACAGAAAAGATGCTCCGCCCCGATGTGGTCCTCCTTGAATCACGAGCGGGGCCTTGCCAGATTGGCGCCCGCGGATGTCCACCCCTAAGGCTCTCAAAGGGTCCATAACCCGCGCCATGGGTCTTTCTCGTAACGATTCGTCCCCCGACAGCACCGTGAGAAATCTGGTTCCCGCTAAGAGCCCGGTACTGAGCCGCATCGTGGTTCCCGAATTGAGACAATCGATAACAGCCCGTGGCTCTTGCAAATCGTAGTACCCCGGACTTTCTAAAACCCAGCGTCGCGCGGTTTTTTCTATCAGTTTGACCCCTAAATTTTGGACCACGGCCAGGCTTGCACCGGTGTCTAAGGAGTCTAGCGGGTCTAGGACCTCACTCACACCGCGAGCGAGTGCACTAAAGAGTACTCCTCGATGCGTAATCGATTTATCACTCGGAGGCCTAATGCGCCCCGTTAAACGCGTGTTCCATGGACGTAGTTGCATGTGGCCACCCCTTTCCTATTGCCTCAAGATCGCTTGCCGAACCTGGGCGATGATGTCTTTCCCTGGCAAGCTCTCCCCTTTCTCGAGGGCGTCTAAGAACTCCTCCAACAAACGGGAATATTGATTGAGTGCTTGTTGTATCGGTCTGCGATTGGCCACTAAAATCTCTTGCCACAATTCCGGATCGCTAGCGCCCACTCGTGTGGTATCACGAAACCCGCTGCCAGCCAACTGTAATGACGGTGCAGACGGGTCGCCTACACTGTATAACAAAGCTGCTGCAATCAGATAAGGGAGATGGCTTACCTGTGCAACCATGGTGTCGTGGGTATCCGCGGTTACCACTACGGGCCGCGTTCCCAGAACCTGCATCCAGCGTTGCATCACATCTTCGTCCGTCGGGACATGCGCATCGATCACCGCACAGGCATATCCCCCAAAGAGTTCGGCTTGGCTCGATGCATAGCCCCGCGACTCCTTACCCGCCATCGGATGCAACGACAAGAAAGACCAAGGGGCTTTAAGAGCATACAGAGACGCCATGAGTGGGCCTTTCACAGATCCCACCTCGACCATGATTCCCGGGCGCCGCCGAGGCCGAGCGCTCAAGGCGGTAATCCAACCCGGCACCGTCGCCAGGGGCGTCGCAACCACCACCTCATCCACCAGGTCGAGCCAGTGTGTCCAATCCCGAACGTCTTCCACAACACCGTCTTCGATAGCCAAACCTAAGCTCCGCACATCGGTGTCGTACCCGAATACCGTGTATCCTTGTTTACGCCAAGCCTTAGCGATGGAACCTCCAATGAGGCCCAGGCCAATGACTCCCACTTTCATATGGTTCGGCCGACGGCTTGTGCCACCACGCTCAACGACGCCACTAACTCGGCCAAGTGTGGTAAATTCAGACTCTGCGGTCCATCGGACAACGCTTCCTGAGGATTGGGGTGTGCCTCAATAATCAGTCCATCAGCGCCAGCTGCGATCCCAGCGCGAGCCATTGGGGCCACCCAGTTCCATTGACCCGTAGAATGAGACGGATCGATCACGATAGGGAGATGACACACTTGCTTAACCACCGGAATCGCACTCAGGTCTAACGTGTTTCGTGTCTTTTGCTCGTAAGTCCGGATGCCTCGCTCACAGAGAATGATGTTGGGATTCCCATGCGCGGCAACATATTCGGCCGCCATCAACCATTCGTCGATAGTGGCCGCGATTCCCCGCTTGAGTAATACGGGCTTGCCGGTTTGGCCCACAGCCTTTAGCAATTCAAAGTTCTGCATGTTACGAGCCCCTATTTGCACGATATCGGCCCATTCTGCGACGTTTCTTAAGCTCTCATGATCCACCGCCTCGGTCACGATCATTAGGCCATACCGCTCACGGGCTTCAGCTAAAATTTTTAGCCCATCGAGACCCATGCCCTGAAAACTGTATGGTGAAGTCCGCGGCTTATAAGCTCCACCCCGCAGTACCGGAATTCCCATCCGATGAACCGCCGCTGCCGCCTCCATAACTTGCTCTCGGCTCTCAACCGCACATGGTCCTGCGATAATCACCGCTTTATCGGTCCCAAACTCCACCGGACCCACCCGGACCACCGTATTTTCCGGTTGAAAGTCACGGCTCACCAATTTGTATGGCCGTCGTACCGGCACGACTTGTTCTACGGCTTGCATCGACCCCAATCTCACGACCTCCTCGGTACGTTCACCAATCACCCCAATAATGGTGCGTTCCACTCCTTGGGACAGGTGAACTTGAAATCCTTCGGCCTTTAAGCGCGTGGTAACCGCATCGATATCATCGGTACTCGCGTTTTTTGACATTACAATGATCACGACAATCCCGCCTTTTTTTAGTGCTTGCCTGTCTTATTAAAACGCGTAAAGGCCCTCATCCCTAAAGCTTAGGGACGAAGGCCTTCTCTCCGCGGTACCACCCTAGTGATCAAGCATTGGCTTGACCCCTCAGTCGACAGCTATCACCGTCGCTCCACAATAACGGATGGAATCCGGATTCTCTACTGCCCACTATGGGGTTCGATGCACGTTCTCGGGGGTATAATTCCAGTGTTAGGGTGTCGACTTCCACCAATCGTCGATTCTCTGTAACTCCTAGGGCTCTGGTTTCTTCCCGATCATCACTTTGGGTCGATGATATTTCCCGCATGATACCGCGCGTGTGACGGCGTGTCAAGACCTTCGTCTATTTAGTTTCTAAGGCGTTTCGAAATGAACCGACAAATGCTTGCGCAGCCTCTATCGGATTATCTGGGTGATCTCTTATCACTTTGACGAGAGCGCTGCCCACGATTACTCCATCAGCCACTTTCCCGGTTTCCCGGGCTTGTTCCGGGGTGGAAATTCCAAAACCTACCGCAATGGGAATCTTCACCTGTTCTCGAATTCTAGCCACCAAACCGCCAACGCCCTGGTCCAGATGCGTGCGGGCACCAGTGACTCCCGTGACCGATACCGTATAGACAAAGCCTTCGGCGCTCCGGATGTTATGAAGGTGGGCATCGGTTGAAGTCGGAGCCACGAACGGAATCATCGCAACGCGATGACGCTTCGAAACTTTCGCTGCTTCTCGCATTTCAACCCATGGCCAATCAGGCACAATCAAGCCCTGTATCCCGGATCGATGACTGTCCTCAATAAAACGCTCAATGCCACGTCGATAGATCGGATTTACATAGGTCAAGAAGACCAAGGGCACAGATACCCTCAGCGCCGCCACCCGATCCAATATTTGTTGCACCTTCACTCCGGCTGCTAGGGCCTCGGTCGCCGCCTGTTGCAAGATGGGCCCGTCGGCCAGGGGGTCCGAAAATGGCACCCCTATTTCAATCAGGTCCGCGCCTCCGGCCTCCAGCGCCTGCACCAATGGTTCCAGGTGATCGAGGCTGGGATACCCGGCCGTAATATAGGGAATCAATGCCGCTCGATGCTCATGCCGCGCCCGCTCAAAAGCGTTCCGTATCGCCGTGTTAGCCGTCATCACGCGCGATCCCCTCCTCATAAGTCGCGACCGCATCCACATCTTTGTCGCCGCGTCCCGACAAATTAATCAGAACTTTAGCCCCTTGGCGAGACAGTGCGTCACGCTCTTGGATCACCCACGCGACTGCGTGGGCACTTTCTAGTGCCGGGATAATCCCTTCCCACTCTGCTAACCGATGAAACGCCGCAAGGGCCTGTCGATCCGTAATCGACTCATAACGCGCTCTGCCCACATCATGGAGGTAGGCATGTTCAGGTCCAACTCCCGGGTAGTCAAGTCCGGCAGAAATGGAGTGAGCGGGTTGGATTTGTCCATCTTCATCCTGTAATAGATAACTGAGACTCCCATGTAAGATCCCAGGCTCGGCCATTGTAATCGTCGCCGCATGCCGCCCCGTTTCCACACCATCTCCAGCAGCCTCTATCCCCACGAGGGATACGGGATCATTCCGAAATGCGTAGAAGATCCCCATCGAGTTAGAACCGCCACCCACGGGTGCCACGATATGACTCGGCAACCCCCCCGTTAAATGACGAAACTGACGTCGCGCTTCGCGGCCGATAATCGATTGAAAATCTCGAACCATCATCGGGTACGGATGCGGACCAACGACCGAGCCAATGACATAAAACGTGTCGCGCACGTTGGTCACCCAGTCACGAATTGCTTCATTAGTCGCATCTTTAAGCGTACGAGTTCCCGAATGCACCGCATGGACCTCGGCGCCTAATAATTTCATTCGGTATACGTTCAGGGCTTGGCGCTTGACATCTTCTTCGCCCATATAGATTTCCGCGTGCAAGCCAAACAACGCCGCTGCCGTGGCCGTTGCCACGCCATGTTGCCCCGCCCCGGTCTCTGCAATGATACGGTGCTTGCCCATGCGTTTGGCTAACAGCACTTGTCCCATCGTATTGTTGATCTTGTGGGCCCCCGTATGATTCAGATCTTCGCGCTTAAGATAGACCGGGAATCCTAACTGTTCCGACATACGAAAGGCCTGCCTGAGTGCCGTAGGGCGCCCCACGTACTCTTTCAATAGGCCCATCCATTCGTGATGAAACGCGCGATCCACTTTGGCTTCCCGATAAGCCCGGGTAAGCTCATCGAGCGCCGGCATCAATGTTTCCGGCACATACTGTCCTCCGAATCGTCCAAAACGGCCGTGTATATCTGGTACCGATTTCATCATAGCCATTGCTTCGCCTCCCTGACAAACTGGCCGATTAACGCCCGATTCTTACTGCCTCCACTCTCCACACCTGAGGAAACATCTACCCCATCCGGATGAAGTTCTCGCACCACGAATCCCACGTTGTGTGGATTAAGACCGCCCGCTAACCATACCGGGCGATGCCAGTCTGGCCTCTGCCAGTCGCGGGCCTGTCCACTACCCGGCTCTATCCCATCGAGCAAGACGATATCGGCCCGCGGATCGAGGTCGGTCGCAATCGCCAGTCGATTGGCAGCATGAGTAGTCTCAATCCAATCGAACGCACGGCTCCCATGATGCTGGACTGCCACGACTTCCAATTCTGAGAAAATTTCGTCCAATTCGGTGGGCTCCGGCGCCCACACCACGGCAACGTATTTTCCTGGCACTGCCCTCACAATCGCTTGCGCTTGTTTGATGCTAAGTTGCCGACGGCTCGGGGCCAAAACCAACCCCACGAAGTCAGCCCCTTGCGAAAAGCTCCACTCCGCCATGCCAGGGTCCTGAATTCCACAAATTTTAACTATGGGAGGCATGACTTAACTCCCGTAACGATAAACCTCCCCGCATCAAAGACTCTCCGACCAGCAGGGCATCATACCCGACGGCAGCAAGATTGATGGCATCTTCTATGGTTCGAATCCCACTTTCGGCGACCTTGACGACCGACGCCGGCAATAACTTGGCCGCCTCCTGAGATAATTCCAACCGCGTCTCAAAGGTGTCCAAGTCCCGATTGTTGACCCCCACAATATGGGCCCCGACCTCCAACGCCGCCTCCACTTCGGCCATGGCATGGACTTCCACCAGGGCCTCAAGCCCCAGTGCCGATGCCGTCTGCCAAAGGTCACGAAGCCGGTTGCGGTCCTCAATAATCCGTACAATTAAAAGCACCGCGTCAGCCCCCGCAGCACGGCTTTGATACAGTTGGACCGGATCTCGAACGAAATCCTTGCGCAGCACCGGCACTCTTACGGATTCCCGAACCGCCATGAGGTGCTCCAGTTCTCCGGCGAAGAAATGGGGCTCAGTGAGGACCGAAATGGCCGCCGCGCCGGTCGCCTCATACGACTGAGCCTGCCGGATTGGATCGTATGACTCCGTAAGCCATCCTTTGGAAGGAGAACGATGCTTACACTCGGCAATGACCCTGATGCTGGACTCCCGGTGCTGCAACGCAGCCGACAAAGACCTCACCGGCGGCATCATTTGTGCGCGGTTGATTAAGTAGGTCTCCACAGATTGCAGGCGTTTGACCCGTTCATCCACTGCCGTAACAATGTCTTCCAAGAACATGGAATCGGACCACTCCTTTCTATTTTTAGGCTTCTTCGACCTTGGGGCCTTCGGTGATTAACCGATGCAATACCGCTTCTGCACGGCCGGATGCAATAGCCTCACGCGCCAGCGCCACTCCTTCGGATAGTTTGGAGGCTGCCCGTGCTGCAAAGAGAGCCACTCCGGCGTTGGCTAAAACCATATCGAGATAAGGACTGGGCACCCCTTTTAGAACCTCACGACAAATTTCAGCATTGGTAGCGGGATCGCCGCCGACAATGGCCTCTTTAGGATAACGTGGCAGTCTCAGATCGTCGGGATCTAGTATTCCATAGCTGACCATCCCTCTGTCGACGGCACCATACTGGGTTGGACCGGACAAAGACACTTCATCCAGGCCACCATCCCCATGTACTACCAGGGCATGGTCCGTTCCGAGCCGGGCCAACACCTCCGTCATCGGTTTCACCCAGTCAGGACTAAACACCCCTAACAGTTGGCGTTCAGGATTGACGGGGTTCGTTAACGGTCCCAACACATTAAACACCGTACGCACCCCCAGTTCGCGCCGAGTCTCGGCGGCATGGCGCATCGAGGTATGGACTTGTTGCGCGAATAAGAATCCAAATCCCACTTCATCGATCGAACGTGCGACGGTTGCCGGATCCTGGGTAATGGGTACACCGAGCGCCTCCAAAAGATCCGCACTCCCACTTTTAGAGGTCGCAGACCGATTCCCATGTTTCGCCACTGCGACCCCGGCTCCCGCAACCACCAACGCCGACACCGTAGAGACATTGAAGGAATAGGACCGATCCCCCCCGGTACCACAAGTGTCTAACACCGGGCGCCGTGTCACGGGAACCTTGATCGCATGATCCCGCATGGCTCGGGCAAAACCGGTTAACTCATCAATCGTTTCGCCTCGCACCCGCATTGCCATCAAAATCCCGGCGAGCTTGACCGCACTGACAGTTCCACTCATGATGGCGTCCATCAAGCGATAGGCCTCGTATTCCGAAAGACGATGTCCTTCGCTGAGTTTTTGCAAGTCCACTCCAATTTGGTCAATCATCGGCGGCGTCCTCTCCCTCTGTCACAGTGTTGTACGCTATTTTTGGCCCGCAGCAAATCGAAGGCTCGGCAGGGTCACAAAATTCCGAAGGATTTGCATGCCATCTGGAGTCAAAATCGATTCGGGATGGAACTGAATCCCAAAAACCGGAAAACGACGATGCGACACCGCCATGATGGTTCCATCATCGCTCTTTGCAGTAATTGCCAGAGGTCCTTTGGGATCTACCTCAATAGCAAGCGAGTGATACCGGCCCGCTAAAAAATCTTGGGGGATGCCGGCTAAGATTCCGCTCCCATCGTGATGGATACGATCCTCTTTGCCATGCATCAAACGGACCGCGGGCACTACTTGGCCACCGTAGGCGACTCCGATGGCTTGGTGGCCGAGGCACACTCCTAAAAGAGGAATTTCTGACCCGAGACGTTGAATTAGGTCCACGACCATCCCCGCGTCCTCAGGTCGTCCCGGTCCCGGAGAAATGACAATTTGCTGGGGACCGAGGGACCGGATCTGGTCCACCATGACTTCATCGTTTCGCACCACCACCACGTCCTGGTCCAACATTCCAAGATATTGCACCAAGTTAAACGTAAACGAGTCGTAGTTATCGATGACCAAAATCACAGCCATTCCTCCCCGCCAGGCTCCAAAACCGACAAGGCCGCACTCGCCTTGTTCAAGGATTCTTGAAACTCCCGATCCACGTTCGAATCGGCAACGATACCGCCTCCCGCTTGGACAATGACGTGCCCATCTGCGATATCCAAGGTCCGAATGGTGATACAGGTATCCAGATCTCCCGAGTGCGCAAAATACCCCACCACGCCCCCATAAGTACCCCGAGCGCTGGGTTCCAATTCCTCAATCAGTTCCATAGCCCGAATCTTGGGCGCGCCGGTTAAGGTCCCGGCTGGAAACGATGCAGCCAGCGCATCTAGTGCATCACGGTCCGGGATCAAATGCCCTTGAACTTCCGAGACAATGTGCATTACATGGGAGTATCGCTCTTGTTGCATAAACTCGGTGACCTCGATGGTGCCATACTCGGAGACCCGCCCTAAATCGTTACGCGCCAAATCCACTAACATCACGTGTTCGGCTCGTTCTTTGGGATCCTCAATCAGTTCTTCCCAGAGTGATTGGTCTTCCTGGGGGGATTTGCCTCGCGGTCTAGTTCCCGCAATCGGCCGATTACTCACCACACCATTCTTTACCCGGACCAATGCTTCAGGGGACGCTCCCACCAACGTTCGACGCGGTGTTTCGAGATAGAACAGATACGGTGAGGGATTAATATGACGCAACTTGCGATACAGGTTAAAGGGATCCCCGACGATGTCCGTCGAAAGACTTTGGGACAGTACCACCTGAAAAATGTCCCCTGCCACGATATGCTCCTTAGCACGCAAGATCATTTGGTCATAGTGATCCCGATCGAGGTTAGGCACGACGGGTCCCACCCGTTGCACCCGAGGTTCTGCCAACATCAGCGGCTGACGCAATCCCTCGACCAGCATTTGAAGACGCGTCTTAGCTTGATCGACTTGCTCTCGGGCACTTTCTACAATCACCGTTACTTGGTGACGGGCATGGTCGAACGCCACCACAGCCTTGGGCCACACCCACTCCCAATCCGGCCCGCGTTTGGCATGGCGTCGGGGAAGCTTTTCCAGTCGCCGAACCCATTCATAACCAAAATAGCCGATGGCCCCCCCAGAAAAAGGTAGCTCTATAGACGCGGGGACTTCAATACGTTGCCTTAAAGCCTGTTGCCGCAAAAGAATCAAGGGGTCATCCGCGAGTTGGGTTCCCTCCGGCCCGACCAACACGGCTTGCCCATCCGCTTCGAGCAATCTCGCCCATTCTCCGATGCCGATGAAAGAAAAACGCGCAATCTTTTCGTCACCTTCAACACTTTCCAACAAGGTATGGGCCCCGAAGGGTCTCAATCGCAAAAATGCTGAAATCGGCGTAATTTGATCAACTATATAACGCTGCACGACAGCGACATAAGAACCAGTGCCACCATCCCAAACGTCCATACCTCCGCTTGCCTCAAAAAATCCCATGATTTCCCTCCGCAAAAATAAAAATACCTTCCTCCCACCTAGGGACGAAGGTTACTCCGCGGTACCACCCTGATTAGACTCTTACGAGTCTCTCTCATACAATACAGGACGAATCCGATATTGTCTTCCAGAATAACGGTGGAAGAATCCGGCCAAGCCTACAATTATTTCGGTTGGCAGCTCATGGGTCCATTCCCAATGGTCGGTCTCGCCGATCTTTCACCGTTATCGGCTCGCTGGGGAGACTTTGCAGTGGTACTCTTCCCACTCATCGCAGATCCATTCAATTGAAAACAGTATAGTGATTAGTCGCGACGCTGTCAACGCGCATATTGCGATAATTTGGGTAGCATTTTTGAACGGTTTAGTGGAGTACCTGGCCTGGCTCGCCTTGTTGCAATGCCGCATCTACCCAGTGACGAAGGATCTCATGTTCCGCACGAACTAAACCCGGATCCTTTTCGAGTAGATTCCTCGCAACTTCTCTCACGTGCTCAAGCATC
>DAHWKJ010000093.1 GCA_027343695.1 Sulfobacillus sp. | reverse complement strand
AAACGCTGCGACATCCGGAGAGGTATTGGCTAATCTTAAACCCGTAGTGGTGTCCATTGAGCTTGGCCTAAAGCCACCCGCATTCGCATATCTAGCGGAGACCAGTAGTGGAGGGGTGAGTTGGACCATAAGGCGGCACGTAGAAACAACTTTCATGTTTGCGAGTGGGGTTAATGATGTCATTCCGTTTCCCATGGAACCTTTCTTTTGCATATTGAAAATTAATTTTCATGGGCCCCCTAAATGGCGAACCTCCTCCCATTATCGGATCGTTTTCCTTTACGATACGACCATTCACGGAGGAGGTTCAGCCATCATCTGGCCATCGCCGAAATTCATTGTCGCGCACGAAGCGTTCACCGATAACAATGGTGAATCTTATCCGTCGGTAGTATAGTCATCCGCTCCAGCTTCTTCTATCCTCCTTAGCATTTATGAATCTGGTACGCTTCCTGCGCAGATGCTATCGCATCGTCGATTCGGCCGCCCGTGGCGAGCACCATAGCGGCTGCTACACTACCCTCCACAAACGGCGCATCGGCGACTCTAATATCCCCCGCATCAACAAACAGATCTCGTGCCGTCTCGGCTGCAATAAAGGCACTGCCCAAATCCCCGAATACCAAAATCGCCTCACATCCCTGGGCTTTGAGTTGTTCAAATTCGCTTACCACCATAGTTGCATCCACTCCCAGTGTCTCTTGCCCCCCAACGGTGCCGACGGTGAGAGTGTTGCCTGCTAGCGCTTGAATCAATTCCGCTAAACCCTCCGCCAAACGCTTGGAATGCGATACCAGCAAAATCCCAATCATTTTAGCCTCCTAACACACTATCAAGACATTCCCACCATAATGCAGAGGAAAACGCCCCCGGATCAACATGCCCAATGGAGCGAGCCCCTAGGTAAGAAGCTCGGCCTCGCCTGGCTTGCAGATCCTTGGTACCTTGCGAGTACTGTTGCACCAACTCCTGCAGTTCATGTAATCGTGCTCTTAGAGACCTGTCCTGAGGGATGGCTTTCAACCAATTGACAGCGGGCCGCATCACATCCACCATCGTCTTATCCCCGACATGGGCCTTTCCCCGCTCTTCGATATTGCCGACAAAAGCATCCATCCACAACACAAACGTTTCATCATCACATTCAGAGGAGGCGGGAAAGACCTGCGCGGCTTTCATCAATCCTGATCCCCAAAGAGCTCCCGATGCGCCCCCCACTGTACTTAAGAGAGTCATGCCGACCTTTTTGCTAAGAGCCTGCAAATTGAGATTTTGATCTGGGGATTGATTCCACAGAGTCTCGACATTTCCCAGTCCCCGGGTAAGATTTGTTCCGTGATCCCCATCACCGATGGCCCGGTCCAAATCGTCCAAGTGTCCTTGATTCTGGCGGACCCGCTGTGCAAAGCATTGCCACAGCAAAGAGAACTGCTCAACGGTCATAAACAACACCTTGCCTTAAGGCAGGAGTATCACAAGGAGCCGCAAGCCACTTATTCAATTCCCCACTCAGCCGAAGTAGGGTGACGGAAGCTCCGGCCATTTCGAGGGACGTCATATATTCACCCATCCAGACCACGTCCTTTGAGATCTGTTTGGCCGTCAACCAGGCTCCCACATTTTTCGCCAGTACGGCCAATTCGATAAGGGGAGTGGCCCCCATCCCGTTGATTAAGCAAGCCACGTGACTACCGCTTTCAAGTTTGAGGTCCGTGGAAATACGCTCCAGCAAGAAATCCGCTAATTCACGCGCTGGCTTGATGTCTTGCCGGTGTGTACCGGGTTCGCCGTGTATCCCGATACCCATTTCCATTTCAGTTTCTGACAAGGTAAAGGTGGGTTTTCCCGCAGCAGGCACCGTACAGGGGGCCAGAGCAAAACCCATGGAACGCACATTGTCAATCACCATTTGAGCCCCGTTCTGCACAGCCTGTAAATTGACACCCGATTCTGCCAGTGCCCCGGCAATCTTGTGCACAAACACCGTTCCGGCAATGCCTCTCCGTCCTGTGGTATAAAGGGAATCTTCCACGGCCACGTCATCATTCACAATAACACTGGCCGTTTCGATGCCTTCATCCGCCGCCAAGTCTTTGGCGATGTCGAAGTTCATCACGTCCCCCGTATAGTTTTTTATCACCAAGAGGACACCGGCACCGTGATGAGCTGCGCGAATTCCTGCCAAGATTTGATCCGGAGTGGGCGACGTAAAAACTTCCCCGGCCACCGCCGCATCTAACATGCCATATCCGACGTACCCTCCATGGGCCGGCTCATGACCGGACCCTCCACCGGACACAATCCCCACTTTCCCTTCCGCCTTGGCCTTCTTTCGCGTGAGGACGTGGGTACCGGGGACGCGCTGCAAATATTCTGGAAAAGCCCAGATGAGGCCTTCCAACGCATCGTCCACCAATTGTTCAACGTTGTCTAGCAGCTTCTTCATTAGAGTTTCCCCCCTATCGCGGCTATGGTTCAATCCATCCTTGTGCTCGCGTTACGGCTCGCTTCCATCCGTCATAGAGTTCCTCCCGCGTGACACCGTCCATCGCCGGAGAAAACAAGGCTTCACGGTGCCATGTCGCCGCCAGAGGCTCAAATCCCGGCCATACTCCTGTGGCCAGACCCGCCAGGAAAGCTGCTCCTTGTGCTGTGCTCTCCTTGACCTGCGGACGTTCGACCTCGAATCCTAGGATGTCCGCTTGAAATTGCGCCAAGAATTGATTCGTGATGGCTCCGCCATCCACGCGCAGCGTTTTAATGGATTTGCCGCTGTCCTTCATCATAATTTCCAGTACGTCGCGCGTTTGGTAGGCAATGGATTCCAATGCCGCGCGCACAATATGAGCCCGATTACTGCCGCGGGTCAAACCTACCAGGGTGCCCCTGGCATAACTATCCCAATAGGGAGCCCCCAAGCCCACAAAGGCCGGCACCATGTACACGCCGTCCGTACTGTCCACTGAAAGGGCCAATCCTTGGGTTTCTTGTGCACTGCCAATCAAGTGTAACTCATCCCGGAGCCACTGTACGACAGCGCCAGTGATAAAAATCGATCCTTCCAAGGCATATGTCACCCGTCCTCCGATCCCCCAGGCAATCGTTGTAACCAACCCTTGGGTGGAGTTCACAGGCACTTCTCCCGTGTTCATTAAGACAAATGATCCGGTGCCGTACGTATTTTTTGCTGCGCCGGGACTAAAACACCCCTGACCAAATAGGGCCGCTTGCTGATCCCCGGCAATGCCCGCAATCGGAATCGCTTGTCCAAACCAATGGGGGCTGGTCTCTGCGCAAATTCCTGAAGAATCGACCACTTGGGGGCACATGGACAGCGGGACACCCAAAATTTTTAGCAGTTCATCGTCCCACCGCAAGTCATGAATGTTGTACATAAGGGTGCGTGAGGCATTGGAGTAATCCGTCACATGGGTGGCTCCCTCCGTCAGTTTGTAAATTAACCAGCTGTCTACTGTGCCAAACAGCAGTCGTCCCTGTTCGGCCAACTCACGGGCCCCCGGCACATTATCCAAAATCCACGCCACTTTCGTTCCTGAAAAATAGGCATCAATAACCAGTCCGGTTTTTTGACGAAACGTATCGGTAAGATTGCTGGCTCGAAGTTGGTCACAGTAACTGGCCGTCCGCCGACATTGCCAGACAATCGCGTTATAGATCGGCTTTCCCGTGATCTTGTCCCACACCACGGTGGTCTCCCGTTGATTGGTAATCCCAATGGCCTTAATGGTCTCGATGGGCACATGGGTCTGATTCAGACACGTTTGCACGGCTTCCCATTCCGATTGCCATATTTCCTCGGGATCGTGCTCGACCCAACCTGGCTTGGGATAGATTTGACGAAACTCTTTTTGCCCTAAGGCCACGATTTGACCTTCTTGGTCAAATAAGATGGCGCGGCTGCTCGTGGTGCCCTGATCGAGCGCCAATACATATTGTTCGGTCATGATACCCTCCCTTGTGAACTTCCCTTTTCCGTCGTGTCGTCTGATTCGCCCGTGCTCTGCCGATGCTTCAGAGTCCACTCAATAAAGAATTGATATACGTACACCCCAATCACTGCCCCGACGAGGGGACCGAAAATGGGTACCCACCAACACCCATCTAATCCCGGAAAAGCGTTCGGCCCCCATCCCGCTAACCATGTAAAAAGCCGCGGACCAAAATCACGAGCCGGGTTGATTGCGTAGCCCTGATCCACTCCGAAAGACATGCCGATCGCTGCCACCGCCATACCAATAACAAACGGGCCCATATTTCCTTGAACGCCCAGATTCTTGACATCCGTAATGGCTAGCACGAACAATATGAGAAAAAAAGTCCCAATGACTTGGTCGATGAAGGGTCCAAACAAATTGCCATGAAAATAGGCCGCCGGAAACGTGGCAAAAATACTAAATGTGGTCAAACCCCCACTTGCTGCCCGTGAGATAACATGGTGGGCCAAATTCCAGGCATTAATCGCTTTATAGTAGTCCACATATACAATGGCAGCCCCCGTAAACGCTCCCAACGTTTGCGCAATCCAATAGGGAATCACCTTTTTCCACGGTAAGACTTTTCTTAATGCCATTGCCAACGTCACTGCAGGGTTGATATGCGCACCCGAAACGCCCCCGGCCACGTAGACTCCCATAACAACCGCCATAGCCCATCCCCAGGTGATTAACAGCCATCCGCCGGCTCCTTGAAAGATCACCACGGTACGACCGCTCATGGTTAAACCCACCACGGCCACGGCAACGCTCCCGGCACCGAAAGCGAGCAATACCATAGTCCCTAGATATTCTGATAACAACTCACCCCAAACCGTCGCACGCCAACCGGTCTTTCCTCGCACTTGAGTCATTCATTCTTCGCCTCCTCCTCAATTTCTACCCTTGCACTCCTCATGAACCAGCCTAACCAACATAAAAAAGCCCATGCACAAATTCTGCACGGACTTTCTCCTATTCTCCAGCCGTTCCAGGAATCATGATAGTTTATTTAACACATTATTGCAAGTTTTCTCAAAGGTTTTTTTTGTGAGCAAGTTTATCGAAGCGGTGACAGAACTTCGTTTGCCCATGCGTTTCATAAAATGTAACGTTCCCTATGCCCATGGCAACAAGGGTACTACCCGGATCACGCACGAGATAGTGAAGCGCAGTGGGCGTTGAGGAACACCCATGTGAGACGGAGGGCCAGGCGGATCATACGCATGTCACGGGTCTAATTAATATTGAATGTCACGTCGTTCGTGACGAGGAAATAATGTAGTTAAAACGTCGCGGCACATCGCTAAAGTGGTTTTTGTACGTCACCAAAAAAATTGGAATCAAACAATGAACCGAGCTGGTCCTTCGGCTAATCGATTTAAGCGGAAGGTTCTTCCCGGTTCATCAACTGCGAGAGCAATGCCAATGAATGCGAGCAACACCGCATAACGCTCAGAGCCCAATTCTCCCTGCTGCTGAACCAAAGGCAATCGCCTAAATTGCGGCATAGGGACCTGTGCTAGCATTTAATCGTTATAAAGCTTTGCGCCGCCAATGGGGTATCGTCACGTGACAGAAACGATTGCAATGGAATATTGGAACCCAGCCATTTCTGTAAAAGAGATGACGTGCTAAAAATCGTAAAAGAGATGTGCGCGGATAGTCCCTTTTTGTGTAAAAAGAGTAGATTTAAGACTTTTGTGTTCCTTTTGGTAAAGGAAAGAGAGTCAATTGAGAGGATTAGAGACAGAATAATTGTGTGGATTATTATGATTGAGCGGATGAAGACAACACTGTATGGTTGGCTAATGTAAATGTTGTTTCGAGGATAAATCCTCATGAAATAATGCTAATGCTACTGAATAAGCCAAGTTTGTTAATGGTTTACAGGCATCTCCTTTAGTCCATGGTCGTAATATCGATTGAATGTGCAAAGTGTTTCGATTGGAGATGAATAATGGGGTTTAAGTCACGACACCATCCGTTCAACGGGTGGTTTGAATTTGGCTCTATAAGAGCATGATGCTTGCTACGCCTGAAGGCGTGATTTCGCCGGCCTCTTCTCTGGCTACCCCTAAAGGGGTTTATTGACTTGCCTTGTCCTCGATGATATCCGCCTCTTCTTGTTGCTCAATGTACTTTCTGATGACATCCTTGTTGACCCCTACCGTGCTCACGTAATACCCCCGCGCCCACAAATGTCGCCCTCGCTCCTGCTTCATTTGCGGAAAACGGTCGAAGACCATCAGTGCACTTTTCCCTTTGAGGTAGCCCATAAACTCTGACACACTTAGCTTTGGCGGTATTTTCACGTATATATGCACGTGATCCGCACTAATGCTCCCTTTCACCCACTCTACATCCTTGTACTCACACAGCGTCCTCAGTATGTCCCCGATCTCCTTTCTGACCTCTTTTGAAGAACGTCTTTCGCCGATATTTCGGGATGAATATGATATGATCACGGCAATCCCAGCGGGTGTGGGATAGACTATTGGCACCCATGGGCACCGTCCTCCTTTGCTTGAGAATTGGCTGGCGAAACCATTCTCAGTATAGCAATGGAGGGACATTCAACATCATGCCTCACGGCTTCTCCTATTTAGCTCTCCCACGCATAGCGTGGGGCTTAATGTTTGAGTTATGGGGCAGAATAGAAGCTCAAAAAACCAAACCTTTGTGCTTATTAAGTCAGGTCGAAAACGAGTTTAGATGGTTTTGTTGATCATACAAGGCTCAATAAATCTTGTGGCCAATCAATAAACCTGAAACATTAAGTTATCAGGATCGTAGAGTCTAGCGGTCAATGTTAGGGGCATTGGTGACATACAGTTCCCCATGCCGCTATCGCGGCACCCCGCGGCATGAAAATGGAGGGGTTTGCGCGGTTGACGTCGAAGTCTTTCCGACGTTCTCTCGCGACGGTTGTCCCTTCTGTGGGATCACGCATCCGCGATACAGTTTGACCTGGAGCGTCTTGGGCATCCCACATTGTTGCTGGTTGCTGGCTGGGCCACGCACGCGGAACAGACTCCTCGGTTCCCCGCCCAAGAACGGCGAGATGCGTAGAAAGGAGTTCCTCATGCACGTTGAAGTTTATCATGGGGCGGGGATTGATATTCACAAAGATACGGCGGTCGTCACGGTCCGCCATCAGGCCCCCGACCAACTTACCGCCACCCACCAGGAGACGCGCACGTTTCGCACCTTGACCGCAGATCTCCACGCCCTACGGGCGTGGCTCGTAGAGGAAGATGTGACGCACGTGTGCCTCGAATCCACCGGGTCGTATTGGAAACCGGTGTACAATCTGCTGGAGGCGGTCGTGGTGGTGTGGTTGATTAACCCGAGCCACGTCAAGCCTCTGCGGGGACGAAAGACCGACGTCAAGGATTCTCAATGGCTCGCCGAGCTCTTAGCGTTTGGTCTTGTGGTGCCAAGTTTTATTCCCGATAAACCGCAGCGGGAGCTGCGGGAAGCCGTGCGGTACCGGCGCAGTTTGATTGAGGAGCGGGCCCGGGAAGTGAACCGTATTCAGAAGGTTCTGGAGGGCGGCAACATTAAACTGGGCAGCGTCGTCTCCGATGTCCTGGGCGTCTCCGGTCGGGCGATGTTAACCGCTCTCGCGGACGGCTCCACCGATCCGGCCCAGTTGGCCACGCTCGCCCCTCCGCGTCTTCGCGCGTCGGCGGAACTCCTGGCGCAAGCCTTGACGGGCGTGATGAGCGACCATCAGCGGTGGATGCTGACCCAGCAACTGCGGCATCTGTCCGATCTCGAGGCGTTAATCACCGGCGCCGACCAGGAGATTGCCCGGCGCACCCGTCGTTTTGAGACGGCACGGCCGCCCTACAATTCAGCAAGTCGTCTGGGTCGAAGGGCGACCCAGAGAAGACGGCCCTGATCCACGAAAACGCCCGGTTAAAGACAGTGGTCGCCGACCTGTCGGTCGAGAACCTGGTCTTAAAAAGATGCTATAGCGGCCTGTCAACCCTGCGTTTTGGGGATAAGATCGATCAGGAGCACACAGCGAGTGACACCGGTAGACATGCGGTAAATTCTACCAGATTACGAGCCCACTTCCTTGAATTAATGATTGCGTCCATCGGGAGTCCTAGAGGCTCTCCCTGACAACCCGGGTTTTAGGCCCCCGATGCTGATTCGAGCTTAGGCCGATGGCGCGCAAAGAATCGGGGGTTGGACCCATCTTTTTTTCGGGCTTGGTGTCCCTGGGGCGAAACGGTCTCCCCCGGCCTCGTCGTGTTAATGGGACTGTCGATCACGCATCAGTCGGCTCCAGGTTTCTTCGCCTCGTGCGCGATTGCGCACGTAGTGGAGTTTTTTGCGCCAATCCTGCGCTAAGGGCGGGCCGTCCCAGGTCGGTGGTGCGAATACCTGGTGCTGGTGCAACATGGCCATCCCGACGCGAAGGAATTTGTTTCCGACAGCCACCCGCAATTGCGCCGCCGTGAGTCCCCGCGCTTTCAGCCGCTCGGCAAAGGCGACGAAATAGGGATTGGGACGCGGATTGGCAATCAGACTGTCGCCGACTTGGGTCACAGCCGCCCGTAAATGGCGATTCCCCTCGCGACTGGCCGCCCCATAGCGCCCGTGATGTTCTCCGCTATCGTGTACGGTCGGATCGGTTCCGGCCAGTTTGATGGCCGTCTTAGCACTTAGAAATCGCTCGATGCCCCCCAATTCCCCATAAAGGTCTGCCGCACACACGACGGCAATGCGCGGAGTGGTCAACCATAGTAAGGCGTCGGTTGGAACCAGGAGGGCTTCCAAGTCGGCTTCATAGCGGGCGATGAGGGCCTCGCCTTGTCCTACGAGGGTGTACATGCGGCGCACCTGTGTGCGCCCCACCTCGGCCGTCGCGGTGGGGAGCGGGAGGGCCCGTTGAGCCGCTATCCAAATCCGATCGAGCGTGTCTTCGGAGAATCCCAGTTCTCTGTCCTGATTGAAGACCGTGAGATCCGTGCGCGTTTTGTCCGCCAAGTCTTCGGGGCGCGGGAAGGTCTCCAGCCATTCGCGCCCGGCCTGAGTCCACGGGTTGAGGAGCGGGATCGGTTTTTGCGTCGGATCCGCGGCAAACCCTTGATATTCCAGCAAGGTCTGATCGAGGATGCTCCGGATGATGTTCTTGCACTGGGTGGCTTGGCGGACTACCGTCCGCCGCGCGCGACTAATTGCCCGAATCGCCGCGGGAATCCCATCCACGAGCGCCCATTCCGATCCGCGTTGATTCAAGACACAACGGGCGATCGCCATGAGATCAATCGGATC
>DAHWKJ010000079.1 GCA_027343695.1 Sulfobacillus sp. | reverse complement strand
CCGCCTCCCCCAGCGGACCACGGGCCACATGACACCCAGATCCCCCGACACCTGAGAGCCGTTCCATCGTATAGGGTGTTCCGAGGTGCTCCGCCAGCAGATCCGGGCATCCCTCATGCAAGGCGCCATCCCTCCTCTGATTTTCTGATGCCCTGCACCCCACCCATAATGCGATGCCTTCTCGAGTGCCGGAATTCTTGTCGTAGACACCCCATTTCGTAAGGCATCACCATAATTCTAGCGCATCCGACGCGCCCACCCAGGGCCTCACCGATGGTTATAGTGTCCCCGACTCTAAATATATCGTCTTTGCCTTATAAAGCACGCAAAGCCGAAAGCCATTCGCATTGCATTGTGGAGTGGAAATTGGGGGTCTAAACAGTCCAAGAAATCCGGTATTCGGAAGATCTTTAACTAGTCCGAACCTTGAGCCCCCAAGGTCGGGAGGGTCCAAATCACACGGGATGAATCGTCGGCGGTGGGTGCTTCACCGACCATTAATCGCCGTTCGCTAAGATAGCTGTAATGGCGCCGGCTGTCCCCAACCCTCGCCAGATCCATCTCCACGGATAAGACGTCTTCCTGGTCTGGTCCGAGTTCCGCCATAATATGGCCATAGGGATCAGCCAGACAACTACCGCCCACGTACTGCGTCGAACCATCATGGCCGACTCGGTTGGCCATCGCCACAAAGACCTGATTTTCTTGCGCACGGGCCCGAATGGCTAAACGGTGGGTTGGACCATAAGGTGCCATGTTGCCATTCGTTACTAAAATCAGTTCAGTGCCCAGTAAAGCCGTGGCCCGAGCGGGCTCTGGAAACTCAATGTCGTAACAAATTAACAGTCCCACTTGACCCCATGGCACAGTAGCCCGCCCTACCGCATCCCCGCGGTCCATCCATCGTTCGTTCGTCCATAAGTGGATTTTTCTATAGGCTAATAACAGTCCATCCGGCCCAACCAATACCGACGTGTTATAGACGTGGTGGTTTAGCTCTTCTACCAAGCCAACCACAATATGTGTTTTAAAATCCCGGGCTAGCGTAGTAAGACGATGCACAATAGGTCCAGACAGCGATTCTGCAAGCTCGCGTCCCATAGATTCTGGGGGAAATCCCGTTATATAAGCTTCTGGAAACACAATCGCGTCATGCTCTCTCCCGTATTGCTTGGTTACTTGAACGATCCGTTCCATATTGTGTTCGACATTGCCATCTTGGCACTCGAGTTGCGCCAGAGCCAGTCGTAATGCTGCCATCGTTTTCCCCTCTTTTCGATATACAGCGCTTAAGTTTTTCTCCGACCCAAAAAGAGAGTTTTACCGACCCCCGTAGGGATCGGTAAAACGAGAGGCCCGATCTCACATATTTTGAGGTCTACTCATCGGCAATAATACTCCCCACGCGTTGTGCTAAGTCCGGCACCTGCCGACGCCGAATCAAGGCATAGATTAATCCTATCGCAAGCACCACTAAAATAATCCATGGAAAGAGATTGAACGGTGCAGGTTGACCCGGTTGAATAAGACCCCACATCGGAAGAATTAAGAACGCGATACCCAGGATCGGTACGATGAGGTGCCTCCATGAGGAGAACAGATTTCGATGGTTCCGTAGATAATACACCGGAAGGGCCACATTGAGCGCCATATAGACCAGTGCAATCGGAATCGTCCCCAGGGACCCCATCTCACCCGCAATTGTCAGAGCCGAGCCATGGCTCCCCCAAATAAGTGTGAGTAACAGGGCAAACACGCTATAAATCGTCAACGCCATCCATGGGGTACCATACCGGCTCACTTTACCCATTCCAAAGGGTAGTAAGCCTTCCCGACCGGCACTAAAGATCATCCGGGTCTGTGCTGTGGTTGCGCCCAATAGGGACGAAAAGGTACTCGTGAGGCCCGCCAGGTATACCAAAATCATAAACGGGCCGAGTGCCTTGCTCGCGGCCGTAACAAATGGCACTGCAAGATTCCCAATAGTCGTCGCGTTATTATGAAATACGATGGACGTGGACCACGCCATCAGCACATAAATAACCGCCACAAAGATGGTCGCGGTGTAAATGGCCCGGGGCACTGCCCGACGCGCATTACGAGTCTCTTCGACCATGGCCCCAGGATTTCCGACTCCAATAAACATGAAAATCGCCAGCGGAAAAGCGAGACCCATGCCAGACAGCCCATTTTTAATGTGACCGGGGTTAAAGCTCGCAAAGTTGATATGCGATGCATTGGTGGCGATCATCGCCACCATACTCACCAGAATTAATAAGAGTTCGAACGCAAAGGATGCCATCGCCCACCGTGCTGAAATTTTCACGCCACGGTATACCAGATAGCCAACGAAGGCCACAAAGACGATGGTGATAGGCTCCCACGGTACCTTAATATTGAGAAATTGCTGCAGCATCAGGGACGTCCATGCACCCACGACTGCCATCACATAGCCCACCGCGACAATATACCCAAATCCCAAGGCCCATGCGGTCATAACGCCGGGAATAGCTCCAAATGTCTTGCCAATATAGGAAATATACGACCCAGAGCTCGGGGTCACCTTAGTAAATTCCGCGAGACTATTAATTTTCAACAAAATCGCAATGGCTGCCACAATAATGGCGAGGGGACTGGCTACTCCAGCGGCGGCTGCAATGACAGCAAAAGAAAAAAAGAAGCTCATAGCGGGTGCGGTATCTGCCAAGGATATGCCCAAAATATCCCCGGTTGTGAGTGAATCCTTCATCAATCGCGAGGCTTTCGGCCTCTTCGGTATTAAATTGGTCAATGGATCTCACCTCACTGCGAGATTTTAAAATGATACGATTCGACTAAGAGAGAATTCTGCGACTTTACTCCATACTCCTTGACAAAATTGCTCAAATCCCAAAAAATTTATTGGTCAATTGCGATAGGAGTGAGAGGTATCCTGACGGTCCAAGACTGTTTACAATTCCCCGAAATGACCGAGGCGCGACTCGTAGCGGGATATTCTGGACTCCATCGCGAGGTGTCCTTTGCGCACGTGGTGGAGGAGCCCGATGTACAAGCGTGGATCCAACCTGGCTTATTAGTCCTCACCACGGGACAACACTTCCAAGATGCCGCCGTTGGCGAGGATTGGCTGAAAGAACTCGATGACCACCATGTGGCCGGCTTGATTATTGCTTGCGGTCGACATCTGCAATCTATCCCTAAGAGCATGGAGGTCGCCGCCAATCGACGCGATCTCCCCTTGATTCAAGTGCCCTGGGACTTACCCTTCATCACCATCACCACAGCCGTTTACCGGAGAACCACAGAAGAACAAGTAAAAGCATTAGAGCATTTGGCCGATATGCAAACCCAAGTCAGCCAAGCGGCCTTATCGGCTCGTTCCATGAACGACTTAATGATGAAATTTTCTTCGATCATTCAGCGTCCGGTACGGATATTAACCCCGGCCGATTCCACCCCAGAACGCACTTTCCCCATTCCCAATCCCACTTCAGATCTCTCGCTAGTCTCTTTGGGCCGCGACCCGCTGGATGCCATCCTGCTCCAAGTCGGCCGCCAAATTGCCATCATCACAGGACTATTCATGCTACGAGAACAGGTAGCGCGACAAATCGAATGGGACGCCCGATCGCACTTTATCACGCAATTATTATCCGGAAATAAACCGTCTGAACCGTATCTAGGCTGGGATTCGTATGAACCTTGGCGTTTTGTTCCCACGCACTCCCATTACCTTATCGCCATGACACTTCCCACCCCAGTCAAGAAGGGTACTTCGGTCCCCAATCCACTGTTCTCTCAATTTCGCCAACTCACCTGGGAAACGCTCGATCCGCTTCGAACCTTTTTAACCATTATCCATCCTAATAACATCTTAATTGCGGTGCTCGATGCCCACCGGGTCGATGCCAAAGAAATCGCCACCCGGGTCCAAGGCATTCTCACCCAATTCCCTGATGAGACCGCCATATTGGCGGACCCGGTTGCGGTCGAGCAAATCCCCGATACCTATCGCACTCTCGTAAAATTACTGGGGTTTGCGCCTTCTGGGAAGATGACGAAAAGCCGAACCATGGTGTATCCACGATTAATCGCGAACCTCCCATCAGAGTCGATGGAGATGCTCGTATCGGAAACCTGGGATCGGATAGCCGATCCCAAGTTGCGCCACACCTTAGCCGTATGGATTGAAGCGGGCGGATCTACAAAACAGGTCTTAGGGCAACTGGGTACTCATCGTAACACGTTAAACAATCGTCTTAAACAAATTGAGACACTTCTAGGAACTCCGCTCACGCCCCTCGTGGTGAATCAATTAAAATTAGGGCACGACTGGCTTTTAGCCAACCCGGACCACACGTCTGCACCAAAACCATAAAAAGGAGATGCCCGTTCCTCCGGCATCTCCTTTCTTCGCCCAACACGATTACAATTGCCGTGAAGCATCCAACAGCGCGTGGTCAAGAATGTCTAATCCCTCGTGGAGTTCAGCATTCGTCATCACAATCGGCATGAGTGTCCGGATCACATGACTCTCCATCCCAGCACGCATCAGGATTAATCCGTGTTCAAAAGCGTACTGGGAGACCAAGGCCCCAGCTCGACCTGACGGGTTTGCTGCGTCCCCCGATTCCACCAGTTCCAAGGCCGCCATCGGACCTATTCCACGCGCGTCTCCGATAATCGGGTAACGCCGTTTAAATTCTTGGAAACGCTCGTGCACGATATCTCCGATCTCTCGAGCCCGCATCAGAATCCCAGGATCCTCTTGAAACGATTTCACCACGGCAATCCCTGCAACAAGCGCTAAGGGATTCCCTGCATAGGTCCCCCCCAACCCTCCAAGATGCGGCGCATCCATGATATGAGAGCGTCCCACCACTGCGGCTAACGGTAATCCCCCGGCCAGCGACTTAGCCACTGTCATCAGGTCCGGTTCAATCCCACTGTGTTCTGATGCAAAGAGGGTCCCGGTACGTCCAAACCCTGTTTGAATCTCATCCGCAATCAACAAGATACCGTGCCTTTCGGTGATGGCTCGAAGCCGTGGCAGAAAGTCATCCGGAGGGATAATAAATCCTCCTTCTCCCGCGACGGGTTCGACAATAACGGCCGCGACTTGGTCGGCCGGCACCTCGGTACGAAAGAGCTCCAATAGACGGTCAGCCGCCACTTCCCCATAGTTCGCCTGGTCTCCGAGCGGATCTCGATACGGATTGGGATACGGGAGGTGATACACTTCGGGTGCCATCGGTCCGAATCCCGCGCGATACGGTTGGGCCTTTCCCGTCAGGGTCATCGTCAACAACGTTCGTCCGTGAAAGCTATAGGTAAAGGCAATAATAGCCGGCCGTTTGGTGTAGCTGCGGGCAATTTTCACTGCATTCTCTACCGCTTCCGCCCCCGAATTAATAAATAGAGCTTTTTTGGCGAAGGTCCCCGGCGTAATGGCACATAACCGTTCTGCGAGTTCTACGTAAGGTTCATAGGGTAGTACATTGATCGAGGTGTGGAGATATTTATCGAGTTGCTCCGAAATTGCTTGCACCACCGCTCGAGGTCTATGACCCAAATTTTGAACCCCAATACCCCCTGCGAAGTCGAGATAGCGGTTGCCATCCACATCCCAAATCTCAGCCCCTTGTGCCCGCTCTACAAAAATAGGTGTCGCATGACTAAGCCCTCTTGGTACCACCGCTTCTCGCCGATGCATTAATGCAATGGACCGCGGTCCTGGTATCGACATAAAACCCCTCCCCTTCACACTATGGCTTAATTAAATCGTCCCGTCGCTAGGGGGACAATATCCGTAGTGCCCAACCAATGAAAATATAATTGTGCAAGGAAAGACGTATCCCTTGCATGGGAACGATCCGGTCATTACTCAATCGGAACGGCTCTTTAGATTGCGCGATGGGTTTTGGCACCTGCTAAGAGACCCCATCGCATGTTGCCATCCCCCACGGCATCTCGTACAATATCGTTATTCTGAAACGAAGGAGGTCCATCCGGTGATCGTACTGGGACCAGGCATTGCGGCACCAACCGACCAAGGGCATGTAATGGATCCCACCAAGGGGCTTTTCTGCCCTTTTCTCAGTGTGGGCTCCGGCCATACCGGATGGCCTCGGCACAGGTTCCTGTGACCCCAGGTCCTCGGTAATGACCTCGAGCCCCATGGCTCGAGGTTTTTCATTACTGAAGGGGGTTGTCAGCGTGGTCGTGTTAAGCACCTCTGAGGTGTCTAAAGATTTTGGTTTTGATCCCGTGTTATCTGGTATAACCTGTGAGCTTCTCGAGAAGGAACGGGTGGCTATTGTCGGTGCCAACGGGTCCGGCAAAACCACATTGCTGAGATTGCTGAGCCGAGAAGAGTCTCCCGATCAAGGGGCTGTCCATTGGCGTAAGGGACTCCGGGTAGGTTACGTATCTCAGTTGCCGGAGATCCCCGGGGATACTCCGGTTAAAACCGTTATTGAGGGAGCTTTTAGCCATATTATTGCAATCCATGCACGGCTCGCCGAAATCACCAATGAGATGGCGATGGCGGCGAACCCAGAGGCTCTGGCCGCTTTCTCTCAGGAATATGACCAGTGTCTTAGTCAACTCATCGAGCACGATGGCTACGCCATCGAATCTCGGGTGAGCGGTATCATTCGCGGGTTTGGGTTTAACCACGAGGTCCTGACTACGCCGTTTGGTATCTTAAGTGGAGGCGAAAAGACCAAAGTCGCCCTGGCTCGAGCCTTAGTCTCTGAGCCCGATTGCCTTCTCCTCGACGAACCGACCAATCATTTGGATCTGCCCACAATCGAATGGCTTGAGCAATATCTTTCTCACTATGCTGGGGCCTTGATCCTCGTGTCGCATGACCGCTACTTCTTAGACCGGGTTGTCACCCGCGTGTGGGAGCTCGAAGGTGGCACCTTAACCGGATATTTGGGTCATTACTCCCAATATGTGGCTGAACGCGAACGGCGCCTGCTAGCAGAATTCGAAGCCTACAAGGTCCAGCAAGAAAAGATTAAACACATGGAAAGCGCCATTAAGCGTCTTCGAGATTGGGCCAATCGATCGCATCCTCCAAGTGAGGCCTTACATCGTCGCGCCTCGAGTATCCAAAAAGCGCTGGACCGCATTACCCGTTTGGACCGCCCCCAAATGGAACGCCCCACCCTGCGTTTATCCCTAGAGGCTTCGAATCGTAGTGGCCATGATGTCGTGCGTTTATCCGGCGTGAGTACCGTGTTCGGCCATCACGTCCTCTTTGGACCTATCGATTGGCAAGTGGCGTTTGGAGAGCGGGTGGCTATCGTCGGCCCCAATGGTTCCGGTAAGACGACCCTGATTCGCCTGATGACCGGTGAAACCTCACCAGATTCAGGCCACGTCGTGCGGGGGCCTTCTGTCACAATGGGCCTCTTGTCTCAGACCATTTGGGACCAGAGCGCCAATCCCGAAGACCGTCTCATCGATCGGTTTCGAGCCGCCGTCCCCATGGAAATTGGAGAGGCTCGGCATCAGTTAGCACGGTTTTTGTTTTATGGGGACCATGTTTTTCGTCGCGTGGGATCCCTAAGTGGCGGAGAACAGATGAGGCTTCGTCTCGCACAATTAGTACACCAGGGCGTGAACACCCTGGTGCTCGATGAGCCGACTAATCATTTAGACATTGAGTCGCGAGAGGTCTTAGAGACCGTATTAGAAGATTTTTCGGGAACGCTCATTGTGGTATCTCATGATCGATATTTTCTTGACCGGATGGTGTCGGTAATCTACTGGTTAGAGGACCAATGCCTCACCCGCTATGACGGTACGTATTCAAAAGCGCGGACAGAACGACAACAAGAGCCCTCACATTCCGCTCAAATATGAGGGCTCTTGTTTCCACTTCCTATGTATGGGGAGGGGGATCTAGCTCAAGACGCGCCTATGCCTTCACTCGGTCACCATCGTAGGGGGAATCTTACGAGTCGAGACCAGGAGGACAACAACCGCGGTAAGGGCCAGGGCTGCAGCATAGCCGTACGCGGCCACGGGAGTCACATGATAAAGTAGCCCCATAATCAAATTGGCTAGGAAGAGCCCCACGCTGCGTGCGGCGGTCAACTGACCCATCCCGCGACCAGCACGGGGCTTTGAGGTATAGCGGGCGATTAATGTGGGTTCGAGGGTCTCAATCGCGCCCAGGGCAAATCCTAGTACAGCAATCGGGACATAATAACTCATTACCGGCCCATGCAGTGCGTAGGCAACCGCCAACCCGAGAGACCCAATCGCGGCAATCAAATAACCAAGCCCTGCCAGTTCCCGGATGGTTCCCTTTAACCGATGGCCCAGACCGAATCCGGTGAGCGCAGAGACACTGAGGAAAATGATATAGGTTAAAACGCCCCAGATGGTACTGTTGCTACTGAGCGCTACGGTGATAATCGGAAAACCCATACTATACGAACTAAATCCATAGAGCGCCGCTGCTGCTAAGACGCCCCGAACATTACGCCCCGCATCGGGATCCGGCTTCGACGCCGTTTTAGGAGGGGGCGCTATATATTGTTTAGGTTTCACGGCAATTAAGAGCGAGGAGGATATCAACAACGGAATAATGGTTAAGATAAAAATCCATTTAAAGGGGACATGGGCTGCGAGCAAAATCAAAAGCCCCAACGCTGCCAAGACCCCGCCGCCTACGTCCAAGCCGTGTAAAAATCCAAAGGCGTGACTCCTGTGCTGATCATCGACATTTTGTGTGAGCATTACCCGACGCGACGGGCTACGCAAATTGCGTGAAAGCCACCCCATGACAAAGAGCGCAATAGCTTCCCACGGAATCGCCACAAGCGCCGACAGGGATAGTAGGGGGATCAAAAGATTACCAAAGATGGCAACCTTACGATGATCGGATCGATCGCCCCATCGACCTCCAAAGTAGGCAACGATAGCCCCCGGTCCATAGCTGAGTGCCATCGCTACTCCATAAGCCCAGATTGGTGCCTTCAGTACCACCACTAAAAACAAAGGGAATCCGGCCAACACCGCCTGATAACCAAAATCCGCAAAAAATGCGGACAAAGTGATTTTCCATACATTCGGAGTACGCCAAGCGGTAGATTTTACATCACTAGAATCACTCGCGATAGTAATCACATCCTTTCGCTCAATTTATCCATTGGCGTCTCGAACTTTACGATACTAAAGACCCGAGGTCAAGTCGATGCCAGTGGACACCGCTTGGCCAGGGTCTTTCACCGTGTGACGTTTTCCCCTCACAAATAACAGTCATTGATTACGCCAGGACCCGTTGATAGGACAATCGGTCCGTCCCATAAATTCGGCACCGGTTGCGGGAAATTAGCCAAAATCTCCGGACCCGTCTCACGGATAGGAAAATGCTACAACCCCTCATTAAACACTCAGAGGGAAGTCCTATGGACTTCCCTCTGAGTGTTTAATGCACGGGAGAGTTAGGTCGACCCTTTACCTAATTCACGTTTAGGCGTTTGGACTAACGCGACGACGCCACTCCCTAGAGCCCAAAGCCACACTAATCCATGTAAGGGTAAGAGTATCCCGGTAGCAAACCCCAAGGTCAAAAATCCCAGCATCCAAATTGCCGCAATGAGGCCTAATTGGATCACGCCTGACCGCCATTTACCCATGAGTAGGGTCCCAAGACCAGGGATTGCAACATTGACCACCATACCGACAATGATTAAAGTGCGCTTCATCCTGTGTTCCCCCTCACCACCACACTTAAATCTTTGTCTACATCTTACGACTTTGTGCCCATCTTGTCGTCCGCCGCTAGACGGTCATCAAGGCGAGGGAGGATTCGGCTTGCAGCCCTATGGCCACCGCCAAGATTTCTGCAATATCGACGACCCGGACTTTTTCTTCCACACCCATCGCGGTGACCGATGCCGAGAACATCGAGACGTCCTTGGGGCAGGCCACGGTAAAAAATTGGATATCCGGCAACGCCAGCGCTTCGCGAATCCGCTGATTGGCAGGACGATCGGCAATCCCCGTCTCATCCATCCAAATTCTCCCGCCTCCTGCTCCGCAACAAAAACTTTGTGCGCCATGGCGCGGCATTTCCACAAGATGGACCCCACATCGCGCCATGAGTTGGCGAGGGGCTTCCGTGATCCCATTCCAGCGACCTAAGTAACATGGGTCATGGTAGGTAACGCGAATCGGTACCGGCGAGACCACGAGTCTCCCCTGGTCGATGAGCTCCAAAAACGCCTCGGTATAATGCATCACCGGAGCCTGAAACCCGAACTTTGGATACTCATTCTTGAGCGCATTAAGGGAGTGCGGATCCGTAGTGAAAATTCTCCGATATTGTGCTTTACTTAAGGCATCGATATTTTTTTGGGCAAGACTCTCAAAGAGACCATATTCCCCAATCCGGAGTGCATCATTCCCCGAATTCACTTCCGATTCATAGAGAATCCCGAAATCCACGCCAGCCTGCGTTAACATTTTGGCAATCAGTTGGGTCAAATGTTGCACCCGCGGATCGTACGAGGCAAAGTCCCCAACAAACCAGAGCCAATCGACCGGTTCTTTACGAGCATCCTTAATTGGCACCTCAATCCCCTTGGCCCATAGAGGACGCTTACGCCCGGGCTGCCCAAATGAGTTGCCTTGGCGGTCCCATGACATTAAAACCTTTTGAGCGTTCGGGTCCACAATCCCATCCTCCAATAATGCCGAACGCAATCCCGCAATCTTGGGCACATGTTCGATAAAGACTGGACAAACTTCTTGGCAAGCACCACACGTGGTGCAAGCCCAAAGTTCTTCGGGGGCAATCACCCCGCCGGCCAAATCTGGATACTCTGCATTAGGATTCTTATCCGCAAGACGATCATTTAAGGCATCCCGCAACTGCAAAATAATCATCTTGGGAGACAGCGGCTGTCCCGCCGCATGAGCTGGGCACACCGCCTGACATCGTCCACACTCCGTACACGTATAGAGGTCCGCAACATCTTTCCAGGTGAGATCCTCAAAAGTCCGAATGGCCATAGTATCTTCAATCGGCTTCGGCACCAATTGTCCCGCAGGTTCTAGGTTCCTCCAAAAAATGTTGGGAACGGCAGCAAAAATATGCAAGTGCTTAGAATATGGGAGATAAGCTAAGAATGCAAACACGACACCCATATCTAGAAGGTATCCAAAGGCATAGCCAATGCTTGCCGCCGTAGGTCCCGTCCAGCCTAAGACCACCCACAACCGCGATACCGCGTATCCTAGAAAATGCGCGCGAGCCACCGGGTCTGCCACATGAAGTACTTCAGGCGCCACAAACGGAAAGAACGAATCATGAATGACAATACCGACGATAATGGCGCCGATTAATCCCAAAATAAGAAACGCATCTTTCTCATCAGAGCCGTGAAATCGCTCCGGCTTGATGACGAGTCGATTATAAAGAGCCATCAAAATCCCCACCGCCACGAGGATGACCCAGATGTCCACCAACGGAGCGAGGATGGGCCCCACCGTAAACCCGGGAAAAAATATCTCTCCCAAGGTTTCCACCACATCAATCAGGAGAATGATAAATCCACTGAAGATAAAATAGTGCAAGAGACCAGAAAAGCTAATCCGAAACATCCGTCGATGGAGACCGACTTGGACCAAGACGGATTTAATTCTCTCGCCTAAGCGATCGGTGCGATTAACCGGTCGGGCCTTTTGCATCACATGATAAATGGTCAGGATGCGGCGTATAAATAACGCCGCACTCCCCATAATCATCGCCACCGTAAGAATCATTAAAAATACGCGAAGAGTCACTATTGACCCCTCCCTTGGAGCCTTTCAGTGAGGGCTGGCATCAGATCCAAGATATCCGCCGTCCCCCCGAAATGCGCAACATCAAAAATTGGCGCCTTCCCATCGCTATTGACGGCCACAATCAGTTCGGCATCTTTCATACCCTGCAGATGTTCCGGGGCCCCGCTAATCCCCAGCGCCAAATAGAGTTTAGGCTTCACGGTTTTTCCGGACTTTCCTACTTGATGAGAACGGCTGAGCCATCCTGCGTCGACCACTGGGCGGGAGCAACTCACGGCCCCACCAATGGCTTGGGCCAATTCTTCGGCTAGTTCCAAGTTCTCGGGATCTTGAATCCCTCGGCCCACGCTGACCAAAATCTCCGCACGCGTAATGTCGACATCTGCGCCGCTGTCTTCCTCCATGACGCGCACCACTTCCACTCCCGGCACCATCTCCGCAGTGATATCCTCCAATTGCGGCGTGCCACTCGTCCCACTTGCCGGCCATGACCCGGGGATTACGGTGACGATAGTGCCCTCTGTAGGGAGTTGCACTTCAGCCAAAAGTTTCCCCCCATAGACTTGGCTGGTTGCTACCAGTTGTTTCGAATCGTCGACCGCTAAGGCGGTCGCATAGGCCAGCATCGGTTTTCCGGTGCGTGCCGCGAGTGCCGCTCCCAAGTCCATGCCCATCGTGCTATTCGCCAACAACACCAAGGCGGGTGCCAGCTCGGCCAGGACTTTCTCCAAGGCCTCTTCGTAGACCAAAGAGGCGTAGGATGTGACGGCCGGTCCCCCAATGACCACCACTTTTCCAACATCCAGCGTGCGTATAGCATCCCCAATCTCGTCGCCAAACGCCACCGCCATGGCTGTCGTTCCTAATTCATCGGCTAAGCTCTTAGCCTTCGTCACGAGTTCTTGTGAGGCATCGGTGAGTTGATTTGCGTTCATTTCCAAAACCGCTAAGACGGGTCCCACCTGTCATCAACTCCTTAGTAGTTTCTTTTCTTCAAGTAAGTTCACAATGCGATCCGCCAATTCCTCGACATCATCGCCCCACATCTCGGCATGAGAGCTGGCTACCGGCGGATATAGACGCCGGATCTCCAGTGCTGGAGCCTCTGAAGACTCCCCCTCGATCTCCTCTAAACTGGCCGATTTTTGCATTTGACGAACCTTTGATACCGTGACGTACCGCGGTGTTTTTTGGGCCGCCTGGATCCCGAGTACCGCCGGTACGGTTAAACGCAGTTCCGCCATTTTCCCTCCGGAGTACTCTTGGATACAGGTCACACTGGTCGATCCCAAAGCCACATCACGCACCACCGATGCATGGGCGGCCCCGAGTCGTCCGGCTACTAACCCTGCAATTTGCCCATCTAAATCGTCTATCGCTTGAACCCCGGTGAGGATGAGGTCGAATCCTTCGGTGTGGCAATAATGCGCCAACACTTCGGCTCGTGCCCGATTAGACATCTCTCGGTTGAAATCGCCTACTAATTTCACACCACGGTCGGCGCCCTTAGCCAGTGCAGTAAAGAGCATATTATCCACGTCCCCGGTGTCGATAGCGACGGCCGTGACCGTTGAACCCGCGTCTCCTTCTTTGAGAATCAGGGCCTCTTCGAGGGCTTGATCGTCCCATTCACTGGGGACAAAACTCATATCGTCTACTGCCAATCTCCCCTCCTCGGTCAACTCCAGTTCTTCTACGAGATCGGGGACATCTTTAATCAACACTGCAATTTTCACTCCAGGAACCTCCTCGTTTATCTCATGTCATCCAAGGACCAGGGTGCCCTCACTCGGATTCAGGCCACGACTGGGCGATGCGCGCCGCCACCTCACCCACCACCTCAGCGGTATAGAGGTCGATATGCCCAACAGCAGCCGACCGAGCTTCTAAAACCCCGTATCCTCGACGCTCTCGAATCAGTGGCACGGCAATACATTCAGCCACATCCAACCAGCCTCCGAAGTATGTGGACAGTGCTCTGGCGCTTCCCACAAATTGGATGGCGCCTTCTTGGATAGCCAGTCCGGACACCGGAGCTCCCCAGGTCACGGTTATGGGCCCTGGCCTCCCCGCACTGGCCCAAGTCACCAAGTCCTGGCCTGGTTTCATTACCCGGTACACACTCACCCCAGATTCGTCACCTGCCACTTTAAAGAGAATCGAGGCCAATCCTCCGAGCCGCGTAACCCACGGCACCACCAAATCCAGCACTTCATCCGCCAACGTCATAATGTCTGCCAGACTCGTCTCAGGCCCTACATGCGTTATCGCCTTCCACAATCGATCTGGGGCCTCCACTAGAACGTCATAACCACGTCGGCCTCGAGAGCCATTTCGTTCAATGCGGTACCACCCACCACCCCATCGACCTCAATGAGGTCTTCCAAGGTGCAATTGTTCAAATCCAGGCTCGGTGCACAGACGTAAAATTTGACCCCCGAGTCGCGCGCCTGATCGATAAAAAACTGTAGGGTCGAACTATCGCCGGTCTCTTTGATGTGTAGATTTTCGGCCACCCCCTTGATTAAAAGACTGGTCGCCGTAATGGTGAACACCATAGTCGATTCATGATCCATGAGGGCTGCGGTCGTCGCCAAGAAAAACGGTGATGCCGACCGTTCCGGTACTTCTTTGCCATGGGTCACGAGGTAGAGGTACTTCTTCGGTTGATCCGACATCGTGATCATCGACTCCTTTTAGGGAGATTCCCCCGATTTATTTGGTCCGTCGTAATAAGAACCGATAGTCACTCCCGTTCTGCTCCGCCAACAGCAGTTCGTGGCCGGTAGAGTTGGCGAAAGCCTTAAAATCTGCCATGGACCCTGGGTCGGTACAGATAATTTCCACCACTTGTCCTAATTCGACCGCTTGAAGGCCCTTTTTGGCCTTGAAGATGGGCATTGGACAAGCGAGTCCCCGTGCATTAATTTCTAAGCTGATGTTTTCGGTTTCCATCATTCGACTCCTTTCTTCCTCGAGCTCACACCCGGTCTGGGATCACGAGCGTCTTGCCTTGACTCATTGCAGTTAAGAGATCTGGTACCGCAATTCCCGGAATATCGAGCCGGCCCCAATGCCGTTCTAACACTGCGGTGATCGCCTCAGGCGTTACCGGGGTCCCCACCAAATCCGATTCCAAGGTCGCGAGGGCTTCGGGCGGATCAACGAAGAAGTCCCCTCCAATCAAAACCTCGTCAAGGACGTCGTCGCGTTCCCGCCAAATGATCCGGATTAGTCCTCCCGGCGCCTTATAAATCCCCTCATAGAGGCGGACCCCGTCCCGAATCTTTACCCCGGGCTGCAAATAGCCCTCATGCCGGTAGACAAAGTCCTGATCAAAAAGATGGTCCGCATAGTACGCCAGGCGTTCCCGTTCCCGCTCAGTCAAAGTGTCTGGAAAAATCGGTTCCCCTACAACTTCCTCGAAGGATTCAACTAAGAACCGAGTGGCTTCATCGCGGGAGGGAGCCTCATCTAACAGCAGCTTGGTGACGGTCGTCATGTATTCGTTAAGACTCGACACCATCTTGTCGCGAAACTTTTCCGACGGGACATTTAGTACCCGCGCCATTTCTTCACTATCAAAATCCATCATGAGACTGCCGACCAAGATTTCGGCGTTTCCCATAGTGCTTGCCCCAGTCCCCCCGATTTTCTTAGACCCCACCACGATATCGTTAATGGGACGATGTTGGGCGTCGATTCCCATCCGTTGATAGGCTCGAATCGGGGCGGGCAGAAATCGGCGGTACAACTCCTCCACGGAACGGTTTCGCCGAGGCATAATGAGATGCCAAAAAACCTGGTCGCCATCTAAATAAACGGCCCCACCTCCAACCATGCGTCGTCCGACTGGAATCCCCTGCTCCTCACAATACGAACGCTCGATTTCTCGGCTGGCTACTTGGTGATACCCCACACACACATACGGACGATCGGGGCTCACTGTCACCAAGGTCATCGGCCCATCGATAGGAAGGAGTTCCGCCAATGCATGGTATATCGCTTGAGACTCTTGATACGGGACAACCCCTAAATTCAAATAGCGCACGATTCGCACTTCCTCTTTTTCCTAGATGCTCATAGTTAGGTCGGCGATGCGTCTTCGGGAACCGCGCACCGGATACACGTCAATCCTTCCGCCTTCAGTTTGACCTGGTAGGCGCTTACGGCAGCCTCCCCCCGTAACAGCCCCTGCTCTTCTAGCGTTCGGGAATCTCGCGCACGAAACGTGAGCATCCAGCCATTTCCGTAGGGATCTTGGTTAATAAGATTGGGGTTGGTGATGACGCTTGGGTTAGAGGCCAACACCGTCCCCGAGAGTGGCGAAGGAACCGGGCCCACCCACTTCGCACTCTCCACCGTGGCCAGACTCTTGCCCTCGGTGACCTCTTTGCCGGCTCGGATTCGTAGATACAGGATCTTTCCGGCCCGGGTCTGAGCCGGATCGGTCATTCCCATCCGAAGCGTGCCGTCAGCGTTCGCGCCAACCCAGACGTCTTTTTCCACGTCAAACCATAAGTCGTCGGGTAACTCGCAAGCGTACACAAAGGCCATGCTGCCTCCCTTCTCGATGGTCTAATGCGCACAAGAAATACCATCGGCTTCTAACTTGGCCCGATAGGTTTCGATCCCCTCCGGACCTGATAGCAAACTACCCCGATCCTCATCCCAATTGTTGGGCTTCACGCGGATGAGCCACCCAGCGCCATAGGGATCCTCATTGACTGTAACTGGGGATTTCGCTAGATCTTGGTTTATCGCCACAACCTCGCCGGCTACCGGGGTCGGAATCGACCCGACCCATTTCCCACTTTCTAAGGTCCCGGCACTCTTACCCCGCACCAACGTTTTCCCGAGACTTCGCAGATTGACGACAACGATCTTCCCAGCGAGGCTCTGAGCCACATCGGTCATGCCGATTACCACCGTACCGTCAGCCTCGGGTCCACGGACCCACACATGTTTTTCGGGCCAATAAAATAGGTCATCCGGTAAATGGCAACCTCGTACTTCACTCATTGCTGAACTCCTCCTCAATCCGGGTTTCGGTAACCACGCCGATTTACAGTGCCGCGGTGACTAATCCCATCGAATGCCCCAAGAGCTCTGAGATGTCGAGCACTTTCAATTCTCCAGCGTGACCCGTCGACTTCACGGCGTCTTCAAAGCGAGACACCTCATAAGGACACGCCACTGCCAGAATGTCTGCCCCATATTCGAGCGCCTCCAGTACACGACGCTCGGATAATCGCATGGACGCGCGTTCCGACGTAAAGCTATCCATCCACATACCACCGCCACCACCGCCGCAACAATAAGAATTTTCACGGCATCGGCCCATTTCGATCAGATCGATTCCGGGAATTGCCTTTAAGAGATTGCGCGGGGCATCGTATTCGCCGTTATGCCGGCCTAAATAACACGGATCATGGAAAGTTACCCGTCGCTCAATGGGCCGTGTGAACTGCATTTCCCCAATTCGAGGGGCTAAAAACTGCGTGTAATGGGTCGTCGTCCAGTCCGCGCCATGCTTTGGATATTCGTTTCGAAATCCATTGAACGCGTGCGGATCGGTAACCATGACACTGTTAAACTGATATTTAGACAAGGTTTTGATGTTAGTCTCAGCCAGCATCTCGAAAAGGCCCGCTTCGCCGGCCATTCGCTGCGAATCCCCAGAGCATTTTTCCTCCGCGCCTAAGATGCCGAAATCGACCCCAAGGGCGTTGAGTATGCGCGCCAATGCCACAGAGGCCTCTTTGCCACGAGGATGGTACGAGGGGTAGCACTCTACAAACCACAACACATCTACCGGGGCCTTGAATTGACTCATAATACGCACCGGGGTGTCGGCGGATTTAACCCAATCGGCCCGTTTGCGAGCGGGTTCACCTAAGGGATTCCCGTAGCGAGCGGTGTTTTCAAAGGCGGTCAAGAGCTCTTGCGGAGCGGTCCCATTCATTACCGCTTGTTCTCGTATCGCCGGCATAATTTCAATCATGTTGACTTCTTTAGGACACACCCGAAGACAATCCGCGCACGTGGTACAGAGCCACAAATCATCACTTTCCATTAATGATGCCCCGAGTTGAGTGCGCCGAAAGATCTTGCGTGGCGAGTAGTCTCCCACGGTGTCCACTGGACAGACCGAGGTACACTTCCCGCACTGATAACAGTATCCCAAAGATTCCCCACCCGGTATGGACGTCACTTGGTCGAGCATCGAGATGTCATATTCGGAAATTGAACGGGGCTCGAACATCCGATTCCAACTTCCGTTAAGTTCCACCCCATTCACCATCGCGAACTCTAGTTCAATTGGTGTGGCTTTTACTCCCACTTAATTCCCCTCCCATCGATTCAGTCCCAATAGGGTCTTGACCACCATGGGAAATGGGGGCAAGACTTTGGTAAATTCCTCAGTCATTTTCCAAGACGCCATGGTAAACATGTACACCCCATAGACCACTGCTGCAGCTACAATGGGCCGATAAGGCTCATCGATTTCCACTAACCGATGCGTACTCTCTAGTAAAGCCTTGAGAAACCGAAATCCCTGATCGACGACTCGATAGACCGGAACGGTTTCGTCACTAATGGCCAAAGTCCCCGGATCGTCGACCATTAGTGCGAGAGATCCCGTGCGACTTTTGATCCCATAAACCCACCGTGCCCACCACGTCACCTCGGGATTATTGACATGGCACCAAAAAGTTGCCCAATCCATCAGCCACGGCGGTTTTTCATCGAATTCCGACAATCGGTCAACCACCTGGTAGGCCTCTCCCCGAATTAATAACGGGACCAGCGGTTGCAGCTTCGGCTGCCACGTTGCTCGTTCTGCATCGGGTACCCGGCGACCCGCCGGAGCCAGATCCCATAAATTCTCCCAATGGGTACAAAGCTCCGACGCACTCTGGGTTCGCGTCTTGAGCCCGTGGGAGAGGCCGAGGAGATAGGGCTCGGTCAAATAGTCTTCGGCCTTTTCGAAAAACTCCCGCAACACTTCGGCGTCCACGATAGGGGGTTTAGTCATGGCACTCGAGGTCACGCTAAATTCTTTGCGAGACGATTCAATAGACCCACTGCTTTAATCGCAGCGGCCCCACCCATGGACACGCTATCCTCGATATCTTTGGGACCGGCCGCCGCGCCAGCCACGAAGACACCCGGAACGGCCGTCGTGACGGTATCCAACGGCTCGCCAATGGTCCCTAAGAAGCCATGTTCTTCACGGGGTATCTCGAAGATTTTCGCCATTTCTAAGCTGCCTTTGGAGGGTTCCATCCCCACGGACAAAATGATCAAATCCATCAGGACCTCGACAGGTCGGCCCATCGTGGTGTCCTCACCCTTCATTAGAAGCTTGTCGCCCTTTTTTAAAATTTCGGTGACAATACCCCGAATGTAGTTGACCTTATATTCCTCTTGAGCTTTCCAGTACAACTGATCTTCCCAGAACCCGTACATCCGCATGTCAATATAGAAAATGAAGACCTTGGAATCCGGTAACATCCGCTTAATCTCGATAGACTGCTTGGAGGCAATCCCACAACACACCTTGGAACACCATTGATTGCCAATTTGCCGATCGCGAGACCCGACGCATTGAATGAAGGCGACGGTTTCGGGTGCTTTCCCGTTGGAAGGGCGGACAATTTTCCCTTCTTTCATCATGTGTTCCGCATCCACTAAGGTGATCACGTCGTCGAACTCGTAGTATCCGTAAAGTTGGGTCTCGCGGCCGGGATCAAAGTGGGTAAAGCCCGTGGCGACAACCACTGCACCGACCGATTCTTCTTGACGCGTTAACGCCTCATCTTCCAGATGGACCTGAAAGTTCCCAACCTCTCCCTCTTTGGAGACCACTCGCGTGTTATAACGAATGTCAATCAGCGGGTGGTTCTTAACGCCTTCGACCATGTCCTTCATCGCTTCGTGGGTCTCGACCAACCGTGGAGTCAACGTGGCGTAATGCGCATAAGGGGTTCCCCCCAGCTGGCCCGTTGCTTCCACCAACAGCACCTCTTTACCTAAATCTGCGGCCCCTCGGGCCGCTTCCAGTCCAGCAGGCCCCGCGCCAATTACCAGTAAGCGCTCCGATCCCATTCTCTGTGTCCTCCTCCGACAGCGTTATAGCACGTTTTCCCAGGCTAAGTACTCCATTGAGCCCTCTTCAATCTTGGCGAGATCGCCTTGGAACTCCGCCCAAGCCTTTTCCACATCGATGCCCATTTTGGCCAAAAGACCCCGATATTCCGTGGAATGCCAGTGCAGTTGCGCCACCCGAAATGGATGCGCCCCCACCGCCAAAGCGGCAAATTGAGATTCCGACATCACGGGGACCCCCACATTGCGCTCGTGGGCTTTGGCGGCAAACTGACTCTTGTCCAGAGCCGTAACACATCCGGTATCGTGCGTAAGCACAACATCCGGGTTCGCCTCTTCTTTCATCACCTCAATCTTGCGCATCGTCGCAAAGCTTCGCGTAAAGTCCCGTTGGACGAGAATGTGACGAAACCCGAACCCACAGCAGTCATACCAGGTGGAGTAATCCGCAACGTGGGCTCCAAGAGCTTGGACGACTCCCGTCACAGCAGCCGTGCGCTGTCCTCCATAGATCTCTGGATCATAAATGGCGTCACCGGCTTGTAATTTGTAATAATGGCAGGCTGGGTGAACCGTGGCGGTAATTGAACTCAAGTCATAGACCACCCGCGCTTGCAACTGGTCACGGACCGCGTACATCCACTCACTGTAGTGGACCAACTCTTCGGGCATCACGAAGGGCCTGCCCAACTTGGTGATGATATCTCGGACCTTGCGGCGCAAGTCGTGGTTATGCACTAATTCATGGCGCACTTCTTTGTAATGACCAAAACTGGTACCGCAATGAATAATGGGAAAATATCCGGTTTCGTAGGCCGCCGAGAAATTTCGCATGGCGACTGCTGCCTGAGCGACTTGATTCGACGTCGCGGATGCGTAATAGTTCCATGCCGTACACGACGTTTGGTCCCGGGGGTCGAAGTAATCGTAGCCTAAGAACCGATTCAGCCAGAATATCGAGGTGGAATACCCCGGGATGTGTCCGCATTGGCCACAGCTCTTGTGATGCCAGGTCTTTTCGAAAGGGATCTTCTTTACCCGCCCGTATTTCGTGGTTGCTTCGAAATAGGGCTCGGGTACTGGCTGGACAATCCACTCCCCTTCACGAGCCAATGCCCACACTGCCTCACGCAAGTCTTCTTCCGGCGCTTCGTCAGGGTTTGGTCTAAAAACGCGATTGGTTTCGGGCTGGGTGCCGCGTCCAATCATCGGAATATCGACAGAATTCATGAATGTTCCCCTCCTTTATCTACTGGCTAGGCCACCGACAATCCCACCGACTGTCCCGAATCCTTGATCTTCCAGAGCGTCATCCATCACCTCTTCCATGATGTCGTGTAATCCCTCGTCCAGCTCTGTAATCATGTCTAACACCCCTGTGAGCTTCCAAATTGTGTACAGTTCGAGCATAGTCCGCTCTTCGACTTGCCACGAAAGGGTGGTCGTGTGTAGGGTTTCCGGCGGTAAGGCTCGACGCCACAAATCAAGATGCGTGGCCACTTCTTTGACTTGGGGACCCCAATCCGGAAAAGCGTCTTCTTGGAGCATGTCCGGTGACACCTGGGTACCGGTGGTCAAGATCTTATAGATGATGCGCGTATAGCCGGCCAGCGCTTCTTTAGTCGATTTAAGCCCTTGAGTGACCGCGACTTCACGCATAATGGTGATAAGCCCACCGGGATTGTTATGCCTCGGACACCGCGTACAGGAAAAACATTGCGAACAATTCCAAATGTCATCATTCATCTGTTCGTAGATCAGCTCAATGTCCTCACGGGCCAGGGCCTGGGAAATTTTTCGCGGTGAGAAATCATAAAACCGTGCCGAGGGACACGCCGCAACACAGATACCACATTCATAGCACCCATAAAGATAGGTGTCATACCGCGCATCCGCCTTGACTAGATCAAATAATTCTTGTTTTCGTTCGATGGGAACTTCTGGATATAGGTTCGACAGCATGTTCCTACCTCACCTTCCTTCTATCTGTCAGTCTCGTCTGCCCTCTATGAGTCCACTCGCTTCGAACGCTTAAAGCAGGGCTGTATTGTCGCTGCTAGCCCGTTATGTCCGCCGGTGCAGCCCTGCATATCACTTCGTGGTGCGTTTCACACGAAAAGCTGAATCTTAGCGTCTCGCGCAAAGTCTAAGAAGGTCGCAGCCCCTACTACATCCTCAATTTCCGGCACCAGGTCTTCTCTCTTCACCCCTAACACATCCATGGACATCTGGCAGGCGACTAGGCGGACACCCAGTTCTTGGGACGTCGACACAAATTCACGAATCGACATCACGTTGGACTTAGCGAATTGGCCTTTCATCATACTACTGACCATTTTGGTACCGAACGGAACGACACCGGCCATTTTTGCCATGGCCGGCATTCCGGGATTAGACGATATGGACACCTCTAAACTATCAATCTTATTGCGATGAACAATATCTAGACCCCAGAATGTAAAAAATAGCATCACCTCCATGTCCATGGCCGCCGCAGCGGTAGCTAGGATAAATGGCGGGTATGCCATGTCTAAACTCCCTTTAGAACACACAATGGCTAAACGATCTTGCTGCACTGTGCTTCACCTCCCTCCGATAAATTAGGATACGGGTACGGGTATAGGTTCTTTCCCCATTTTATTCCGCTAAATTTTAATTTACAATCTTTTTGATGAAATATTTTTCGCTTAATTCGACTAATTAAAGTAAAGGGGGGCTATGGCAATGGAATCCGTTACCCGTAGCATCGCGTTAAAAGAGGTTTTGCCCTTATTCCCGGGTTTAGAGAATCGATTGGAGCCGATTAACGATGCCTTGCGCAATATCAATCGAGGAAAAATGGATTACCTTCCGTACGAGATGGTCATTGAAGGCTATCAACTTTTTATGCGGGCGGAGCTCATCCCTCAAGGTTCTACTCGCCCTCCGGCGATGGGACACTGGCAAATTGAAATTGTGCCAGCTCACGAGAGCCATCGCCTGCTTTTACAAGGGAAGATTCGAGGAACCGAACACATGGCGGAATTGGTCGAATGGGTTCAAGAGTCGGCCGAAGCTCCGGCACCCCAAGAATCTCCGTGAGCCTCAAAATTGTTTTGCGGTTGTCACGGTCCCGATCACGACAAAAGGCATGCTCCCTCGGTTCTATTCCGAGCGGGCATGCCGAAATGTTAGGACCACGATTAGTAGTGAATTGACCCCAGGGCGGAGCGGTCTCCTTCCGAATCTTTAGGGAAGTTGATTCCCCGGTGCCTTGTAGATCCGATACCATTCTTCACGGGTCAGGTGCACGGCACTGGCTTGGCTGCACGCCCGTAGCCGCTCCGGATTCATCGTCCCGATAACAGGCTGCATATGCGCAGGATGGCGCAGGAGCCATGCCAATACAATTGTCGTATCGCTGACCCCGTAGGATTCCGCGATCTCATTAATGATATGGTTCAATTCCGGGAAATTCTTGTTGCCGAGGAACACCCCTTCAAAGAATCCGTATTGGAATGGTGACCAGGGCTGAATGGTGATATCGTTTAACCGGCAGTAGTCTAGCACGCTGCCGTCGCGATTGATCGCCGCATCGTTTTCCATGTTCACGTTGAACCCTTGCGATATCATGGTGGCGTTGGTGATACTCAATTGCAGTTGGTTTGCGACCAGAGGTTGTTGCACCGACTTTTTCAACAATTGGATCTGCATGGGGTTTTGGTTGGAAACTCCAAAGGCGCGCACCTTACCCGAAGACTCCAATCGATCGAAGGCCAAAGCGACCTCTTCCGGTTCTACCAGGGCGTCCGGACGGTGGAGTAATAACACGTCAAGATACTCTGTCCTCAGGCGCTTTAAAATTCCGTCGACCGCTTGGAGGATATGTTCTTGAGAGAAATCAAACATTCCCTCACGAATACCACATTTCGATTGGAGCAATACGGTTTCCCGTCGGTCGTCGGTCATATGGAATGCCTCGGCAAAGACCTCCTCTGAACGTCCCTTACCGTAAATGTCCGCATGATCAAAAAAATTGAGTCCTTCATCCAAGGCGGTTTGAACAAATTTTTCAGCGGCGCTTTTATCGAGAGCCGCCATCCGCATACACCCCACAGCAATGACCGGCACGTCTAAGGCGCTGGTTCCGAGTTTCATGGTTCTCATCAGTAGGTATGGCCCCCCTTTTGATGTTACTGTCCCTTAAACGGAGGAGGACAAGATCCAAAAACCCCAGCTGCCCTGTCACGTCTCTATCCGCTGAGCTAAGACTACTCGTTATTGACGTTTCCTGATAGGGGTTCTCCTACCTCGTTCTCACGTATTTGCGCCCACACCAGCCCCAACGGATCATGATGTCATGCGCGATTCGCAAAAAAGCAGCGCGCAAAGTCAACACACGCGAAGGTCCCCTAAGAAGGAGGTAAGGACACACCCTACCTCCTATCGATCAGTTTTTATCTTTCTAGGCTCAGTCGTTGCGTCTAGACGCCACCAAGCCCTTTTGTCCCATCAGAGAATAGAGCAACATTGCTCATGGTAGCGTACGGCATAGTCCTGTTGCTCGGCATAGCGGACCGTGGTCGGCAACGGATAGGCAATACTTTGAACCCCGACATCCACCGCGTACTGTTCCATGAGACGTTTTTCCGGACCGACCGGTTTCGCACATCCCAGGGAAATTGACATCGTCGGCATCATCATGCGGGCCGCAGCTAACACCCGCCCCACGTCCGCAGCCGGCACCGATTTCACGTCTGCCATGGCGGTGCCAGGAATCGGCTGCAACACGACAATCACGACTTGCTGGGCACCATAATCGCGAATCAATTCCAATGCCCGATATTCACCGCGAATCTCCCCATAATGTAGCCCGACCACGACATGAGGCACAGCCGTTAAGCCTTCCTCCTGAAGAATGGATAAGGCCTCAGCATAATCCTCTACCGTCCGATTCAAGTGATAGACGTCCCGAATGGTGTCGTTGTCCCCGATGATGTCTAATAGAATCTGGTCGACCCCAGCCCGTTTCAATCCTTGGGCCACCGACCGGCGTACGATCCCGGTATGCACTAAGACGGTCAATCCATCCGCTTTTAGGCGAGCAATGTCGTCAATGAAACGGTCCAACGGCACCGACCCATCATCCAAGCATCCCCCGCTCACCAATACGCCTTGGGCCCCCTGGCTCACGATCTGCGCCCCTATCTCAGCAAAACGCGTGGGGCTTTTGGCGGCCAGCATGCCTTCTAGTACTTTGGTGCCGCAATGATCACACATCAGTCCACACGCATCGCCCGTAACGCTCATCGTTAAAAATTCCTTACGTTGGTTACGGTAAATTCCCGTGTCGTAATGCTTTTGACTCGGAGCGGCGAACAAAATTTCCCGCGGAAAGTGACGCATGGAAATCTGGTTGGCCTCGGCCAACAACTCTTCTAGCGGTGGATTAGTAAAGAGACTCGGCAACGTTGCCATCATCCTCGCCCTCCCAGTCCATCCACAACTGTTGGCGAATATCTTCGATGTCCTCCGGTGTCGGAGCAAACGCAAAGTTGCGGATTTTCTCGCTCGGCCTCCCATTGCCGTAGGGTCGGTTGCAGGCCGTCTCTCCTCGCTCGTCCGGGCACCCTGCCGTTTCAAAGGGACGCCCTGATTCCACGATGCGGTCGAGGACCACGTGATCCAAACCGAAATCAACCACTTGGCCTTTTCGATTAAACCGGAAGTGGTGTATGTTCAAGCCGATTTCGTTAATAAGATACCGTCCCAATTGGCAACGTCGGTAATGTCCCATCGGAGGTTGTGGATGGTCCCCCAACAACGTGCTGGGTTCGGGATTGAAAGAAAATAGATGCGTTACCACCCCGAGATCTTGAGCCCTCTGAGCCGCTAACAGTAGCTCCTCTTCGGTTTCGCCTAGTCCGGCCACCAGGTGAATTCCCACTGTACCGGGTTCAAACACGCGCGTTGCTTCCTCGGTTACCCACCAGAAATGGTCCCAGCGATGGGGGCCTTGGACCGGCCGGCCGCGATGCTTGGCAAACAGTTCGGGCGTCGCCGCGTCAATCGCGATATCCACCCGGTCGGCTCCCGCATCCCGGATGGCTTCGAGATGCTCTCGTCGCTTAATCAATGACGCTGTGATGAGACCTGAAATTAAAAGGTTCGTGTTGCGATGGAACTTGTCGATGATATCGATGGAATGCTGCAGCGATTGCCGATTGGCGAGCATCCCCACACATAGTCGCCGCATTTGATGCGACACACTATTCGTTTTAGCAATCAACTCATCGACTTCATAAAGAGGCCATTTCACGCGGATAAAGGTGGTTTGATCGCGCGGCACGCGCCGCTCCCGAGACACCCCGCAATAGGAACAATTGGCCACGCAGTTCTCTTTGTAGGTCATTAAAATATTGAGACCACGCAGCACCGTTTCGGAACGGGCAAATTTCCCCTTTTCCATGCCTAAGGTAATTGCCCCGGCTAGGGATGTCATCACATATTGGGGACTTTCGGGCGTATCGGGATCAATAGGCCGGGGTTCAATAACAGGTAATTCTTCACGCGTCGCCATGGGCTATCAGTCCTCCTGTGTGGCCGGATGAATCTCTGGCCGGATCAGTCATTAAGGCTTTTCGCAATAGGTTCATCCAGTGTTCTTCGGTCACCCCCAAATATTTCGGACCCGCAGCATAGTGCCGATGAATACGTTGCTGAAGCGCCCCCACCTGCATTGGAGCATCTTTGAGCTCGGCCTCTAAATCCAGCACCGCGCGGTGGGGTTCAACGAAAAAATCTCCGGTGATAAAGGCGCGTTGAATCCGTTGTCTCGACTCATCCAATTGCAATGCCGCGCGCATAAGACCCCCGGGAGCTTTATATGCCACTTCCACCAATCGGTAATCCGGGTGCGGCGGTCGCCGCCTGTCTATCCAATCGGGCTGCCGGTACGATTCTTGACTGGTAAGCCAGTCTTGCTCTTCTTCCTCGGTTAGCACCCCTGGGACCAGTTCAACATCCAGCACCCGCTCCAATGCCTCGATGATGGCGGCCTTCACCTCCATCATCGGCGGCGCCTGTCCCAACAGTTCCGCCATGGTGACGACACGTTCCTGAAATGATCGAATCACTTTATCCGTAAGTTTCTCGATCGGCAGTTTGAGTACCTGGAGCATGGTCGCCACGTCAAAATCGACGAGCAAGGTGCCTTGATATATGAACGCGGAGTCCCACTGCACGCCCCCCGTTCCGGAAATTTTTCTGCCCTTTACTTCAACATCGTTGACGGGCCGAAACTGTGCAGGAATGTCCCAACGCTTCAGCGCTTGTACGACAATCTCGGAGAGTGTTCGGTACACCGCATCCGGGTCGACCGATAACGCGTCAACCTCCTGTCCTAAACAGATCTCCCAGCCTAATTGGCGAGCATCCATATAAATGGCGCCGCCCCCCGTAATCCGACGTCCCAATTCAATGCCCAACCGGTGAGCCACGTCCTGGTGTATTTCCCGCGATAGAGCTTGGTGATAGCCCACCAGTGCCGCATGGGGCTGAAACTGCATAAATCGCAAGGTGTTTGGCGTCTTGCCTTGAGCCCGATGACGTATCACGACGGCATCTAAAGCCATTTGGCGCCATGCCGGCAACGGCCCCAGATCTAAAAGTCGCCATCGATTAGCCATTACCCGGCTCGTCCAAACCCGCCAAGTGTTCACGATACGCGTCGGGAGTCAGCAAATTTTCCCAGGCATCTTCGGATGAGGCGGCCATTTTAATTAACCATCCGGTTTGATATGGGTCCCGGTTCAGCAAGTCGGGCTCCTGTGCCAATTGATCATTCGCCGCAATAACAGTTCCATCGCAGGGAGCATATAATTGTCCAACCCACTTACCGGATTCAATCGATCCAAAGGGCTTCCCCTGAACCAGTGTCGTGCCCGGCTCGGGCAACGCGACATAGAGAATCTCCCCCGCCGTATCCTGGGTATAATCCGTGATCCCCACCGTTAGTAATCGTTCCCCGGTCTTGACCCAATGATGGCGGGTATCATACCGGCGATCATCTTTCACGGTCCATGCCGTGGTTTTTGAAGTGGCCATGGTTTTTATCTATCCCTCCTATGTTTTTGATCGATTCCTACCGATTCGATGCCCCCACGACAGGATCGGATCGAAGATCCACCAACGCGGTGAGCACCTCCTTGATATCCTCTGGGACAGATATTTCAGACAACATCCTACCCGTTAGCGGTAGACCCCGCGGGTCTATCTCGTCACATCCCCACACGCGGTGAACGGTACCCTCATCCGAATGAAATTCGATAACCAAGGATGCCTTCGGGTCATTTTCATGGACGCGCGGCGAACGGAGATACACCCCTTCGCGAACTTTAATCTGGTGATAAGGTAACCGCATCCCGGCTGCCTTGAGCCAGGCGGGATCTTGTAACTCCAGGGATACCCGCTCCAACGTCTCGGCCCAACGGCTCCATGGCGCCTCACAGTGAATCGCACCGAGATGCTTGGCATATCGGTCACCCAATCCTTCCATGACGCGGCCAGCCGTCAGATCCCCATACCCCGGGATATCGCGAAGCGTCACCAGATGCTCTGCCAAGCTCGCGGCAAAAGCTTGGCGCAAGATTTGATTCGGCGCGTTGCGTACTCGAGCCATGACAGCATGTGGAAAGGATAGTAAGAGGTTGCCGACGATCACCATCTTGCTGTCGATTTGCCCCCCTGCATTCCCAGAGACTTTTCGGTCCCCGAGCAGGATGTCGGCCGGAGGGCGTAATGTCGCCACCAATCCCAAGTCACCCAGATAAGCGACAACCGGATCGAGCGCTAAATGATACCAGTCCACGGGTCGACACGCCGACGAAAGTCTCTCGGCATCCAAAATCACTTGAAAAAACACTTGGTCTGCATCCAAATAGACCAGACTTCCACCCACTCGACGTCGCAGCGCGGGGAACCCACAAGAAGAATCCCATTCATCCCCATCTTGGTGACAGCCGAGCGACACATAAGGTGACGTCGGCCAACACAACACGATGGCCTCTTCGTCCATCTCGGCGATTCCGTGATACAGCGCCTGCGTGGTGATCCAATCCACTCCACCCAGTTGATATAACGGCAACATGGTTATCACCTCAGAATTGTTGCACCATTTACTTTATTCGAGTTAAATTTTTGAATTCCTGCCTGTTCAACAGATTTTTCTCTCTATTTTGTAATGGATTATCCAGAATCCACTGATATTGCGACACGTCCGCTTAACATCTGTATTCTTCCAAAATACCGACCTTGTCCTTATCGCTCGCGATCTCTGCCGATTGGCATAAACTCCAATGCCAACCGGCATCCTAAACCAAATCTCACGAGGGGGCCAAATTTATGAGCGAGCGAAATCACCAGGAAAATAACCAGGTCATTGAGCTCTTAAACCAGGATTTATACGGTGAGCACGACGCCATTTTGTATTACCTGACCCACGCATGGACCGTAGCACGGCAATACGGACACCAGATCCTCGAAATCGCCAACGACGAAATGCGCCACTTCAAGTGGCTTGGGCATACCATCGCACAACTCGGTGGTACCCCGAATCTGGCGACGCCAGAGGTGAGCCCCGTGGCAGATTTAACGGCGGCCATGAAAAAAGATGTCGAGGCAGAGATTCACGCGATAGACCAATACCAAAGGCATGTGGAGGCGATCCCTTTAGATCCAGTGAAGGCGCTCTTAGAACGTATTGTCGTAGACGAACGCGACCACTTGCGCCAGTTCCAAGAACTTCTCAATCAAAGCCACGGAGAACCAGTACATTCGGAGCAGCCTGCACAGGAGACCGCCAAGATTGCCCAAACGCTGCAACAAACCATCCACGTCGAATACCAACAAATGATGGCTTACTTGTTGAAGTCCTTTATGGAAGACCACAAAGATCAAATGGGGATGGACATGGAGGAGCGATCCATCGACGAAATGCGCCACTTAGGATGGATCGGAAAACGCATGGGGCTCATCGGCCTCACTCCCAAATTTCCGGACCTCGACACTCAATCTATCGCCGATGGCGAACAAACCGAAACCTCTCTTTATCACGAAATGCGAACGTGGGCCTTGCAAGCCATGCCATCTCTAATCCCCACCATTGACCGGATTGTGGCTCAAGAACAGTATCACACGCAAACCTGACCATCGCCTCTCAAGTTCCATAAACCCACCCTTCTCACGGCCTGTTGCTCACCAAAGCAGTGCCATGAGAAGGGTGTTCCGTGTTGAAACAATTGTGAAATCTTTATGGAATACGGTATGATAGCCGGGGAGGCGGTTTTGGTGAACGAGGACCAATTACGAACCGAATACTGGGAAGACAATCGCACCAATCCTCAATTCCCGCTGTGGATCGTGTTCAAAGAAATCGGGCACGAGACAGACAAGTATGAAGGGAACCCCTATGTACGAAAAACTGGGCGCGACGTCCCTTCCCTGCTCAAGGAACTAGAGACCTCCCCAATGGTTCCTCAGCTAGCCCAATCCGTCGGCATTCAAGAATCCGAACTGCGGGCACTTCTCTGGTATGCGGCTTGGGAGCTCGAACACCTAAAACCGCGTGACGCCTGGACCACGTGGAACCAACGAGTTGACCAGTCACAATCTTCGGAACGAAGGGAGTCCCTTTAATGGACATGGATACTAATCGCGAAGTGTTTTGGGATGTCGATGACCTAATGCGGCGATTAAGGCGCATCGAAGGTCAAGTCCGCGGAATCCAGACCATGGTCTTAGAGGAGAAATCCTGTCAATCTGTACTCATCCAAGTCGCTGCGATCGAAGGCGCTATCAAACAAATTTCACGAATTGTGAGCGCCTGTAGCGTAGCCGAACGGGTCACCTCGATCGTGGATCGCCACGACGATTCCGACGCTATCCGTAAGGCCATTAAAGAACTCATTAATTATGGGTAGAGCTTCCCGGATGAAGACGATTGGTCGGTAGGATCTTTAAGACAATCACCCACGACTTAACCGTGGCCCGGATCCCATCTGACCGCGGCGAATACACGCGGTTTGGACCCGGAACCAAGTCAATCATAACGGGATGTTCCAAAGAGATGTCGACCACCCGATTGCCGGTTATCCTGGCGAATGCCCGCATATCCGGCACCATCGCATCGGTGTCCGTATAAATCCGGATTTCCTCGCCGATCACCGATCGACGAACGACTTCCGATATACGGATCACGTGATCATCCCATGAAAAGCCATAGCAAAGAAGTTGCATGACCCCCTCCTGGCTCCCACCGAGACCCCATACTCCTCACGATTATCGAGATACTCAGATAATTCTAATAAAATTACAGACAAAGCGCAAGCGAGGCGGGTCACTCCTCTCGGAGTGGACACGCACAGACGCAAAACAGCCCGCAACCTCACGATACTCCCCGGAAAACGCGTCTCAAATACCCTCGTTTTGACGATTCCGTGACAACTCGATATTCTCTCGTGGTCACGATCCGCCACACGCTCAATTAACTCGTGCAACATTTTATGGGTATCCGTATTTCGTGATTGGTCAGATCGTTTTCGGCTTTATCCTCATGCGGATAAAAAATCGTATGGTGTGGTTGATCGTAGCGCCTGCCTTCTTCTTTGTTGATAAGATAATGCAACCACGATGTTTCTCCTGTAACTCAGATGGAGGTCGCAAGAATGGATGTACAGATACGAAGAGCCAAATTAGATGAGGCAAGTAGGTTGACTGCTCTCGCATTAGTATCAAAAGCAGTGTGGGGATATGATGAAGCGTTTATGGAGAAGTGTCGTGAGGAACTTACCATTACCGTTGGTTACATACGGTCCTGTGAAGTCTTTGTCGCTATACTCGATGAGCAAATTGCTGGATTTTACGGACTGACTGTAGAAGAGTCCAACGGGGTATTGGACTACCTCTATGTGTCCCCAAAATGGTTAAAGCAGGGCATCGGGAGAAAGCTTTGGGAGCATCTGCGCCACACTGCGCAGTCTCTTAATGTTAAGACAATCTCTATCGATGCCGAACCCCATGCCGAGAATTTCTATCGTGCTATGGGGGCAGAGCGTGTTGGGCTGACACCATCGGGGTCCATCCCAGGGAGATTCCTCCCATTGCTCCAACTTACAGTGTAGTGCTCTCCGTAGGGATAAAGAGGATGACTATAGCGTTTAGAGCGTGCGTTCGGAGCCGGATATTTGGCGAGTGGTCGCCTAACGTACATTGAAGCGTGTCTTCATCCCAAGTTGAGACATGCAAGTCCATGATGTCGTACGTGACCACGAGACCCACTCCCCAAATTTGCTAATCCCATTATTGTCCTATCCGGCTCGAAACGC
>DAHWKJ010000074.1 GCA_027343695.1 Sulfobacillus sp. | reverse complement strand
GAGGCTCCGCGACGTGGTGTCAAAATGGCCACTGGTTAACGTAATCCCCTCACGCAGGTATGCGTTGGCCGCCAGGGTGCTAAAGACTTTGGCGGGATCCGCCCGGCTCAGTTTATCCAAGGCGCGACCTAAGCTATCATCGGCCATCCCGCAGGGGTGGCTGGTGCTCGTGCTCACATTTTTTGTCGGGATGGGAACCCAGGTTGCGGTGATTACGGCGCAAACCACCTTTCAGCAGCAAGCCCATCCGACTCAAGTGGGGCGGGCACTCGGCGTGCGCGCATCCTTGGCTAATGGATTGGGCATGGGCGGTAGCTTCTTAGCGTCCATGCTGGTCCGACACGTGTCGGCCCAGCCGATTCTTCTCGGGAGTCTCGTCCTCTGGGCGATGGCGGCGGGCGTCGGACTACGTGCCATGGCACCCACGCGAGGTGCTCTATCATAGCTCTACACCTCCGCGTTGCCGGTATCACAGAGTCGGTACAGGATTTCTGTAGATTTTTCCAGACGACGACACAAGCATGAAACAGGTCCGGAAGCGGTCAGTCTCGACAAGGCTACGGCCCCTTCGGGCCGTGCATCGGACTAGAGCGTTGGCACCGTCTGAAGGGACGAAAGGCAACCGGCAATCATCCGTTATCCCCCTTTCCCCATCTAAAATGTGGCAAAAAGAGAGTTTGGGACGGGGTCAGGGGGACGGGGGACGCCGCAGTGGCGGGGGAGTGAAGATGGTTGGCGACATATGTAACGCTTCGAGGAGCGCCTCGAGCGTGGCGTGAAGGGTGGACGCCTGGTCGATGGTGTGTTGCCACTGGCTCGACGCCGCGTCATAGGGCCCGAGTGTGCACCAGGCCAATCCGAGATTGTACATCGCGGACTCCCCCCCGCGTTCTTGAATCCCCTTGCTCGTTACTTCCAGCAAGGGGGGAGTGCCTGTTGGGATTGATGGGGGAGTAGGTAGGCCCGGGCGAGACTATTCACGATATCGATCCGCAAACTCCCTCGCATCGTGCGAGTTTGGTCATACAACGGTTGGAGGAGATCAATCGCCGTGGTCGTCTCACCTTCCTGGAGCCAGGTACGTGCGATTAACAAGGCGGCCATGGATTGTGAGACCCTGCCCACGTTCGGCTGAAGGGCCACTGCCATCAAAATCTGACGAATCTCAACGGGCAGGGTGACCCCGCTATGCAAGAGTCGACCCACCAGCGCTTTCTGTTGATGAGACAATTGGTTGATGGCCAGGCTGAGTCGGTCGAAGTATCCAGGTGGCAAGTGAAAGGCTGCCGTTAATTGGTCGAGGGTTCGGGGCGCGGGCACGAGAGCCCCCCTCTCGATGGCATGGGCGGTCGACGCCGGCAGTTTACGACTGACGGTGGCCAACGTCAGATGATGAGCTTCTCCTCGTGCGGCAATGCTGCGCACGCGGGTCGTCTGTTCATCTATACGGCAGAGTACTACAATTGACATGGAAAATTCTGTAGGTTCACAGGCCAAATGTTCAGTGAGTGTGCGGCGGGTGCATGGAAACTGGAAATGTTTTGATGCGTCAACGGAAGGTAAACCCGCATGGTTGTGGAAATTGTGGGGGAACGGGCAAATTACCCGTGAGACGCAAATGCCCCGTTTGTTTAATTTTCGTCGGAGGCTTTTGATCGATTATACTAAAAATAACGGAGGTGACCCGAATGGATGCCTTTGCCCAACAGGTGCCAATCGACCTGCAACTGGATGCCGTAGACGCGATTTGGCCGCACTATGGTGTGGCGCGTCTGGGATTATGCGGCTCGATCTTGCGGGACGACTATGGACCCGATAGCGATATCGATGTGTTGTGCACGTTGCGCAACACGACCATTTCTCTGCTCCTAGTATGAATACGGGAAGAAGGGCAGGTCGCTAAATTGCTACAATCATGGTGGGTGCGATTTGGATTATTTCTCCTTGGGAATGGATTATGGTTAGGCGCGCTATTTCATGGGATGCTCAATACGCCGCAATGGGCCCCCTATCTCGTCACACATCCGACCGCGTTGATCTTTTATAATGTCATTTCGCAAAGCGTTGTGGAGGCCGTTCCGGTTTTATTGGCGTGGGTCCTATTAGTCCGTCCGGACCGACTAACGATCGTAAACACTGGTCGTTCGCTACCGAGTGTAACGCTCGGGGTAACCCTCGCATTCGTTATCGGCCTGCCGCTAGTGGGATGGATAGCAGGCGCTCCCCAAGCCGACGGGTGGAGTGCGTGGCTGATCCCTGGACTCACTTCGCTCACGGTAGCCCTTGGAGAAGAGTACACGGCGCGTTTTGCGGTGTGGTCCAGCGTGTCCCGCCGAGTGGGAATTCTGTGGGGGGCTGTGGGCGCGACCCTGTATTTTGTTTTAGGCCATGTCTTTGAACTTTGGCGCAACTATGTGTCTTATACCAACCACGCGATCTGGCCGTCTGTGGGGGCCCCGTTGCTGGAAGGGATTGTGCCGTTCGCTGTTGTGGCCGCATGGGTGGTCTGGCGCAGTGGCAGTCTTGTCCCCGCGATCGGCATGCACTGGTTGGTAGATTGGATTCCCTGGCGGACTGGGTTGCAACCTATTACGATAACGAGAGAGTTGATGCCCTTGGTGGTGGGGGTAATTGCGGCTGAAGTCATGGCGAGGGTGAGCGGGTGTTTGCGTCACCGCCAACACGTTGCGAATGCACTAAGGATCTCGTCCGAGCCTATCCCCGTCGAAAGGAGTTCGAATGGGCAACGATAATCTGTTAACGATTGATTTCCCGGCAACCCTAAATTTTGTCCTCTATGCAGACGCTATCTATGCGCTCACTCGAAAAGAAGAGGCCGGCTTTCCTGGATTCAGTGTTCCTGAAATCGCATTACTGCCGCGTGACCTTCAAACTGACGCATTTAAAGGTCTATGGGACGGATTTGGACAGGCAACTATCCGGGCCAATTCCGTCGCCTGCGATATGGAGAACGTCTTTGATCGCCAGATCCGTTTTCGCCCGCTGTGGAGCCCGGGACCTCAAATCGACCCCATATATCAGCGAATATGGGAGGCCTTTTATTCTTGGTGGGATATGACCCGATCGGTCTACAACATGGCGCTTCAGGCTTTTCGGGATCTTGTAACAGAATGGCGCACGCGTCATGGCTATATGCGTTATATTTTTCTGACCTTCAGGGAGATCCCAACCTACCTTTGTTCGCAGTTCGACCACGGATTGATTCTTCCCTTCGAGCAATTAATGATCGGGCACATACCCACAGTGACCAGGGACTAACAACTCCTAGTGATTGATCCGCGTGGAAAGTCGGCCCTCGCTTGCCGCGTGGACGAATCGAGTGAAATTCCCGCATTCGTGGCCTTTGCGCAGACCTTACGCCACGATTGGGATACCGCCGTGGCCGGAGTCATGGTGAAATGGGGTCACGGCCCCGTCGAAGGGTTGAACAACCGAACTCAGTTGGCAAAGGGGAGGCCGGGTCGCTTTGCCGCTGCTTCTCGCATGGGTCCTTCACTGTTAAGATATAATCGGGGCTCACCCCGTGGATGTCTTACCCCTTGTCACGATAGGATCTGACAGGGGAGCGCCATCTGCGGAATGGTCAGCGCGAACCCACGTTATCTGCACCAAAAGTGCTCAAGAGCCAATTTAAATTGCCATAGACACGAGAGACACCCGGACCCCAAAACAAAGTGGTCCCCATCGAAAAAAGAAGGCCGGGGATTCAGTCTCTGTGCAAACTGATGCAGGTGGGCCGAGACTTGGGGCTCTAGGTGTGGGCCGTTACCATTGAGACAGACCCCAAGAGCGGGCCCACCGCCGTTGAGGATCACCGATATTCTACTAAGCCCCTACCAACCGTAGGCCTCTACGCCGGGTAGTCTAGTGATCCGTTCATACCCTTCGTCGGTCGTGCCGACTAAGGAAAAGTCGAAGTCGATTTCGCGGAAGACACACCAGGTGCGGTCTTCGGGCCACCAGATAAAGGGTGTCACAGAATAAATGCCGCGCGCGACATCATACACCGCCTCAATGGGACCTGTGGCCAACCAATAGGTGCGGCCGCTCGCAGCCCAGCCCGGCGGCGCCCAGCGTGGCAACCGGGCAATCTCCTGGCAGAACAGCCGGCGTAATCGCTGCCGCTCGTCAATATCGGGGCGTGTGCGGTCATCATGGACCTCTGCCCACCCACACTGGGGCGCATGCCATTCCCCGGTCGTATCGCAAAATCCCATCAAAATGTGATCTGGGGTTGTGGTTAAGCGGCGCAGCACTGGAATGAGCTTCTGCAGAACCACGGGCGACAAGTGCCAGTACGGTTCCGCGTCGAAGGGCGGCTTTTGGAGAATGGTCTCTTGGGGCAACAGGTCCTGGAATCGCAAGGCCTTGTCGAGGGACTGACCCGACCATCGGGCAACGGTAGCCCATGAAACGGGTAGTAGGCGCTGTTCGTGTTGATCCCACGTTAGTCGCTCCCCGGGCGGAACGGGATCCCTCGCTGCCGGATGATTCAATCGGACATAGCGAGCATATCCGCGCGGGATAAGCTTCCCGATGAAGCGCTCATGCCCGGCCGACCATAGGCGGGGATTATTCAGCCACTCAGTGGCTGACAAGTCCGAACGGAGTTGTATGTCAGGCGGCCATCCAAACCGGCCAATGTCGAAAATATCCGTATCGGTGCGCATTGGAACCTCCACTTTTGTTTTTAGTATGCGTTGTGCCGAACTTACCATAGTCGATGCGCTTGGGCTAATGCTATGAGCTTTACCGCGATCGTAGCCAATCCTATTAGCCTTGTCGATGCGAAGGCAAGCATCGATGGTTGAAATATTGCGGAATGTATGGGGTCAAGAGCACACTAAGCCTCTTTCGCGCGGTATTTGACTCCATGTGGGATCGGTGACCGTTCGGCGCGGTGCCCACGGCTCACTATTGGCTCGAGTTGGCCCATTGGCTCCGCGCGCAAGGCGCGGCGGTGGCGCCCCGACACCATTATCACGTCATCGGTGGCGCAGGCGTATCGCTGGCGATGATAGGCGTATCCCCGGCCCTTGGGGCGTGGCCGCGGTGGATCTCCTCAGATGGCTAAAACCGGGGATAATTAGACTGTCATTGCGAGTGCACGTGTGCGATGAGTCAAGAAGGGTATTTCTCCATGGTAGGTGATGAGTTCGAGGCGACCAAAAAGGCCTGGGACGCCGTGGTGGGGAACCATGCGGCCCTATCATACGAATCCCTTCGTATTTCAACAAGTATAGGAGACAGGAAAAGAATTAAAGCTAGTAACGGAAGGGGAGGACGCATTGGACCACGGTCGTATCGCGGCAAAACCAGGTTTCGCATCGGAAGTCGTCATCCTGATGGAGGCGGGGCTTTTTATTCAATTTTTAATCGGCATGTACACCAACTTGTTTGTCCGATTGCCGGTGGTCTCTTCGCCAATCGGCATGGGTGGGTGGATGTCCGATATGGGGTCTATGATGTCACAGAGCGCCAGATCCCCGATTTTCATGATCCACATGATTCTCGGTATCTTGTTGGTTATCGGAGCGGTCGCGGCGATCGCGGTATCTGCTGTGAATGGGCGTGCTATCCTCACCGTGTGGTCAGGCCTTGGCCTGACCGCCATCTTGGTCGCGGGCTATGGGGGATTGGCGTTTTTCTTTGGGGGACACCATAATGGCAACTCCTACACGATGGCGGTTGGCTGGCTGGTGGCCTTTATTGCCTATTTCATGGGGTTGCGGGAACCGGCTCGCTAGTCATGCGGACGTGGAGAGGTCCCGTTGTCCGGAATGGAGTGGAGAAGGCTCGGACTTGGGTCTAGAGAACTCTAGATCGGCGTAGACGATGAGCCCTAACAAGAGGATGGCACCACTGTTCGGATCGGTGCCCATGCCGCCAAACACCCCAAGGTCCTGTCCGAGCCACCAGATGGCAAAGGTTGCGACGACCGTTACCCACCAAGTTAGACGCGTTGGACGCCATACGCCCCAAATCAGAGCTAAGAGACAAAACCCAGTCACGAAGATTCCATTCCAGAGTCCGGGGTCTATTGTCGCCCGATGCGCCAGTTCATAAAGCGGGGCGGAGATGAATCGCGGTTGAGACATCTGAGCTTGGGTAAGAATGTCCGTCCCAAGTTTTTTCGTGGACCACCAGCCTTGTCCGGGCCACGCTTGCAAGACACCAAATAGCAGCCAAAGGCCGGCGACGAATTTTCGGATTGCGTCCCTAAATGCGGGCGCCGACCAACGGGTTGGGGATAGGAGTAGCGCGACCGCAGCGACGACGTAGAGGACCACCGAGCCGGGACTGCCAATGAACCAACTGCCACCCGATAGTAAACTCCCGAGTCCTTCCCCTCCGACCCACACAATGAGGCCCCACCCGATCGAAGCCCAGAGCGCTACCCGGCGCAATCCAGCATCTTCACCAAACAAGATCAAAAGCCCTAGGAGTATTTGTATCCAAATTGCCGCGACGTCCCAGGCCAGAGGATGTAGACTCCATAGGTGGATGCCCGTGCGCATGAGTCCCGCCACCGCGCCTGGTTGCCCTGCCAGCAGTGGTTCGACTAATTCATGAATGAATTGGGTCACCATGAGGGGTTGGGCTTGCAAGAGACCATCTAAAATCCAAAGCAATCCGAGGCCCACAATCAAGATTTTACGAGCAGAAGAGGATCCATCCCATGGATGAAATGGGTGTCGTTGGAGCCGCGAGATGACTAGCGTTCCACCGAGTACCATGATAAGGAGGAACACGACAAAGTTCATCACGTAAAAGTATCTCAAGACGGGGATGGGACCCGTGTGCAGGGTATTCATCAACATGCCCGAGACCTCCTTTACGTGATGAAGAATACATCGTCTCCATTATAGCCTGTCTTTCGTGGTGACTGGTCCCCAGTCTAAAGGATGACGACAGCGTGATTACTGTCTCGGAGCAAAAATGATTCAGAAACGAGGGATGGATATCCAGCGAGGTGGTGCCTAAAACCTCGGGGAGGACTCGCCACCGCATGCGACCGTTGAGGGCTCAGTGTGCTATCATCATCCCCAAAGGGAGGTGGCGCGCGTTGGATCACCCAATGCGAAAGATCCGGCCATTTAATTGGAGTCGGCGCTTGGTTCAACTCGCTGAGCAAGCGGCAGCGCTACCGGATGAAGGCAACCTAAGCCTCGTGGAACACCAACTGGCGGACATGGTCGCACGGGTGGTGATGCGCGGTTCTGATCAGCCGCTTCACCAGGCGATTGCTCAGTTAGATCGGATGCACCACCATGAGGCTGCAGGCCTCGTCGAATTTTGGGCGGATGAAGCCGCGACAGAAGTCGGGGTGGTGATAGATGCGGCCGCCAAGACCTCCGGTGTCGCCACGGCCTTCCTGATTCCTTTAGTGCTCGTTACGGAGGAGCCGCATGCGATTCCTCTGACGGTGTCGACCGACGTGACACTGAACCGGATTGCCAAGAGCCTCCGGGATCACCATTTAGTAGGGTCCAACGCGAGTGTTATCGTGTTTCCCGGGCTCTATCGCGAAGAAGATTTGCCGCAATCATGGGCCTTGCGGCGTCAGTGGCTCGAAAAGACCGTGGCTAATGTTGTCGAACATGCCAGCCAAACGCCCCAGCCAGAATTTGCACCGCCACTGTTGACGTGTGGAGGCATGGGTGTGACCCTACGATTTCTTGCCGGGGTGGTTGCGGTGGCCGATGACGATATGGATCAGGGACTCATGATTATGGGGTATAACCCGGATGAAGGAAGTTCTGTGATGGAGGCGATTCCCGACACCTTAGAACAGCACATCAGTGCGTGGCGAGAGGACTTCATCGCGGCGCTGGCTCCCGTGATGAAAATGACGTCGGTCATTGCAGGCCTTCCTGAACTTTGGGCCAACGCCTTGGAATTCGGCCTCACTTTGGTCAACCATGTCGCATTAGATACGTTGGTCAGAGCATTACTCGACCAGGATGGATTGGAGGGTCGCGACGCGCTGGCCTCAATCCAATGGCGCGACGACGAGAATTCTTGGAGTATCGCCTTGCAGGCGGAATCGTATGCATCGGGACCCTTTCAGTGGATCTGTACGCTCGATCCTCACGAAGAATTAGCCCAAATTATGGAAAACCTTCGCGATTGGGGGATTGGTCGGATGGCCATTGACGAACGTTGATGGTTAAGCGTCAAGAGAGAGCAGTCCACGCAATCCGTGGCGGGCGTCACCGGGTCAGGACCACACGGTAGGGGTAGACCTATTGGAAGATGCCCGCTGAACTTACCGGAATCTTTGCGGCTTTAGACCGCGAAGATTCCGGTGATACACTCCTGGCACTCCGCTCGCTTGGATTATCGACGCCAAGGTGATCCGTGGATTTGAACCCCGGTTGCTGGTGTCGGCTACTCATACCATTGGTTCCATTCCCAATGCCGAAACGCGCCAATGGCTACAATTCCGTTACTTACTGCGCCAAATATCATCATAATCACGCTGCCAAGTTGCTGATCACTGACTGGGGACAGTCCAAATAACCGGACCGGGGCTTCAGTGTACGGATAGTACAGCGGGTGATTCCACATTAAGATGAGGATTGCGGGAGGCATCATCACGTCGAAGGCCACAAATAGATAGAGAATACGCAGGCCGTGCTGTGGGATGCGGGGGAACTCCGGATGCGAACTGAGTGCCGGCCACCACAAAAATGTCGCGGTGAAGAAAAACAACAAATGCTCGGTGACGTGAAACGCTTGGTTCGTTAAGGTCAAATCGTATAGCACGGGCCAGTGAAAGTTATCAAAGACCATCAGGAAGACCGTCAATGCCACAAACGGATTCACAAGGGTCGCAAACGTTTTCTTAAAGAGGGGCCAGGTAAAAGCCCACGACCAAAGCCAGTTGGGAAGCGCCTTAAGGAGCAACGGAACCATTACGGAAACTTCGATCATATGTTGTACCATGTGAGCTGAAAACAAAAATCGGTCCGAGATATAGTCCAATGGACTCGCAAACGCAAAAAAGTAAGCGAGCATGCCCAAGGTCATATAGACGTGTTGGGCGGTCGTAGGGGGGGCCGAATCAGCGAACCAATGCCGGAACGGACCGGTCACCAAGAGGTACAGGATCCACATTAAGAACCCAATTCCGAAAGCCGAATAAACCCAATGGTATGACGCAAACGCGTGAATCTCAGCTAGTTGTTGCCACATAAATACGCTATCCTCCGCTGCTGGTTACCCCGATCTACGACGATGGAGGATCGTGGACGCTGGTTTATCTAACCTAATTCGGGACGGGACCTTAAAGTTCCTGCAGGGACCGCCTCTCGGGTTCAGGTTTCTCCCTCTTTGCGTAAGGGAGATGCTCGTAAAGTAATGGGATCATGGGGTCTTGGGTTCCCATGATCCGGTTTGCAGAATCGAATAAGGGGAAGGCTCGACGTCATCCGTGACGACCGAGTGTTAGTCCCATTCTCGATGATGTTCATGGTGATGATGGTGTTCCTCGTGATGGTGTTCATGGGATCCTGCCTGGTTCCAAGCCTCCGCCACTTGACGCACAGTATCCAAAAATAGGAGAGGGGTTCCGCTATCCGATGATCGAGGCCCTGTAGTACCACCCCCATGCGGGTGTTCGCGACTCTCCAACACGGTATCGATGTCAAGATCTTGCATGATTCCGGGTAGACAGCCTTCCTGCACTGCGCCCAAGGCGTAACCCAGTGCGGTCCATAGATAGTCATCGAGAGAAGCCTTATTGGGCAGCGAAATGTCTTGGTGGTTTCCTAAAAGGTACCGGGCGGAGTCGAAGTTAGTCGTGGCTTCGGCAAAATAAAGACGGGATTTCTTCGGATTGCCTACTTCCGACAAGAAGACTTCGACATCTTCCATGACAGCCTTAATCGCGTTTACATAGACGGCCAAGACCGCCCCGGATTCTCGCTCAGCACCCCAGACGCGTCCCATCAATACCCAGGGTAAATCGATGTCACGAGGGCCATCGGGATCGATGGCTTCTTGGCGCGCGGCAGTTACTAAGGGGGGAATCGGACGATATAAGTGAAGCGCCTGACTTTGGATCCAAGCCGGTAGTGCCGGGGCGCCTTCTTGTCCCAAATAGGGTTCGACCAAGGTGTCAGCAAAAAGTTCTAAGCTCCGAGCAATTCGGATGTAGGCGTGCGCCGAGGGCACCGCCACCGATTTCAATTGGTCCATGACTTCAAGCACTTGCCCACCTACTAACCGAAACCCAGTAAGTTCATCGTTGGGAGCGGCTGTCCGCACGTGATGCCCAAATGCATCCCAAAATTTCACGATACTAGCCTCCTTCTAGATACACGCCAGGGATTGTCTTGCCCGCGTTATCTCGTCCTATTGTAACGCTCTTTGCCTGCACGCGATCGATGGACGTGGAGGAGCCATCGGCTTGGTTTATTCCAAGGGGCGTGAGGATATTGGTGACTCATCCTGATATTGACGCCGTTGGGCTTTGTCACGGTACATGGCCCGGTCCGCGCGATCGAGGAGCGCGGACCGGTTGCCGCCTATGCCGGCCCATCCCCATCCTAAGCTGGCGCTGAGGGGCGGGGCGTTCAATTGGGGAGATGTCTGGGCTTGGAACTTATCCACGAGGCGTCGAAGCCATAGGGATTTTTGGAAGGATTCGGCCCCGGGGATAATACACAAAAATTCATCGCCGCCCATACGGACCACAACACCCTCTCCATCTAAAGCCGATCGTAGGGCCCTCCCTAAGCGGCGAAGCGCTTCGTCCCCCGCGGCGTGTCCCCATCGGTCATTGATCGCCTTGAATCGATCGGCATCGACGAACACCACACCGACCGGGCCCTTTTTCAGAGCGTGGTCGAGGTACCATTCTCCATAGCTTCGCGATTGAGATCCCGTGAGGCTATCATAAGAGATGTGGCGATGGGCCGACTGAATTTGGGCCCGCAGTTCGAACCACAGGATTGTACCCCATAAGCATCCGACCACCCAAGAGGTCGGATAGGGAGTCACCATGTGGTGAACCAGAAATGCGTCATGGATCATCAGTGGCACGGTACCAAGACCAAACACGGCATACCAACGAAATCTACGGGGGTGTTTTAATCTTAGGCGCCGAACAATGAGGGCCGTGATCCCGCATGGAAATGCAGCATACAGGGTGAGCTTTGCCACCGCCAGCCACATCGGTAATGACACCACGGCCAGGTAGTAGCCGTCTGGTACGGGTCGTAAAGTAGGGTACGGCAAAACCACGACACTCGTGACTAAAAATATTCCCATCAGTGCCCATAAAGTGGTAATAATGGGGGGGCGGCGAGCCCCGATGATGGTGAGGGTGCTGTCTAATAGACCTACTTCCATGAGCCCCAAAAGCGGGAGGTACCACCGATACCAATATTGGGCATTCGCCGCGGAATGGGCCATCAATAGTAACGCCAAAGCTCCCCAAAAAGCCCCACTGGCGGCGGAGGTACGGAGAAAGGGGCGGGCGAATGGTTCCCAGAGGCTACCCAAATATCCCATGAAGAACAATACCGATGCGGCATAAAGAATAACCAGGATCCAGAGTGGTATGGTGGCGGAAGGAAGAATCAATCCGTGCATGGATAATGGCCATCCTTATTCATCGAATTTGACATATTTCGGATATCTTCGCCATGAAGTGGTCGGTTCCCTGCTAAGTAACCCAACAATTGTCGAATCATGGCGCCCGAATCGAGAGAGTCGGCCAATCTCGGAGTGGGCACTAAGATATCGGCTAAGTTAGACTGATTACAGAAGTCTCGAAGAAAGGAAGATCAACATGCAGGAGACGGATACGCCGTATCTGGTGGTGGATGAATCGGTGTCCATCAACAATATCGAACGTATGGCGCATCGATCACGGAGTCTAGAAAAAGAGTTGCGACCTCATAGCAAGACCCATAAGTCACCGTTTTGGGCGCAACAACAAATGGCTTATGGTGCCGATGGGGTGATGGTCGCCAAGCTCAGTGAGGCCGAAGTCATGGTGGAGCACAACGTGATCAATCTATCGCTAGGCTATCCCGTTATAGGGCCCGCTAAAATAGAGCGGCTACAAGCTTTGGTCGACAATGGCGCGCGGGTGCGGGTTAGTGTGGACTCATTGGAAGGTCTCTTAGCGCTAGCGGTCGTGGGACGACATTTAGGCACGCCGATTGAAGCGTTGGTGGAAATTGACACCGGGATGCATCGGGTCGGGATCCTTCACCCGGTCGATGTCGTCGAGATGGCCCGCGCCATAGAAAAAACGCCGGGGGTCGAGTATGCGGGTATTACCTGCTTTGGAGGTCATGTGGCCCAGAACTTAGATCGCGATCAAATTATCCTGAAAATTCGTGAGGAAAACCAACAGCTTCAAATAATCCGGGATTTTCTGAGACACGAGGGATTGGCCCCCAGAATTATCAGCGAAGGCGGTACCATTGCGGCCGCCTTTATGGACGAACTGACGGTGGCCACTGAGGTGCGACCAGGGACTTACATATATAATGACGCAGCCACGATAGCGGCTCATGGAGCGGCCATCGAAGAGTGTGCCCTGACGGTCAAGACGATGGTGGTCAGTAAACCGACACTCGGTCGAATTATTTTAGATGCGGGCAGTAAGACCCTTTCGAGCGACGGGCCGGTGCTCGGAGGCTATGGAATCATTAAGGGACACCCCGATTTAATCATCAGTCGACTATCGGAGGAACATGGCATCGTCGAATCGCGATATCAGGGCAAAATCTCACTCGCGATTGGTGATATTGTGGAGGTTATTCCCAATCATGCGTGCACTACGGTCAACCTCCATCATCGCGTCATGGGCAGGAAGGGTCCAACGATGCGGGAGATTCGTACGCTAGCTCGGGGATGTGTCCAATGACCAATGGGGCGGTGGATCGGGCTCCAATCCCCTTTGTGGATGGACATTTACATATTTTTCCTAAGCCCTTACAGCAAGCCATTTATGCCTGGTTTGCCCGTGATGGATGGGATATTGCCTACCGAGACCGGTTTGAGACCGCGATTTATCGCCAAGTGACCAGATTTGGCGGTGTTGGTGCGGCGGTCTTGGTGTATGCTCATAAACCCGGTATGGCCCATTCCTTGAATGAATGGTTATGGAAATGGGGCCATGGGTCGGCGGGACTGCAACTTTTTGGCACGGTGCATCCTGATGACCCCGATCGTGCGTCCGAGGCGGCCATGGTTTTGGATGATTTTGGGTTTCGCGGACTCAAGATCCACGCCAATGTCCAACGTACGCGTCTGAACGATCCGCGGTGGACTCCCGTATATGAAACTATCCTAGAACGGGACCGGTGTGTTGTGGTCCACGCGGGTCGTGAACCTCACCGCAATGATTCGGTAGGGATATCCTATTTGGCGGATTTGATGACGCGCTTCCCGACACTCAGAGTGCAGGTGGCGCACCTCGGATTTGATGAGATTGAGGAGACCTTTGACCTGATGGACCGCTATCCCTATCTCTATGTAGATACTGCCGCCATTCCGGGTACGCGGTTGGGACTCTCGTCGGAGTGCCTCAGTCACCTTTTGCGACGCTATCCCGATCGCGTCATCTATGGGAGTGATCTACCGATCCTCGAGGAACCGTTCACCACCCATTGGTGGCGGGTCTGGGATGCAGCAGCTACCCATGACACCAGGATGTCGGTGTTTTATCATAATGCGATGCGTTTTTGGGGGATACCGTTGCCCTCTTGACGGATGGGTTCAACCAATGTGTCTGTCGCTCTCGAAAGGATTCGATACGGTTAGAACGGATGCACACCCGACACCTATCCAATGACGCAGGCTTAACTACCGGATCGAGCCCCGAACGTGGTTTGTGGCGTATACTAGATAGAGTCACAGCGACGGGAGGCATGGAATGATGAAAACCAGCGATAAGATCAAGGCGGGAAAGAAAATGCCCGGACGCCATCACTGGCATGGGATGAATCCACGAACCCAAATTGTGAAGCCGAAAAAAGGCAAGGGCGCCTACCAGCGCTGTACGATGCGAGGTCTCGAGCGGGAGAAAATCTCCGAAGCTCGAGACTTTTTTCGTCGAGATATCTATGCTCGGGCGTTTTCTGAGGACCGTGTTAATTCGGTATGGGTACTCAATTGTCTCTTGCATGGACCTAAGGCCCGAATTGTTGTCCGCCTTGAGGCGGATTTATGCGATACGAAACAAGATAGTCTGTTTTCCCGTAGTGTGTAACATAATTAACAGAGCACAGAGATGTGGTCCTAGACCCTTTTACGCACGGGTCGAAAGCCCTGTGCCCTCCACTTCCCGTCAAAGGGTTCCGATAAACGAGAGACTGGCTACCCCATAAAGCAAGATCCCAATCCCCCAAGCACGGATCAAACCGGAATGTGTCTCATCCTATTTCGGACCCCCTTAAGGCTTCTTGGTCTACCGCGACTAGGTCAAGATACGCCGGGCATACACTGGATAAATCACCATCAGGGGCTATTGAGGAGGTCGTGCGATGACCTGGGCTCTATTTGGCGTAGCAATAATGCTCGGAATACGGCACGCCTTGGCTCCCGACCATATGGCAGCCGTCGCCGCGTATGTGGAAAAGAGTCGGGCTAATGCTGCGCAGGCACTCGGATACGCGTTGCGGATCGGGATCGGGCATAGTGTGGGCATGATCGTGATTGCCGCATTGGTTCTATTGGTGTTGCATGCGATTCCCATTCAGGTAGCCGGCCTCATGAGTCGTATTGCCGGAGTCTGGTTGGTTTTAGTGGCCTGGTTAGTCTGGCGCCAGCGGCACCAGGACAAGACGCCGAATCGGATGAGCCGTATTCTCAATCGATGGATCGGGTCGCCTCGTTCATCGTGGCTCTTGGGGTTCCTCCTGGGTCTGGCGATAGCGCCGGGGGATTTGGCCATTTTTCTCCTGATGATTAACCAAGAACGATACCCCGCATCGGCGGGTTTGTTGCTGGCAGGTTTTTTGGTCGCCATGATTGGCGCCTTGATGCTGCTCGGGGTCCTCCTGGGCGCCGGGAAAACCCGATCGGATGGCCACCGCGATTGGCGGGGTTGGCTCAATCAAGGCGTAACAATTATGAGCGCAGGCGTTGGGATGGCTCTCATTGTCGGGGTGTTGCACTAACGCGAGGGGAAACTTGTGGTCATTCGACGCCAGACCGCGTAATGAATTCTGAAGGTCTTGATAAAGAGTCGAGGCCGCCACAGTGGACGACCTCGACCATAGTCTAATCTATCAGTTAACCTTCCAAGAGTAAGAACTCGGGGTCTTCGAGGAGCTCTTTGATGGTCACCAAGAAGCGGACAGCTTCACTGCCATCGACAATGCGATGATCATACGATAAGGCTAGATACATCATGGGACGGACGACGACTTGGCCATTGATGGCGATGGGGCGTTCTTCGATCTTGTGCATCCCAAGGATTCCGACTTGCGGGGCATTCAAAATCGGGGTCGAGAGGAGTGATCCGAACACACCCCCATTCGTAATCGTAAAGCTGCCACCTTGGAGGTCTTCGAGGCTTAACGTGTTATCGCGGGCCTTTAGGGCCAGTTCGCCAATGCGTTTTTCCAGTTGGGCAAAGTTTAGGCGATCCGCATTCTTCACCACGGGCACTACCAAACCTCCTTCGGTGGAGACGGCCACACCAATATCATAAAAGTGCTTCAATATCATTTCGTCGCCCTGGATCTCGGCGTTAAGTCGGGGGTAGGCCTTCAAGGCTGCAATGGACGCTTTCGTAAAGAACGACATGAAGCCTAGGCGGACACCGTGTTTGTCATAAAAGGCGTCTTTACGGCGTCGTCGGACATCCAGAATTGCGGACATATCCACCTCATTAAAGGTGGTTAACATGGCAGCGGTATGTTGAGCCTCAACCAATCTTCGGGCAATGGTGATGCGCCGCCTAGACATCCGCACTCGCTCGAATGGTCGCTCGCCCTCGGTGAGAGGACTCACCGGTTTGGTTATGATACCACCCGTTACGGGTTGCGGCGGCGGGCTAGTCGCAGGCCGGTTGGCGGCCACGTAGGAGGTGACATCTTCTCGGGTGATCCGACCCTTATTCGGGTTGGGAATTTCATCCAGATTGACACCTTCGGCGCGCGCCAGGCGCCGCACATCGGGCGTAGCACGGACCTCACTTGCGTCGCTTTGAGGGGTGATGGGGTTGGCCTGGGCCGATTTTGGTGCCGGCGCCTGGCGTGCGCCCGCATCGCCAGCCAATGCGGTGATCTCAGCCAGTACGTCACCGACTTTCACCACCGTACCACTCTCGTAGGCGATCGAAGCGACTTGTCCACTTTCATTCGCGGTAATTTCTAGGTTCACTTTGTCTGTTTCCAGTTCCACCAGTGCTTCCCCAGCGGTTACTGCGTCGCCCACTTTTTTAAGCCAGTTGCCCACGGTGGCTTCGGTCACGGATTCTCCCAGTTCTGGGACGATGATTTTACTCAACGTACTCCCTCCTCGATTTGAGTTGCGGCGGCGGTAAGAATGCGCCGCTGTTCTTGGGCATGGACGTGGCTTTGCCCTTCGGCCGGACTCGCGTGCAGAGGCCGTCCAATATACGACACCGGGTGACCGCTACCAAGACGGTCAAGCTGTGGTTTAACATAGAGCCAGGCTCCCATGTTTTGTGGCTCTTCTTGCATCCAGACCACTTCCTGCAGCGCTGGCAACGTGGCGATCAGGTTTTTCAGAGGATCTTCGGGGAACGGAAACAATTGCTCAAGTCGTGCGATTTGAATCCAACTGGCATCGATGTCCGGATTCTGTTGTAAAAAAGCTTCAAGTTCCACGGCCACCTTTCCGCTACAGAGCACCAAGCGGGTGACGTCGGCCGGATTTGGGGTCGGAGTATAGAGGACTTCTGAAAACTGTCCACTGATTAAGTCGTTAAGGCTCGAAAAGGCTAAGGGATTACGGAGGAGGCTCTTCGGCGCCATGACCACCAACGGCCGAGGCTTTACTGCGAGCCTGGCCGCTTGCGAACGCAGCAGGTGATAGTACTGCGCGGCCGAGGTTGGGTTGGTGACGCGCCAATTTTCTTCGGCAGAGAGTTGCAAATAGCGTTCAAGGCGAGCGCTGGAGTGCTCGGGCCCTTGGCCCTCATAACCGTGGGGTAACAGCAGTACTACTGACGAATCTTGGCGCCACTTTGCACGTCCGGGGGCAATGAACTGGTCGATGAGAACTTGGCCTGAATTGGCGAAATCGCCATATTGCGCTTCCCACAGAACCAAGGTTTCTGGAGCCTCAACGCTATATCCATATTCAAATCCTAACACGGCGCCCTCAGACAGCGGACTATTATGGACGACAAACGATGCTTTGGCACGAGAGAGGTGCTGGAGTGCGCAATACGTGGCACCGGTGTGCATGTCATGAAGAACCAGATGACGCTGGCTGAAGGTTCCCCGTTCACTGTCTTGACCCGTGAGTCGAATCGGGGTACCTGCGGACAGAATCGTCGAGAAGGCCAGCGCTTCGGCATGAGCCCAGTCAATCCCGCCTGCGACGTCGAGCGTGTCTTTACGTCGCAGCAAAATCCGTTCGAGTTTAGGATTGACGGTGAATTCCTCGGGCCAGGTTAAGAGTTCTTTATTGATGTGACGTAAAGTGTCTGCTGCGATTAAGGGAACCTCCACCTGACTTGGCTCGCTGGCGTGTTCGGCCAATACGGGTCGTGACGGGTCCGCTGCCGTTTCTGCATAAATGCGGCGGAGTTGTTCTTGCATGTTCTGAATCATTTCGTCGACTTGCGGCGATGCAATCACGCCAGATGCCACCAGTTTATCCGCGTACAGTGTAGCCACGGTGGGATGGTCTCCGACCCCGGCGTACATTAGGGGTTGGGTAATACTCGGGTCGTCCCCTTCATTGTGACCCCAACGTCGGTAGCCCACCACATCGATCAGGAAATCCTTGTGATATTTTTGACGATAGGCATAAGCCATCTGGGCTGCGGCAATACATGCTTCGGGGTCGTCTGCATTGACATGGACGATAGGAATTTCAAAGCCCTTAGCGAGGTCGCTCGCATAGAGCGTCGACCGCCCGTCGCGAGCTTCCGTGGTAAAGCCCAAGTGATTGTTCGCGATGATGTGAATGGTGCCGCCGGTATAATATCCAGCAAGCCGAGACAGGTTTAAGGTTTCGGCGACAATACCTTCACCGGGGAACGCCGCATCACCATGAATGAGAATGGCTAAGGCTTGATCTGCGTTTTGGGTCGGTGCCCCGGGGCTGGTGCGGACATCTTGAGCCGCGCGCGCAAAGCCTTCGACCACGGGATTGACAAACTCCAAGTGACTAGGGTTATTTGCCAGCGTCAGTTTTACCGAGACCATACTAGAATCTTGGACCGTTTTCTTAGCACCCAAATGGTACTTGACATCGCCGGTCCAACCAAAGTTAATGCCGCTCGACCCTTCACTGGGTACTAGGTCCTTATTGGGGGCGGTATGAAACTCCGAGAAAATATCTTTGTAGGGTTTTCCTAGGTTATGGGCCAAGACATTAAGCCGTCCACGGTGGGCCATTCCGATCGTGACTTCCAGGATGTGGGCTTCGGCTGACAAATGGGTCAGCGTGTCTAACATCGGGACCAAGGTATCGGTTCCTTCGATCGAAAACCGTTTTTGACCCGGGAAAGTGGTGTGGAGAAACCGTTCAAATTGCTCTACGGAGATTAATCGGAGCAGTAGAGTCCGTTGCTCTGATGACGACAACTGAGCCCGCGCGGACCCATTATCCACGTACTGGTCGAGCCAGTTGCGTTCTTCGAGATCTTGAACCTGTCGAAATTCATAGGCGGTCGTACCGGTATAGAGCCTCGTTAACCAGGTGATGGCGTCCCATGCGGTATGCACTTCGGGTGGGGCTTCTGTCCACACCAATCTGGCGGGAATACTTTGCAGTTCCGTAGCACTAAGATGGTACGTTTCGGGACGTAGCAAGGGCACTAGTTGAGGGGGTGCATCTAACGGATGTATTTTGGCCGAGAGATGGCCATACGCACGGATGTTACGCAAAAAATCTGTCGCCTGACTAATCAGGTCGAGACGAGAAGAGTCGTCGAGACGACCTAAGGCAGGGGTCTCGTTTTGGGGGATCGCTCCCAAAGGGGGCGCTCCCATTTCCTCAAAAACAGCGCGGGTGACCGGATCCAGTGCTTTGGGGTCATTCAAGTATTGCTCGTATAGGTCCATAAGATATCCGGCGTTGGGGCCGTAGAAACTTTCCCAACGGGGGGGCATCGCATGCGAGGCCACGCTCTTCATCTCCTTCGTGTCACTGACAAGGATGTCCAACTGCAGCAAAATATTTCCCTGCCAGAGGTCAGGTTTACACGTCTATGATAGTCAAAAGTGCCGTAATTGACTAATGAATGGTTGCTATGACAAAGTTAACCGAGAGTTATGAGACAGCGCATCGAGAGAATCTCCCTGGAGGCACGAGCACGTCGGTGACAAATAAAACGCGCAACATCGGGATCCTGGTCGCGATGAATCTCATCTGGGCGGGAACCTATCCCGCAACGAGTCTGGCCTTACGGGGGATGACGCCAGAATTTCTGACCATGGTGCGTCTCGGCGTCGGGGCCCTGGCGTTTCTCCCGTTCCTACGACTGACGCGAGGGAAGCTTTGGGACGTCAAGTTGGGTCTCCTTGCATTGGGGTTGGGCATCGTTGGATTTTCGATTCCGGTTTACCTGCAATCTTTAGGGCTCTTTTTATCGACCCCGGCACTGGCGGCTATCTCGATTGCCTTGGAACCTCTCGTCACCATGGTGATTGCGGCGATGTGGTTGCAGGAAGTATTTGGTCGGGGCCGAAAGTGGGCTTTAGTCATGGCGGTGGTGGGAGCGTGGGCGGTGGCCGGATTTCCGACGCTGGGCCATGCGGGGTATGCCTATGGGGACCTTCTCTTACTCGTGGCCATTGGTTGTTTTGCGGTCTATAATGTCTTCTCCGCGCGATTGTCCCAGGTGGTCGGGTCGTCGACTGCGACAGCTGCGACGTTGCTCGGCGGTTTTATAGGAAGCGTACCGATTTGGCTTGCGACTGGAGCGAGAACCCCGCATACCTGGATTCATGGGGAACTCTGGGCGCTACTCTATTTGTCCATTTTAGCCACCGCATTGGCGTATTTCCTGTGGATGTTCTCGGTGCGCCGAGTACCGGTTTCCTTAGTGGCGCTGTTCCTCTATCTTCAACCGGTGCTCGGAGTGTTGCTGTCCGTTATCATCACCCACACCCAGTTGAGCTTCTCATTTTTTGTGGGAGCCCTCCTAATTTTAGGGGCGCTCTTTGTGGGGCAGGAGCGATTTGGGCGGATCGGGGAGCAGCCGTTAGAGAAGGGATAATGGGGAAATTAAAAGATCAGACTAGGGAGTATGAAGCCAGATAATCCCTTTAACCCAGAACTTTCGAATAAGGCGACAGAGCAGTTGCTCCAAGGCCTGGAATTGGACTGTCAGACCGTCCGAGTCCAAGTGGAGGATCTGACCGGAACCATCCACGACCCTAATGCTCCGTGGGTTAGACGCCAAATACCCGAAATCGAAACCTTGTATCATGCGTTTATGGATGGCATGGGATTGAGCGACGATGTCACGAGCCGCCCCTGGGTGTTCCCCAATGGGACCAAGGCTTGGATCGTAAGCATTACGGGGATGGCCTCCAATTCTTCAGTCGTGCAGGTCTTGTTAAACCCATTGTCGCGAGGGTCCAGGGTGGTGGAAAAGGCGATACGGGACGGTGGCCCGCGACTCACGGAGATTCTACAAAGCGTCCTCACGGCAACTCAGGTGACACCCAGTATGGATCTGGCCGAGGTGTCTTATGCAATTTCTGCCGGACAGACGGGTCTTTTCATCGAAGGGGTAGACATTGCGTATCTGGTCGACACGGCCGGTCCTAAGGATCGTCCGGTCGGGAAAACCTCCGTGGAAAACGTGCTGCGCGGGCCCCTCGATGCGTTCAATGAAAATATCGACACCTCGGTGGCTTTGTTGCGGCGTCGCATCCATGACCCGGGTTTCCGTGTCAAAATCTATCAGGTAGGAACTGGGACTCAAACTCGCGTTGCAGTATGCAGTATTGGATCTCGTGTCAAGACGGAAGTCCTAGCCGACGTCGAATTAGCCATTAGTAGGATTCACGTGGATGCCATTACCGACAGCGGACAATTGGCAGAACTGATCCATCCGGGGTGGCTACATGTGTTTCCTCTTGCCATTTCGACGGAACGCCCGGACCGGGCGGTGATGGCGCTCTTTGATGGGCGCGTTGTGATTGTGGTCGACACCTCGCCTTTTGTGTTGATCCTACCCTCGGTGTATGTAGATTTCTTTCAGGCCATGGAAGATCTCTATGTGCCTTGGTTACCTGCCAGTGGGGTGCGGGTTTTGCGCTTAGTCGCGGACCATATCGCGGCACTAGCTCCCGCCCTCTATGTGGCTGTGGCGAGTTTTAATCCGGGTCTCCTCACTCCTCCATTTGAGTTGGTGATGGCTTCAGCACGCGCTCTGGTACCGTTCTCCCCGTTAGTCGAGGCGATCTTGGTGTTGGTCTTGACCGACATTTTGATTGAAGCGGCTATCCGATCTCCTAAAGTGGTGGGCAATGCGGTGCCCATCGTCGGCGGCATTATCATTGGTGACGTCCTGACCAAAACCCATTTAGCGAGTGAGGTCATGTTAGTGGTCGGAGCTTTATCGGCCATTACGCAATTTACCGCGGCTGAGCCCAGCATATCGACGGTAGAGCGGCTCAACAAGTACTGGTTTTTGATCTGGGCTGGGTTTTTAGGGTTCTTCGGGCTCATGATTGCAACGGCGTTGGAGTTGGCCTATATGGCTAACTTGAAGTCGGTTGGCACGCCGTATTTTAGTCCGGTGGCGCCATTTCAGTGGAAGGAAGCGCTCAATGCGAAATTTGCATTGCCCCCTCGATGGCGTCCGCGCAAGGTGGTCGAATGAACTCAGAACGGCTGTCGCCGCTTCAGATTGCGCTCTTACTGTTATTGGTTCCGCTTATTGCCTGTAGTTACTATTATCCGCACTTAATTTATCGGATGGGGACTCGTGGCTGGTGGGTGACCATTGTGGCGAGCGACGCCGTGATCTATGGATTGGTGTGGGTGTGGCTCAGATTGGCGCAAGAATGGCCGCAAGGGACTCTAGTGGGTGTCGTGACCGCTGGGTGGGGGCGCCTTTCCGGGGCCCTGATATTACTTCCGGTGGCGGTTCCGTTATGGCTTTCTGGGATCATAACCATACGCGAGTTGGCGGTGCTAATGACCGATTCCTTATTGCCTCATACAGCCATCGGGGTCATTTTCTTGGTAGGCTTGGTGACGGCTTGGTATATTGCGTACTTAGGAGTCAAGGGAATTGCTCACTATACCGAGGTCATCCTGATTCTGATCGCGCTTCCCTTAATGGTGGTGTTGTATGGGCTTGCGGCGGAAAATGTTAAACTCATTTTCCTCGCACCGTGGTGGTGGATCCCCGACCATTTAGGGGTGACGGGCGTCATGGAACTGCCGTTGGCATTTAGTGGGCTCCTGGCTTTACCGACGCTGTTACCTTACGTAGATTCCACGCACCAGCTTAAATCTGGCGTAGGGTGGGCACTCATGGCCGGAACCCTGGTGCTCCTGGCGGGGGTCGCGGGGCCGTTGGGGACGTTGGGTCCTGCGGCGGCCGAGGCCACACCGCTACCGTCTTTAATGTTTTTTAATGCGGCGGCGACTGCGATTCTCTTTGTTCAGCAACTCTCCTACGCAATGGTGACATTATGGGTGGTGATTTTTGTTGGCGCTGCGGCTTTCGCCCTTTGGGCCAGTGCTCGGGCAGCATCGGAAATGTTGGGTCAACCGCGAATTACGGGCACGTTGGGAATTTTAGTGGGACTGGGGTGGGGCATCAACCAGGCAATGCCGACCATTGTGCAATTGCGGCAGATTATTGCGTTAGATGGCATTCTGACATCGGTCGGGTTGATCTGGATAGTAGTGTGGGCGATCCCGCTATATATACTGGCTAAACACCACCGTCGTGAGGGCGGGCACCATGCGCCGCCGTCTTAAAATTTGGGGGGCGGCCCTCATCATGATGACGAGCCTATCCGGGTGCGGTTCGGCTCGATCAATCGATAACCGAACGATGTTGTTTGCGGTGGGATTTGATCAGGCCCATTCGGGTGCGATCCAAGTTACGGGGGAACAGGTCAATCCCTTGGCCTCACCAGCGGCCAGCGTGCCGGCACCTGGACAAAGTGCGGGACCGTCAGAAGTCTATTACACAGGGGATGGACACACCGTTGGGGCAGCCTTTTCTCGCATGCAATTAGGCTCTCCGGGATATATCGACGTGACAGATTTAGGTCTTGTAGTTTTCAGTCAGGCTCTCGCGCGACACGGACTTTACCCGGAGCTGTCGTATTTAATGCGCGGCGAACAAACCCGGATTATTGCTTATGCCTTGGTGGCTTCTGCGAGTGCGGCGAAAGTGCTGCGCACGGTACCGAAAACCAGTGCCGGTTCCGCGTACGAGCAACTCGAAGAAGCGGAGACGTTTGCGGCCACCGCCCATCCCAAAATTGTGGCGACCCCTTTGTGGAAGCTGTATCGGTCTTTATGGGATACCGAAGAAGCGGCTGTACTACCCATGGTGGGTACCCAAGGGGCAAAGATCGTCTTTGAAGGCAGTGCTCTCTTATCCCATGGTCACTTGATCGGCACTCTCGATCCACATCTGACGGCGGTCTTAGATACTTTGTTGAAAGGTCAGGAAGGGCTCCTTATCACGGTGCATCCCAAGCCCCACCAGGTCGTGGTGCTCCGGTTGTTGAATTCCCGCACGCATTACCAACTGGTCAATCCCAATACGCTGGATGTAAGTCTTACGGGGCAGGCGAAGGTGATTGAGATGTCGATGGGGAATGTGACCGTCAGTCACGCCGACGCCATGCTCGAACAGCGGGCGGGGCAACAAGTCGTGCACCAAGTGGTGGCCCTTATGCACCATCTTCAGGCCATGCCTGCTGATCCATTCGGGATCGGCGCTCTTGCCCGGGCCCGGTATCCCGCAGGCTGGACCTCCTGGCAAAAAGGTTGGGCAAAGCGGTTTCGTCATGTGACGGTCCACGTCAAGGTTGGGATCCGGATCGTGTTGCCGTCTTAGCCGCGTGTGTTAATTCGCGTGACCTCTTGTCCCTCAAAACGCACAATCTCGGCTTCTAATCGTAGACTGCGCCCAATTTCATCCAGTCCACCCACCAGGCTCTCCTGCGCATAGGGGTCTAACGGGAATGAGGCCTCGGTTCCATCATTAAAGGTTACGGATCGCGTTTTCACATTGACAGCCAGTTCCAGGCCTGAGACACCCTTGGCGTCAGCCAAGATCCGATTGACCGTGGCTTCGGGAAGGATGATGGGTAAGAGACCAATTTTGAGGCAGTTATTATAAAAAATATCGGCGAAAGAGGGCGCAATAACCACCTGGAAACCCCAGTCTTGAAGTGCCCAGGGGGCATGCTCCCGAGAGGATCCACATCCGAAGTTGGGGCCCGCAACCAAGATGCTGGCCTTGCGATACTGTGGCTGATTCAAGACAAAATCGGGTCGTTCGGCGCCGTTCTCGTCAAAACGCCAATCGTAAAAGAGGAACTGTCCGAAGCCAGTGCGTTCTACGCGTTTTAAAAACTGTTTGGGAATAATTTGGTCCGTATCTACATTAGCACGATCTAGTGGTGCCACTGTGCCACGGTGTACGGTAAGCGCCTTCATCGCGTGACCTCCTGGTCGGAATGTAATAACGGGCGACTGTCAACGAAATGGCCAAACAGCGCTGCCGCCGCGGCCATTTCCGGACTAACCAGATGGGTACGGCCGCCCCGGCCTTGGCGACCTTCAAAGTTACGATTGGATGTGGAGGCTGAGCGTTCGCCGGGCTCCAGAATATCTTCATTCATGCCGAGACACATACTGCAGCCAGGTTCCCGCCATTCAAAACCCGCGTCTAAAAACACTTGGTCCAATCCCAGAAGTTCGGCTTCCCGTTTGACAATGCCTGAGCCTGGTACCACCATGGCACGCACCGTAGGGGCAATCTTGCGACCTTTCACAATGCGGGCGGCCCGAATGAGGTCTTCGAGGCGGCCGTTGGTGCACGAGCCAATAAACACCCGATCAATGGAGATGTCTGTGATGGGGGTGCCGGGTGTAAGCCCCATGTAATCGAGAGCCAATTGCCATGCCTCCCGTTGGGCGGGATCAGCCGCCGAAGCCGGATCGGGAACCTTCATAGCAATCGAGGTCACCATGCCAGGATTGGTACCCCACGTTACCATTGGAGACAACGTTGCCAGATCCACCACAACGGTTTGATCAAAGACGGCGCCTGGATCGGTCGCATAGGCGAGCCAGCGGGTTGCAGTAAGGTCGAAGTCTGGTCCAGTCGGGGCAAAGCGACGGCCTCTTAGATAGTTGACGGTGGTCATATCGGGAGAAACCATTCCCGCGCGGGCTCCTGCTTCAATGGACATGTTGCAGAGTGTCATGCGCTCATCCATGGTTAAGTCGCGGACGGCATCACCAGTGTACTCAATAACGTATCCCGTAGCTCCCGCGATCCCAATTTGACCGATCAGTGCCATAATCATGTCCTTTGGTGTGATCCCAATGGGACGCGGTCCGGTAAACCTCACCTCCATGGTCTTGGATGAGGCTTGAACCAGGCATTGGGTGGCTAGGACATGTTCAACTTCGCTGGTTCCGATACCAAAAGCCAAGGTACCGAACGCACCATGGGTGGAAGTGTGGCTGTCGCCACACACGACGGTCATTCCGGGTTGCGTGAGGCCTTGCTCGGGACCTACGATGTGGACGATTCCCTGCTCGGGGTGATGCAGGTTAAAGAGAGGGATTCCGAAGGCATGGCAATTCTCTTCGAGTAATTCAATTTGGCGGCGTGCGACAGGGTCCTTGATGGGAGTCTTGCGATCTCCCGTGGGGACATTATGATCCACGACGGCAAAACTACGGTCTGGACGACGTACGGTCCGATGGTTGAGTCGCAGTCCGTCGAACGCCTGTGGAGAGGTGACTTCGTGGATTAGGTGGAGATCAATGTAGAGGAGCTGACGCTGGTCATCGATCTGCGTGACGCAATGTTCATCCCAAATTTTTTGATATAAAGTACGTGGGGCCACGAACGGCACCTTCCTTCCATGTCATCGATATAGCGGCAACGCGAGTCAGGTCATGGGTATTAACAATCAGTATATCAGCCTGGACATAGGCCGAAAAGACTTTGTGTCGAGTGGCTGCAATTTCTTTGTGCGAGAAACCTCCTGAGGTGTGTCGATGACGTTCGCATCAGGTGATTGTTTGATGACTTACCGATGCGACTCGTTTATGGTTTCATCGATACGGTGCCAGGTGTCCTCCAGCAGGGATTGAAGGGATCCGTCGTGTGGTGCGTAATGTGCCCTGGGGCCGACGGGCTCCTGAGGATAACCGCCTGCCAAATTGAGGGCCCCTAATAGCGAGGCGTCCTCGCTGTCGTGTAAAACCAGGTCGTGACCTAAGGCGTCGGCCATCCATTGGGCCAGACTTGAGTTTTCGAGTAAGCCAGATCCTCCCCGTAATTCTGTAAGGGGAGCCCCGATGTGCTCCAACGCCTTCAGACCATGCCAAAAGGAAGCCGTCATCGAAAGCAGGGCCGATCCGATGAGTTGAGCGCGGCCATGTTGGGGTGCGATGTTCAGCCAAGCCCCAGATAAATCATCGCGCCACCAGGGAGAACGTTCTCCGAACCAGTACGGGAGTGCTAAGGGAAGAGCGTCTCGGCGCCGAATGGCCCCGATGCCTTCCGCAATGACCGCATCAATGTCCATGGAGAAGACACCAGCGAGCCAGACCAGTATATTGCCGACGTTGGAAAATGCGGACCCGACCAGGTGGCCCCGGGTTGGACCCAGCATATAGCTAAAGAGTTCTTCATTATCGGTCGGATGTTGCCAAGTGGTGCGGAGTGCCCCGCTGGTTCCCATGGCCAAAACGCCGATCGAGCCATCTTGGGGAATTTTTAAGTGGAGGTGAGCGCACGCGGCATCGTTGGCTCCGAGCACGACCTCCCCGTCGTACTCGGATGCCGGCAAAGTCCAAGCCATGTCATGCAGGGTTGGCAGCTGGTCGACTCGGAGACCAGACAGTTCCAACGCCCGGGGCAACCAAACCCCGTCTACCCCTAAAAATCCCGTGGTGGCGGCTGTAGAATAATCAGTAACCCACTGGCCCGTCAGGCGGAACACGAGGTAATCTTTAAGAGTAACGGGTCGGCATTGCCCCATGGCTTGGCGGATATAAAGCCACTTGACCAACGGTGACATGGCATGAACCGGCACTCCTGTGTCTTTTCTGAGGAGACTACTGAGCTTATCCAACCGAAGGGACTTTGCAGTGGCCAGGCTTCGTTTATCTATCCAGGTCCAACTGCGAGTCACGGGCTCCCCTTCAGGGGTGACGACGAGAAAACTATGCATGGCCGCTGAAAAGCTAATCCGGGAAATTCTCGCGGATTGACTGGCTTGCTCCAGCACCGTCTGAACCTGGCTCCAGATGGCCTGGGGATTTTGTTCAGAACGGATTCCTCTGGTGACGGTCCCGGCCGCGATTTGGCCATCCAACACGCGACGACCCGAAGCGGGGTCTATGGCAATCCATTTCAGATGTGTGGTGCCAAGGTCAAACGCGATCACGAGGTTTACGTAAGGGGCCTCCTTGCCTCGGTATGATAGGTCCATTGTATCGTGCGTGTCCATTCCGGGAGCCTAAACCGGATCAGGTTTTACGTGCGACTGTCTCCATCTACGAGAGTCCATCTTAAAGGATGGGCTCTGGTTACATGGTCTTTACGTACAATTCGGAGTCTCCACTAAGCCAAAGTTCGTTGCAAGGCCGAAGACTTCGCTGACCGCTTCTAAGTAGAAGCTGACCCGGGCGTTGGGGCAGAATCTCAAACCCCCATGCCATCTCGGGTTCATCCGAGGACCACCAATATTGAACCATGATACGAAGAACCTACGATTGCCCCCCTCTTATCACCATGTTCCCGATACAGGCATGCGTGGGGTTTCAGTCAGGTTGTGATCCCCCATTGACGTCATGATCCCCCTTGTATATTCTAGTATTCGCTTGAATACTTGATAGAGAAGAGGGGTACGATGGCTGAAGACTCCCGGGTATGGAAGGACCGACTTTATGGGCAATTCGCGAGAATTGGGAAGGCTTTAGGGAGTCCCCGGCGCCTAGAGATGTTGGATCTGCTTTCCCAAAGTCCAAAAAGTGTAGAGAGTTTAGCCCGTGAATTGGGTTCAAGTGTGGCCAATGTTTCGCAACACTTACAGATCTTATTAGAAGCCCAATTGGTGGCAACCCGTAAGCAGGGGACTTTCGTGATTTATCGGTTGGCCAACGAGACCGTTGCCCAACTTCTTGAACTCTTAGAGACGGTGAGTGAAGAATGCTTAGCGGATGTGCGTGAATTGAGAGATTTATACTTGACCCAACGAGATGCTTTGTCCCCGGTGAGTGATCGCGAACTAGAGGCTTTAATCCAAGAGGGAACGGTCTACTTGATTGATGTGCGACCACCGTCAGAATATGCAGCGGGGCATCTACCGGGCGCACTGTCTATTCCGTTGCCGGAATTAGCCGAGCGCCTTCAAGAGTGGGATCCAGATCGGCCCATCGTGGCATATTGTCGGGGACGATACTGTCTTTATGCGCGGGATGCGGTGGAGGTACTGCGCGATGCAGGATTCTCAGCGCGACGGAGTGAGGTAGGGGTGCGCGAATGGCGAAGACGCCATTCGTCGGCCTGAGCCAAGGAGAGGAAATATTCGGGAGGTAGTGGAATGATTTTTCGTCAGTTTTTGCACACCGAACCAGTAGTTGCAGCCTCTTATCTCTTTGGGTGAGGCGGGCAGTCGATAGCGGCAGTGGTGGATCCACTCCCTCATTTGACGCCCTATTTGGAGTGCTTGCATGATAACGGTTTGAGGCTGGTCTATGTCATCGACACTCACACCCATGCCGACCACTTGTCAGGCGCCCGCCCACTTGTGGAGGCGACTGGTGCTCGTTATGTGCGGTATGCGACTGCACCGGTACTCGATCCGGTGACCCGGGTATCTCATGGAGAACACCTGGATATGGGAAATGTTGACGTGGAGATCTGGCATACGCCCGGGCATACCCCGGATCACATGAGCCTAGTGGTAACCGATCGCCGTCGTGGTCCGGAACCATGGTTTGTTCTCTCAGGGCACGCCCTCATGATTGGCGATGCCGGCCGTCCCGATTTGGCACCCGAAGAAAGTGCTGCGGCGTTATACCAAAGTCTCCTTAAGTTAATGACGCTCCCAGACTATCTGGAAATTTATCCAGGAGCCTTTTCCGGGTCCACGTGAGGGCGGGAACTGAGTGGAAAGGTCGTTTCCACAATCGGGTTTGAACGGCGTTTTAACCCGGCGCTAAAGTCGCGTACGGAGGCAGAGTTTGTTCAATTTATCATGAATACCCTACCTCCAAAACCTCCGGACTTCGAAGCTATTCTCGCTAAGAATCGCGAAGGAGGTCACTAACGTGACGGACAGGCGGCGACAAGTAACTGCAGGGATCCGGAATCATCGTGGGCAGTTCATTTGGCTGGCCTTGAACGTCTTGTTAGTGGGGGCCACCCTCGGAGTCGAGCGGACCGTGGTGCCGTTGTTGGGTCGTGATGTGTATCACGTAGGGGCGGCAGTAGCCTTGAGTTTTGTGTCGTCGTTCGGGATTACCAAGGCGCTTATTAATATGGGGGCCGGACGCTGGTCGGATCGGAGAGGACGCATCCCCATCTTGCGATGGGGTTGGCTGATGGGGATTCCTCTTGTGATTCTATTGCTGACAGTCCGCCTTTGGTGGGCTATTATTGTGGCCAATGTGTTTCTCGGCGCCAACCAAGGTCTAGCCTGGACCATGACCATTACGGCTCAATTAGACCTCGTAGACAGTTCGGAACGGGGTTTGGCTATGGGTATCAATGAGGCGATGGGATATCTAGGGGTAGCGGGGGCCACGGTGGCTGCTGGGTTTTTAGGGATCGGGGGGCATCTCCAAACCCGTCCCTTTTACTTGGAGGCCCTTATTGTGGGGTTGGGTGGGTTTATGAGTATGGCGATGATTCGCGAGACTCGGGGACGCGTAACGGTGACCGTGTCGGAAGATCAAAAGACTCATGGAATACCGTTTAAACGTCTTTTTGCCGACACCACGTGGCGCAACAAAGCCTTATCGAGCGTGACAGCCGGAGGATTTGTCAATAAGTTGGTGGATACCACAGCGTGGGGCGTGTTACCGCTTTATTTCGCAAGTCAGCACCAATCGCTTGCGACCATTAGCCTGTTGTCTGGGATCTATGGAGGGGTCTGGGGAGTGGGTCAATTTGGCACAGGACTGTTATCCGATTATATAGGACGGAAGCCCTTAATTGTAGGGGGGCTTCTTTTACTGGGTTTCGGTCTTATGGGGATAGCGTGGGGGCATGGGGTTATCCTATGGGTCTTAATGGCGGCAGTGATGGGGCTTGGCATGGCGCTGGCATATCCAGTACTAAACGCTGCGGTCGCGGATGTTGCCCCGGTAAAAGACCGTGGTGCCATTCTGGGCATTTATCGTCTCTGGCGAGATGCAGGCTACGCTGTGGGGGGAGTCGGGCTGGGGCTCCTTATTGCGGTAATTGGCATACCAGGGAGTCTCTGGACCATGGCGCTGGTCGTGTGGGCAGTTGCTATCATGATTTGGGGGCGGATGCCAGAAACTCATCCGTGCCCTCGTCGACTAAAAAGCGCGGCGTAAGCTAAATGAAACATCACGATAAGGACTCCCTTGTCAAGACAATATTTCTGCGGACTTGTATTTACAGCATCTCCGATGTCAACGCCGACCGGATCTGTTTTTGGGGGCAGAGTGTATCGTAGCGGGACCCCTTTCAGTACTTTTGTTGCGGGGGTCCACTACACACAGCATAAACTACCTATTTACAATTAGCTTCCCTTAAGATAGCATAGGCCTAGTGCACAGAACAGAACAGCTAAAGGAGTGGAGTCATGACCAAGTTATGGAGTCCGATAAAGGTAGGCCGATTGACTCTTCCGCATCGTCTAGCGATGGCCCCAATGACCCGGAGTCGAGCGCTTTGGGACGGGACGCCCGGTGAATTAAGTCCTCTCTATTATTCACAACGTGCATCATTAGGTTTATTAATCACCGAAGGTACTCAACCGTCAGCCGATGGCCAAGGCTATATTTTTACCCCTGGCATCTACACGGATGCACACATTGCTGGCTGGAAAAAAGTTGTGGACCGCGTACATTCCGCAGGTGGTTATCTCATTATTCAATTGATGCATGTGGGACGAATTGCTCACCCCGATAACACGCCGCACCATCGGCAACCGGTGGCTCCATCGGCCATTGCCCCAGGAATCCAAATGTACACCTTAGGGGGCATGAAAGACATTCCCGTTCCGCATGCGCTGACAGCAGATGAGGTGCAAAAGACCATCGATGAATTTCGGATGGCGGCGGCAGCAGCTATTAAGGCAGGTGCCGACGGCGTGGAAATCCATGGGGCCAATGGCTACTTGGTCCATCAATTTATGGCGGAGAACGCAAATACCCGCACCGACCAGTACGGTGGGTCGCCAGAAAACCGTGCGCGGTTTGGCGTTGAAGTGGCCCGGGCTATCTCCGAAGAAATTGGTGCGGACCGCACTGGGTTTCGGATTTCTCCCGGAAATTCCGCGGGCGGTTTAAATGAGGGACCACACGGCGAAGACGTCTATCGCGCTTTGATTCCGGAACTGGCGAAGCTCGACCTCGCGTATCTACACGTACTCTATAGAGCCAATCGGCCCGACGATTTTCTGAAAGAAATTCGGACAGCTTGGCCGAACGCCCTGTTAGTCAATCGGGCTGGTCGTCCCTTAGAGAACATTGCCGATGATGTTGATGCTGGGCTGGCTGATGTCTCACCGGTGGGAGCCTGGGCATTAGCGAACCCCGATTTGGTCGAGCGCTTGAAGGCAGGGGCTCCATTGAACCCCGCGGACCCCAGTACGTTTTACGGGGGCGATGCTAAAGGATACACCGATTACCCAACGCTGGTGGAACAGTCCGTCGATAAAAATTAGGGGTCAGCACTTCCCGTTAAAACTACAATCAAAGACAAGCCATGACGAACCGTATGGCTTGTCTTTTTATCAGCCCAGGGATTACGGTGTGGCGAGCCACTACTCCTCGAGGGCCATCTAAAATGAAGCGTATTTGGGCTGGGGATCTGCGTGAGACAGCCATCCTGCCCCATCGCTGTGTGATGACGCCATAGGAGCTTGAGGATGGTCCGACACGTCACTCCTGACCCCATTCTTAAGACCCGAGACACTTAGTGACTAAACAAGGGCTCTCGCGACCTGTAACCTGCGAGCATCACGAACCCCGTACCACTCGAGACGGGTTTCTTTATACCAGGGTGTGGATGACGTGGACGAAGCCTTTTCAGAGCTCACCAAGCGCATCGACTCTCTAAAAAGAAGTCTAGGCTCGTGTCTTCGTCCAGGGACGAGGACCACGAAGGGCCGGTGAGTAGGAGAGGTCGGCAGGACTTGGAGCCGGAGCCTCGGTCAGTTTTCGACCCACTTGTTCAAACGCCCAGACCACTAAACCCGAGCAGTCGAGATGCCGAGGGTCCAATCGTGGATGGATATCAATATGAATGTCGTCACGGAGGAAATCTTGCCAGATCATGCTAAACCCATACATTTGGCCGACCTTAGATAGGGCGGCGTGTGATAGCGCTTGGGCTGTGGCGGCTGACAATTTGGCCGGTGAGAAGCGCCATCCGTTGCTCGTATACTTATCGAGTGGACTCAGCGTTACGTGGAGTAAGGCCTCCACTAGTACCAGGCGTCGGTTTTGTTCAACCACCAAGGCTGAATGCTCAAACGGATTAACCGTCGAAGCGCTGATTCCAGCATCGATAATGCCTGGCAATGAATCTAAAGGGTGACTTCTTATCATTAGTAGGACATCGCCGCATTTTAGCGTCGTGGGATCGTAACTCATATGAAAGTCCTCCCCATGGGCTTTTTGATCTAGCCGGGATCATCATGCCATCTCTATTCACTCTATGCGAAGAATGGCTAGAGGGTCACCGGGGAGAGGGCTTTTGTTCCAGAGCACTGGCGTTCGGGGAGGACAGTCGTTTTAGGGCTTGCATCTTATCGTGATCCTGTAGGCGAGCGCGTTCGATGGCTTGACGTAGGGTGGCAATCGAGGTGTCGTAATTATGGCGGTTCACCGGATAGGGGAATCCATCTTTTCCGCCATGGGCAAAACTATAACGGACTGGATCGTGAAAGGTGGGATGGGTTCCATGGATCACTTCGGCAACCATGGAGAGTGCCCTGATGGTGCTCGCGCCCACTCCGGATAATCCCAATAGATCTTCAAAAGATTTCGGGTTCGCTTCTTCGTAGACTTTTCGTAAGATGGTGTCGATATGGCGCGAAGACGGGATCGCGTGAAAGCGGGGGAGCAGTAGATCGCGATGGCCATCGGGATGCTCTTCGATATGGCGCAGCTGCTGCAGAACCTGGTCGGGATATTGGGATAGTTCGAGTGATGCATCCTGAATCGGCCAATTGGCCGATTCCGTTAGGTCAAACACCTCAGCGGTCATGGCACCCACGACGGCTTGGTGCGGATGGCGAGTGAAGGTATCAGGAATGCGGTCAAGCCAATGATAGCGCCGCGCCATGTGATTGGTGTTATGCATACCTTGCTGGATGACTGCCCAATGCCCTTCAGCGTCAAAGAGCATAACGTGATGGTAGAGTTGATAGCCATCCTGCACGGCCGCACTATCCACTTTAGCCGCCATCTTACTGGCGTAGATCAGCGCGGTGGAGGTGTTGGCTAACGCAAACCGGGATCCTTTGTCGTTAATTTCGGTTGGAGTTTTCCGGGCGGTGCGTCCTTTCCCACCTGCCATGTAGAGTCCGAGTTCGTGTTCTTTTGGCGCGAGCCCTTCTTTCAGTGCGCCGAGTACCACGGTAGTGAGGCCCGAGGAATGCCAGTCAAAGCCCAGGGTGGACCCAAACGCTTGAAACCAGACCGGATCACTGAAACGTTGTAGTACTTCAAGGGTACCGTATTCGACAATCATTGCTTCGACAATGGCCGCGCCAAGCTCTTTCATCTTAGTAAATAGCCAGGGTGGGCAGTGCCCTCCGTGGAGTGGTGATGTCGCGCTGCCAGTTCTGTGCATCTTTTCCCTCATCCCGAATGGTTTTGGCCAATGTCTCCTCGGTATTCTATCATGGGGGTGTGGGGAATGCCTCTTTAAGGCGGTGTCAGGATATGTCGCAGAATCCGTTAAGCCAGTGGGGGCGGGCGCTGGATCGAGATTTTTTTCATCAAGAGACCGAAGCCCTAGCGCGTGCTTTGCTGGGGACGGTATTGGTGCATGAAGCACCGGAGGGCGTCACAGCAGGGCGGGTAGTGGAGGTCGAGATGTATCGCGGCGTGAACGACCGGGCGGCTCACAGCTATCGCGGGGTACCGACCGAGCGCACCCACGTGATGTTTGGCCCCCCGGGCTACGCCTATGTCTATTTCATTTATGGCATGCACTATTGCCTTAACGTCGTCGCAGCGCCTGACGGTGTTGGGGAGGCCATTCTGATCCGGGCACTGGAGCCGGTGTCTGGGATGGAGTTGATGGCTGAACGCCGTCACATGCTGTGGCCGATGCCGCCGCGATTGATTCGAACCCTCACTAATGGGCCCGGGAAACTGGCGCAGGCCCTGGGTGTTTCGAAAGCGCAGTACGGTTGGCCCTTATGGTCGCCGCCTCTACGGTTTTACGTGGCCGAGAGCCCTCTGTCGAAGTGGGCGATAAGAGAGGGTCCTCGCATTAATATCGGATACGCGGGGGAGGCAGCCCACTATCCGTGGAGGTTTTGGATAGCGGGCAACCCGTTTGTATCCCGCGGTTAGTGCTTACTCGAATACATACACTTGGTGCATATTTTCGATGTGCATGAGAGCGTCAATCAATGGGGCCGGGATGTTGTCATCCAAGGACAACACCATGAGAGCATCTTCGCCTTCGGCTTGGCGTCCTAAGTGCAGATTGGCAATGTTGACACCGAATTCTCCGACCAACGTCCCCACTTTGCCTACCACCCCAGGGGCGTCGTGATGGCGGGTTATGAGGGCACGATCTGGCCATCGGAGGTCTAAGGGAATGCCTCGTATCGTCTTTAACTGGACCGATCCGCCTTCTAAAGCCGCTTTCGTGAGGGAGTCCAGGGCTCCTTCCCATCGGAGGGACAAAAGCGGTGCGGTGGCAGGATCCAGCTGTTCGTCGATGAGCAATTGGAGCCCATGGGACCGAGCCATTAATAAGGCATTGACCGTGTTGACACGATCATCGAGGCGCTGATTCAATATCGTAGCCAAGATACGTTGACGCAACCAAAGACTCGCGGTATCGGGAATATTGCCGCTGATGGTTAGGATCACGGTGTTTCCGACCTGTTCTGTGACCGTCGCAAAAACTTTCCCGACCGCATCCGCAAGACTATCGAGAGCATGAAATGCTTCGGCGTCGAGTGGCGGAATGGGAACGTTGACAATATTGGGGGGGGTGCGGCCATTTAACGCATCGATAACCCCGGTGGCGGTCATGACCCCCACATTGGCTAAGGCTTCATGGGTGGAGCCTCCCAAGTGCGGGGTCATGACGACGTGAGCGTTTTTCATAAGGTTCAGGGTCTGGGCTGGTGGCTCATCGGTAAAGACATCTAGGCCGGCTCCAAAGAGATGGCCGTTCTTTAGTAACTCACTTAAAGAATTTTCCTCAATCAGTCCGCCGCGTGCGGCGTTAATGACAATGGCACCGCGGGGCAGTTTCTCCAATTCCGATCGACCCAAGTGCGGTCCGTTTTTAGGAGTGTGAATGGTCAATATCGAGCTTTTGGGCAAGAGCTCGTCCAAATCGTGTGAACGGGTTACACCATGAATCCGAAAGATATCGTCCTGGATGTAGGGATCGTATCCATTAAGCATCATGCCAAATCCCCGGGCAATACGGGCGACTTCGCGTCCCACTCGACCTAATCCGATGATTCCTAACGTTTTCCCATGGAGCTGTTGACCGATAAAAGCCTGACGGTCCCAGCCCCCACTGCGCACATGGGCATTGCCATCCGGAATATTTCGCATCACGGCGAGCAGCAAACCGAAGGTGTGCTCTGCGGCGGCGATGGCGTTGGCTCCCGGGGCGTTGATGACCGCGATCCCGGATTCTGTGGCGGCGGTCAAATCCACGTTGTCTACCCCAGCCCCGGCACGAGCTACCACGCGCAATCGGGGATGTCCCATTAGTAGGTCGCGGCTGAGCCGATGGGCACTGCGGATGATGACGGCATCATAGGAATTCATGAGGTCGGGTAACAACTCAGGCGGTAAGAGGTCATGGGCATCAACCTCGGCATGTTCAGCCAGGTAGGCCAGCCCGGCAGGTCCTAAGGCTTCCGTCACTAAGATTTTGGGTTTATGCATCATACGGTTCCTCCTTATCGAGATCTTCGTGCCAGACTTGCCATGCGGCCTCCAAGCCACGGGATGGGTGTGGCGTGACATGAGCCACAATGCTTAAGCCTGCAAACAGGGTAGCCGGGGTGATGGCTCCGACATGACCGATTCGGATCGCGGTGTCATGCCATGGACCCATACCGCCTGCCACTTGAAGACCCAGTGCGGCAATTCGAGCGCGGACTCGGGTGGGGGAGCTCCCGGCGGGAACCCCTAGGGAGGTTACGGTAGGAGATGCCACGATCTCTTCAACAAAGGGGTTCCATCCCACCGCATGGCCGAAGGAACGGGTCATCTGACCGAGAAGTCGGTGGCGTTGGTAGCGCCTTGCACTGCCCTCAGCCGCCAATAACTCCAAGGATTTGTCGAGACCATATATGAGCGAAGTCGCCGGTGTATATGGCAATTTATCCTCAAAATAGGGACCAAGGTCGAAATAGAACCGGTGGGGGCGATCCTGCTGAAGATGTTTGAGACCGTTGCCGCTGGCGGCGATGAGTGCGAGTCCTGGCGGGCACATGAACCCTTTCTGACTGGCGGCCAACGCCACATCGACTCCCCAGGTCTGCATGGGCAGGGGGATCGCCGGCACCCCACTGATGCTGTCGACGACGATCAGTGGTCGGTAAGCTGGGGGGATCGAAACCATCTGAGCTGTCAACCTCTCAATGGGGTTGATAACGCCGGTTGAGGTTTCATTGTGCGTGAGTAAAATACCTCGATACTGGTGTTGCCTGATGCGAGACACGACGGGGGCCGGATCGAAGGCTTGACCCCACGGTACCGTGTAAGGATCAACAACCAGCCCGTGAGCCTGCGCAACATCCCTAAAGCGATTTCCAAAGGCTCCGGTTGATACCGACAGTACGGCATCTCCTTTTTGGAAAAAGTTTTGCACCGTGGCCTCCAGTGCGCCGGTCCCGCTGGCGGGCAATACCGCAATCCCTCCGCTGGGACCTACCTCAAACAGTGTCGCGAGCCGATGGCGTACTCTTTCGAGCACCGGCGTAAAGGCACTACCGCGATGGTCTGACATCGGGGTCAGCATGGCCTGTTGAATGGCGACAGGAACGGGCGTTGGTCCGGGCAGCAAGATATCTGGGGTAAACACCGGTAAGACCTCCTTTTGGTTAGATAATTGGTCTCGCAAAAACAAAAACGCCCCTAAATTTAGGGACGGTGATTACCGCGGTGCCACCCTAGTTGGCGGCTCATGCTGTTCGAGCCACCCACTTGGCGCCTATAACACAGGACTGCGATCAGCTCATCGCTGATATCCTCCCGGGTGGAATCGGGCTCGGGCAGCACGTCGGTTTTCATCGAGTCCGACTTTCTAATGAGCCACCCGGCTCTTCCCGTTCATGGGATGTTTGGCCTATGGTAACAGGTGAAGGAGACCCTGTAAAGCTTAAAATTCTAGGCTTGGGATTTCTATTCGGTTTGGCCGGGTAGCCGACGCGGATGCGGGACGGTACAATGGAGTCAGAACGTTACCGGATGGGGAGCCAGCGTGATGGATTTGACGGTACATGGGGTATGTCCCCACGATTGTTATGATACGTGTGGTCTAGATGTGGTCGTGCGCGACGGTGCCATTGAGCGGATTCGAGGGGACCGAGAGCACCCCATGACCCGGGGATTTCTCTGTTTTAAAGTGAATCGATACCTGGAACGGTTGCACCATCGCGACCGAATTTTGTATCCAATGCGTCGCGTCGGTCCCAAGGGGAGCGGCGAATTTGAACGGGTTTCCTGGGATGCGGCCTTAACCGAAATTGCTCGACGCCTGGGGGAAATCCAGACCCTCCATGGAGGAGAAGCTATCTTGCCTTATAGCTTTGCGGGGAACATGGGCATCTTAAGCTCGTCCTCTATGGATGCCCGATTCTTTGCGGCGATCGGGGCGTCGCGTCTTGACCGCACGATTTGTACGGCGACAGCAACCGCAGTGTTGCGCCAGATGTTCGGGCAAGGATTGGGTCCGGATCCGGAGACTCTACCTCAGAACCGATTAATTCTTTTATGGGGCACCAACCCGATGGCCACCAACGTGCATCAGATCCCCCTGCTCGATGAAGCGAAAGAGGCTGGAGCTAAAATCTGGACAATCGACCCGCTCTATACCGAAACGGCCGCCCGCTATCAGCCTCATCTGGCCATCCGACCCAATACGGATGCCATCCTAGCCATGGCCCTGGGACATTACCTCATTGAACACCATCTCTATAACGCCGAGTATGTAAAGCAATACGCGAGAGGGTTTGAGGCATATCGAGAGACGGTGGCACCTTATAGCATAGAACGAGCCGCCGAGTCGTGTCGCGTGGACCCGGATCAGGTCCGGATTTTGGCTGAATCTATCGGGACTAGTCGCCCTCTTTTAATTCGACCCGGATATGGTATGCAACGACAGCGTGATGCCGGATTAGCGGTGTGGGCGGTCAGTGCGCTCGCGGTGATCACGGGAGCCTTTTTAGACGAAGGCGGAGGGCTCCTCATTAGTAACGGGGACGCCTTCCCGTTGAACCTTCCCGGTTTGACGCGGCCTGATCTGGCAGCTCGGTTGACCCGCTCCATTAACATGATCGAATTGGGTCACGCGCTCCTAGAGACCACGAGCCCTCCGGTTGAGGCCCTTTTGGTGTACAACTCAAACCCCGCAGCAACCGCACCGGACCAATCTCGGGTCTTAAGGGGACTCAGCCGCGACGATTTGTTTTTGGTGGTCCACGAGCAGATGATGACGGATACCGCACGGTACGCTGACTTTGTGCTCCCGGCCGCGATGTCGATGGAAGTTTTAGATCTACATGTCTCGTATTGGCATCGCTACGTCCAATTGAATCTCCCGGCAGTGCCGCCGGCAGGGGAATCTGTATCGAATCCCGAATTGTTCCGACGTTTAGCCCATGCTATGGGCCTCTCCGATCCGGCTTTTATGGAGTCCGATGAAGACCTGATACGCTCTGCGTTAGATACGGCACATCCCTATTTGACCGGGGTGAGTCTCGAGTCGCTGTATCAGCAACCCGTCCAAAAACTTCGCCTAGAAAAGACGTCGCGACCGTTTGTGGACACCCCGGTTTTTACCCATGATGGGTTCGTGCATCTAGAACCCTTGGCGGGTCTCGATCCCCATGATGACGATCCGGTGGGATTTCATCTGTTGTCCCCATCGCGCCGTGAAACCATTAAATCCAGCTTTGCAAATCTACCGAGCTTTGAGCATCGAGAGCCAGATCCCGAAATTTTGGTATCGGAGAAAGACGCCGCTAGCCATGGTTGGAGTACCGGCCAATGGGTACGGCTCTCCAATGCTCACGGCGAGACTCGGTGTCGCATCCAGGTGAGCTCGGTACCGCAACCGGGGACCGTGGTGAGCTATGCGGTGCGCTGGAATTCGGCGGCGCAGGGAACCAATATTAATCAGCTCACGTCGGATCGCTTAGCGGACTTCGGTGGCGGAGCCACATTTTACAGTACTTGGGTGCAGATTGACCCAGAGGAGGGAGGCTAGCCATTATGTGGGTAGAGTGCATTCCGAATTTTTCCGAAGGCTCCGATCGCAAAACATTAGAAAATATTTTGGCGGCAGCCGAAGAAACCGGAGTCCGGATCTTAGGATTTGAGGGCGATGTCGATCACAACCGCGCCGTGATGACGTTGGCGGGTGACGGCGAGACGGTGTTGCAGGCCGTACTGGCGGCGGCTCGCGTGGCGGTGAGGGAGATTGACCTAACCCGTCAATCCGGGACCCACCCCCGGTTAGGAGCGTTAGATGTGGTACCGTTTGTCCCGTTGGGTAGCACACCCATGGCGTACGCGGTCGATTTGGCGACACGATTGGGGCGGCAGTTGGGTGATGAGCTAGGGGTTCCGGTTTACCTTTATGAACAGGCCGCAACCCGGCCGGAGCACAAGAACTTAGCGGATGTTAGACGCGGCCAATTTGAGGGACTTCTCGCCAGAATGCCGGTAGACCCGCCTGACTTTGGCCCACATACCCCCCATCCCACGGCAGGAGCAATGGCGGTGGGGGCTCGTTTTCCGTTAATCGCTTTTAATGTCTTCTTGACGACCGCCGATCTTGAAATTGCTCAGGCCGTAGCCCGAGCGGTGCGGGCATCCAGCGGCGGATTGGTCGGGGTCAAGGCCCTCGCCATGGATACCGTGCATCGGGGGCGGGCACAAGTCTCGCTAAACCTGGTCGACTACCCGACCACCTCGCTTCCAGCCGCCATCGAAATGGTGCGTCGTGAAGCCGGGCGCTATGGAGTGGGCATTGCCCAAACTGAGCTGATTGGGTTGATGCCAGCGCAAGCCATGATCGATAGTCTGCGCTATTATTTGCAGCTGCCAGACCTCGAAGCGCAACAGGTGGTTGAGCTGGCGTTAGCGGGATCCGAATTTACGCCGCAACACCAGCCAAGAGGCTTTAGACCGCGTGGAGAAGAGGAGAATACACAGTGAACTCACCAGTGAAATTTCGTCAGATCAGCCAGTTGGTCACCATGAATCCGAGGGGAAAGGGCCAGGCCGCATCATTTGCCATGATAGCGAATGCCGCTTTGGTGGTTGAGGATGGCCGCGTGGTATGGGCCGGACCGGAAGACGAGGTTCCTTCACCGTTCCAAAACGCCGAATCAATTGACTGTGGGGGACGTTTGGTAACACCGGGACTAGTCGATGCCCACACGCATCTACTCTACGCGGGACATCGGGCCCATGAAGTTTCCTTGCGGGCTCAGGGCAAGAACTATCTGGAGATTCTGGCGGCCGGTGGGGGAATTTTAACTACGGTTCAGCAAACGCGCCAAGCGTCCGATCAAGCCCTACGGGATGGACTACGAAAACGTTTGCAAACAGCTCTCACCCACGGCACTACGGCGATTGAGGTGAAAACCGGATACGATTTAACGGTCGCGGGGGAGCTACGCCTCTTACGCATTCTTAAAGAGGTTCAAGCATCGTCCCCGATGCGTATCGTGACCACATGTCTCGCGGCTCATGCCGTTCCTGAGGAGTATCGCGGGCGGGGTCAGGCGTACCTCGAACACCTAACCGACGCACTCTTGCCTCAGGTTGGAAATTTGGCTGAGTTCGTTGATATTTTCTGTGAACCTGGGGTATTTAACCGCGACGAGTCTCGGGCGTATCTAGAAACGGCCAAAAAACTGGGACTGTCGATAAAACTCCACGTGGACGAACTCACGGATGGAGAGGGTGCGAGGCTTGCCGCAGAACTTCATGCCGCCAGTGCGGACCACTGTGCAATGACGGGTTTGAACGGGATCGAAGCCATGGCCCGCGCCGGTGTCACGGCAGTCATTCTTCCCGGTACGGCCGGTTATCTGCATCATGGCGGAATGGCTGATGCCCGAACCATGATAGATCGGGGGGTGGGTGTGGCCATTGGATCCGATGGGAACCCGGGATCCTCACCTACCGAGGCGTTATCCATGATTATGCCGTGGGCGGCAGCATGGCTGCACTTGGTACCGGAAGAGGTTTGGGTAGGCATGACGGTGATGGGGGCCAGAGCGTTAAGGCTGGCGGACCGTGGTGCGCTGGTCCCGGGGATGATGGCGGACTTCTTGATCTGGGACACAGACGATTATCGTTATCCGTGTTACCACTACGGTAGCAATTTGGTCCAGGCTGTGTATTTAGGTGGGGTTCCTGTCCTCTGATCGACGAGCTTCGAGGTACAAAGGAAACATCATCAGAGCCCAGACTGGGGCGGTGTTAAGGTCGGTCGCCACGCCACTGAGCAGCATGCCCCCATTTTCACCAATCCAAAACATGAAAAGAAGCCACATCGTAACCAAGGCATAAAACCAGGCCCCCCATCGCCTAAAAAGACCCAGAGCGAGGCTAAACATGGCTAAGACAAAAGCCAGGTTCCACCAGAGGGTATGGTGCAGGCTTAAGTGAGCCATGGCGTAAATGGGACGGGTGAGAAAAGAGCGGGAGGTCATGACCGCGGCCCCATAAAATTGCGTGGAGAGGGCGTCGGGGGTCCAAAAGACAGGAAAACATTGCAGGAGAGCGCCGAGAATCCACAGAGCTCCAACGCTTCGACGCCAAGAATTAAGGTCCAAGATTCTCTCGTCCGTTTTTCTCAAACGACCTGTAGCAAGGAGAAATACCGCGATAATCATATAGAGGAGAACAGAACCCGGTGCTCCGGTGAGATACGTGGCTTGGCCGGTGAAGACGGTACCGAGGCCCTCGCCAAAGTACCAAACTAGACTACCCCACACCAGGGACGTCCATAGGGCGATCCGACCTGATTTTTTATCGAAGCCACTTAGCACCAGAGCGCCAATGCCGATCTGTAGCAACGCGACGAATCCGTTAAAAAGCGAGAGCTGATGGGTCAAGAGGAGATTGAGTATCCAGTCAATGGACTGCGTCATCCATGCGGGCTGATGCCATGCGTTGGGCTGCATCACCGCCGTCACCAGGTCCGCTGAAAACATATGGGGTTGCAGCTGGAGGGCGCCATCCAGGAGCCACAAGCCACCAAGTCCATACCATAAGATGCGTCGGGTTATTTGCAGTCCGTCCACAGGATGGAACCCCCTTATGACATGGAGGGGGTTCCACTGGAGACCACCTTGAGGTTAATGTACATCCCTAAGAGTAAATGTCCTGGGAACAGGCATGCAATTCGATATCCTCCCGCGGTGTGCGGGGTAAAACTAAAAGTAGCCGATCCGCCCGGTGCGGTGCCGGTGACCGGGTGGGGGGTGGAAGCCCCCTTGATGGTGGGTCCTGTCGCGGACGATCCAGTCGGTCCGATGATTGCCGCCGAGTGGGGGAACTGTGCTTGGTTCTTAAAGTCTACCGTCACTTTATAACCCACGGGAATCGTAACCGTCATGTCACCGTTATAGCCCCCATCGAAATTAAAGCCCCCATGGTTGGCCGAGTTGTATCCAGCAATGAGGGTCAATGTGACGGTTTTACTACGGGGATTCGCCGACAAAAATTTAGACGAAGATCCCGATGGGGATGGAGTTGTAGGCGCAGATCCAGACGGAGTCAACATAGCCAAGAGTTGGTGGGCTCGGGACGAACCGGTCTTGCCGTCGAGCCCCCAAATAAAGGTTGCGACGTTCGATGCTTGTTGTCGGGTCAGGCTACCCGGAGCAATCTTTGGCATGTTCTTATATACGAATGCGGTTAATGTGGTGAGGGTGGAATAATTTGGGCTAACCACACCGCCTTTTTGCCACAAGGGTGGGGCCAAGCCTACGGTGCCCTCCGCGGTGAGACCATGGCACGCCGAACAGGTTTTCGTGAATAACTGCGCGCCAGCTACAACGTTGCCAGGGGGAAACACCGGCGGGGTATAACTAGCTTGGGCTCCACAACCAGCGGCTGCCAGACCAAACCCCGCCAAGCCCGCTATCATGCGCCACCGCGTGCGGAATCGCACATCAATCCCTCCTCCAATGAGTCTCCAATCAATAAGGATTCCAATAGGGCGGCGGTTTCCGAAAACATGTACGGCGGTGGGCCACCATCACCGCTATCAAGAGCCTCTGTAGCAGGCGTTACCCCCCTGCCTGGACTTTATTGAAAGTATAGCATGAGGAAAGTTGAGCGGAAAGCCGTTAAATAGGGAAGATACTGAAGTATCAGAGAATATAAACTTGGCATAAGACCTGGCTGGGACGGGGCAGTGCTTCATGACTTATACGTTACATCACATGTTTGGTGCAACAAAGGGGATGCTGCACCACCCTGAATACCCTTTCAATTTTGGAACGCGTGGGTAAGGGATGGGGTGTGAGGAGCTTGCAACCGGAGGATGGTAGGCTCTAGCTTCAAGGTCGTGACGCGTCCCGTCGCCCACCAACTGGGATAGTGACAAGCCTCCGGTCACGCTGCTCATATTGGTGGTTCGGTATCGTGTGACCCCGGTGCCCCCCCTGTCGATCCTTGGACGCTAAGGGTGATTGACGAATAAAGTGAACGGTCTTTCGTCTTGGTCCCCTCGAGAATTCCTCCTGCCGTCGATAGGGCGTGAAAAAATTCGTTATAATATAAATTACGTAGAGATCGACTCTGGAGAGGACTTGATGATGGGTGGAACGAGATTATCAGATGTGGCACCAGCGGGAACATTTGTTGCGGTTGGACAATCCGGACCGGGAGAAATTGATGCCTAAAGGTCCGGTGCTCGCGGCTCTATCCGCAGATTTTGGGATGCGGGTGGCAGATATCGGGGCCGGTATTGGATATTTCAGCTTACCGTTGGCGGTGGCCGTCGGCGAGTCGGGAGCGATCTTTGCCATCGACCCGAGTCCTGCCGCACGGGAGGAGCTTCGGAACCGAGTGAAGACGTCCCAGTTAAATCAGATTACGATACTTGAAGGTGATGCGGCGTCGACACATTTGGAAGACGCCAGCATGGATCGCGTTTTATGGCACACGATGTACCACGAAGTCCCGGACCGGGATCAGGCTTTTGATGAAATGATGCGGGTGCTAAAACCCGGTGGCCAATGGGTCCTGGTCGATTGGCAAAAGATCGAGACCCCTTTTGGCCCGCCTTTAGAGCATCGATTTTCGGTAGGAGATGTCGTTTTAGAAGTGACCCGTCGAGGTTTTCGGGAAGTGCGGCAGTTTGAGCCGGGGCCGGTCACCTGGGGTTTGGTGGTCGAAAAGCCGTGATTGTGGGGATTGGGGTCGACGTGACGGAGAATGCCAGAATGGCTCGGATGTTGGAACGTTCCCCCCAAGCCATAGGAAGACTCTTCTCATGGCGTGAGCAAAAGAGTGTGGGCACCGGACCACAAAGTGTCAATCGATGGGCGGCACGATTTGCGGCCAAAGAAGCGCTCATCAAGGCGTGCGGTGGGATCCATGGAAGTCGGTGGACCCAGATCGAAGTGATTCGCCAGCCCCGTCAACAACCCCGGATTGAGGTGCAAGGAGGACTCCTAGAATGGCTACAAGACCGGGATCTGACGGTGTGGTTATCAATGAGCCACGAACGTCATTTATCTGTGGCGATGGTGGTGTTAGAACACCGTGAACACGGAAATATGGACGAGTAAAGAGGCGCGGCGACGGGATCAACAGGCCCAAGCGATCGGGGTGCCTTTTTTAAGCCTGATGGAACTGGCGGGTTTTCAGGCGTTCCGATTGGTTCGCCGTGATTTCCCCAGGAAAGAGACCTCAATCGGGGTACTGGTGGGGAAAGGCGCCAATGGGGGCGATGGATTAGTTGCGGCCCGTCACCTAGCTACACGCTATCGGGTGTCCGTTTACCTGGTCGGCGAGCCGCCAACTTTCCCCGGTTCTCCAGGGCTTTTGCGTGCGGCCCAAGAATCTGGGGTTCGCCTAGAGTCCAACATTGATTGTGATGTAATTATTGACGGCGTGTTTGGAACGGGATATCACAAAGGCGTGGCGGATGAACCTCTGAACGATCTATTAGATCGGGTATACCAGCGCGATACTCCGGTGATTGCGCTAGATATGGTGTCGCGTCTCGATGCGGATACCGGAGCCTATCCCCACCGGTTAGGGGCCGCTGTCACGACGATTGCGTTCGGCGCGACCAAGTGGGGGCATTGGGGGTACCCAGGGATGGCAGCACGAGGACATCTTGTGCTCGCCGACATTGGGCTTTACGGGCCATCCACAGTGCGGGACGGATGGGTGAATGCGGATCAGGCGAAGAATTGGCTTCCTCGGCTCGATCTCCTTGCCCACAAGTATAAACGGGGACGAGTCGTGGTCATTGGGGGTTCTCGTGACATGCCTGGTGCCCCAGTGCTCGCCGGCACCGCTGCCCTTCGAGCCGGGGCTGGGTTGGTCACCCTGATTATCCCGGAAGGTCTCGGCGGGCGGGTACGAGCTCCAAGTCCCTTGCTCGTGCATGAAGCCCCGGCATCTCACGGAAGCCTTCGATGGAGTCATGAAGAGACTGTCCTCTGTCAAAAGGCGGATGTCATATTAATCGGGCCTGGATTAGGTGCCGACGTACCTACAGATATTTTCCGCCTGCTTTCCGGCCTCGGGCATCCCCTCGTTGTCGACGCGGACGGATTCCGGTTGTTACGGGCGGGGTTGCCAGAAGGATCGATGGTTCCCTTAATTTTGACGCCACATAGCGGAGAAGCCGGGGCACTCCTTGACGTGTCGGCGCGGGAAATTGATGAGAATCGTCCACGTGCTGTTCGGGCACTTATGGCGAAATATCCGCAGGCGACCGTGATTCTTAAGGGAGCTTCCAGTATTACAGGGCACCACGGTCATCTCCAAGTGAATACCACGGGGACACCCGAAATGGCCACGCCGGGAAGTGGGGACGTTTTAGCGGGCATGGTTGCGGGTCTTTTAGGGCAAGGTTTAACCCCGGCTACAGCGGCGCAACTCGCGACCTATTGGCATGGGTGGGCTGGCGATATTGCGGCGGCGGATTTTGGTCCAGCGCTTATCGCCACGGACCTCATTGATACATTACCGCAGGCATGGCGGCAGATTGATGAGCGAGCCTGGCCGCGGAGCGCACCAGAGATCATGGCGTAATGGAGGAAAAATACGGGTGTTGAGACCGACGCAAGCCTTTGTGCATTTAGACCATATTCAGGATAACGTGAAGACCATTTCGGGAAAACTCTCGCCAGGCACGCGCTTGATGGCGGTGGTAAAAGCTGACGGGTATGGGCATGGCGCGGCAGTCGTGGCTGGGGCTGCGTTGGAGGCGGGGGCGGAGTGGTTAGGAGTGGCGCTGGCTGAAGAAGGAGTCCAGCTCCGAAAAGCTGGGATCACCGCACCCATCTTGATTTTGGGTCAAAGCTGGGATGAGCAAATTCATCTGGCGCTAAGCCACGACCTCGATCTTACGGTGTTCGATCTAGGAACCGTGGACCGGATTGAAGCAGAAGCAAAACGACTGGGCACTCGAGCTCGTATCCATCTCAAGCTAGACACCGGCATGGGGCGTGTGGGGATACCGATTCGAGAATGGAACGATGCCTGGATTCAACGATTGGAGGGGTCTTTGCATCTCCAATGGATGGGTCTCATGACCCATTTTGCAGAGAGTGACAATGATGACGCCTCGTATACGGCTCTACAATTAAGCCGATTTTTGGATATTATCGAACAGTTGCGGGGCCAGCATAGGCTTCCTCCGTTCCTTCATGCTGCGAATTCTGCCGCGGCGTTACGGTTTCCTGGCACGCATTTTAACCTGGTGCGGGTGGGGATTGCGCTCTATGGTGCGGACGCCACGATGCCATTGCAACCGACACTGAGCGTCGAGTCCCGCATTGTGTATCTTAAACGCGTGCCCGCTCATTTTCCAGTGGGGTATGCCCGCACCTACCATACTCCGTGTGCGATGCAGATTGCTTCGATTCCTGTGGGATACGCCGACGGGTATCGGAGAATTTTTTCTAATCGTAGTGCGGTTCTGATTCGGGGCCAACGCTATCCGGTGGTCGGGAGGGTGTCGATGGACCAAATCACGGTCGGGATTCCCGAGGAAGACTCCGTCGCGGTCGGCGATCGGGTGGTGTTATTAGGATCCGACCAAGACAAACACATTACTATATTTGAATGGGCCGAATGGGGTGAGACCATCCCGTACGAGATGTTATGCACAATCGGCGTCAGGGTTCCGCGGGTAATTTGTAAATCTTCGCATTGACACGCTTTTTTTGCGGAAGATATAATATCCCTGTGGGGGAAAGAGGTGGGCGCTTTGGAAGAAAACCGCCGTGTCATGGTGCGGCTCCCGTATCGATTGGTGGATGCTTTAGATCGGGTGGCGGGCGATGAAGGTCGTCACCGGAGCGAAGTCATTCGCGAAAGTGTTGAATTTTACTTAGCAGAGCAACGTCGCCAACAAATTCGGCAAGAGTTGATTCAAGGCTATCAAGAAATGGGTCATCTCAATGCGGCGATGGCGGAAGAGGCTTGGGACCTAGTGAGTTTTACTCGGGAGTAGCGGTGGCTGGAACGGATGTAGTAGTGCGCCGAGGCGACATTTTTTTTGCGGATTTATCCCCTGTAGTCGGATCGGAGCAGGGAGGCACTAGGCCTGTGCTGATCTTGCAGAACGATATTGGAAACCGGTATAGCCCGACCACTATTGTGTGTGCGGTAACCTCCCAAGTTTTGAAGACGAAGCTTCCGATTCATGTGGAAGTCAAGGCGGGGGAATCTCAATTGGATCGTGATTCAGTGATTTTACTCGAACAGGTTCGGACGATTGATAAACGGCGGTTGAAAGAACGCATTGCCCATCTGAGTCCGGAACTGATGGCTCGCGTCAACCAGGCAATTCTGCTGAGTCTGGGTGTGACGGAGGTCTAGCTCTTATGGTGAGCCCGATGGGCTCGCTTTTTGTATGGAGCCAAAGCCCCGATAATGGAGGAAGAGCGGTAGAATTGATCGTAGGTTTGGATTGCAAGGAGACGAAGCAGATGACACAACCATTGATTGGCATTTCGATGTCTCGCGAAGAAAAATCCGATATACCAGCAAGAGACTGGGTACGACGCACTTATATTGTGGCCATTATTGAGGCGGGTGGGATTCCGGTGTTACTGCCTAATGAACCGTCTTCATCGGAACTTTTAAGACAATGCCACGGCCTCTTACTCACCGGTGGTGGCGATTTTGATCCGGCTACCTTCGGCGCTGCCAACCAAGGGACCGAGATGGCTTCCGTGTCGACGGCCCGGGACACCACGGAACTGGGGCTGATCCGGGTGGCTGAGGAACTTAACATGCCGATTTTCGGGATCTGTCGCGGGCTACAGGCATTAACGGTGGCCGGGGGCGGGTCCCTCATTCAAGATCTTCCAAGTGCCCGACCAGATAGCCAGATTCGTCACAACCAATCCGAACCGCGGGTCGACGTCACGCATCGCGTGACGGTGGATTCTGGTACTCGGCTCGCCGAAATCTTGCAGGGGAATTCCCTGTCAGTGAATTCGTTTCATCATCAGGCGATCGAACGGGTCCCCGAAGGATATGTAGTGACAGCGCATTCCGACGATGGGATCATCGAGGCCATCGAGGATCCTCAAGCGATGTTTCGCATTGGTGTTCAGTGGCATCCAGAGGATCTACAAACACATCGAGCCGAAGCCAAAAACTTATTTAGCACCTTTGTGCAGGCGGCCGGAATGTATCAAGGAAGGGGACAATAAATGGCGGAGCGCGCAGTGGAAATTTACCGAGGAAACCAGGTCGAAAGTGTGGCCTATGCAGACGTTGCGGTCGTCGATAGCCTCGGGCATATCCAGTATTGGTTGGGAGATCCAAATCGCGAAACCTTTTGGCGCTCTTCGGCCAAGCCTTTTCAGGCGATGCCGCTGGTACAATCCGGGGCGATTGACGCGTTTCACTTGACACCCAGAGAGGTGGCGATGACCTGTGCTTCGCATGGCGGAGAGGACCAACACGTAGAATTAGTCCAAGGCATCCTGGCTAAGATTGCGGCTCGTCAAGAAGATCTGATTTGTGGCATTCACATGCCAAGTCATCGGGAAACCACAGAACGCATGTTAGCTGAAAGACGTCCTGCCGAAATTGTGCACAACAACTGTAGCGGTAAACATTCGGGGATGTTGACGCTGGCACGGATGCTGAAGGCGCCCTTGGAAGGATATCAATTGCCGGAACATCCCGTTCAACGCAAAATTTTGGAAAACGTGGCCTTGATGACCGGTATCCAGAAGCCGCAGAGCATTTATACGGGTGTGGATGGGTGTGGCGTTCCTACGTTTTATCTTTCGTTGGCTCGCATGGCCTATGCTTACGCCCGGCTGGTGGATCCCAGAGGACTCGATCCCGAACCCCAAGGCGCCGCCATGATTATTGCGGAGGCGATGCGGACCTATCCGGAATTGGTGTCCGGAACGGGACGACTCGAGGTCACGCTTGCCGATGCTACGGATCACCGATTTGTCTCTAAGGGTGGTGCTGAAGCGGTGTTTTGTATCGGGATTCCCGAGCGCGGTCTTGGACTGGCCGTGAAGATTAGCGACGGTACATCTCGCACCATCGGTACGGTGGTGGCAGCGGTGTTGGCGGAAATTGGTGTACTGAGCGATTCGGAGATCCAAACCTTGACGAATGTCATTCAGCCAGTCATCAAGAACCACGCAGGACGTGAAGTCGGGGCGATGCGGCCGGTATTTCACCTCGAGCGCAGCAAGCTTTCGTCTTAAGCCTTGTACCGGGCGCACGGTATCTCGCTGTGTGGTTCTTGCGTCGGGATCCACCGGAGTCTGGCGCGAAACGAGCTAGATACCGTGAGCGGCCCATCATCTCCTGGTTGATAAGGCCGTCATTCAAGCTATTTCACCATGGATGCCAAAAATCGAGGCAGGTATATGCACTCTCCTCGGTGTTCCTAGACACACTGGGTGTGGGTCAGCCGATGGTCCGGGATGTGAATCGCACCCGGCACATTCCTGCGAACGTGTTGTGAATGGCACCACAAGCACGAGCTTACCCTGTGGCTAATCTTTATAGCGGTGGTCACAGGGATTGCTGCAGGACTCCTGGGATATCCCATGCTACGAAAAGAGTTTCGCGAGACGTTGGTCTTGCGCCTCACGATCGAATTGGGCGATGAAGCGTCCTCGACTCCAAGTCTTGTAATCTTTATGTTCGGGGTGCTTGGGATCGGCTATGCTTTCGAGAAAGTGTTGGTATCCCGGAGGTCCTCCTACATCTTCGGGCGGGCAGGCACCGGTCCCGCCAATTAGCCTGGGCCGTGATAGATTGAGTGCGGTTCCGGTGACTCGAAGCTCATGGACCCAATTATCACCAAAGTCATAGACGTAGACAAAGGCATCGCCGGGCTGGAGCTTCCATTCAGTTAAGGTGTGTTGATCGGCCATCCACACAGTTGGAGACGGTAGGACGTCATCATGCGGTGACACCACGGTGACCCCATTGCGACTAAATTCAAACAGATGGCTATCGGTCCATCCCATGGCCGCTTGGAGGGCTTGGTGAAAGTCTAAAAATGTTGCCGTGATGGGGACCTCCACCTCGCGTAAGACGCTTGGTTTCACATGCTGTAATGAGACTTCGAATGTTAGTCCGACACCATTGGGATTCTGTGGCATGTCTTTTCCTCCTCAATCCATCGGGTTCACTTATGTAGTGTGCCACACCCCCTCGGATTATCCAAATCGGGGTACTCGACCGGGGTCTTGATGCCGCGCAGTCGATGGAAAGAGGATAGGCGGTGCCGACAAAGACCCCGGGAAATCCGACAGGGGGATCCTATCGGGATCCTCATAGGAGGCATGGAATCTGGCTCAAGCATTATCTTATCCATGCTATGACCGCCCTCTCGATTATTGCGACACCTAATCCCCATCCATACACGCTCACGGACGCGCTTAATAAGGGGTGCGGGCTGATGAGCTGCTCCCTAAACTCATATTGGATCATATTGCCATGGTCACCGGAGGCGCCTGATCTCACATCCGGTGACCACGAGGTATCCTAACCGTGGTGTAGGAAAAATTTGTGTGTCGCCAGCCAATGTTGGTAGTCACCTGCATTCGTAGCGGCCGAGAACCTAGGGAAACCCATCAAAATGCGGGGGACCGTCAAGCAAGGTTGGATTGAAGGAATGACGGGATCTGACCATCGGCTATGGAGATGTCTTGAGACGGCGGTGTGTTGTCAAGGGCCGTAGTGATTTTAAGGTGCGCAAGAATGGGTCGACAATGGCAGGCGGATAGACACCTTCGCGCCCAAGTATGGATAGGGGAGGGGCGATATCGTGGCTAAAGTGGGTCACTATCTGGTTGTAGGTGTACCAGAGGGTTCGATTACTTGGGTCCAGTGCCGTAACCAGAAGTAGCCCCGAAGGCCAGGTATCTATCGGGATGAGGACGAGGTCGGGACGCAATTGTGATAGGATCGGGAGCAATTTCCATACATCTCCCATCCAGGTTCCAGTCCTTCGACTCCTATCTGCCTGGGCTGGGTGGGACGGAAAAATGTCATCAATGACGATGAGTGACTGGGGAGTTGCATGACGCTCGACATACATAAAATCGCGTAGGACAAACTCCAACAAGTGCATGCCGTCGATGAAAGCGAGATCGATCGGGGTAGAAATCGCCGTGGCCGCTTGTTCGGTAAAAAATTGATCCGAGGTCATGGTAAATATTCGGGTGGCGGGGTGAATGATGGTTTTAATGTCGGGAGCTGGGTCGATGCCGATAGATGGACAACGAGCTAGACTAAGACTGTTACCCAGCCATACCCCGATCTCGAGGTAGGTTCGGGGGTCCAATACACGATGGATAGTAGAGAGAGTCTCCAGGTACGGCACCGTCCCGCGCGGCGTATCATCTTCAGGTCGTAGAGCCTTCACGGAATTCTCATGGGAACCTTGCGATGGGAGTGATAAATCGATGGGAGTATGGGGGTCGAGTGTTACGATCCTGGTTTCCTCAGCGACGGTTATTTGCATACCGAACCTCCTCAGCATTGGTGATTTATTCCATATCATATGGGGCGTGGCGTTTTTTGCGCCGACTGGAGCGCGTAATCTATGGAACTCTGTTCGTAGAGGGTTCGACAATTTTCCTTAGCAACGGTCCCTCCCCGCGACACGAGGCTACCACTGCAAGGCCTCGTGTCGCGGGGAGGGAGAATATGGTGCTCTTTCTGCCGGTATCCGACATATCCCAAACCCGTGATCGGCAACCCTTTAGCCGAGGATCTTCATCACCACAATTGCCCACAATTTGAATATTTTCCTTGCATTAGTAGCCGGTGGGATCTTCTGACCATAGGGTAGGCAGAGGGGGCGGTGGATTATGGTCCTGATCAAGGAACTGACTGAGGTGTCAGATTTACAACAGATACCGGGGTTGGAACAAGCCATCTGGGGCAATCCAGATCCTGTGCCGACGTCGATTATGCGGGTCATGGCTGATCACGGGGGCGGGATCTGGGGAGCCATGGAGGATGAGGTGTGGATTGGATTTGCAATGGCGATGGCTGCCCGCGATGAGAATGGTTGGTACTTGCATTCACATCAGGCAGGGGTTTTGGCGCCCTACCGAGCACGAGGGGTGGGGCGAGCACTCAAGTTGGCGCAGCGCGAGTGGGCTCATCGTCGCGGGTATCCCCGGATTGGCTGGACGTTCGATCCGCTACGCGCCAGTAATGCACATTTTAATTTAGCGGTCTTGGGAGCTCAAATAACCCGTTACTTCCTGGACTATTATGGAATTTTGGATAGCAACTTAAACCGGGGATTGCCGACCGATCGGGTGTTTTGCGAATGGAGCGTCGATCCTTTTGCGCTCCCCACCGCTCTTGGCCGTGACCGGATCCTCGAGATTGAGATTCCGCCAGATATCGGAACGCTGAAAGAGACCGATTTGGGTTCGGCTGCAGCGTGGCAAAGGCACGTGAGGACTCAATTCATGGACTACTTGGCTCAGGGGTGGGTGCCCAGGGGATTTGAGCGTCTGCCTTCCCCGCGCTATATCTTATCGCGAATCTAGCCGCGTTCGGGGCACTGGGCGAAGACCCGCGCTATCGATAGTGCTGCCACCCGGCAAGGGTGCATCCCACCATGCCCGCCATGCTATCCGTCATCATGGTCATGGTGTGTCCATCGCAATGAGACGGCATGAGCAGTAACACGATAAGTCCCCCAATTAGGCCACCGGCCGTACCGCCTACCATCGTGGCCATCATGTCATGACTGGAGCGGAATGCCAAGAGGCCCGTTGCTTGGCACGCCATGATGCCCAGCGCGAGCACGATCGCAATCACCAGGAACTCCACCGTTTCACTGTAGAGCAGAGCAGATAATGCGACCGTGATAATAGTGCTCAGGGCTAGCCCAACATACAAGGGCCGGATTCGCAATCGGTAAGCCAAATGCGTGAGGCCTCCTCCATCGACTGGTTGATCTTATGGATATGCTCGGCAATGAAGAATAGGACTCCGGGAACTTAGGGCTGGATCGGATGGAATTGATGCCACATATCCAGGATGGGTAGAGCCTCGCGGCGTTCGGACGTGGCGGTTTCGACGATGACCCGGGCTCCTGCGGCTAAGTGCCTCCAGGATTCCTGTGGCAGTCGAGACCGCTGTGTCTCTTGGAGTTGGCCCCACAGCATTTTCACGTTATGAATGGCGTCAAAGGGACCGGCGGTTGTCAAGGCGTATTGCATGAGAATTTGAGTCAGTGCCCGAGGATTACCACCAGCCAATAAGTAATTGCCGATAACTTGGATGGCCTCGAGACCATCGGAATGGCCGGAGAGTACTTCGCGGATTGTATCTAAGCTCACAGGATGACCGGATACCGGGGGAAGCTTCCGCCATTCGCCGCGGATTGCCTTTTGACGCCGAATCCGTGAACCGGATAAGACAGAGACCCATGCTCCGTCACGGATGGTCTCTGGCGTGTGGGTATCGTGGAGCAGATCCATAAGGCAGTGGACACCGGTGACACCGTGCGCATCGAAATGAGTCTGACTTAAGATGTGACTCGCGGTTAATGAGAGGGCTTCGTAGAGGCTCGATGGATTCATCTGCTGCGCGATTAAGTCATGAATCACCGCGGGCTCCTCACCAAAGGAAACGTTTTGCAGCCGGTCTATCGCCTGGTAGATGGCCTTGGCGTCGATGGGGTCGAGAGCGCTGATGAGTCCTGTCGTGTTCTGAGGCCACTGAGGAGATTCTGGGACGATGACGCTCGGGCGACTCGCTAGATATTGCGTGGCTGCCCGTAGAATGGGTTCGGCGAAAAGCCAACCAGCGCTATCGTCCACTAATTGGAGACTGCGATGCACCATCAAAAGCCGATGCTCATTTTCGCCGTATTGCAGGAGACTTGCGTATCTGAGGATGTCGGGCACCTCCGCGCTGATTTGATGGAGCAGCCCGATCATTCGATGCTCGGCTGCCAGAACCTGGTCCCCGGCTTCGAGTGACTGCAGAAAGGCTCGCTTTGATGCCTCGGGAGTGGATTCCAATACGGGATTCATATGCATGAGAAGATACGGTCCATAGTTTGGATTCTGGAGTAAATCCACCACGTAGGTGGTGGTCTGCAACAGCGCCAAGTCGCGGTACGCTTGGTCCAATAGAGTGGATGCCCGTAGCATAGGGCCACCGTTAAAGGTTCCATGTCCGATATAAGGACCGTGATGGTCGATATATCGGGATGACGCCAAGGCTAACCGAAGATGGATGGTGGCATCACTCCAATGCTCCTGACGCTGGTCTCGCAACCATGGTGCGATGTCGGGACGGTCTAATGATTCGATCTCTTTTAACGCAGCATCTAACCTACGCGGCCATTGATATTCTTGATGCATGAGAAAAACCTCCTCTGCGCCTATGGGCAATCTGGACATTCTTCAGTATGGACGGGTGCTGGGAAAAAGCCATCCGACTAGGGACCTAGAACGGATCTAAGACCAAAGACGTAGTCCGTTGAGTCGAGGTTTTATGCTTGCTTAAGCAATGGCCTCAGTTTAGAATGATTCTTAGGTAAGTATTTTAATAGGTTTGAGAAGGGGAGGCACATAGAATGGCCGCATTACTGAACAGCAAGACGCACGGCAATCTTAAAGAGGCTTTCGCTGGCGAGTCCCAGGCTAATCGCCGGTATCTATACTTTGCACAAAAGGCGGACGTGGAAGGACAACCAGAGGTAGCGGGACTGTTCCGAAACGTTGCGGAAGGCGAAACCGGTCATGCGTTTGGACACTTTGAGTTCTTAGAAGAAGTGGGGGATCCGGTCACGGGCGTCGCAGTCGGGAGCACTGAGCAAAACCTAAAGAGCGCCATTGAAGGTGAAACATACGAATATACCCAGATGTATCCAGGGTTTGCGAAAGAAGCTCGCGAAGAAGGATTTGATGAGATTGCCGAATGGTTCGAGACCTTGGCACGTGCTGAGAAGAGCCATGCAGGGCGATTTACCAAAGGCTTAGACACCCTCGGTAAGGACTAGGTGTGTGGGGGGCCGAGATTCGGCCCCCTTCCATTGGTAAGGCCTACCCCACGTTGCAGGAGGAATCCATCATGGACTATAACCCGCGAGAACCGGAATATTGGGATGAGTCGCGTCTAGCTACCGACATGAAGATGGCGTTTGATGTGTGTAATGGGTGTCGCCTCTGTCACAATCTTTGTCCCTCGTTTCCGGTCCTGTTTGAGGCTGTTGAGGGCCATGATGATGATGTGGATCTGCTGACTATGGGTGAAATGGCACACGTTGCTGATTTATGCTACCAGTGTAAGCTTTGCTATGTAAAATGTCCCTACGTGCCACCTCATCGATTTGACCTGGACTTTCCTCGGCTTATGTTGCGGTCCAAGGCTATTCGCACCCGAAAAACCGGTATGAGTGCCAGTGACAAGTTTCTGGGGGATCCGGAACGATCTGGCAAACTCGGGACGATCGTCCCGAGCCTCTCGAACTGGAGTCTGACCCAACCTTTGATTCGGCGCCAAATGGAGCGTCGTTTAGGGATTGACCGACGTCGACACTTACCCAAATTTGCTTTGACGCGCTTTTCTGCTTGGGTTAAAACACATCAAACGCGGGTCGCGGACCCCGATGTCGTCATTTTTTCCACCTGTACCGTGGAATATCATGAATCCGAAATTGGTCAGGCAGCCATAAAAATTTTAGAGCACAATGGGATTCACGCGGCAGTGCCGGACAATCTCCGATGTTGTGGGATGCCTGCTCTCGATGGGGGCGATATCGCGGGCGCGACCGAACGGGCTCAACATAATGTTGCCCAACTGGCTTCCTATGCGGAGTCTGGAAAGAAAATTTTGGCGCTCCAACCCACCTGTGCCTATGTCTTGAAACAAGACTATCCAATGTTGTTAGGCAGCGAAGCGGCTACCAAGGTGGCGGACGCCACCGTCGACATTACCGAGTACTTAGCGCAAGAAATGCGTGGTGGTCGACTGAAAAAGGATTTTGTATCGAGTCCGGGTACGGTGACTTATCACTTATCGTGCCATACTAAAGCACAAGGTCTAAAAAAGGCGGCGCAAGATTTGCTGTCAGGGATTGACGGGACCACGGTGAACATGGTCGACCGTTGCGCGGGGATCGATGGAACCTGGGGGCTTAAGGCGGAGTACTATGATGAATCGCAAAAGGTCTCGAAGAAAATGACCGATGCATTTCGGGCAGCGCATGACACGGTGGCTTGTTCCGATTGTGCCTTAGCGGGTCTACAAATTGAGGTGGCATCGGATCGTCCCCCCCAACATCCAGTTCAAATTCTATCCACGGCCTATGGTCTAAGCAAGTAAGGAGGTTCACATATGAGACAACTGACCATGCAGGACCTGGTTCCGAACCAGGAATATGAATTGGTCCGCCCCGAGTTTCGTCGCCGCATTATTCAACTCAAAAAGATGAGGCGGGTCCTCATCGGGCCGAGAGTTTCATTGGTCTTTGAGAATACTGAGACCATGAAGTTCCAAGTGCAAGAGATGATGCGGATTGAACACATTGAGGACCTCGAGAAGATCCACGAAGAGATTTTGGTATACAACGATTTACTGCCGCGTGGCATGGCCATCGGGGCTACGTTACTCATCGAATTGACGCAATCTGACAACATGCCGGAGATTCTACGCGAACTCTCGGGGATAGAGGAGCACGTCCGCCTCGTGGTGGGCGACCGTGCGGTCGCGGCAATCGCCGAAGCCGGCCGGTCTACCGAAGAAAAAACGAGCTCCGTGCACTACCTCACCTTTGTCTTCACACCGGAGGACCGTACGGCTTTGATGGAGCATGTAGATCGGGTGTCTATCGCGATTGAACACCCTGGATATTCGTATACGGTGGCAGTTCCCCAGGAGACCGTGACGCTCTTGGTTCGGGACCTGGCGTCTATGGAATAGGTGGGAGTTCTTACGAATGGAATCGATGGCTCAGTGTACCCGATGTGGATTGGCGGAAATCAGGACCCAGGTTGTCATCGGCCGCGGTTCTGAAACGGCTCGGGTGATGTTTACGGGTGAGGCCCCAGGTAAAGAGGAAGACCGGACCGGTATGGGATTTCAGGGGAGTGCTGGCAAAATATTCGAGGACGTCTTGTCATACCTGGGCCTGACTCGCGGGGAAATCTGGCTTAACAATGTGGTGCGTTGCCGACCTACGGATACCGGGAAGAAGAACCGGCCGCCACGAGGGGAGGAACTCGATGCCTGTCGCCCCTGGATGCTCGAAGACATTGGTCGGGTGAGGCCTGCGATTATCGTGACCTTAGGCCGGATGGCATTTGAATCCTTAACGGGAGAAACCGATTTTCAGGGCTGTCGCGGACGCCTCTATAAAGCTTCTGACCCGTCGATTCCAGAAATATTTCCGCTAGCTCACCCAGCGTATCTCATTTATCGTCGTTCATCCATGCCGCAGTATCGCGAAGACTTAGATCGATTGCATCAAGCGTTGGCGGCTCGCGGCGTGGTCTCTAATCCGGTGGTGCCCAAGCGTTTTCTTTGATGGGATGCGCATCTGATGCCGAGTGCCTATGGTACGCCTTCGTTGGAGGAAGATGGGGGATTTACGCCAGCTCGCAACGTATCGGTAGCGTGGAACGAGGCAATCGAACCCGACGAGCTGGACGCTTTCACCGCTAATTACAGAAGGTGACCGGGGGTAAAATCCCGACCTGTCGAATGATGCTCTGGTCACAATGCGCGACCTCGCCACGCGAGACCCTACCCGTAAATGGGGGCTTGGGTCCACTCGCAGCCGTCTTCGAAGACTGGAACCGACAGCTCTCGCGAAATCTGGAGTCTTCCACTATAAACCGCCATCACAAAGACCGAGTGCTAGACAATTGAAGACGAGCCTTACGGGCTATGGGATCTCGACCGCAGTGGTCGCCGAGATCCCATAGCTTGCTGATTTTCAGAAATAGCGCACCGGAAACCACAAGGTTTGCCGAATGTTATCGTTTCACCGCGACTAATATGATCCGATACTTAATAAATTGGTCATTGACTAAGATGCCTTGGGGAAAACTTGGATCTTTTAGGAATCTCAGCGCCTCTTGCCCTTCCGGTGAATTTGGGCTAACCGGCGACAGCCATTCCTCGGGCGTCATCGGTTCCCCGTGCACTGCGAGGGTTAACAGATCGAGACCGTGAGGACTTATCACTTGAGCCCATTCATTGGCGGTCCGTGCAGCACAGTGAGAGTCATCGCGAAATCGTTCAAGCGCATTCAGTCCTTCGATGGCATTGGTCGGTGCCGTCATATCCGAGATCCCGAGGCGGCCCCCGGACTTTAACACCCGCGCGGCTTCGGAGATGAAAAGACTGAGGTCGTGAAAGTGGTGTGCGGCTCGTCGGCAGGTGACCGCATCGAAGCTACGATCGGGCCATGCCAACTGATGGACGTCCCCGAGAACCCAGGTTATGGAGACGTGGCGCGAAGCGGCTAACTTTTCGGCTGCCCCCAGCATTTCCGGGGTGAGGTCAAGACCCGTCGCGATATGACCCCGGGCTGCCAGCGCCACGGTTGTGTGGCCGGTGCCGCAGGCCGCATCCAGTACCCGGCTTGCGGGAGCCAGGGCGAGTGCCTCAATTAGGGCTTCTAAATCTTCGCCTCGGGCATGCCGAGGGCTGGATAAATAGGCCTCGTGGTAGCGAGCAAAATATTGGGTGACTTTTTGGTGGTCGGCGTTCATCGGAATCAGCCTCCTTTGATGAAGATAGCCTCATGATAGTGGAGGAAATGGGTCGCTTGTGGGATGATGGGAGCATGAATATATGAAGGATGTGCAGGTGTGGAGAGCCGTGACCTCGTGGAAATGGATCTGGTTGATATCGCGATGCTCGTCGAAATGGCCGACGGCAAAAATTTAGGCGAGGTGGCCGAAGTTCTCGGGCTGTCGGCCTCGGCGGTCTCACACAGATTGGGCCGTTTACAAGCTCGGATGCCGTTTCCGGTGACTCGCCGGTCAGGCCGCGACCTAATAGTGACCGAGCACATCGCGGGGGCGATCCCCTTTCTCAAATCCGCGCTCCAGAATCTTCGCGACGCCACCCATACCATGCACACAGCGCCGTCCGGTGCGACTGCGGTCGGGATTGCCCGAATCCTTTCGGGGTGGGCTGAAACCTTGTTGCCAGAGGTCGCATCCGATAAAAGCCCACTGCGTTGGAAGGTGTACACGGGAACCTCTGAGGAAATCGTGGATGGAGTGCGCAAGGGGAATCTTGATGCCGGTCTGGTGCGCACCGACCATGGATTTTGGGGGGTGGAGCTCCACGTTTTGGATCAGGATGTGCTGGTTGCGGTGGCGGCCCCGACTCTGATTCGCACCCTCGTGGTGGCCTCTCCAGAAACCTGGCCGTGGATCCGATTTGACGCGGGGTTGAGTCACGGGCAGACGGTTAACCAAGTGTTTTCCCATATGGAATGGCGACAAATTTCGTCGCTTGAGGTGGATGCCTTGGAATCGGCATTGGCCTTGGTTTTGGTGGGCCGAGGGGTGGCTGTGCTGCCAAAGTCGCTGGTGGCACACCATCTTGCAACATCACGATTAGCAGTGATCCCGATTCACGATGTAATATGGCCGACCCGTACGGTCGCGTTCGTGACGCGTAGAGGCCGGCCAACGCCTCCATGGTTAGAGGTTTGGAGTGAAAGGATTACGCGACGACTACACCATCGTGAGCCCACCTGATATTGAAAGGGTTTGACCCGTGATGTAACGGGCCTCGTCGCTGGCCAAAAAGAGGACGGCCGCAGCGATATCGGCGGGCTGTCCGACCCGGCGCAGCGGGACCTTTTGCACCATTTTTTCGATGAGACGTTGTGCTTGCGGTGTGGCGGCATTGTCATCCAACATTTGGGTGTCGACGGGCCCTGGCGAGACCGCGTTCACCCGGACTTGGTGGCGTGCCATTTCTTGGGCTAGGGATTTCGTCAACGCGATCAGACCACCTTTCGCGGCCGAGTAGACGGCTTCACCCGCCATTCCGACCCGCGCTGCATCGGAGACCACGTTAATGACTACGCCGTTTTGTTGAGACACCATGAAGGGCAACACACCATGACAGATGTGGATGGGGCCCCATAGGTTGGTGTCCAACACGCGCTTCCAATAAGGAGAGTCCTCCGTCAGAAAGGGGTGGGTTTCGGTCCATCCCGCGTTATTCACCACAATATCGAATAGGCGGTCATTTTCTACACTGGCCCGGAGCGCGGTGGTGACTTGATCGTGATCGCCAATGTCTAAGGCCCTCGCATCGAGGTCGGCGCCGAGGACTTTTTGGGCCTCGATGAGACCTTCAGGATGAAGTGCCCAAATCGTGACCTGGTCGCCGGCGTGCAAAAACTGTTTGGCGCACTCGAGACCAATGCCGCGAGAACCTCCAGTTACCAGAACTCGTCTTTGTTTGCGGGTAGTCATCTCGATCCTACCTTTCTACACATGTCCTATTCGATGTGTTTCATGTTTTCGAATGGGCCGGAGGCTAGTGTCAACCCCCCATCAACGCGAATAACTTGACCGGTGACGAAATCCGATAGGGGCGACGCCAGAAAAAGTGCAACCCTGGCTATATCGTCCGGCGATCCTATTCGACCTAGGGGGGTTTGAGCCGTGACTTCCCGATCAAAGGCGTCATATCGTTCTCCCATGTAATAGCGCGCCGAGTCGGTGGCAATCACGCCCGGAGCAATCGCGTTACAGGTAATCTGCCGAGACCCCAACTCATAGGCCAGATAGCGGGTAAGGGTTTCCACCGCTCCCTTGGCTGCGCCGATGGTTGCGTAGGCAGGTAAAGTAAAGGGAGTCCCGTGGCCAGACACGGTGATGATCCGGCCGAGGCCTCGACCGTCTCTGGCCATGAGTGGCACCGCCCGTTGTACCATATGGACCAAACTCCCAAATACCACGTCAAACGTTCTTGTGATATGGTGGGGCTTAAGATCTAAGATGGGTTTGAAGGCCGTCGATGCGGCGTTGGCCATGAGGATGTCAAGAGAGCCTAGGCGATCCTCGATGGTGGTGAATAGCGCATCAATCGCCTCGGGGTCTTCGAGATCTGCACCTAGCGCGAAAGATTGCCCGCCCGCATCGCGAATCCGCGCGACGACATCGGCTGCGGCCGCTTCGGATTTCCGATAATGGACGACAACCGTGGCGCCCTCGCGCCCGAAGAGCTCAGCAGTAGCTTGACCAATTCCCCGTGAACTCCCGGTGACAAGCGCAATTTTTCCGGTGAGCGTACCCATTTATCCGTTCAGTCCTTTCCCGAGCCATTCACCACCATCCATCACCATCACTTCTCCGTTGACAAAGTCAGCGAACGGCGAGAGGAGGTAACTAGCGGCTTGCGAAACCTCGGTCACCGTGCCAAAGCGGCCCACGGGAATCTTGGCGGTGAGGCGCTCTTTGTCAGCCGGGTTAGCCCACAAGGGACGTGCACCTTCGGTATCTGTAGGGCCGGGGCACAGAGCATTGACACGAATTCCGTAATGGGCCCATTCGACGGCCAGGGTGCGCGTCATCGCGACAATCCCGGCTTTGGCGGCCGCTGAATGGACCGTTTGAGGTCCCCCAGTCCAAGCATAGCTGGCGACGATAGACAGGATTTTCCCGCCAGTGCCCTGTTCAATCATTTTGAGGCCGGCAGCGCGGGTGCAGTAAAAGGTCCCATTGAGAACACTATTCACCACGGCGTTCCACCCATTGACCGAAAGTTTTTCGGCATCCACTATAAAGTTTCCGGCGGCACTGTTGACCAAAATATCGAGTTGTCCCCAGTGCTCCAGGGTACCATTCATGAGGGCCTCGACCTGGTCGGGTTGACGCACATCGGTGGGAATGACGTGAACTGGGTGTCCTGCTTGGGTGAGGGCCTGACGTGCACTGTCTAAGCGTTCGGTATTGCGGCTGGCTAGGACGACCTTGGCACCGAGTCGGCCAAGTTCTTCGGCGATGCCAAACCCGATTCCGGTGGCGCCCCCGGTAATGACTGCAACTTTCCCCCGAAGCGTCTCGGACGGAAGCATGGTTGACGATGACATTGAAAAACCTCCCTTGAACAATGATGATATGTTATTGACCCCGAAACTCCGGTGCCCGGCGCTCTAAAAATGCGGCGACCGCCTCTTGGTGGTCCGCCGTACGACCGAGCCTGTCCTGGGTGCTGGCCTCTTTAACCAGGGCATCACGCCAGGACACCCCCTGAACATCTAAGAGAAGCCGTCGGATTTCTGCCATGGCTCTCGTCGGGCCTTCGGCCCATTGCTTGGCGAGTGCGCTGGCCTTTACTTCCGCTTCTTCAACGGTCGCATAGCGATGATGCGCGAGTCCCCAGGCAACCGCATCGTCTGCGCCAATGGCTTGTCCCGACAGGGCGACCCCTAACGCTCGCGACCACCCGAGGCTCCGGGATAGAAGATAACTGGCCCCTGTATCAGGAGCTAAGCCTACCTTGACAAAGGCCGGGATGAAACTCGCGGAATCCGTGATAACCCGGATGTCACAGGCCAAAGCCAAAGATAAGCCACCACCAACGGCCGGGCCCTGAACCAGTGCAATGGTCGGTTTGGAGAGATCCAAAAGGGCCGCAATCAGGGGATTATATTCGTCACGCACGAGGCTTCCTAAATCGGGGTCGGCTTTCGCGTACATTTCTTGCATTTCTTTGACGTCTTGGCCGACCGAAAATGCTCGGCCAACACCGGTGATGAGGACTGCGCGTACTGCAGCGTTCTTTTCTGCCTCCAGCAGAAGCTCTAACAGCTCTTGACGGAGACGATATGTCAACGCATTCAGTGCTGTGGGCCGATTCAGCCGAATGGTTAGGACTGAATGGTCAATGCTGGACAGAACTAAGGATTCAGTAGACACCAAGATAAACCTCCTTACGTAATATCACCCAGGGTAACTTCGATTGTACCCTAACATCTTGGAGAAAATAGGGGTGGATAAAATTTTCCAAGTTCTTCTCACGAGGAGAGGTTTGTGATATATTAAAGGAAGTTGCTATCAATATGAAACTAAGGAGTCGATATGATGAGTCGTTGGAACATTGATGTGGCCCATAGTACGGCGGAATTCTCTATCCGACATTTGATGATTTCCACCGTGAAGGGGCGTTTTAGTGGCATTGAGGGTGCCATTGTTGGCGAACCTGAACATTTAGAAAATGGCAGCGTGGAAGTGACTTTGGACATTGCGAGTGTCGACACCAGACAGGCCGAACGCGATGTACATTTGCGGTCTGCTGATTTCTTCGATGTCGAGAAGTTCCCCCAGATGCTGTTTAAGAGTACCAAGATTATTCCTGCCGGGAATAACCGATACACGGTGGTGGGCGATCTCTCGATTCATGGCGTGACGCGGAGCGAGACTTTTGACGTGACATTTGAGGGCCGGGCCAAAGATCCCTGGGGTGGAGAACGCGCTGGATTTAGCGGAACCAGTAAAATTAACCGCAAGGACTATGGATTGCAGTGGAATGTGGCGCTCGAAGCCGGGGGAGTTATGGTCGGCGACGAGGTCAAGATCAATGTTGAAATTGAAGCGATTCGTCAAGCCGACTGAATCGCTTCACCCATTACAGGCGCACTCCTCGTGGTGCGCCTGTAATCGTCACAATGTCTAGCGACGGGTTCCTGAGGCCCCTAGCCGTCGAGTTAAGAAGTCTTGGATGGTGGCGTTCACGATAGCGGGCTCTTCGATGTGGGGTAAGTGGCCGCAATCCTCCACCACGAGAAGCTCGGCCTCCGGTAAGATCTGGGCCATGGCGCGAGCATAGGGCACCGGAATAATCTGGTCATGGCGTCCCCAGAGCAGTAGTGTGGGACAGGTGATGTGCGTGAGGTCCCACGAAGGGTCGGCGCCAATCGGGGTGTTATCTAAGTACTGGGCAAAGACCGCACGCCCGTGATTGAGTTCTTTCGCATCTTCGAGCGTGCGATACGGGGTGTTTCGCTTGTAGTTCTCGCGATCGTAGACCAGCCCTGACATAAATTGATCGGGCGGTAAACTTAAGGGGTTTACGATAGGTACGTCGGTTAAGGTAACCCCGACGGCGTTTAATAGGAGAAGGGCCCGGATTCGTTCTGGAGCTTTGAGAGTTGCGGAGAGGGACACGCGGCCTCCCATCGAGTTGCCACCCAGGATAAATTCGGTAATGCCAAGACTTGCCATCCACTCTAGGACGATGGTGCCCAACGCATCGGGAGAATCGAAGCCTGGGAGATATGCCGATTGCCCGAATCCCGGCAAATCAGGGCAAATCACTCGGTAACGGGTTTGAAAATATTCAAGTTGATGCAACCATGCTTTACCGGTGCCGCCTCCGCCATGCAAGAGGCAGAGCACGTCACCTTGACCGGCTTCGAACCAACTCCAGGTTTCACCGCGCCAGGTGGCCTGTTTTCTTTCGATCGTAGTAGCCATAATTCGCTCCTGCTCTTCGTTGTTCCAACAGTTTGGGTCCTTAACAATTGCTCAATTTTATACTTTTTCGGGGGCTCTGGCAACCGGCCGGGACCTCAAGGAACATCGTTTGGGCACACTGTCTTTGATAGTCGGACAAGGATTCTGGTAAGATGCCTGTAGCAGACCAACCGTGCTGGACGCCGAGCTACGCTCCACGGATTACTATATCGAGGTGTTTGGGTGAGAATCCAGGATATCGGAGAACGAGAACTCATATCGATTATTCATCGTTTACAGGCTCGGCCGCCCATGGGCTATATTGGGATTGGTGACGATGCGGCATTTATTCCTCCGAATTCCCGGGGCATCTTGATTAGTCAGGATATGTTGGTGGAAAACCTACACTTTCGAGGAGATTGGATGACTCCTGAGCAACTCGGGGAGAAGGCGGTCGCCGTGAATGTCAGTGATATTGCCGCGATGGGGGGGACTCCCTTAGCTCTTTTGACCAGTCTTTCGGTGCCCGGTCCACTCGACGTAGATTGGGTGGAATCTTTGTACCGGGGGATAGCCAAAGCGTTAGACCGTTATGGCGTGGTCCTGATCGGCGGCGACACCGTGGGTTCACAAGATCGGATTACGCTGGATGTTACCGTACTCGGCGAACCTGGGCCCTCTGGTCCGATCTTAAAAACCGGGGCGCGTCCAGGGGATCGTCTGTTCGTCTCCGGTAGACTTGGCGCGTCCTACGCCGGCTTCATGTTGCTCTCCCATGGCACTACGTGGCCGAGTACCGTGGTTGCAGAACGCAGTGTACTGATGGCGCATATTACTCCGATCGCCCGGGTCAAGGTGGGGCAACAGTTAGGGACTTGGGCCCACGCGTTAACCGATATCAGTGATGGTCTAGTGGCAGAATTGGAGGAAATTACGCGGTTTGGGCGGATTGGGGCGGTGATCTTTGAAGACCGCCTACCGATTGATGCGGCCACCAAGGTTATAGCGGAACGTTTTGCTAGCGATCCCACCCATTTTGCCTTATATGGAGGCGAAGATTATGAGTTGCTGGCTGCAATTCCTCCGTCACGGGTCGCCGAAGTGCAAGAAATTGAGGCGCGGACTGGCGTTGTGATGACAGAAATTGGGGTGATCACCGAAACGCCGGGAATTCGCATGGCGCCCTCGGAAGGAGAAGCGGAGCATGTCATCCAGGGAAAGATCTACAATCACTTTCCAGTGGCATAGTCTCTCCGAGATGGAACGGGTGGCTACGATCTGCGCCGTCCTCTGGTGCGCGCCGGCGGTGGTGTTGTTGGAAGGCGACCTGGGGGTAGGTAAAACCGCATTAGTCCAAGCGGTTTTAAAGCTGTGGGGGGTCAGAGGCCGTGTCAAATCGCCAACGTTTGATCTGGTTCATATTTATGAATTGACATCGACCACGGTGTATCATGCCGACCTCTACCGGATCCGCCAGGCGGAAGAATTAGAGACGCTGGACCTTCCGGAACCTCTATCTCACCAGGTTCTCCTGGTGGAATGGGGAGAATGGGTAAGGGATTGGTATCCGGAACGCTGGGATGCGCACTTGACGAGGGATCCCGACGGCACCCGCGTTTTGGCGCTGAGAGCCCACGGCCGAGTACCCGTGCAACGGATGGCGGAATGGGGAGAGACTGCACATGCGAATCATTGGGATTGACGCGTCAGGACCGTCCTTGGCGGTTTCGTTAATCGAGGAGACGACCATTGTCGCCGAATTCATGTGGACCCGGCCACGGACCGCGGGAAGTCAATTGGTGCCCTGGATCAGTCGCATTGTAGAAGAATTTGGCCGCCCCGATGCGCTCGCGGTGGGGGTCGGACCCGGGTCTTTTACCGGCGTTAGGATTGCCGTGACGACGGCCAAGGCATTGGCCTATGCCTGGCAGATCCCCGTCCAAGGGGTGTCATCCCTAAAAGCGTGGTCGCTTGGGGCGCCTCCGGGAGCACGGGTGTTGGTGACGAGTGAGCGACGGGGTGGAGCCTTTTATGCAGGATACTACGAGAATGCTGAAGGCGGGAGCCGGACGCTGATCCCTGACCTGCCGATTGACCGGAATCTATTGCCCGACCCGTTTCCGGTCGCGGAACCGGTGTTCGTGATTGGTCCGTTGGCCGACTCTGCGGAGGGTCTAGGGTTAGTTGGACCGCGAGCCGTACCTTGGAAGATTGCACTCTTAGGGTCATCCGTGGCATTATTAGCTCGAACAGCATTAATGGTAGGCCAGAGTGATTCGATCGTGGGCCTCAGCCCAGCGTATACCCGGCCTCCTGCCATTACCGTAACTAGACAGGTTTACGGAATTGAGGGTGATGACGTCAATGGCGGTCAGTGATGATGCTTCAGAACACGCTCCATCCGAGGTTTTGGTTCGCGACATGTATTTGGTGGACCTGGATGCGGTGATGGCGATTGAGGCGCACTCCTTTCCCACGCCTTGGTCTCGCAACGCGTTCCAGACCGAAATCCTGGAAAATACGTTCGCCACCTATTTGGTTTTGGACTTTCACGGACGCGTGGTCTCGTACGGTGGGATGTGGATTATTCTCGACGAAGCGCATGTGACCAATGTCGCGGTGCATCCCGATTACCGGGGACACCACTTGGGTGAACGTATGATGGAAGGCATGGTTGAGCGGGCACGGGCGTTAGGGGTACAGCGGATGACCTTAGAAGTGCGACGTGGCAACATTGTGGCTCAAAATCTTTATCACAAGATGGGATTTGTGCAACTAGGAGTGCGGCGCGGCTACTACACGGATACCCATGAAGATGCCTTTATTATGTGGAAGGATCCACTCTAGTTTCATCGGCGGGATGGCGCCGCACGATTCGCCCTCCCCACCAGGCGGCAAAGACCCCGAGTATCCCATAGAAAATCCCCCCCATCAGGCTAATTAAGAGCGTGCTGGTGACCACGTGAAGACGGAGCATGGTGAGCGCGGCGTCGCTCGGAACCCCATGCAACTGGCTAAGGAAAGCGGCTTGGGCTATCGGTAAGCGCAACATATACTGGTAAGCCAACGCGCCTAAAAAGGCGGTTAAGAGACCGACTAAAAAGGTTGGAAAGATAAACTTGCGGTGCCGTTTGGCCAGGCTGCGTCCTAATAACACAAAAAGAATGATACTAATTAAGAACACAAAGAAATGGCCTAACGTCAAGAGACGATAGGTGGTCGGTGAGAGCACCAGAGGTGCTGGTGCCGCGAACACTAGAAATAGTAGAAAACCATATGCCAGTAACATGTCGTGGGGCTCCTCTCGCTGGGATGGATGTAGTATGGGCAAAACCGGTAAAATTAACTCGAGGGGTCAACGGAGGTGGGAGTTCTGAACGTTTTAGGAATCGAATCCTCATGCGATGATACAGCGATTGCCGTGGTCCAAGATGGTCGCCACTTAGTATCGCAAGCAGTGGCTTCCTCTGCTAAGATTCATGCACGGTATGGCGGGGTGGTGCCGGAAGTGGCGGCTCGCGAGCATACCATGGCGATTTTACCGGTCCTCGAGGAAACGCTCGAACGTTCCCGCATCTCCTTGTCGGCCATCGACGCCATCGCGGTGACCGAGGGCCCGGGGCTTTTAGGCGCGCTCCTAATCGGGGTCACCTTCGCCAAAGCTTTGGGGATGGGGCTTGGAATTCCGGTGGTCGGCGTGCATCATCTCGAAGCCCATCTTTACGCGAATGCCCTAATCGAACCGATTGCCTTTCCTGCATTGGGACTGCTGGTCTCCGGCGGGCATACGACGATTGTGCTGTGGCAGGGCCATGGCCGCCTCGACGTTTTAGGGGAAACTCGGGACGACGCCGCGGGTGAAGCCTTTGATAAAGGAGCGCGAGCGCTAGGCCTTCCCTACCCGGGTGGCCCACAGATTGAACGTTTGGCCCGCACTGCACGAGTGGAGCCGCGGCTTCGTCTGCCGCTGGCAAATTTAGGGCCCGAGAGCCTCGACTTTAGTTTCAGCGGACTCAAAACTGCCACCAGAGAAATGGTGGTCGCCTATCCTGATCGCCCGGGGGATATTGCGTGGGCGCTTGAAGATGCCGTGGTGCGGGCACTGGTCAAAACCATGACGCGCGCCTTAACCCGCCATCCGGTCCATGAGCTATATCTGGCTGGAGGTGTGAGTGCCAACACGGCGCTGAGAGAGCAGATGAGTCTATTAGCGGCCCGCCATGCTGTGCGGCTTCACATTCCACCGGTGGAATTATGTACCGACAACGCGGCCATGGTGGCAGCTTTAGGGTATTATCGGCTTGAAGCAGGGCATCGAATGGATATGGGAGCCTCGCCACGGACGAATTATCCCCTGGGACGGTAAGTCCCTGTGTATAAGCTGTGGATAGCGTGGATAATTATGTCACCTTAAGGGAGAATGAAGGGCATGTTGCTAAAATTTGGGGAATACGAACCCTCGATAGCCAACCCGGTGTTTATTGGGCCCGGATCGTATCTGATTGGGCAGGTGCGTGTCGAAAAAGAGGCTTCCATTTGGTTTAATGCGGTGGTGCGGGCGGACACTACGCCGATTACCATTGGTCACCGCACCAATGTGCAAGATGGCGCGGTGCTGCATGCGGATCCCGGCTATCCGTGTCAAATTGGCCATGATGTGACGATTGGGCATCGTGCTGTGATCCACGGGGCCATTTTAGAAGACTATGTGTTGGTCGGGATGGGCGCCATCATTATGAACGGCGCACAGATTGGTCATCATTGTATTATCGGCGCTGGCGCCGTGATCCCCGAAGGGATCGTGATTCCGCCATTCAGCTTGGTGTTGGGCGTTCCAGCTCGCGTGGTGCGGGTTTTGAATCAGCAAGAGACGGTACATATTGAACAGGCCGCTCAGCATTATGTGGATCTATGGGTGGACCAAAACTGGTCGTTCCATTAGAGTCACATCAGAGATACAGGGAGGCTCCCCAATAATGAAGCAGGTGCATTTTATCGGAATCGGTGGGTACAGTATGAGCGGGCTGGCCCTCTTATTACACGGTCAGGGACGTCGCGTCACGGGATCCGATATGAAGCGCTCGAGCCGCACTGAGCGGCTTGAAGCGGCCGGGATCCCGGTGTATTACGAACATCGTCCGGAATGGATCCAGGGGCAAGACCTGGTGGTTTATAACACGGATGTCTCGCCGGATAACCCTGAACGGAGAGAAGCTCTACATCAAGGGATTCGGCTAGCCCATCGGTCGGAGATTTTAGCGGAAGCGCTCTTGCCGTATCAAGCCATCACGGTCAGTGGAACCCACGGCAAGACGACGACCACCACCATGATCGGGACCATTCTGCAGCATCAAGGGCTTGATCCGACCGTTTTGGTGGGCGGAGAAGTCTCCCAATTCAACGGCAATTTATTAGTCGGCCATGGCGCTTACGCAGTCGCTGAGGCGGATGAAAGCGATGGCACCTTCTTGCGGTATCAGCCTTTGGTCGCTGTGGCCACGAATGTGGAGGCGGAGCACTTAGACCATTATGGGGGCCGGTTTGAACGCTTAGTGGCGGCATTTGATGAATATTTAGCTAAGGTACCAACTGATGGGTTGGCAGTGATTGGGATCGATAATGCGATTCTGAGGCAAATTGGTGAACACCTCTCAGTACCGATGGTAGGATATGGATTGGACGACAACGCGATGGTGCGAGCCCGGGACATTAAGACGTCACAGACCGGGACGACGTTTAGGCTCGAAGTCAAAGGCCAGACCCTAGGTCCCGCCGAATTGCGGGTGCCTGGAATTCACAATGTGGTGAATGCGCTTGGTGCCTTAACGGCAGCGCACCACGTGGGGGTGGCATGGTTGGATGGCGTCGAAAGCATGCGGCAGTTCAAAAACGCTGAGCGCCGCTTTCAAGTGTTATTTGACGGGCCAAGCCGCGTGGTGGATGACTACGCGCATCATCCGACCGAAATCCAATCGACATTGCGTGCAGCACGACAAGTCACGTCAGGACGAGTGATTGCGCTATTCCAACCCCAGCGCTATGTCCGTACCAAAAATCTCTGGAATCAGTTTGTGGATAGTTTCGGGGAAGCTGACGAACTGTACTTGACTGACATCTATGCCCCGCCCGGCGAACCTACAATTCCTGGGGTCACCGGAGCGGCGCTCGCTCAGGCCGTCGCGGATCGCCAGGGCAAAGATGTGTACTTTTATCCCGATATGATGGGTGCCGTGGAGCCGATTTTGTTCGACATACGACCTGGAGATACCTTCATCACGATGGGGGCCGGAAACGTCTATCAGGTGGCACAAATTATTGCAGACCAATTGCGATCGAGGTGATTGCTCTGGTAGACTTGGTTAAACTTTAGGGAGGGCGAATCGCGGTGAATTTTGACGAGAAATTTGGTAAAGAGGCACTAACGTTTGACGATGTGTTACTGACTCCAGCTCATTCAGAAGTCTTACCCCGGGATGTCAATCTCGCCACTCGGCTCACCCGCAATGTCCGCCTCAATATGCCCTTGATGTCGGCGGGGATGGATACAGTGACCGAAGCACGGATGGCCATTGCCATGGCACGTGAGGGTGGGATTGGGGTCATTCATAAAAATATGGCGATTGACGAGCAGGCCAGTGAAGTGGACAAAGTCAAGCGATCCGAGCATGGGGTCATTATCGACCCCATATTTTTAGGCCCGGACCATCCCATCCGTGATGCGCTGGAACTCATGAGTCGTTACCGTATTTCCGGAGTGCCCATTGTCCGCGACGGGGGCTATCTGGTCGGTATTTTAACCAACCGAGATCTGCGCTTTGAACAGGACTTTGGCCGCCCGATTCATGAGGTGATGACCCACGAAAATCTTGTCACCGCAAACGAAGGCACTACGTTAGAAGAAGCCAAGATGTTACTGGGTAAGCACCGGATTGAAAAACTGCCGCTAGTGGATAAACAAGGGAGACTCCGCGGCCTTATTACCATCAAAGATATTGAGAAGGCACGTAAGTTCCCCCACGCAGCCAAAGACATGAATGGCCGGCTCTTAGTGGCCGCGGCGGTGTCGGTGGGATCGCAAACCCTGGAGCGGGTTGAGGCGTTAGTGGCCGCTCGGGTCGATGTGGTGGTGGTGGACACGGCGCACGGGCACTCCGCGGGCGTGCTGGAAACCATTCGCTTAATTAAATCGACATTTAGCGATATTGATGTCATTGGTGGTAATGTGGCCACGCGGGAGGGGGCCTTGGCCCTCATCGAAGCGGGTGTGGATGCGGTTAAAGTGGGCGTTGGGCCCGGTTCCATTTGTACGACCCGGGTGGTAGCGGGCATCGGTGTGCCGCAAATTACCGCGGTGTGGGAGGCCTACCAAGCGGCTAAGGATCACGATGTTCCGGTTATTGCGGACGGGGGGATTCGGTGGTCGGGGGACATCGTGAAGGCATTGGCTGCCGGAGCCTCCACGGTGATGCTTGGGTCGTTATTTGCCGGGACAGAAGAAAGTCCGGGGGAACTCGAAATCTTCAAGGGTCGATCATTCAAGGTATACCGTGGGATGGGCTCCCTGAGTGCGATGAAACAAGGATCGAGCGACCGATATTTCCAAGAGGATTTGGATGTGGAAAAATTGGTACCGGAAGGCATTGAGGGCCGCGTACCCTACCGAGGGTCGCTGGCGGATACTGTGTACCAGTTGTTGGGCGGAATCCGATCCGGTATGGGGTACTGTGGAACCCAAACCCTGGACGAGTTACGCGAGCGTGGAAGATTTTTACGGATTACCAACGCGGGATTAGTAGAAAGCCACCCGCACGACGTACAAATTACCAAAGAATCACCGAATTACAGTTTGTAGCCGCGGAGGGGAACACTTTGGCACGTTTGGTGATTGAAGGCCAGCACTCCTTAGCGGGAGAGGTCGTGATCGAGGGGTCCAAGAATAGCGCCCTCCCTATTATTACGGCGGCCGCATTGGCGGCCGAAGGGGTCACGGTGCTGGAAAATGTCCCACGCTACACGGATATTCTTGATCTGTGCGAAATTCTACGCCAACTCGGGGCGATGGTCGAATGGGATAGTGCAACTCGCCTCAGGATTGATGCCCGAGGACTCCAGCATTATGAGGCGCCATACGAACTAGCTCGTAAGTTGCGGGGCTCCACATATGTTGTCGGTCTATTGTTGGCGCGCCTCGGTAAGGCCAATGTGGCCTTCCCGGGTGGATGCCAAATTGGGTCACGACCCGTAAATTTTCATGTTCGCGGATTTGAGGCGCTCGGTGCCACAATGGGCCTCGAACATGGATCGATTATTGGCGAGGTCGATGGTCGTCTTCAAGGAACCCGGATCTACATTGAGCGAGCTTCATTCGGCACTACTATTAACTTGATGATTGCGGGCAGCCTGGCCCGTGGCACCACGATTCTTGAAAATGCGGCCATGGAACCGGAAATTGTGGACATGGCTAATTTCTTAAATGCCATGGGGGCGCGGGTGCGTGGTGCCGGTACCAATCTGATTCGCATCGCGGGGGTGGCGTCGTTACACGGGGCTCACCATGAAATTATTCCCGACCGGCTGGAGGCAGGCACCTATCTCATAGCCGCCGCAATCACGGGTGGGGTGGTGACCGTGACTAATGTGATCCCAGAACATTTACGCACCGTGTTGTTGAAATTGGAACAAGTTGGCGCGGTAGTTGAGGAGGACATGGATTGGATTCGTTTGTCGATGCGTCAACGCGCGGTTGCGGTGGACATCGAGACGCTGCCCTATCCCGGCTTCCCTACTGATTTGCACCCACAAATGGTGTCCTTGCTGAGTGTGGCGGACGGGGTGGCAGTGGTACAAGAAACCGTTTTTGAGAATCGATTTGGGTATACCCATGATCTGGTCCGATTGGGGGCCAATATTAAAGTGGAGCATGAAACCGCCATTGTTCGCGGGGTCGATGCGTTGACAGCCGCTCCGGTGGAAGCTCAAGATATTCGTGGAGGCGCCGCGCTGGTACTGGCAGCCTTAGGGGCGTTGGGCACAACCGTGGTAGACCAAGTGGAATATATTGATCGGGGCTATCACGCAATCGAAAAGAAGTTAGCACAATTAGGAGCGAAAGTTCACCGAGAGTCTTGAAAGTGAGGCGTTTATATGTCAGAGACGGTAGTGGTCAGCCTGGCTCGGACACCGTTTGTGTCTTTTGGTGGAGGATTGAAAGACCTTCCCGCCACGGATTTAGGTGCAACGGCCATTCGGGGGGCGCTGGAACGAGCCCAAGTTCCGGCCGATGGAATCGATTATGTATTCATGGGTCAAGTGGTGCAGGCCGGCGAAGGTCAAATCCCCTCGCGGCAAGCCTCGATAAAAGCCGGACTGCCCAACACGGTACCCTCGGACACCATTAACAAAGTCTGTGCCTCGAGCCTTCGGGCAGTGAATCTGGCAGACATGGCGATTCGCCTGGGAGAAATTCGGTCGGCGGTAGCCGGGGGCATGGAATCCATGAGCCGTGCACCCTATCTGGTGCCGAATGCCCGGTGGGGCCTTCGGATGGGCGACAGTACTCTGGTGGACTCGGTGGTCCATGATGGCTTGTGGTGTAGCTTCGGTGATTGCCACATGGGGGTTTATGGGAGCGAGGTCGCTCGGGAATTCAAGATTACTCGACAAGCTCAAGACGAATGGGCTTACCGCAGCCATGTAAGGGCACTGCACGCCATGCAGCGGGGCCGGTTTGCCAAAGAAATTGTTCCGGTCACGGTCCCTGGTAAAAAAGGCAGTACCGTGGTATCCGAGGATGTTGGACCGCGGGCTGACACCTCGTTAGAGAAACTGGCGGCGTTGCGGCCCGTCTTCGTGAGTGATGGCAGCGTTACGGCGGGTAATGCCCCAGGCCTCACCGACGGCGCGACGGCCTTGGTATTGATGGAACGACAGGAAGCGGAGCGGCGTGGACTCCAGATTTTGGCGAGGATTCTTGCCTCGGGCCAATATTCCAGTGAACCTAAATACCTCCATACGGTCCCGGCCTATGCGGCCCAAGCCGCCTTGAAAAAAGCCCACCTGACCACCCGTGACGTGCATTTGGCAGAAATCAACGAAGCCTTTGCCGCGGTCGCGCTGACCAGTATGCGTTTGGCCGAATTCGATCCGGACATTGTGAATGTCAATGGAGGCGCGGTGGCGTTGGGGCATCCCATTGGGGCGTCCGGCGCGCGGATTCTCATGACTTTAATTCTGGAGTTGCAAGAGCGGGGCGGTGGGATTGGGGTGGCGACCATTTGTAGCGGCGGGGGCCAAGGCGAAGCGACCTTAATTCGGGTGGACTAAAGGATCCTGATTCAATGCAGAAGTCATTTTTTCAGGAGGGATCAAAACGATGATCAAGACAATATTGGTGATTGGGTCCGGTCAAATGGGGGCTGGCATTGCGCAGACCGCCATTACCCACGGCATCCCCACGTTTCTAACCGACGCGGATCCGGAACAACGGGAAAGCGGCCGTAACGGGATTGCAACCCGATTAAATCGGCAAGTGGAGAAAGGCCAGATAAATGTCTCCGACCGGGACCAGGCATTAGCGCGGTTGACCATGGTGCAGAGCATTCGCGATGTTAGCGCGGTAGACCTAGTAATCGAGGCCATCGTCGAGCGCGAGGATGTCAAACGTACAGTGTTCGAAGCAGCTGACGAATGGTTCCCGCCGTCCACCATTCTAGCCTCTAACACGTCGTCGATTGCGATCACGCGGCTTGCGAATGCGACGCGGCGACCCAACCGATTTATTGGCATGCACTTTATGAACCCGGTGCCGGTGATGGCGTTAGTGGAAGTCATTCGGGGTGCTTTGACTGATGCCGAAACGGTGGCTGAGGTCATCGAGACGGCCAAGGTTATGGGTAAGACCCCAGTCGAGGCACAAGACTACCCGGGCTTCCTTGCCAATCGGATCTTGATGCCGATGATTAACGAAGCCATTTTTGCACTACAAGAGGGCGTGGGGACACCCGAAGGCATTGATACCGTGATGAAATTGGGCATGAATCACCCGATGGGGCCACTAGCCCTGGCGGATTTTATTGGGTTAGACACCTGTCTCTTTATTATGCAAGTGCTCTATGATGGGTTTGGCGACCCGAAATATCGTCCAGCACCCTTATTGAAAAAGATGGTTGATGCTGGGCTTTTCGGCAAGAAAAGTGGGCGCGGGTTCTATTCCTACTAGATTCTGCCGGGCCTCAACCATGAGGGGTTTAACAGATGCAAACGTGCGCCTGACCGAAGTCGATCAGGGACAGAGGAGGACTACTAGGTGGCGATAGAAAAGCCTTATGGGGTGTGGCAGAGTCCGGTGACGCCCAAACGATTGGCCCAAGACTTGAGACTGCGAGATGTCCAATTTAGTCGCGACGGGAATCATCTGGTGTGGCTGGAAGATCGCTCGGGAATTGGGGTCTTGGTCACCAGGCCCGTGAGTGGAGGGGCAACCCGCGATCTTACGGCAGAACTTTCAGTACGGGCACGGGTCGGGTATGGTGGGGGCGACTTCACGGTTGGCCGCGATACCGTGTATTTTGTGGCGGATCGTCGATTGTGGAAAAAACCCATCGGACCAGGAGTCCCCGTGGCCATCACGCCACCGGGTTCGCTGGATGTGGCCTCGCCAACCCTATCGGCAGACGAAACGTGGGTAGCGTACGTCTACTCCGACGGACAGCAAGATGGCCTTGGGGTCGTGGATGCCAAGGGCGAACGCTGGCCTCAAAAACTGGCTACTGGCTTTGATTTCTATATGCAGCCGACCTTTAGCCCGGAGGGATTGGAACTATCCTTCGTGGCATGGAATCATCCGAATATGCCATGGGACGATACTCATCTTATTACGCTATTGCTGCAAGAGGGACCCCTTGGCCTTCACGTGGAAGACACTCTGACTGCCACCGACGGCAGCGGGCTGGTTTTTCAGCCCGCCTATTCTCCCGACGGCAAATTTCTGGCTTTCGTCCATGAGGTGAACGGATGGAGTCAGGTGTTTTTAAAGGATCGCAAGACGGGAGCGGTGTCGCAATGGACCTCCGACGCCGCAGAGTATGCACCTCCGGCATGGGGACAAGGAGAGCATAGTCTTGCTTGGAGCTCGGATAGCCAAACCCTGGTCGCCATCCGAGCAGCCCTTGGAACAGAAGAGCCCGTGCGGTTGTCTTTATCCGAACCGGGGGCGCGTCCCGTATCCATACCGGGAGCTACCTATTGGGCTCAAATTTCTAGCTCTCCCACGGCGAACGTGATTGCGGCGATTACCTCGGGAGACCAGGATCCGAGTCAGATCACGATCATGGGTCTGGGAGACTCGCCGACTGCGGTGCGTTACACAGGGACCAATGACATTGCGCGGCACTATCTGGCGACCGCGGAGCCGATCACTTGGAAGAGCCAGGATGCCTCGGTACATGGGCTCTTTTACCGGCCGATGAACCCTGACTACACCTCGACGGGGCGCCCCCCGATGGTGGTTTTGGTTCATGGGGGGCCGACCGGACACGAAGCACGGTCGTACAGTGCGCAGACGCAGTATTTTACGACACGTGGGTTTGCAGTGCTCCGTGTGAACTACCGCGGGAGTACCGGCTACGGTCGAGAGTATCGGAAGGCACTCGAGCATAACTGGGGAATTTTCGACGTGGCGGACGCCGTGTCCGGTGCCCAATTTTGTGTGAACCAAGGCTGGGTCAATCCTCGACAGCTGGTGATCATGGGGGGGAGTGCGGGCGGCTACACGGTTCTGAAGACCTTGGTGGACCATCCCGGATTCTTTAAGGCGGGGGTCTCGCTGTTTGGCGTTTCGAATCTTTTTACGCTGGCAGCGGAGACGCACAAGTTTGAGTCGCGGTACTTGGATTCCATGCTCGGACCGTTACCGGAAGCGAGTGAGGTTTATCACGACCGTTCTCCGATCTATTATGCGGAGAAAATTCAGGATGCCCTGGCGGTTTTTCAGGGAGAGGAAGATGTGGTGGTGCCCCGCAATCAGGCGGATAGTTTAGTCAAAATCCTGGAGCGACGGGGGGTGCCTCACTTTTATGAAGTGTATCCTGGCGAAGGCCATGGTTGGCGAAAGGCGGAAACGATAGAGACGTTTTATCAAAGCCTTCATCGATTTTTGGTGCAGCACGTCATTTATGGTTAGTGGTAATGGGGACCGCGTCGGGATGGGTGAGCTGGGACAAAGTGACAAAACGCCAACCGCGGCGAGTATAGGTGGACAAAAGCCAGCGTAAAGCCGCTAATGTTTGCTCCCGCCTCCCACCCCCGTCATGCATGAGGATGATGGCTCCGGGCTTGATTTGGCTTCCGATGGTGGCGGTCATGGCGTTCACCCCAGGTAAGGCCCAGTCGCGGGTGTCGATAGACCATAGGGTGACGGTGTACCCGTGCGACTCAAAGAGGCGTAAGAGGCTATTACTCATCATGCCATAGGGTGGCCGGTAAAACGGCGATTCGGGGACGCCCAACGACTCCAGTAACCGACTGGTGCCAAGGGCGTCTTGCCACATTCGGGGGGCGCCGACCTGGCGCAAGTTTAAGTGTGCCCAACCGTGGTTGGCGACTTCGGACCCTTCAGCCACTTCGGCCTTCACCAGATTCGGGTAGCGCTTGGCCTGACTTCCGAGAACGAAGAACGTCGCGGTGGCATGGTACTGGGAAAGCAGCTTCAAAATGGCTGGAGTATAATGGGATGACGGGCCATCATCGAATGTTAGAGCCACCATGCGTTGAGTGGTGGTCACATGGCTTAAGGCAGGTGCCGTGGGCTCGATCCATAAGAGCCAGAGTGCAGCGGTGAGAATGACGATGGGGGTAGTGACGTACCAACGGTGCAACATCGATTGACTCCTTTTTTGAGCATGTATCGGTCTTCCCCATCTTACGCAGTACCACTGGACAATATGAAAACCACAGAGGAGGCTCGGGATGGAAAATACACCGGTGCTGTCCGCCGATGCGAGTTGGATAGAGATCGATGAATGGGCGATTCAGATTCGGCGTCAGATTCATCGGCAGCCAGAGATAGGCTTGGAGACACCGCATACCCAATCCGTGATCGAAGCCGCATTAGAGGGTTTGGGGATTGTACATAGCCGACCCATTACCCATGGCGTGGTGGGTCACCTGGGTCCCCGTGAAGGTCCTGCTATTCTGCTTCGTGCGGACATGGACGGTCTACCGATTAACGAAGAGACCGGTCTTGATTTCGCCTCGGAGTACCCAGGCCGTATGCACGCATGTGGCCACGACGCGCACACCGCCATGTTGCTGGGAGCGGCGCGATATTTAAAAGAGCATCAGAATCAGTTAAAACGCCCAGTCGTACTCATGTTTCAGCCGGGTGAAGAAGGCCCGGGGGGAGCACTGCCCATGATTGAGGCGGGCGTGTTAAAGGATCCTGAGGTCACAGAGGCGGTCATGGTGCACGTCGACTCCGATCTTCCGGTTGGGGTCATTGGGTTGAAGTCTGGACCAGCGATGGCGTCGCCTAACGCATTCACCATTGTGGTAAAAGGCCAGGGTGGTCATGGAGCCCATCCCGACAAGGGAGTGGATGCCATCGTCACAGCGGCGGCGATTATTCAAGCCTGCCAGACGCTAGTGAGTCGAGAGCAGGATCCGGTCGTGCCTTTGGTGGTGACCTTTGGGACGATCTCGGGTGGGTATCGAGAAAATGTCCTCGCCGATCGGGTGACGATGAGCGGAACCATTAGGATTTTGGACCCCGCGCAACAAAAAACGTTTCTTCAACGGTTCCAGGACTTGATTCACCATACGGCACAGGCATACCGGGCTCACGTCGAGGTCACCGTCAACCCGGGTTATCCCGCTCTTGTAGCAGACGTCACGTTTACAACGAAGGTTGGTAAGCGGCTCAACAGTGTGCTGGGGGCCAACCAGGTACGCTGGCTCACGGCGCCTTCTATGGGAGCGGAGGACTTTGCGTATATAGCCCAAAGAGTTCCTGCTACCAGTCTTAAGGTGGGGGTTGTGGGCTCGGGTTCTCAGAGCGGGATCCATTCCCCTAATTTCATTCTTAATGAAGGTGCGATTGGTGTGGGAGCACGAGCTTTAGCGGCCATCGCTCTAGACAGCGGGTCGTAACCTTAGGGGGTGAGTTGATGGGAGAGTCCGGTGCATTTCCTCACCTGAATCCGGTGGGTGAAGTGCATATGGTGTCGGTGACCAGTAAAGATGACACGGTCAGGCGGGCCAAGGCAGAAGGCCGTGTGTTAGCACCGGCCGCGGTGGTAGAATCGGTCCGACAAGGGGTGGCAAAAAAAGGCGACGTATTAGCCGTAGCACGGGTGGCAGGGATCATGGCGGCTAAACGCACGGCGGAATGGATTCCCTTGTGCCACCCCATTGCGCTCACAGGAATTAGCATCACCATCGAGATGGAAGACAGCGGTTTTGTCGTGACCGCCGAGACTGAAACACGGGCCAGCACCGGTGTGGAAATGGAGGCCATGACGGCGGTGTCCGCGGCTCTTCTCACCCTCTACGATATGCTCAAAGCACAGCACCGAGGACTCGTGTTGACCGGGATTCATTTAGTTGCAAAGACCGGCGGGAAAACTGGAGACTATTTCTATGCCGAGTAAGCCCGCCTATCGCATCGCGATTCTAACCAGTAGTGACGCGGGATCCCGCGGAGAACGCGATGATGTATCCGGCCGGCTCTTGAGCACCAAAGCCGCTCGTATAGGGACCGTGGTGGATACGGCAATATTGCCGGACGAGCCCGACCTCTTGGACAGCCAGATTCGCCAGTGGGTTGGGGACCAGATCGACCTTGTCTTGAGCACCGGAGGGACTGGTCTGGGACCCCGCGATGTCATGCCCGAAGTGACATCACGGATCATTGACCGTGAAGTGCCAGGGATGGCGGAAGCAATGCGGCATGCATCATTGGCATATACCCCAATGGGCATGTTATCGCGAGGGCTGGTAGGAGTTAGTCAAAAGACGCTAATCATTAATTTTCCGGGATCGCCCAAATCCATCGAACAACTATGGGCTCTGGTGAGCCCGGTAATTCCGCATGCGTTGGACTTGATTGCGGGACATACCCGACACGATTCGTAGAGAAAAATCTTTCGATCACGGGGCTTGGGGGATTTGACGATTACACAAGTTTTGAGTACACTCTGATTTGGAACGATTAGCACTCACTAGAAGAGAGTGCTAACAAATCAACATAGTGGTAGGAGGAGAGCACCAATGGATATTCGTCCATTAGCTGACCATGTGGTGATCGAGCTGGTTTCAGAGGAAACTACCGCCTCTGGTATTGTATTGCCCGATACCGCTAAAGAGAATTCGCAGCGCGGACGTGTGGTAGCCGTGGGCATCGGTCGGTTGCTGGAGAATGGGAACCGGGCGCCCCTTGAGGTTCATGTGGACGACGTCGTGTTGTTTGATGATAGGTTAGCGACCAAACTGCGGTTAGAGAATCGGGATCTGCGTTTGGTATCGGAATCCAGTATCCTCGCGGTATTGGCCCCCGCTAAAGCCTTAGTCTAAGGTGTTATAGATCACAACTCTTTCAGGAGGTTATTGCAGATGGCAAAGCAGATTATTTATGACGAAGAGGCGCGTCGCGCTCTAGAGCGCGGTGTAGATAAACTCGCCAACGCGGTGAAAGTTACTTTGGGTCCCAAGGGTCGCAACGTGGTACTGGAAAAGAAATTTGGTGCACCTCTAATCACTAACGACGGTGTCACCATTGCCCGGGAGATTGAACTCGAAGACCCATTTGAATCAATGGGTGCCCAATTGGTCAAAGAAGTAGCCACCAAGACGCAAGATGTTGCCGGTGATGGAACCACCACGGCAACAGTGTTGGCGCAGGCCATGGTTCATGAAGGACTCAAAAACGTCACGGCTGGAGCCAACCCGATGGGCATTAAGCGGGGGATTGAGCACGCGGTGACCACGGCAGTTGAAGAGATTAGAAAGATCGCAGTACCGATTAAGGGTAAGGAAGCCATTTCGCAAGTGGCATCGATTTCGGCCAACGACGATGAAATCGGGCACTTAATTGCCGAAGCCATGGAAAAGGTCGGCGCGGACGGTGTGATTACGGTGGAAGAGTCCAAAACCACGGGTACTACCTTAGAGACCGTGGAAGGTATGCAATTCGACCGCGGTTATATCTCGCCCTACATGGTGACGGATACTGAGAAGATGGAAGCCGTCCTGAGTGACCCCTACATCCTCATCACGGATCGCAAGATTTCGGCGATACAGGATCTGTTGCCGGTACTCGAGAAAGTGGTACAACGCGGCAAGGCGCTGGTCATTATCGCCGAAGATGTGGAAGGCGAAGCACTCGCCACATTGGTGGTCAATAAGCTCCGTGGGACCCTTACCGCCGTTGCGGTTAAGGCTCCTGGCTTTGGTGACCGACGCAAGGCGATGTTGGAAGACATTGCTATTCTCACCGGTGGTCAAGTTATTTCCGAAGACATCGGACTCAAGCTCGAGAATGTGACCCCCGATGATTTGGGCCAGGCGCGTCAAATCAAGATTGCCAAAGAAGAGACCACGATTGTGGAAGGTCGGGGCAACGATGCCGACATTAAAAAGCGCGTGTCCGTGATTAAGAAGCAGATCGAAGACACGACTTCCGACTACGACAAGGAAAAACTCCAAGAGCGCTTAGCTAAGCTATCTGGTGGCGTGGCCGTGATCCAAGTGGGTGCCGCGACGGAAGTGGAACTCAAAGAGAAGAAGCTTCGAATCGAAGACGCTTTGTCGGCCACACGCGCCGCCGTGGAAGAGGGAATCGTACCTGGTGGCGGCACGGCACTGCTTCGCACGATTAAGGCACTTGAAGGCCTAAAGGCCGAGGGTGACGAGCGGATTGGGATTAATATCGTCCGTCGTGCGGTTGAGGAACCGGTTCGCCAGATTGCGCACAACGCCGGCCTCGAAGGCTCTGTGATCGTCGATGCGATAAAGAAAGAATCCGGTGATGTGGGATACGACGCCTTGAACAACAAAATCACTGACATGGTTAAAGCCGGAATTGTGGATCCGGCTAAGGTGACTCGCTCCACCTTACAGAACGCAGCCTCAATCGCGGCCATGTTATTGACCACCGAAGCCTTGGTGGCCGACAAGCCCGAGAAGAAGGATGCAGCGCCTGGTGGTGGCATGGGCGGTATGGGTGGCATGGGCGGTATGGGTGACATGATGATGTAACACCCCTCTCTTCGGTGATTGATGAAGAAGGGTATGGAGCGGCGTGTGGGAGATTATCCCCACGCCGCTTTGGTGTATCGATAGCCCGTCGTGTTGTTATCCGTAAGATTCCCGACGGGGGTCCTGTGCGCTGGGTTGACGTTCATCGCGAAGGGCGTGTTTTTTCGAGGACAAAAAATAAAGGTGCTTTTCTTTTGATTGTTGCCCCATAATAATGAGGAGAGTAGTGAGGAAAGGACGGTCAGGTGATGGCTATATTATGGTTACTGGGTGCATTTATTGTAGGGGCTATTCCCTGGGGCTATTTGGTGGCACACCTGCATTTCAAGACAGACATCCGTGAGCATGGGAGTCAGAACATTGGAGCCACTAATGTGGCACGGACTTTAGGGATGAAAGCGGGTGTGGCGGTTCTTCTTTTAGATGCTTTTAAAGGGGCGCTGGTGGTCGGTCTGACCCAGATCTATTTTGGGCACGTCTTATGGCTGGTGGGATTCTCGGGGTTTGTCGCGATTGGCGGTCACGTATTTTCCCCATTTTTGCGTTTTCGTGGGGGGAAGGGGATCGCGACTGGTCTAGGAGCTATCGCGATTATGAGTCCCCAAGCGGCCGTCATTGCGGTTCTGGCGTTTGGCCTCTTTGCCGTCGCGACCCGGATTATCTCTTTGGCATCATTGGCGGGAATTGCCGGGGTGGTCGTCTGGATGGCACTGGCCGCACCTAAGGCAGAGTTTTGGTCGTTTGCGGCACCGGCTATGCTGCTGACGATTTGGGCTCATCGGAAGAATTGGGATAGATTGGTTAAGGGGCAAGAGCCGAAGTTTGGAAAGTCTTGAGAGAAAATTTTTAGAGGATAAGGTTTCCAACCGCCTTTTGATGGGAAAGATATTCCATAGACGAGGAATTATCCCTGAAGGAGGACAACCCATGGAAATCACGCTGAACCAACTGATTGACCAAGCCCCTGAGTTAGCGATGACGTTGCGCAATGACATTCGGCAAGGCAAACTCTCCGCTACTCGAAAGACCGGGGTGGCAGGGCGACCCTATGTGCTCGATAGTGAGGTGCTATTAAAGTCGGATCGGGAGGCCTACCGGATGTTGGCTCAACAATTGGTCAACAATCCTGAACGACTCCAATTGCGACGCAGTGTTGCTTCCCGTGCGGAAACGTTCCGCCCCACCCCGACGATGGGGGAAGAGGCATGGCAGCCATTACTCAAAATGCTGGAATCCCAACATGGCATGTTGCAACAGATGATTAATGTCTTTTTGCATGAGATGCAACAAAGCCATGATCGCTATGACCGGCAGAGTCGGGAGATGCAAGAAATTTCCTATAAACTCGGACAGGCGCATCAAAAAGGCGAGCGCTTGGAGCGCTTGTTAACCGAAAGAATGGGACGCCAGGAACAGGCGTAAAAAGTGAGAGTCTTGGCCACACTATCTGTCTACCAGCTAAAAATGGGGAGGGTGTGTGATGGCGAACCAACTCATTCAGTGTTCTGTGTCATATTGTCGCTACAATGAACACGGCGAGGTTTGCAGCTTGAATCAAATCGTGATCCAAGCGCAAGTGCCCGGAGGGAGTGCAGAACCCCCGGAGCATCCGTCAGGACCTTTTGAGACATTTTGTGGTTCGTATGATCCCAAATAAGGACTCCCACTCGGGGGTCCTTACAACTTTGGCAGGTATTTGCGCCTAGGGGTTTAGTTTATGTAAGAAGTCCGGTAATATAGGGTAAATATTAAAGAAGAGTTCATCTCTAGAGAGAGCGGATGAGAACCGTGCGAGAGCCCAACCAGACCCTCCACTCGATTCGTGTGGTGAAGGAAGCCACAGGCCTTACGGATCGACGTATTCGCTATTATGAAACGCTACAGCTGTTGCAACCTAAGCGGACGAGCGGAAATCAACGGCTCTATTCGCAACATGATATTGAACGTCTGAAGCGGATCAAAGAACTACTAGATAACGGCATTTCGCTCAAAGAAATCCGTCATTACTTGGAGCATGAAGATGCGGCCATGGAACGGGGCCGGACTGAGGAAGTGGAGCGGGATGCCGAGAGTTATTTTCAAGGCAAATTAATCGCCAGAAGAGATGCGGTGACCCGAGAGTCGCTCTATCCGCTCACTAACCGGGCGGATATCTTGCGTCGGATCCACCGCGATGATGAAAATCCTCACTAATTTACCTAGGAGGCCATGTACATTGGTAACCCATCCCGGAGAACGACTGGAACCCTTATTGCTCCATAAAGAGATTCAGGCCCGAGTAGATAACTTGGGGAAGCGCATAACCCTAGATTATGCGGGCAAAGAACTGCTGTTGGTTGGGATCCTCAAAGGATCTTTTGTTTTTATGGCAGACCTCATCCGTTGTATCGATTTACCTATTTCGATCGACTTCATGGCCATGTCGTCGTATGGAGCCGCTACGAAATCTTCTGGGGTGGTGCGCATCTTAAAGGATTTGGAGCAAGGTGTAGATGGGCGTCATGTGTTAGTGGTGGAGGACGTGGTCGATACCGGGCTGACGCTGAACTACATTTATGGGCATATGCGTTCTCGCGGGGCCGCCAGTGTTAAAATATGCTCGCTATTAGACAAGCCGAGTCGGCGCCAAGTGGCGGTACCTTTGCATTATAAAGGTTTTGAAATTCCCGACGAATTTGTTGTAGGATATGGCCTCGACGTGGACGAGAGATATCGGAATTTGCCTGATGTCTGTCGGCTGATAAGGGAGTAACCGATGAGTTACGTGATCGTGTTAGACTTTGGCGCCCAATATAATCACCTGATTGCGCGTCGCGTCCGAGAGGCTCGAATTTTTTGTGAAGTGTTGCCAGGAGATACGCCTGCCGCGGAGATTTTGGCGAAGAAACCGGATGCGTTGATCTTATCCGGCGGACCTTCCAGCGTGTTTGCTGCCGACGCACCGTCGATGGACGCCGCGCTGTTGACACAGGGGATCCCGGTTCTTGGAATTTGCTACGGGATGCAGCTTATGACGCGGCTCTTAGGAGGGCACGTGGAACCCGCCACAAAACGGGAATATGGGCGCACGCTCATGCAACGCACGGAAGAAAGCCCTCTGTTCCATGGTATTCCCCAAAGTTCGACGGTGTGGATGAGTCACGGGGACGTGGTGCTCGCTGTCCCGAAAGGCTTTCAAGTAATGGCCACGACAGCTACGACGCCGATCGCAGCGATGGCAAACCCGCAACGTAACTTATGGGCGGTCCAGTATCATCCCGAGGTGCACCATACCCCTGAGGGACAGGTCATGCTACGAAATTTTCTTTATGACATTGCGCACTTGACTCCCGATTGGGATCCCAAGGACCGGGTACAAGAAGGCGTCCGACAAATTCAAGCAGAAGTGGGGACAGGGCGGGCGTTGGTGGCCCTGTCGGGGGGAGTCGACTCGGCGGTTGCAGCTGCCTTGGCACATCGGGCGTTAGGAGATCGGTTGACCGCCGTACTCATCGACCATGGACTCATGCGTGAAGGAGAAATCGAAGAAGTACTCGCGGCGTTTCCCGATCTAGATTTGCGAGTCGAATATGCCGAGCAGCAATTTTTGGATGCGTTGCACGGGATTCGCGATCCGGAGGCGAAACGTAAGATTATCGGGCGTGAATTTATCCGTGCGTTTGAACGGGCCCGCGAATCGATCGGGTCGGTGGCGCATTTGATCCAAGGCACTGTGTATCCCGATGTAATCGAATCGGGTGGCGGGAAAGGCTCTACCATCAAATCGCATCATAATGTAGGCGGGATGCCCGACGACGCGGATTTTAGCATTGTGGAACCGTTACGTTGGTTTTTTAAGGACGAAGTCAGGGAACTGGGTACGGCGCTCGGTCTTCCCGATTCGATCGTCTGGCGGCAGCCGTTTCCGGGGCCGGGGCTCGCGGTTCGCATCGTGGGAGAAGTGACCCAGGAGGGGCTCGCGATGGTAAGAGCGGCCGATGCAATTATTCGTGAAGAGGTACGACGAGCAGGATTAGAGAAAGAAATTTGGCAAGCGTTTGCGGTTCTACTCGATATCCGCTCGGTTGGGGTTATGGGCGATGGGCGGACGTATGGACAACCCATTGTTATCCGAGCCGTGGAAAGCCAAGATGGAATGACGGCCGACTGGGTACGACTCTCCCCTGACTTATTAGAACGGATGGCCGCCCGCGTAATCGGCGAGGTTCCCGGCGTCAATCGGGTGGTGTATGACATTACATCTAAACCACCGGGAACCATCGAATGGGAGTAGATTACGCTAAGTGGGGTGCCGTCTTAGGACTAACCGATGAGGTCTTTAGTGTTTAGAATGGTGGCAAATTCATCGTTCAACGCGGCCAGCTCTACCTGATGCATGATTTCTGCGGGCACTGTCTGGCCTTGTAGGGTTTTTGCGTCAAAGGTTGCCATGGCATCCGCTACCGCAGACATTTTAAACCCCAGGTTAGCGCCCATCCGAATCGTGGTGCTGCAGCAATGGACTGTGGTGAGTCCGACGACTACGACATCGGTCCATCCGTTGGCGATTAAAACATCTTCGAGATTGGTTCCGATGAAGGCACTGTTGACTGATTTGGTCAGGAGTAGTTCGCCGGGTTCGGGTGTCACTTCACTCCGCAAGGCGCATCCGGGTTGGCCCATGGCCAGTCGCGAAGCGGGAGACTTTGAATGATGCTGTACGATGATTCTTGGGAGGTCGTGGCGGCGCCACCAATGGAGCAAGGCCGCAATGTTGTCTTCCGCGGATTCGTTATTGCGTGGTCCCCAAGCGGGGTCGCTCCATGTCTTTTGGACATCGATGAGTAACAAAACGGGATTAGCACGAGCGTTCACCGACAATCAGCATCCTCCTCAATGAGAGCCTATTCGATTTAACACTATCACGCGGTGACGACGGCGAATAGGGGAAAATGGGCCAGCGTAGGGTTTCAGCAAAAGGTCCATACTAATTGCACCGGAGACTTCACGAAACACGAACGATTGGTGTAAGATTGGTACATAATGTTCGGATTTTAAATTTGGAGGGACACTATGATTGAACGCTACAGCCGGGCCGTGATGCGAGACTTGTGGTCTGAACAACATCGCTATGATCGATGGCTAGAGGTGGAAATATTGGCGGTACAGGCGTGGGAACGCTTGGGGAAAATACCTGAAGGCGTGTCGTCACGTCTTCGCAACGCTACCGTGAGCCCTGAACGTGTGGAATATTGGGAGGCCCAATATCATCACGATGTGCTGGCTTTTTTAAGCGCGGTGGGTGAAAGCGTCGACCCCGAAGATGCGAAGTACATCCATTACGGCCTAACTTCGACGGATGTGGTGGATACCGCGCTATCTTCGTTGTTGAATGAAGCGCTTGTCATTATTCATCAAGATTTGGTCGCCTTACGGAAGGCGGTGCGCCACATTGCGTTGACGCATAAGATGACGCCGATCATGGGACGGACTCATGGGATGCATGCCGAACCGACCAGCTTCGGATTGAAGGCTCTTTTGTGGTGGCTCGAATTGGGTCGCAATATGGAAAGGCTGGAGGCTGCGAGTCGCCGGATGCGGGTGATGAAAATCTCGGGCGCCGTCGGGAACTATGCCAATATCCCAACCGCGGTGGAACAACATGTGGGCGATGCTCTCGGTCTTGAACCCGCCCCCCTTTCGACACAAGTACTGCAACGCGACCGTCATGCCGAAGTGGTCATGGTGCTCGCCTTGATCGGCACCACATTGGACAAGATGGCGACGGAAATTCGCCATCTTCAAAGGAGTGAGGTCGGGGAGGTCGAGGAGCCTTTTGCGGTCGGCCAACGAGGTTCGTCAGCGATGCCGCATAAACGCAATCCTGTAAAGGCGGAACAAATCTCCGGGCTGGCGCGCATTTTGCGCGGCTATGTCGTCCCGGCTTTGGAAGACGTTCCTTTGTGGCATGAACGCGATATTTCTCATTCCTCGGCCGAACGTGTGATGCTCCCCGATGTGACGATTTTGACCGATTACCTATTAACGCAGATGCATCGCATCATCGATGGACTCGTCGTCAACCCCGAGCGGATGTTGCACAATATTCACTTGTCCGGGGGCCTAGTGTTTTCTCAAAAAGTCTTACTGGCCCTGGTCGAACAAGGCATGACGCGGGAAGCGGCCTATAAGTTGGTACAAGGCCACGCCATGGCGGCCTTAAAGGATCCGTCCCAAACTTTCCGGTTCCGACTTGAACAGGATTCCGAAGTGGCCCAAAGGTTACCCGGCGGGGCACTCAGTCAACTTTTCGACATTGGGCCCTACTTGGCCGCTGTCGATGAAATTTACGATCGTATTGGCATCGAATCCGAGGAGGCTTAGTATGAGCGTGAAATTATTGTACGAAGGGAAAGCCAAAAAGGTTTTCGCAACCCAGAATCCCAATCAAGTACTGGTGGAATTTAAGGATGACGCGACGGCATTTAACGGACAAAAACGCGGCCAAATTGCGGGTAAGGGGCTTATCAACGCGTCCCTTTCGGCCCACTTATTCCGACTCCTCGGTCAACACGGGATCCCGACCCATTTCGTTGACGATCCTAAACCTAGGCATCTCTTGGTGGAGCGTCTAAGCATCGTTCCCCTAGAAGTAGTGGTGCGCAATCGGGTGGCGGGATCGCTTCAAAAACGCACAGGCTTGGAAGACGGGACAATCCTGGATTTCCCGGTCGTCGAAATGTATTACAAGAGCGATGATCTGGGCGATCCATTGCTCAACGACGACCATATCCGGGTGCTTAACCTGGCCGGTGTAGAGTTGACGGCGCGATTAAAGGACGAGGCCCTTGGGGTGAACGCAGTGTTGTCGCCATACCTGGAGGGGAGAGGTCTAATCTTAGTAGATTTCAAATTAGAATTCGGCATCACGGACGAGGGGGTCTTGAAGTTGGGTGACGAAATTTCTCCGGACACGTGTCGTTTGTGGGATAAAGAGACCGGTAAAAAATTGGACAAGGATCGGTTTCGTCAAGACTTAGGGACGGTCGAGGAAGCCTATCAAGAAGTCCACGATCGGATTGTGTCCCGATGAAAACCTATCGATTGGGGTTGCACGTCGGTCTTAAGGAAGGAGTCCTGGATCCGGCAGGACAAGCCACGCTCCAGGTCCTACACCAGATGGAGTTTGCGGCCACAGAAGTCCGGATCGGGAAATGGATTCAGGTGGTGATTGAGGCGGAGGACGAGGTCCGCGCCCTGGCGATCGGAGATGAAATGGGGCGTCGATTGTTGGCCAACCCGGTGATGGAGGCCTTTGACGTGACGGTGACGCCCTTATGACCCTCGAGGAGACCCGCCAGGTCGTCGGAATTGTGGTATTTCCAGGATCCAACTGCGACCAGGACACCATTCAAGCCATCATGGATCTGGGAGCAATCCCGCGGGTATTGGACTACCGTCTGAGACAGCTTCCCGCGATAGACCGTCTGATTTTACCAGGAGGTTTTTCATACGGTGACTACCTCCGAAGTGGCGCTTTAGCGGCGGCGGCACCGATCATGGATGCCGTGGGCGAAGCCGCCACAGCCGGGATGCCCGTGTTAGGGATTTGCAATGGGTTTCAGATTCTCTGCGAAAGAGGATTATTGCCCGGGGCGCTATTGCCTAATCCCCATGGGGAGTTTGTCTGCAGATTGGAGACGCTCCGCGTGACGGCGGTCCCAAGCGGATTTCAAGGACTCTCGGTCGGAGACCGTTTGGCCCTCCCGATTGCCCATCACGAGGGCTCCTATCGGGTGTCGGATGGCAAACTCCATGAGCTCTTTGAACAAGGGCAGGTGTTTTTGCAATATAGCGACCCGGATGGGGTGGTGCATCCCTTGACGAATCCTAACGGGTCGGTGGCGAATATCGCAGGAGTCACTCAAGGATCGGTTGTAGGGTTAATGCCGCACCCAGAGCGTGCGATGGCGGAGTATTTGGGCTCGGCGGACGGTCGGCGTTTGCTCCAAGCCTGGTTCGGACAGAAAGGAGGGCATGGATGCTAACGTATGCTGAGGTGGGGCTGACCCTAAGTGAATATCAAGAGATCCAGCGACTCTTGTCCCGCAACCCAAACGATTTGGAACTAGGCCTATTTGGAGCCTTGTGGTCCGAACATTGCAGTTACAAGAATTCTAAGCCGTTTTTGGCCTGGCTGCCTAACCAGGGGCCCTTTGTGGTTCAAGGCCCAGGGGGTAATGCCGGTGTGGTGCTGTTTAATCAGGACTACGATGTGGCCTTCAAAATCGAGAGTCACAATCATCCTTCGTACGTGGAGCCGGTGCAAGGGGCGGCCACAGGAGTGGGAGGCATTTTACGGGATATCATTGCCATGGGGGCCCGACCGATTGCTGTGGCGGATGTGCTCAAGTTTGGCACCAACGACAAAGCCCGAGCCTTACGCCAAGGGATCGTGGAAGGGATTGGTGCCTATGGCAATGCGATTGGGATTCCTACGGTGACGGGAAGCGTTGGTTATAGTGCGCTTTACGATGCCAATCCTCTGGTTAACGTGCTGGCCGTGGGGCTGCTCCCTCATTTGCAACATATCGGAGCCGATGGGGCCAAACCAGGTTCGGTGCTCCTCTTAATGGGTCAGGCCACTGGGCGCGATGGAATTCATGGGGCGAGCCTTCTGGCGTCACAAGATTTTGGAACCGAAACTGAAGCCATGCGTCCTACGGTTCAGGTCGGCGATCCGTTTATGGGCAAGCTCTTGATGGAAGCGACCTTACGCATTGTTCGGGAAGGGTTGGCGGATGCCGTACAGGATCTGGGTGCCGCAGGGCTCACCTCGGCATTGGCGGAACTGGCCTATGCTTCACACGTTGGCGTGAGCTTAGACGTTGCAGCAGTGCCCTGTCGAGAAACGGGTATGAGCGCATACGATATCATGTTGTCGGAAACCCAAGAGCGCATGTTGCTCTCTATCCCGGAAGCCAATTTGGAAGCGGCTCTGTCCGCGATCGAGACTTTCGCACTGCCGGTGGCGGAGGTGGGCCGGGTAATGCCTGGAGACTTTCTCCGAATCGTTTGCGAGACACAGCTACTCGCGGATGTGCCCACCCAAGTCCTGGTCGCGTCCTGTCCCCGCCAGGTGCTGGCGGACGACTTTGTGGAACGCTTTACGGAACCGCCTGTGGGCGAGTCCGCTCCGGTACCCTTAACGCTGGACCACGATTTGGGATTGCGCGTCATAGGTCACCCGGATTGTCAGGATCGTTCGCCCATTTATCAGCGTTATGATTCCATGATACAGGTACGTACGGTGTGGGGACCCCAACATGACAGTGCGATCTTGCGCATCGGAGAGGGGGCTGACGGCCTACAGATTGCGGTGGCCGCCCCTTCCCGATGGGCTCTGATGGACAGTGTGGCGGGAGGCTATGGGGCCGTGGTTGATGTGTTGAGCCGCATCGCCACCCAAGGATCGGTGCCGCTGGGGTTAACCGATGGGATTAACGGGGGAAACCCCGATAAACCTGAAGAATATCAGCGGGTAGCAGGCTTAGTCTGGGGAATCGCCCAAGCGGCGCAAGATTTTGGAGTGCCCGTGACGGGGGGCAACGTCTCTTTACACAACGAGACTCACTCCCAAGCAATTTGGCCCACCGCAGCCCTTGGGGTTGTGGCGCGCCATCCGCATCCAGAAACCCCGATACCCGATAGGCCGTCCGGCAAGGGTCTAAAGATTGCGGTGCTTAACCCTCCCGAAGAGCTTTCGTTGGGAGGCAGTGTGTTAGCCGAATTGTTAGGCCGAATCGGTGCCTACCCGCGAATTGTTCCGGATCGAACGGTCCAGGCGCTCCGACTGATGGGGGATTGGGCTCGTGATCCCGACACCGTGGGGCTGCTCGCATGTCGTAGTGTGGGGATTGGCGGGCTCTTTGTCGCATTGGCGCGTGCGTTGATGAGTGCCTCTCCCGAATATGGGGCAGACCTTCGTCTGAGCTCGGATCGAGCCGCACTGGAGCTCTTTAACGAAACAGCCGGACAGTTTCTGGTGTTTTTAGACCCCAGCCGTCAAGCGACTTGGGAGCACAGTGCAAAGAGGGCAGGGATGACGATAGCGATTCTCGGAGAAACCACGGATTCTCCCCAGATTAAGATCCAAGCGGGACGCACGGTGACCTGGGAACTCCAGGCGTTATGGCAAGCATTTCGTGAGGGAGGTGAGTACCATCGTGTGGGGTGAACTTCATGAAGAATGTGGGATCTTTGCCGTGTGGGGACATCCTCAAGCTGCACTAAAGGCGTATTGGGGGACTTTTAGCTTGCAACATCGAGGGCAAGAAAGCGCGGGTATCGCGGTGCTTTCTCGCGGCAATATTACCGTGCATAAGGGTATGGGTCTTGTGACGGAAGCGCTGCAGGTTGAAGAGGAAATCCTACGGGAAGGCGAGGCCGCCCTGGGTCACGTCCGATATTCCACGACCGGCGAATCCTCGTTGGTCAACGCGCAACCGCTGTTGATGCAGACTCGGTTCGGGCCGTTAGCATTGGCGCATAACGGGAATCTGGTGAACGCTAGCGAACTACGGGCCAAGTTAGCACGTGAAGGCTCTATTTTTCAGGGGACTTCCGACAGTGAAATCTTGGCGCATTTATTGGCGAAAAGTTCTCAGACTGGGTTAGAAGAGGCGCTCTTGGAGAGTTTGCCGAAACTAGAAGGGGGTTTTGCCTTCGCGGTCTTATCGAATGAAGGGCTTTATGCCGCACGCGATCCTCATGGGATACGGCCGCTGGTCTTAGGACGATCGCCGGAAGGGGGGACGATGCTGGCATCGGAAACCTGTGCTTTGGATACCGTGCAAGCCGAGTGGCTAAGGGACGTGGACCCAGCGGAGCTGATTTGTATCCGCGACCAGGGAGTCAGCTTTCGCTCTTATATTTCAGCCGAGAGTCTTCCTAAAAGGGCGGTGTGTGCTTTCGAATCCGTGTATTTCGCGCGGCCCGATTCCCAAATCGATGGGCAAAGTGCACATTTGAGTCGGCGTCAACTAGGACGACGTCTCGCAGAAGAATCGCCAGTGGAAGCGGACGTTGTGGTTGGGGTTCCGGATTCTAGCTTGCCAGCCGCTATGGGCTACGCGCAAGCCTCGGGGATCCCATTTGATTTTGGGTTGGTGAAAAATCGGTATATTGCCCGGACGTTCATTTCCCCTACCCAGACCGGTCGAGAATCTAGCGTGCAACTGAAACTGTCGGCGGTGCGGGAAGTGGTGGCAGGTAAACGCGTGATTTTAATCGATGACAGTCTGGTGCGGGGAACCACATCACGTCGCTTGGTATCGCTGTTGCGTAAAGCGGGGGCCAAAGAGGTCCATATGCGTATCGCATCACCTCCGTACACCGATCCCTGCCATTATGGCATTGATACCTCCCGTGCGGGAGAATTAGCGGCACGCACCATGTCGCTGGAGGCTCTCAGGAAATCCGTGGGAGCCGACACGCTCGCATATCTGTCGATTGAGGGTCTCTCCGCAGGACTTGGGCCGCAAAATGGCTGGTGTATGGCCTGCTTTGGTGCGGGCTATCCCGTGGCGATTCCTCCCCAAGAAAAGGAGGCCCCGAGCCGTGCCTAAACATTTGACCTACCGGGACGCAGGAGTGGACATCACGAGGGGGAACGAAGCGGTCAACCGGATTAAAGCGATTGCGGAAAGCACGCATCGACCGGAAGTGATGGGGGGCATTGGATCTTTTTCGGGGGCATTTCGGTGGGACGATGCCGGGACCCTATTGGCAGGCGCCGATGGCGTGGGCTCGAAGCTGTTGGTGGCGCAAGCGTTGGATCGGCATGACACCGTGGGCATCGATTTGGTGGCCATGAACGTGAATGATATTTTAGCGAGCGGTGGTGAGCCGCTGTTTTTTCTCGATTATATTGCCGTAGGATATTTGGACCCGTCGCTCATTGCCAGCCTCGTGCAAGGTATCGGGGAAGGCTGTCGCCAGGCGAATTGCGCATTGCTGGGGGGAGAAACCGCAGAAATGCCCGCCCTGTATAGCCGAGGGGTCTACGATCTGGCCGGATTTGTAGTGGGGCGTCAAGTCAAGCGATGGGAGCCTCCGGTTCCCGGAGATCGGATTCTCGGGGTGGCATCCTCCGGATTTCATTCGAATGGATATGCGTTGCTGCATCGTATTATAGCGGACCATGGATTGGCCTGGGACCAGGTATATCCTCAGTGCCAGGACAAGACATTGGGCGAATGTCTCTTGGCGCCAACGGTTATCTATGTCCAAGCCATTCGGCGGCTTTGGGAATCGCATTCGGTGCGGGGATTAGCCCACATCACCGGGGGCGGGATTCTAGAAAACTTGCCTCGCACCTTAGCGCCGGGTCAAGGGGCGCGCATTATCCGTGACTCTTGGCCAATCCCTGAACTCTTCTCTTGGTTTGGGTCGTTGGGACAGGTGACTGAAGCCGAGATGTTTCGGACCTTTAACATGGGCATTGGATTCATGGTGGTCATCCCCGCCGGCGAGGCGCAATCGGCGTTAGATTTGCTCCATCAAACGGGTCTCCAAGCCTTTGATGTCGGTGAAGTGGTGGAACAGCCGGGTGTGGTGTTGGTATGAGGTGGGCGGTATTGGTCGGAGGCACCGGGAGTAACCTTGACGCAATGCTCCGAGCCAATGTCCCAGTGTCTTTAGTGGTTTCACATCGGGCTGAGGTTCCAGCTCTGGGGATTGCCGAGCGCTATGGGGTGTTGGCGGTCGTTCTCGATTCGAAGACGATTCGGAACCGGGAGCGTTACGATGAGGCACTGTGCAAGATTTTAGACGCCCACCACATTGAAGCCATCGCACTAGCCGGATATATGCGCTGGCTGACCTCAGAGACGGTGGCGGCCTATCGTGGCCGAATCGTGAATGTACATCCTTCGCTATTGCCGGCTTTTCCGGGGATGCACGCGCTTGACCAGGCCTATCGGCACGGAGTGCGCTGGACGGGGGTGACCATTCACTTCGTCGACGAGGGTCAAGATACCGGTCCCATTATCATGCAACAGCCGGTACCGATCCCTCCTGGCGAAAGCCAGGAGGCCTTGGAATCCAAGATTCATATGGCAGAGCATCGGTTGTATCCACAAGTCGTTTGGGCACTGGAACGGGGGTGGGTACACCTCGGTGTCGATGGCCGAGTGATCTGGGATTTATCTCATAAGGAGGTCGAATCATGGATGCGTGGGCTTTATTTAGTGTAAGCGATAAGGCGGGGAGCGTGGAATTGGCCCGGTGGTTTAATGAGCAGGGGATTGGCATCTTAGCAAGTGGTGGAACTTATCGGCATTTGGTCGAACACGGGATTACGGCCACCGCATTGGAAGATCTGACAGGCTTTGATGAAGTCTTGGATGGTCGCGTGAAAACATTACATCCCGTCATCTATGCGGGTCTCTTAAGTCGACGGACTCCCACGGATCAAGAAGATGTGGAACAGCTAGGCTCTCGAAACATTGTCGCGGTTGTGGTGAATCTCTACCCGTTTCGAGAGCGCGCGCAAGAAGTGACGGCAACTACGCCGACCGCATCCCTCGTCGAAGAAATCGATGTGGGTGGGGTGTCTTTGATTCGTGCGGCTGCTAAAAATTATGCCCACGTGGTGGTCTTGGTCGAGCCGCAGCAGTATCCAGAGCTAATGGGTAGCGATTGGGCCAAGGTGACGGAAACCGATCGATTGCGCTGGGCCGCTTATGCTTTTAAGCATGTGGCGGCATACGATGCCGCCATTGCGCTCACCTTTAGCCAACACTTTCCTTTGGACGCGGATTGGGTGGTGTCCGGAATCCGACGAGATGCCCTCCGCTATGGAGAGAATCCGCATCAAACGGGCGCGTTCTATCCTGTCAAGTTGGGATCGGGTTTTGCTGGAGCCCGGCAATGGCAAGGTAAGGAACTCTCGTATAACAATCTCGCCGACGCGGATGCGGCTTGGGGCGTGGTCAGTGCATTAAAAGATTGTGGCGTGGCCGTGATTAAACATCAAAACCCAGCGGCCGTCGCGATCGGCAAGACGGCGCTGTTGGCCTTGGAGGCGGCACATGCAGCCGACCCGATCTCCATTTTTGGCGGGATCGTAGCCTTTAATAGGGAAGTCTCCAAAGAGGCAGCCGAGGCCCTACGCGAGATCTTTCTGGAAGTCATACTGGCGCCGGGTTACGATCCCGCAGCCTTGGAGGTACTTAAATCTAAAAAGAACCTTCGCGTGTTAGAAATGCCGGCACACTCCTGGAAACCATGGGAGATCCGGGCCATTGACGGCGGCGTGATCGTTCAGAGTCAGGACCAACTGATCGCGGTGCCGTCTCAATTCGAACAGGTGGCAGGTCCGGCTGTCGACATTGCGTCCTATCTGACCGATATCGAATTGGCGTGGACCACCGTGGCTTGGGCCAAGTCAAACGCTATCGTACTGGCAGCGGGCGGCGTAACTCGAGGCATAGGCTCGGGGCAAACCAATCGGGTTGATGCTGCACGAGAAGCCATCGAGCGGGCCGGCGAGCATGCCCGCGGCGCGGTTTTGGCTTCCGACGCCTTCTTTCCGTTTGGCGATGTGATGGAGCTCGCGAGTCAAGCAGGGATCGGTTTGGTGATACAACCGGGCGGGTCTCAACGGGACCAAGAGTCCATCGATCGAGCGAATCAAGGCCACATTCCCTTATTCTTCACTCATGAACGTCATTTTCGTCATTAGGGGGTACCCATGGATCAGCAGCGACCGCAACATGCCTTAGTGGTGGGCCAGGGGAGCCGAGAACACGCTCTGGTCTATAGTCTTACCGAATCTAAGCACTTTAGCAAAGTCTATGCGGCACCGGGTAATCCCGGGATTGCCGGTCTTGCCGAATGCATTGCGTATCAGAATCTCCCAGAACTGATCAGTTGGTGTGCCAAGCGGGAGCCGCTCCTCGTGATTATAGGGCCTGAGGCGCCCCTGGTCGCTGGATTGGCCGATGCGCTCAGAAGTCAGGGGCATTGGGTTGTGGGACCGAGTCAAGCTGCGGCCGCTTTGGAAGGCAGTAAAACCTACGCTAAGGAAGTGATGCGACGCTACAATATTCCGACTGCCCGGGCACAGATGGCGCGCACCCCGGCTCAATTGCAAGCCTGGATTGAGGAGGAAACCATGTGGCCTCATGTGATGAAACAGAGCGGCCTTGCCGGCGGCAAGGGGGTGGTGATCGTGGACTCGAGAGAAGCCGCGTGGCATGTGGCGGAATCGTGGACGGAACGACCTGAACTCTTTGACGAAGGGATTCTGTGGGAAGAGTGCCTGATTGGTGAGGAAATTTCGGTGCACGTCCTTACCAACGGTCACGAGTATGCCTGGTTGCCGTTGACCCGCGATTATAAACGAGTCAACGCGCGGTCTGATGCGCCTAATACCGGCGGCATGGGGGCATTTGGGCCGGTCCCGGGCCTCGACCCCGAAACCAAGGATCGGATCAATAAAGAAATCCTAGACCCGGTCATGCAATTTCTTCGTGATGAGCGAATGCTGTACCGAGGGGTCCTTTATGTAGGACTAATGCTGACCGCCAGCGGTCCCCAAGTTCTCGAGTTTAATGTCCGGATGGGGGATCCTGAAACGGAGGTTATCGTCCCCATGGTGGAACAAGATTGGGGAGCACTGTGGATGCAACTAGCCCAAGGCAGGCTACCCCGGATCGCCGACCATTTCGGTAAGGCTGCGGTCGCGGTGGTACTGGCCGATGAGCGTTATCCGAATCCTACCACAGGAGGACAACCGCTTCATATTCCCCAAAATCTAGACGGTTTAGTGTTTCAAGGAGCTACCCGGTTAGTTGATGGCGTTTTAGAAGGTAATGGAGGAAGGATCTTAACGGTGGTAGGCGTTGGACCCGATGTTTCGAACGCTAGACGCCAAGCGTATCAGGTTATGAGCCAAATTGATGCACCGGGCACGCAATATCGCCAGGATATTGCCTTGGAACACCGTGACTCCTAAACTTTGGAGCCGCAGAGGCTTTTAACAGTTTCTTAAAAATTTACCTAGGGTTGAACGGACACCGGGTGACTATCGGCGTTATGACTGAGCGCGGATACGACCCGAACCGTTTCATCGTCCCGCCGCGTTGCGCAAAACCCTACCCGATGCACGCGGCGGCTCACCCTTTCCTGACAAAACCATGACGCCATGAAACAGGAAGGTGGCGAAAAGTTCGATGATCGGCCTTGGACTAGAACGATAAACTCGGCAGTTTTCTTCCGGATTGTCTTTAAAATCTCGCACCGTATTATGGCATCATGGGTGGGTAATACCACGTGATCGGGTACTAGAATCTCCATGGTCGGGTAACACTACCCACAAACGTCATGGAGGTGCGGTGTGGTACAGAAGATAGGCGCATTAGTGGTGGCAGGCGGTGTGCTCGCCTCAATGCTTGGTGGATGTGCGTTTACGATGGGAGCGCCCTCCCCCCAACACGGGAGCACCGCGACCAGTCATGGTGGCGGTAGCTCTGGCGGGTCCAGCGGTTCGGGAGGTTCAAGCTCCGGTGGTTCAAGCTCTGGCGGGTCCAGCAGTTCGGGAGGTTCGAGCTCCGGTGGTTCAAGTTCGGGCGGAGGGTCGTCTTCCGGGGGCTCTTCGAGTTCCTCCTCGATGCCGTCAATGGAGATTCAAAAGGCGGTTCGGGATGAAATGGAAACGCCCCGGATGCAACGCGTGATCGCCGAAAGCATCTCCACAACCCAATTACAACAAAGTCTTATGACGCCGATGGGCCAAACCGCTCTCGAAAAATCCGTCATGTTGGCGATGTCAAGTCCAACGTTTCAAAAAACCCTGGAGTCTGACGTACAAAAGGCTATGGCGTCTCCCACTATCACGATGGCCATTGATTCTTCGGTGAAGGCGAGCATCCTCAAGATGGTCGGCTCTAGCTCGTCGTCGAGCTCTTCAGGCGGCTCGTCGAGTAGCGGAGGTTCGAGTTCTTCTGGCGGATCCTCCGGTGGTAGTAGCGGAGGTTCGAGTTCTTCGGGGGGATCCTCCGGTGGTAGTAGTGGGGGTTCGAGTTCTTCGGGCGGATCTTCTGGTGGTAGTAGTGGAGGATTGGGAAGTTCAGGAGGAGGCTCTGGAGCCTAAACTGAGTTACTAACTTGTAATTCGGCTACGGGACGCGCACAATACCTATCAAATGGATAGGTGAGGTGCACTATGAATTCGAAGCTTCGGAGCAGTGAGGCAGACTTGCTGTGTCGGGCGATATTAAGCCTCAACACGGTAGAGGACACCTACAAGTTCTTGGAAGATATTCTCACGGCAGCGGAAATTCAGTCGATTGCTCAACGGATGGCCGTCGCACAAATGTTAGATGAAGGTCAAACCTACGAAGACATTGCTCGAATTACTGGAGCGTCGTCGGCAACTATCTCACGCGTTAAACGGTCGTTAACGTTTGGGGCCGATGGATACCGGCTCGTTTTGGATCGTATGACGTCAACCACCCCATAGCCATAGCGTTCTTTTCTGATCATTACTTCGAAACCGACCATCCAAAAACGGCAAATCCTCTTTGAAGTTTTTATGCTATACTACTTTAGTACATTAGAGAGGTGTGGTGGATGGTCGTGTCTTGGCGTGAAGCGACTTCGGGTACGGGCTTTTTACATCAAGGGAAAATCAAAGGATGGCGTTTTTCGGCGGATCAGTTAGAGGTATGGTACCGAGTCCAGAATTCGGCACTAGGGCGTAGTGAAATCGAGAATCTTTTGAGTTGGGCTTTTGGAATTCCCGAATCGGACCCCCTCGAACCGGACACTTTGGTCTGGTCACGCCATAACATGAGTGCTCGGATTCACGCTCAAGACGCGGTAACTGGCGCGATTGTTGTCGGCCATGGAAGCGGCGATCCTCAGAGTTTCCCGGATTTCGACTTGGTAATGAATTTCGGTCCAGGGGAGACAATCCATTAGAGGCGAGCCCAAAGTCTGCATGGTATAATGAAGCTAAGCATGCGCCGGGAGGCTATCACGAATGAATTTGTTGGATCAACTGAACACTGAGCAGCGTCGGGCCTGCGAAATTGCAGAGGGCCCTTTGTTGTTATTGGCCGGAGCAGGGAGCGGTAAAACGCGGACTTTGACGTACCGCATGGCGCATTTAATCGAGGCTCATGGAGTACATCCTGGACAGCTTTTGGCCTTTACTTTTACCAATAAGGCTGCTCGAGAAATGCGGGAACGGATCGATCTCCTGGTAGGGGAACAAAGTCGCTGGATGTGGGTTGGGACGTTTCACGCTATCGCGGTGCGCATCCTACGAGAAAACATTGAGGTCTTAGGCTACAATCCACGGTTTTTGGTGTACGATTCGGACGATTCGAAAGCACTTGTGCGAGAAATTATTAGGGAGTTAGGCTGGGATGACAAGCAGTGGCCTCCGGCCATGTTCCTCGGGGCGATCAGCCGCGCCAAAAATGCCTTCATGAGTGCGGATCAATGGGAAGACCATAGCTTTTCTGGCAACCGGGTAGGACAAGTGTATAAGGCGTATCAGACCCGATTGAAGACCTTGAATGCCCTGGATTTTGATGACCTGATTTTCTTTACAGTCGCACTCTTTGATCGAGCACCTGATGTATTGAAGCGCTATCAGGAACGTTTTCGTTATGTGTTTGTCGATGAGTATCAAGATACCAATCTGGCACAATATCGGATGATTCGGCACTTGGCATCTCATTCGGGGAATATTTGTGCGGTTGGTGACGATGACCAGTCGATCTACGGCTGGCGGGGCGCCGATATGCGCAATATTTTAGAGTTTCAGCGGGATTTTCCCGGTGCTCAAATCATAAAATTGGAGCAAAATTATCGATCGACGGAGACGATTTTGGCGGCGGCGAACGCGGTCGTAGCCCATAATCAAGAACGGCTGGGGAAATCTTTATGGACGGACCGGGGCGAAGGGGAAAAACTCAAGGTATTTCGTGCCGCAGACGAGGAGAGTGAGGCGTGGTATGCGGCCGAAGTGATTCATGAGCAAGTCAGACGGGGGCGATCGCTGTCGGATTGCGCCATCCTGTACCGGACTAACGCCCAATCCCGGGCCTTTGAAATGGCCTTGACGCGAGCCGGAATCAGCTATCGTCTGGTGGGTGGCAAGCGCTTTTATGATCGTAAAGAAGTCAAAGATTTGCTGGCGTATTTGAAGGTCTTATTTAATGGCCAAGATGATATAGCCTTGGCGCGGATCGTCAACTTCCCGCGTCGCGGCATTGGTGACATTGCGCTACAAAGACTTCGCGATTATGCATCAGAGCATCAGTGCTCTTTGTTAGAGACTTTGACCCACGCGTCGGAGGTTGATGGGTTGACGGCCAGTGCGAAACGATCCGGATACGAATTGGCTAGCCTCTTTCATCGGTGGAACGAGATGTTGCCCGCTCTGTCTTTAACCGAAGCGGTGCGTATGGTGGCCGAGGAGAGTGGAATGTTAACGGCCTACCGCAATGAGCGGGGAGCCGACAGTGAGGATCGCATTGAAAATATTCAAGAACTCATCTCGGTGGCTAAGCGTTTCGAGGAAGAACAAGATACGCGCGATCTGGGTGAGTTTTTAGGTTGGGTGGCTTTGGTTTCGGATTGGGATCAAACCCAAGACGACCAGGGGGGCGTCTGGCTCATGACCTTACACAGTGCCAAAGGATTGGAATTTCCTTTGGTTGTGATGGGCGGGCTCGAAGAAGGCGTGTTGCCCCATGCACGCTCATTGGAGGACGGGGACATTGAGGAAGAACGTCGTCTAATGTACGTGGGGATTACGAGAGCCCAGGACGAATTGCACCTCACTACGGCTGAGACCCGGACGATGATGGGACGTACCATGGCCAATCCCCTCTCGCGGTTTTTGAAAGAGATCCCCTCGGAACTCATCCATACGCCAGAACGGCCGACTACGGTCGATCGCATCTCACGGCCCCAGGCGCAAACCTTAGCCCAGTTTATGGTGGGTGAACGAGTGCGGCATCCTCGTTTCGGATGGGGAACCATCGTGGCCCTCAGGGGAGAAGCAGAAAATGCCGAGTTGACTATTGCATTTCCGGGAGGCGGAGTCCGGTCCTTCCTTGCCAAGTTTGCTCAGCTCTCGCGCGAAGGGGCCGAGGTGTAGAATGGTCGAGCGCGAGGCAGAGTTGGCGATACAACGGTTGCGCCAAGAGATTAGCCGGCATAACCGCTTGTACTATGAGGAGAACCAAGCGGAGATTTCGGATGGGGCTTACGACCAACTGGTCATGGAATTGACCCGTCTCGAGAACGAATACCCGGCGCTCAAGCGAAAAGACTCTCCGACCAACACCGTGGGTGGGCGCCCGAGCGGAACTCTCAAATCGGTTGTTTTTGATGAACCCGTATTAAGTTTGGGAAACCTCCATAACGTCGATGAACTCCAAGATTTTTACCATCGGACGGCCGCACTTCTCGGTGACGAAAACCCTAGGTTTTGCTCGGAATTAAAGATCGACGGCTTGAGTGTTGTGGTTAATTATGACAATGGACACTTGGTGCGGGGTGCCACTCGTGGCGATGGTCATCAGGGAGAGGACGTGACCATGAATCTTTTGGCCATCGCGGACATCCCACGGGCGCTTAAGTTTCCGGTTACCGTTGAATTACGTGGAGAAGTCTATATGTCACGCCATGGCTTGGACGTGTTGAATCAACAACGAAGTCGGGCGGGACAAGCTTTGTTTGCCAACCCACGTAACGCGGCCGCAGGGTCTTTGCGTCAATTGGATCCCGAAGTGACCCGCGAACGCCACCTATCTGCGTTTTTTTACGAGATTCGAGATGGCGCCAAGGCATTGGGCATCACCTCCCAAAGTGAGGCACTGAAATCTCTGACTCGGTGGGGATTACCGGTTGAACATCACTGGGCTTTAGCGGAATCTTTTGGGGACTTGGTCCAGTTTATTGAACGGTGGGCGATTGAACGTCACACGCTGGACTTTGATACGGATGGCCTGGTATTAAAACTGGATAATTTAGAGGCCCACACAATCGTGGGACAAACCCAAAAGGCTCCGCGGTGGGCCATGGCCTATAAGTTTCCGCCAGAAGAAGTGTTAACTGAAATCCACGATATAGTGGTGTCGGTCGGACGCACCGGGGTTTTGACGCCGACGGCTCTCCTAAAGCCGGTGCAGCTTGCGGGGACCACGGTGGCACGGGCGTCTTTGCATAACTGGGACATCATTCGAGAGCGGGATATCCGCATTGGTGATTTTGTATTCGTGAGAAAAGCCGGAGAAATTATTCCGGAAGTGGTCCGGGTCGAGACGGAATTGCGTCCCACGGGAGCCTTGCCTTATGCAATCCCTACGGCATGTCCTGAGTGTGGTTCGGAAGTGATGCGAATGGCGGGCGAATCCGCTTATCGGTGCACAGGGGGCATGGGATGCCCTGCCCAGCTTCGAGAAAGCGTGATCCATTTTGCCTCAAGGGACGCCATGGATATCGACGGACTCGGTGAAAAAACCGTCGATCTGCTTTTGGAGAGTCAGCTTATTCGTACCGTCGCAGACCTTTACCATCTGACTCGCGAAGATTTGCTGAAGCTACCGCGATTTGGGGAAGTTTTGTCCGACAAATTAATTGCCGGCATTGACGCGAGTCGCCATCGGAGTTTAACTCGGCTTTTATTTGGGCTGGGCATTCGGTTTGTGGGTTCTCGGGTAGCGTCCCTGCTGGCCTCCTATTTTGGGGACTTAGAGGCTCTCATGAGCGCGTCACAGGAAGAATTGGAAGCCGTTCCCGACGTAGGCGAGCGTATCGCTGCGAGTGTGGTGGAATTTATGGCGCAACCGGTGAATCGGGAGGTCCTAGCCAGATTGGTGGCACAAGGCGTCAATGTGCAAGAACGGGAGGCACAAAAACCCTTGACCAGGCGGCCCTTGGAGGGCCAAACCCTGGTCTTAACAGGAACCTTTGAGCACTGGAACCGTCGGGAAGCGGAGGCGTTTGTGACCGATCTCGGGGGCCGCGTGGCGACGTCAGTATCCAATCAGACCGCGATCGTGGTGGTGGGAGAAAAACCTGGAGAATCCAAAGTGGCTAAGGCCACGTCATTAAATGTGAAAATGATGAGAGAGCAGGAATTTCTGGCTTGGGTGGCGAATCTGCCAATAGCACCTGAGACTTCCTAGTCGGAGATGGTCCAGGAATGAATACCCATTGTCGTTCACCGAAGTCGCCCGTATAATGGGATGCGATAGGTTGTCGGATTGTGTCATCTCAATTAATTTTTGAAAATTTTTAAGACGAACTGAGACGCAATGGGTGGAAGGAGAGAATGACCGTGGCAGACAAGGTCCTGGAAGTCAAAGATCTTAATACCCACTTCTTTACCGATGAGGGGGTTGTCAAGTCGGTAGATGGTGTAAGCTTTCATATCGATTCGGAAGAGACCCTAGGGATTGTGGGGGAATCCGGATGCGGTAAGAGTGTCACATCGTTGTCCATTATGCAATTGGTTCCCAACCCTCCCGGGAAAATTGTAGCTGGCGAGATTTTTTTCCAAGGGGAGAATTTACTCAAGAAGACTGCGGACCAAATGCGCAGGATTCGTGGTAATGATATTGCTATGATCTTTCAGGAACCTATGACTTCGCTTAATCCGGTCTATACCATCGGTGACCAGATTTCGGAATCAATCATCCTACATCAGAAGTTATCGAAACGCGAAGCCTTTCAGCGTTCCGTAGACATGTTGCGACTGGTGGGGATTCCTTCCCCAGAGCGGCGTGCCCGTGAATATCCCCACCAAATGTCAGGGGGGATGCGTCAACGTGTGATGATTGCCATGGCGCTTTCCTGTAATCCGAAATTGTTGATTGCTGACGAACCCACAACGGCACTCGACGTGACGATTCAAGCGCAAATTTTGGACCTGATGCGTAAACTCAAGAGTGAATTTCATACCGCTATTATGCTGATTACTCATGATTTGGGTGTTGTGGCTGAAATGACGGATCGGGTCGCCGTGATGTATGCAGGTAAAGTGGTAGAAGAATGCGACACGGTGGATCTGTTCCGTGAACCATTGCACCCCTATACTCTCGGTCTCTTAGAATCGATTCCTCGTCTGGATGTCGGGACGAAGGAAAAACTGCATGTCATCGAAGGAACTGTACCGAACTTGCTTCACCTTCCCCAGGGGTGCTCGTTTGCACCGCGTTGTCCGAAGGCGATGGATATCTGCCGTCAAGAAGCTCCGGTGCTGACCGAAGTCAGCGATGGACGCAAGGTGAGTTGTTGGTTGCACTCTGAAGGCAAGGAGGCTGTGTCATGAGCGCCGTGTTAAACAATCCGCCTGAAGAAGGCGATATCCTTCTATCTGTCAAAGATTTGTCGAAGTATTTTCCGATTACGGGAGGGCTATTTTCTCGGGTAGTGGGCCATGTTAAAGCGGTAGATGGCGTGAGCTTCGATTTGCGACGCGGTGAAACCTTAGGGCTCGTGGGGGAATCTGGGTGTGGCAAGACTACCACCGGTCGGGCCGTGTTACGCCTCATTGAGCCCACATCGGGGTCGATTAAATTTGAAGGTAAAGAAATAGTGGGTCTAGGGAAGTCGGAACTCCGCGGATTGCGTCGCGAGATGCAGATTATCTTTCAGGATCCGTTCGGGTCGTTGAATCCCCGGATGTCGGTCGGCGAGATCATCGAAGAGCCACTGGCCATTCACCGTATGGGCAACAAACGCGAGCGGGAGCGCCGCGTCAAAGAACTGCTGGAAGTGGTGGGGCTCGCTGGGTATCACATGCGTCGGTATCCCCATGAGTTCTCCGGAGGTCAGCGGCAGCGTGTCGGAATAGCGCGTGCACTTGCGCTAAACCCCAAGCTGATTGTGGCGGATGAGCCGGTTTCGGCTTTAGACGTGTCGATTCAGTCGCAGATTTTGAACTTGATGGAAGATCTGCAAAAAGAGTTCGGGTTGACCTATTTATTTATTGCTCACGGCTTAAACGTTATTCGCCATATCAGCGATCGGGTAGGCGTGATGTACCTAGGGGCCATGGCAGAGATTGCCGATGCTGAAGAAATCTATCAAAAGCCTTTACACCCCTACACAGAGGCTTTGTTTTCCGCGATTCCGATCCCAAACCCAACTTTAAAGCGGGAACGGATTATTTTACAAGGGGATGTTCCCAGTCCGGTTAATCCGCCAACTGGTTGTCGTTTCCACACGCGGTGTCCCATTGCGCAGGATCAGTGCAAAGTGGACCGCCCGATACTCAAAGAATCTCTTCCGGGTCACTGGGTGGCCTGCCACTTCCGTTAGGGTTCACAATGGATGCTAGTAAGGGCGCTACTTTATAAGAGAGCGCCCTTATTTTGATGTGTCGCGGCCGGATGCGACCAACGGTTTGGGCCATAACCAATGGACGGTCGTGATAGGACATCCACCCTGATTCCAGCACAATGTCCGGATGTAGCGTGCCTCGAAGGGAGCTCGGTTCCGTGCATGCCCCGTCGCTACTCGTCAACCGGTGCGGTACCTCGCCACATTCACCGAATGGTAAAGAGTCTAAGGCCGTGCGATAACACGCAAGGCCTTTCGGGCTTAGAGTTGGTGTCAACTCGTGATATAATTTTGAGATTATTGGAGGGGAATTTATGCTGCTGTCAAAAGAGGAAGTATTACATGTTGCGAATCTCGCCCGCCTTTCGGTTGAACCATCCGAACTCGAAGAGATGGCCGGCACGTTAAGTCGGGTGTTGGAGTACATAGATCTATTGAACGAATTGGATACGGAATCGGTGTCGCCTACGAGTCAGGTAGTCGAGCAGCACACCGTGTGGCGATCGGATGTCATTCAGGACTCTCTATCGGCTGAATTGGCCACTCAAAACGGACCGCAAGTCGTGTCAGCCATGTTTGTGGTCCCAAAGATCCTGGATGGGGGTGGCCAATAATGGCCGGTTTGGACTGGGATGCGGTAGAAATGGCTCGTCGGGTCCAATCCGGCGAGGTGTCCGCGCTCGAGTTGGTGGACGCCTCGTTGGAGCGAATTGCCGCCGTGGACTCAAATATTGGGGCTTTTTTGTACGTGGATGACGTAGGGGCCAGACAATCCGCTCGGCGGTTGGATTCTGAACTGACGCGTGACCAAAAGAAATCACTTCCGCTGGCCGGAGTCCCGGTGGCGATCAAGGATAACCTGGTTACGCGGCAGATGCCGACGACTGCTGCATCAAAAATGCTCCAGGGATTTATGTCTCCATATGATGCGACGGTGGTGGAGCGTTTGCTCGCGGCCGGGGCGATTCCCGTCGGCAAGGTGAATCTCGATGAATTTGCCATGGGCTCTTCGACCGAACACTCGGCTTACCAGGTGACACGAAATCCATGGGATATCTCCCGGGTCCCGGGCGGTTCCTCGGGTGGGTCCGCTGCGGCGGTGGCGGCGGGGATGGTACCGTTAGCGTTAGGTTCAGACACCGGCGGCTCGATACGCACGCCAGCCAGTTATTGTGGGGTCTTCGGCATGAAACCAACCTACGGTCGGGTGTCACGGTATGGACTGATTGCCTTTGCTTCGAGTCTTGACCAAGTGGGGCCTTTTTCCCGTACGGTGCGCGATGCAGCGCTACTCTTGCATGTCATATCGGGGAGAGATCCCCATGACGCGACGTCGGTGGATGTGTCTTCGACGGCTCCAACCGTGGTAGTGGCTGACCCGACTCAGATGCGGATAGGGCTACCGGAAGAATATTTTGGAGACGGGATCGACCCCAATGTGCGCACCCAGGTTGACGCGGCGCTAGAGACGCTTAAAGGCTTGGGGGCTACTTTGGTACCGATTTCATTACCGCACACCCGGTACGCCATCGCCACCTACTATTTGATTGCCAATGCGGAGGCGTCATCGAATCTATCTCGGTACGACGGGGTGCGCTACGGATTTCGCGAGACGGCCCCTGATTTGATCCAAATGTACTCGCGCACGCGTTCTCAAGGCTTTGGGGACGAGGTTCAACGTAGGATTCTGTTAGGAACCCATGCGCTGTCTGCGGGCTATTATGACGCCTACTACCTTAAAGCACAGAAAGTACGGACCTTGATACGCCGCGACTTTGACCAAGCATTTGAGTCGGTCGATCTAATCGTGACGCCAACCGTACCGGACCTCCCGTTCAAATTTGGCGAACGAGCCTTGGATCCTTTGCAAATGTACCTGACCGATATCTTTACCGTCACAACCAACCTCGCTGGACTTCCGGGCTTATCGCAACCAATTGGGCTTGCCGACGGGCTCCCAGTGGGATTGCAGTGGATCGCCCCGGCACTAGAGGAAGAACGCATCTTGGGTATGGCCAGTGCGCTTGAGGCCGTATTACCAGTGCCCTCGTGGCCGATGCAAGGAGGACTGTCGCGATGAGTGACAATTATGAAGTCGTTATCGGGTTAGAAGTCCATGTTGAGCTAAAGACTGCCAGTAAACTTTTTTGTGGGTGTGCCAATCTGTTTGGACAAGATCCGAATACCCACACGTGCCCCGTATGCCTCGGTATGCCGGGAGCCTTACCCGTCCTGAATCGTGATGCGGTGGCGTTGGCAACTCGAGCCGCATTGGCTCTCTCGTGCACCGTGCATTCATTTTCCAAATTTGACCGTAAACAATATTTTTATCCGGATTTGCCCAAAGCTTATCAAATCTCACAGTATGATCAACCGTTGGCTACTCACGGCCAGGTGACGATTCGCACCGAGGCTGGCCCGCGTGCGATTGGCATTGAACGGATTCACCTGGAAGAAGACGCGGGCAAGTTGAATCATATTGGTCAACGTCTCGGTGATGCTACGGGCTCACTAGTCGACTTGAATCGAGCGGGTGTCCCGTTAATTGAGATTGTGTCCCAACCTGAAATGCATTCGCCAGAAGAGGCACGGCTCTATCTCACGGAATTGCGAACGGTTTTGAGCTACTTGGACATTTCAGATCTGCGGATGGAAGAAGGGTCCATGCGTTGCGATGCCAATGTGTCGTTGCGGCCGTTGTCTTACACGGGCTCGTTAGCCGACCTGCCCCGTGTTGAGATTAAAAATGTGAACTCTTTTAGAAACGTGCAGCGGGGAATTGAACATGAGATTATCCGCCAGCGAGAGCTTTTGGAGCAGGGAATTCGGATTGTCAAAGAGACGCGAGGTTTTGACGATGCGGCCGGGACGACCTATAGCCAACGGAGTAAGGAAGCCGCCAATGATTACCGATACTTTCCCGAGCCCGACCTGCCGCCACTCGTGCTCGACGCGGTCTGGTTGGAGGATCAAAAAAACCAGATGCCAAGCCTGCCCGAAGAGTTGCGTCATCAGCTCGCGGCGGAGGGTGTGTTACCCCGTGACGTGGATGTGCTGGTGCAAGACCGTGCTTTATATGGATTTTGGCGCCAAACGGTGGCGATTTATCCAGACGTCAAACTTGTGACTAACTGGCTGTTATCCGACTATTCGCGTCACATGAACGCCAAAGGCCTGTCTTTTGACAATCCTGGGGTGTCCGCGCCGCATCTTGCGGAGCTTCTGGCCCTGATTGAGGACGGCACGCTATCCGGAAAAATGGCTAAAGAGGTCCTCGAATCCATGTTTGCCACGGGGGAATCTCCCCAGGTGGTAGTTAAGCGTCTTGGATTAAGCCAAATCACGGATCACGAGGCGATTCGCCTGATTGTGTCCCAAATTGTCGAGGCAAATCCTGCAGTGGTGGCTGATTTCTTAGGGGGCAAGGAAAAAGCTTTAGCATTTTTAGTGGGGCAGGTGATGAAAGCAACCAAGGGCCAGGCTAAGCCGGACTTGGTGAATGCCTTGTTGCGGGAAGTGATTGCGAGCCATGTTTAAGCGACCGAAGGCCCTCCAAAGAGGTTCCCACATCCGCATTGTGGCGACGGCGGGCCGGATCGATGCCGCCCGTTTAGCAGAAGGAATCCGCACCATTCGAGAGCGTGGGTTTGAGGTGACCGTGGGCGAGCATATCATGGACCAGTGGGGATACCTGGCGGGCCATGACGAAGACCGGGCTCAGGATTTGGTAGCAGCCTTGCTGGATGAGACGGTGGACGCGGTCTTTTTGGCTCGCGGTGGGTGGGGATCCTCGAGACTTTTGCCGCACCTGGACCGCGTCGACTTTTCGGACCGAGCCCCGAAAATTCTCATCGGTTATAGCGACATCACCGCATTACACTTGTATTTCCAGCGTCGTTATCAGTGGGTAACGTTTCATGGGCCGGTAGTGGAAATGGACTGGTCGCGTGAAAACGGTAATGAGGCGTTTGACATCTTGGTGGGGGGCACGCGGATTCTCGGAGATGCCCCATTGGAACCGTTGACCCGGGAGACGCCCGAATCACTGGAAGCTATTCCGTGGACCGGAGGGAATTTATCGTTAGTAGCGCAGAGCCTAGGCACGCCGTACGCCGTGGATGCCCGGGAAAAAATTTTGTACCTGGAAGAAGTGAGCGAGCCGATTTATCGCATTGATCGGATGATGACGCATCTGTGGTTGTCGGGTCAATTGGCTCAGGCCCGTGGGGTCGTGTTCGGAGAGGCTACGCGTTGTGAGGCTCCAGAAAATATGCCAGAATATACGGCACTCCGCGTCGTCACCGACATCTGTCAACGTGCCGGGGTGGCATTATGGTGGGGTCTTCCCGCGGGTCATGGTCCGCGCAAAGTGACACTGCCTTTGGGTGTTCCGTTGGCTATCGAAGACCACCGAGTCGTGATGATGAGCCCGGCGGTTGACGTGGATGGCTAAGGTGGGGGCGCGTGTTGCGCTCCGCATCAAGCGTATGGGGCAAGCTGGCGAGGGGGTTGCAGAAGACGCCAGCGGCCGGGTGGTATTTGTTGCCGGCGCCCTACCGGGAGAGACGGTCGAGGCCGAGGTGACCGAAATCCGGACCAACTTTTCGCGGGCTCGGACTCACCGTATTGAACAGACCTCGCCGGATCGGATTACCCCGCGCTGCCCTATCTTCGCGGAATGTGGAGGCTGCGTGTTTCAGCACTGGGAATACGATGCGGAATTAGCCCATAAAGAAGACCGAGTCAGGCAGGCGCTGATTCGCATCGGGCGTCTGGAACATCCCCTGGTGCGCCCGATTGTAGGGGCCCGGGAACCCTACGGGTACCGTAATAAGGGCCAATTTCCTTGGGGAGGCACCGCTGGGAATGCATTTTTGGGGCTCTATGCCCGGCTCAGTCATCAGGTGGTGCCCGCTGAACACTGTGATATTCAAGATGTCCTCGTGAACCAAGTTCTCGGCTTGATGCCCGGTATTGTCAATCAGCTCGGGATTCCTCCCTTCGACGAAGCCACGCGGCAAGGGGTGATGCGCCATCTCCTGATTCGCTCCACAGAGAACCAGGAAGCCCTGGTATTGTTTATTGTGCATCATTGGGATGACCGGCTGGTGATGGCCGCAGAACAGCTCATGAACCTTTTGCCGAGCGTAGTGGGAGTCGGAGCGAACGTGAATGCAACGCCTCACAATCGGGTGCTCGGATCTGAAACACGGCTGATTCGGGGTAATCCGTCGGTTACCGAAACGATTTTGGATAAACGCTTTAACCTGTCGTTTGAGTCATTCTTTCAGGTGAACCCTCAGCAAGTGGGTAGGCTCTATGGCTTGGTGCTGCACGCTCTCGATGAGCCCATGGACATGATTTGGGATCTCTACGCGGGGGTGGGCACCTTGGCGATCTTGGCTTCTGACCGTGCTCACGCTGTTCGAGCCCTAGAGTTGAGCCCAGAAGCCGCCAAAGATGCGCGCGCCAATATTGACTTGAATCACGCGGACAACGTGACAATGACGGTGGGTCGCGCCGAACACATTATTTTGGATTGGGTGCGAGAGGCCTCGGGTCCACCGTCGGCCGTGATCATAGACCCGCCCCGAGCTGGTTTGGCCACTCCAGTTGTAACGTCCCTGTTGGCTTTGCAAGCAAAAAAACTGGTTTACGTTAGCTGTAATCCGGAGACCCTGGCCCGCGATGTAGCATTGTTGAAGGAGTCGTATAATTTGGCGGGGGCGACTCCGGTCGATATGTTCCCTCGCACCGATCATGTCGAGACGGTAGCGGTTTTACAACGACGACCCTAGGTTCAGGATCGGGATGGAGATTGAGCCAAAAGCCTGGGGCGCAGTGCCATCCACGCAACCCAGGCAATCACGATGCCCCCGAAGCCCACGCCGGCACCATAGAGTTCGCCTTTGGCCAAGGGCGAGACCAGCAAGGCACCGACTACGATGACCATCACAAAAATTGAGGTAAAGGGGAATCCCCACAGTTTATACGAAAGCTTGTCGGGATGATGTTTCTCGAGGTATGGTCGATAGTAGAGGTGCGTGAGGAGAACCATCAGCCAGATAAACATGGCTTGAAACCCGGTGGCCGTGACGAGATACGCGTAGGCTTTGGCCGGTAGGAAATAGGCGAGGGCGATGGTCAACGCTAAAAGGCCGGAACTCATCCAGATGGCATTAGCCGGGAGACCCTTTTTATTGAGGTTGCCGAGGCGCTTAGGAGCTTGACCGGCCTGGGCTAACCCATATAAGACACGGACGTTAGAATAGAGCGCCGCATTCATCGTAGAGAGAACCGCAAACAGCAAGACGAGGTTCATCAAAAAGCCGGCGTAGGGAAGATGAGTGGCCCGTAAGGCCAAAATAAAGGGACTCACATGAGAAGACATATGCGTCGCGGGAACCAGACCGATAATGAGAAAAATGGCGCCCAAGTACATCACCGTGACTAATCCCACCGTATTACGAATTGCCGGCGGGATCGTCGATTTTGGGGTCTTGGCCTCAGCTGCCGCGAGACCAATGACCCCAGTACCCGCGTAACTAAATAAGACCAATAGCATCGCGGGAAGGGCCCCATACCACCCATGAGGGAGGAGGCCCCCGTGTGCGGTGTAGTTGTATAACGGAGTCTTAGGAGCGCTAGAGCCGGGGATGATGTGCCATAGCGAGAGCGCAGCGGCGCCAATAAAGGCAAGCACGGCAATGGTTTTTACACCAGCCATGACGCCTTCGATCGTGCCGAAGCCACGGACACTAATAAAATTAATCGCCACAATGAGAATGGAATAGGCTAAAGACCAAATCCAAAGAGACACGCCGGGGAACCAGAGCCGCGTAAATAATGCCGCCGCGGTGACTTCACTAGACATGGTCAGGACGCTCGAGAACCAAAAGATCCATCCAGACACAAAGGTCCAACCAGGTCCCAAAACTTTCTCCATGTACACCAAAAAGGATCCCGGTGTTGGTGTGGCGATCGACATTTCAGCCAAGGCCGTTATCTCTAAATACATGGCTAGGGCTCCTACTGCAAACAAACCCAGCGCGATAGGTCCGGCATGGCCGATTGCCAATCCGCTGGCCATAAAGAGACCTGAACCCATAATGCCACCTAGGGTTAAGAGAGTGAGGGTGCCCGATTTCAAATCCCGTTGAAACGACTGATGCTTGGCGGCACTGTGCTTCGGATGTTTGGTGTGGCCCGATGGCGTCTTAATCCCCAAAATGATTCGCTCCTTTTATTCGTGACTGGTAGACTAGACGTGGACGTGCTTTCTCGGTAGCATGCAGCGAGAACATAGAGCTTATACAGGAGGGAACATACGGTGTCTCTGACTCAAGGGAAAACGGTAGCCAATTCCCGGACCGAAATGACAGAACTCGTGTTACCCGGGGACTCCAATGTGTTGGGGAATATTCTGGGAGGCCGGGTCATGCACTGGATTGACCTGGCGGCTGCGATGGCAGCTGCACGCCATGCGGGCCATGTCGCGGTCACGGCGTCTATGGATAGCTTAGAATTTCTACATCCCGTAAAAGTGGGCCAAGTGGTGCGACTGGTGGCCCAGGTGAACTGGGCGGGTCGCACCTCGATGGAGATTGGGGTCGAGGTGTTTCGCGAGGACATGACCGGCGATGTGAAAAAGACCAGTACCGCCTTTTTGACCTTTGTGGCGCTAGACGATACGGGTAAGCCGGTCGAGGTGCCGCCTCTCATTTTGACTACTCCGGAGGAAGAAGAGCGGTTTCATGCGGCGGAGTCGCGGCGCGCGGAACGCTTACGTAACCGTACCCACACGAAAAAATAGAAAGGGTGTTCGTATGATTGCTATTGTCGGGGGACGTGTAGAAACGGTAACCCATGGTGCCGTGCATGGAGCGACGGTGCTCATCAATGACGAGGGAAAAATTGTGGCCGTGGGTCCGGATGTGGTGGTACCTTCCGAGGCCACTATCATCGACGCCCATGGGCAATACGTTTTTCCCGGTTTTATCGATTCGCACACGCACCTTGGGGTCTTTAACGACGGAGAGGGACGCGAGGGAGCCGACGGCAACGAAATGATTACCCCCGTGACCCCGGCAGTGCGGGCAATCGACGGATTTTATCCTGAAGACGTGGCCCTGCATGACGCGATCCGCGGCGGTATCACCGCAGCATGGGTCACTCCGGGTAGTGGCAACGTGATCGGAGGCCAAGGGGCTACGCTGCGACTCTGGGGTAAAGATGTCGAGGATATGATTCTCGTGGCACCGTCGGGAATGAAAAGTGCGATGGGAGAAAACCCCAAACGTGTCTACGGGACCGATAAGAAGGCTCCCATGACTCGAATGGGAGTGGCTCGAGTATTTCGTCAAGCCCTGGTAGATGCCCAAGAGTATTTACGTAAACGAGAACAGGATCCCGAGAAAACCTCACGAGATTTAGACAAGGAAGCCCTAGGTTTGGTGCTTCAGCGAACTATTCCCATCCGGACCCATGCTCATCGTGCCGACGACATTCTGACGGCGATGCGGATCGCTCGAGAATTTGGACTCCGGCAGATCATTGAACATGGGACGGAAGCATTTAAGGTTATCGACCAGTTACTCGAAGCGAACACACCGGTCTCGATGGGTCCAAGCCTCGTGGCCCGTGTCAAGGTGGAAGTGCGGGAGCGGAGTTTCAAGACGCCAGGGATTTTGGCCAAAAATGGAGTCAAAGTATCGCTCATTACGGATCACCCGGTAGTTCCGGTGCAATACCTCGTGGTGAGCGGGGCGTTTGCTGTACGGGAAGGAATGGAAGAGGCCGACGCGATTCGGGCCTTGACGCAAAACCCTGCGGATATGTGCGGGGTGGGAGAGCGGTTGGGATCCATCGAGCCTGGCAAAGATGGGGATGTGGTGATTTGGTCTGGCCATCCCTTCGAATATCTGAGTCGCGTGGACAAGACCATTATCCAAGGCCGCGTGGTATATGACCGGAGTCGAGTCGAAGAATAGTTCTACATCAGGTAACGCAACACAAAGGCCCTCATTTGAGGGCCTTTGTGTTGCGTTAC
>DAHWKJ010000071.1 GCA_027343695.1 Sulfobacillus sp. | reverse complement strand
ATCGATTTGCAGGCGATGACCATTAATCCCGATGGGCGGATCCGACCCTGAGACAGCCTTGAAGCTTGCCCCTTGGACGTGGCATTGTCCTCACCTCGCAGTGCAATACTTTATCACACGAATCATGCGCTCTTGGGGGCGTTAGTACATTAGTACTCGTCCCTGATCCACTCATTTTGGTCGAATATCCCTGTCTCGATACATGGAGCCGATCAACACGCAACGTCCCGGTTTTGTTCAGCCTCAGAAGCCGTTGATCCATCACAAAATCCTGATACCCTTGTTTAATAGGTGTCGATATGTTACGGTGCATGTATAAATTCATAGGCTTATCGGGAGCTTGGAGTGCCAGGCTGAGAGGGTAGATTGCTACCGACCGAAACACCTGATCTGGATAATGCCAGCGGAGGGACACCGGCACACGATTGCCTACACGGTCGCTACTCCTTCTGGAACAGCGATTTTTTGTTTGTTGCAAAGGATTCTCTCCTATGAAATTTGCAACACCGAACGCGAAATGGGGGTCTGTCATGAGGCGCCATTTTCACCACGGGGACCCCTGACGACTGATGTGGCACCGGGCACTTCTACAATGGGGGCTGCCCTAATCGGGTGGTTTCCTGCCCCAGCAGGACGATGCGGGCGCACGCGGACTTGATGACGCGCTCTCCACAACCCGTTTTGAGTCACGCTGGAATTGGGTCCCAAGTGAGCCCTCGGTGTCACCACGCAACGTTACCGACAGAATCGGCCAGGACGGCCCACTTTTGCTCCATGTGTGGCCCCAAATTCTGTAGCATACGGATCACACGGCCAGAGAATAAAAGTCACCACCGCTTGTGAGTACGGCATGCAGAAGACAGACTCGACAGGCAGTACATCCAGCTAAAGTGAGGAGGGGAGCCGGTTGTGAGACCCTTAACACCATGGCGTCGCCCACTTTTCCTCATACTGGTCGATGGGCCGCGGTTTCCCGAATCGGGATGGGATGTCATGGCATCCGTGATGCCCTTGGCCGATGCCATCCTGATTCGGAATCCCCGGGAGCATCCTCGTGCACTCTGGGAGCTCGGCTTGGCCGTGCGTCGTGTCGTTCCCAACACCCCCCTGTGGGTAAATGGACCGCTCGAAGTGGCTCTGACGCTAGAGGCCGAGGGCTGGCATCTCCCATCCAAGCAAGTTCCGGCGTCGTTACTAAAACATCATTGGCCCGGCATCTTGTCGGCATCGGCTCATACTCCGGAAGAAGTCTCGTGGCACCATCAGGCGAATATTTTAGTATGGGGCCATGCTTTCCCGACCCGATCCAAACCCGATGCCCCACCTCGCAACAACTTGGCGGCGGTTCGTCTTAAGGCAGGAGCACCAATCCTCGCCATTGGAGGAATTACCGCACACACCGCACCTCTTTTGAGCGGGCAGGGCCTAAGCGGAGTGGTTGTGGCGGATGGGGTTTGGGAAGCCCGCGAGCCTGTCGAAGCCGCCCAAAGGATTCGGGCGGCATTGGACGCCCCGGAATGGATAATCTCAGCGCAATAAAGGGGGTATCACGGTGGAACTTACCGTTAATGGCGAACCCATCCAAGTGACGAACGTGGCCACTGTCGGCGATCTTTTGGACCACTTTCGTGTCCAACATCAAGCGGTGGCCGTTATTGCCAACGGCGACATTGTCGGTCGCGACATCTTTAGCCAGTTTTCGATTCAAGACGGCGATACCATAGAAATCATTCGATTTGTAGGAGGAGGCTAATCATGATGCTCACGGTCCCTGAAATTCCGGCGCTTCCCATAGGTTCCTACCGGTTTCGCTCCCGCCTCTTCGTGGGTACCGGGAAATATGACACTCTCGATACCATGCGCCAAGCACTCGAGGCGGCAGGCACCGATCTTGTCACCGTGGCACTCCGCAGAGTAAATTTGAAAAACCCGGAAGAGCCCACTATTCTCGATGCCATCCCGTCCGAATGCACGATCTTGCCGAATACCGCCGGTTGCTACACTGCCGAAGAAGCCATTCAGGTGGCTCACCTAGCTCGCGCTTCAGGCATCGGCACCCTTATAAAATTGGAAGTGATTGGGGATCCTGATTTGTTGTGGCCCGATCCCATCGGTACCTTAGAAGCAACGAAACGTCTAGTCGAAGAAGGATTTACCGTGATGGCCTATACGTCGCCGGACCCTGTCCTGGCCGACCATTTACAAAGGGCAGGGGCTCATGCCATCATGCCACTCGGATCCCCAATTGGGTCCGGCCAGGGAATCCTTGACGTTCGTCAAATTGCACGGATCAAGGCACGAGTGAGCGTTCCTGTCGTCGTTGATGCAGGTATCGGCAGTCCGGGCGATGCCGCGATGGCCATGGAAGCCGGAGCGGACGCCGTGCTTGTCAATACGGCCATCGCGTTGGCCCGCGATCCGGTAATGATGGCACGCGCCATGCAGGCTGCTGTCGCGGCCGGTTATTGGGGAGCACAAGCGGGCCGTATGCCGAAACGCGAAGAAGCCAGCCCTTCGTCTCCAGTATCAGGGATGCCCCATGTCCGATCCTAGTACCGAGCTTCCCCTGATTACCGACAAAGAACGCGTGCGACGACTTCTCGCACTCCCTGGTGTGCGACCAGATCGACTGGATCGTCTCCGATCGGCGCGAGTCGCCATTGTAGGGATAGGGGGACTCGGCAACGCCTCGGCGCAATATCTGGCAGCTCAAGGCGTAGGTCATCTGACGCTCATTGATGGCGATCGCGTCGATGCGTCAAATCTCGGACGACAGGTGCTATTTGGTCCCGCTGACATCGGATCTTTCAAGGTAACAGCGGCTTCGAAGGCTCTTCTGCGCTTAGCACCGAATTGTGAAGTGAATGCCCTTCCCGTCTATCTTGCTGAGCACAACGGAGCGTCCCTAATCGGTTCACACGACTTGATTTTAGATGGGCTCGACTCCGCCCTGCCTCGACAGTGGATTAATCAGTGGGCTCTTACTAACGGCGTGCCCGTAATCTTTGCGGGTGCAGTGGGATATGAAGCGCAAGTCCTGGGGGTTTATGGTAAGCCTCCCTGTTTATCGTGCCTTTGGCCCTCTCTCGATGGCGCCGACGTAGACTGCGTAACCAACGGCATTCTGGGGCCGCTCGTAGGGATGATAGGATCCCTACAGGCTGCTCAAGCCATTAATCATCTTATCGGTTTGGCCGACCGTCCCGGCACTTTATGGACGTTTGATTTATTTCAAGGACGCTCACGCGTTGTCTCGGTGCCGCCTAATCCATCCTGCCCGGTCTGCGGACCAACCGGAAAGGAGATCTCCTTATGAGCGGCCGCTATGATTGGATTGTTGTTGGTGCAGGGATTATTGGATCGCTGACGGCCTGGCGTTTGGCCCAAAATGGTTTTCGGGTGGCCTTGGTCGATGCGGGTGCCCCTGGTCAACAAGCCACTGGCGCTGCCGCCGGTATTTTATCTCCCTTGGCGGAAGCCGGAACCATCGGACCCTTTACCACCTTAATGATGCACAGTTTGCACCGATATCCCGACCTGGTTCTAGAGCTCACGGAAGAATCCGGCATAGACATTCAATACCATTCAACCGGGGTGTTGCAAATTGCCAAAGAGGACGAATTAGTTCGGTTGCGTCAACGTTATGCGTGGCAAGAGTCGTTCGGTGCCGTGTGGGTTACCGATATGCAGAAGCTGGAACCAAGCCTGGCAGAGTACCATGCGGCCATTTATACTCCCAAAGAAGGTCAGGTGCATCCCCCATTGTTGGTGCAAGCTGCCGTACGCGCGGCCTTAGCACGGAACGTTCACGCTTTCTTTGGTGAGCCAGTTCGCTCGCTCCTCCGTGATGGCTTGCAGGTGCGGGGGGTTCAATTACCCACACAGGATCTCTGGGCCGATGCGGGTGTCATTATCACAGCAGGAGCCTGGTCGCACCTGATAGTGGATTCTGTCAGCGCACCTTTGCCCCTTTCCCCTATCCGTGGCCAAATTCTTTCTCTCAAAACCGATCATGCGCCATTTCGCCATATTATCTTTCATCAACATAGCTACCTGGTCCCCAAACGCGACGGGCGACTTATCGTAGGAGCCACCGAAGATGATGCGGGTTTTGATTCGCGTGTCACGGCATCTGGTATCACTCGATTAGCCGAAATACTGCAGTTTTTCAGGATTTCCGAACCGACTTTCTATCTGGAAAAGGTCTGGGCAGGGCTTCGCCCGAAAAGTGCTGATGGTCTGCCAATTCTCGGACGGTGGCCAGGCCAGGACAGTCTCTATATCGCAACCGGTCATTACCGCAACGGGGTGCTGCTTTCAGCCATTACGGCAGATATTGCCCTGGGATGGGCAACCAATAAGCCAGCACCCATGGATTTATCACCATTTCATCCCCAGCGTTTTCACAATACTATCTTACCGAAAGGATGAGAGAGCTCATGCCCGTCAAAAAGTTGGATCTCACATTGCATGTACTCGTAGATCCCAAGCAATTGGCCTTGGACGACATCTTGCCGTTTTGCCGGGCCATACGGGAAGGAGGAGCAACGGTCGTGCAGTTGCGCGGCAAAAATTCTAAAGGTCTCGAGTTGTTTCGTTACGGCACGGCGTTTCGAAACGCCACAGCCCAAACCGGATTGGGCCTCATTATTAACGATCGGGTCGATGTAGCCATTGCCGTGGCTGCCGATGGGGTACATATTGGACAGGAAGATCTGCCCTTAGCTACCGTACGGCATTGGGCACCCCACTTGGTTGTCGGCCTCTCCGTGGGAACTGTGCCCGAATTGTCGGTTGCTCAATCCAGTCCCCCTGACTACATTGGCATGGGACCCGTTTATTCTACATTATCCAAAAGCGACGCAGGTCCATCTCTCGGCGTGGATGACTTTGGAGTCTTATGTAAAGAGGCACAATCCCTTGCCCCTGTGGTCGCCATCGGCGGCATTCAACCGAGCAATGCCGGTGCTGTATGGCGAGCCGGAGCCGACGGCATTGCGGTCATTTCGGCGGTGATGTCTTCCCCAAATCGCATCGAGGCCTGCCGCCAATTATTGCAGGCTCGTCCGTAGATGTCTCTCAGGAAGCTTGAACGCATCACAAAACGCCACCCATCTCCACGACGCGGCGTCCACCACCGTTAGCCCATGGATAGCTTATGGCAACGGTATCTGGTTATCCGAATCTATAAGAATGGAGTACATAGGTATTTCTAATCGAAGGGAATCCAGTCACTTCTCACACCAAAACGCATAGCGGTACCTTGTCTTTCCTTTCATAAACCATGCTGATACGGTTAGAGCTGCCCATCTCTCTGCACCGAGACCCCCAATTTATGCGAATGGGTTGCGAATCACTGTATGGAACCCAATTTTTTCGGGAAGCATTCACATAGTGACTCATTAATGGGAGGGATCTTCGATGGACGTCATACAACGCGTAGTGGAGGCGGGCCGCCCGGTTAACGCCGAACAGTTACGATTGATGTTAGAAGGTTGCAGCATCCAAGTGACCCCGACTTATGCTGAGAGTCTTTATGCCCTATACGCCATGCCATCGAATACCATAGAAGACACGCGCCCTGACCCCAACTCGTTCCATCTCTATCACTAGTCCGTATCCGCATCGTGACTAACAATGACCCCTTCGATTTGGTCGGTCAGGATATCCGTGAGCAAACGGGTTTGAGACTCTTCTTACGGTCATTCGTCTCGGACCCGTCCGGACCTTGAAGGGACACCCCTGGGCGGAACGTGTCCAGGGCCACCACTTTCTTCTGCCGCTTTAGATTTCTTTTTGGGTGATAGCCAGATACGCGTGGACGCCACAGGCAGGGTCCAGGAGCTTTCGGACCCAGTTTTCCCGATTATGGCCACCGGAGGTATGTTTCAGGACGAGTTTTCCGTCGGGTTCGTCACACCGTAAGGTGGTACTGGACACCTGCAATACCATGCAACATTGGATAGGAGTAAGATAGTGTTGACTATATCCCTAGTGTCATCACACCGTTTAACTCATTTAGGGAGATTTTTCGGGGAAAGTATGCCCGTTTCGTACAACCTTAAGCGCCGTGAAAAGAACTACACCCCTCAATGTCAATACGGTAGGCTAGGGGAATATCTGATAGAGTGAAGTAGGAGGGATAGAGACCATGGCCTACGAAGACCGCATTAAAAAACTTACGCCACTTCAATTTCAAGTCACCCAGCAGAATGCCACCGAGACGCCGTTCCAAAACGAGTATTGGGATACCTTTGAGGATGGGATCTATGTAGACGTTGTCTCCGGCACTCCCCTATTTTCGTCCCGAGACAAATACGACGCAGGATGCGGCTGGCCCAGCTTTACGCGGCCGTTAGACTCCAACCAGGTTAAGGAACACGTTGACACCAGCCATGGCATGAGACGGATCGAAGTGCGAAGCCGTGACGCAAATTCTCACCTGGGACATGTCTTCAACGACGGCCCACAAGATGCTGGCGGACTGCGCTATTGCATTAATGCGGCATCACTTCGTTTTATCCCCAAGACAAGCCTGGAGCGTGAAGGCTATGGGACCTATTTGAAACTGTTCGATCACTAGCCGGAATGTCTTCATGGGCGGGGCTGTCGCTATAATCAATTTGGGCGTCGGCCATCTGCCGGATTTGGTTCCAATCCGTGCGACTGCGCCTAGTTGAGGAACTGGGAATAGATTTCTCGTTCATGATGATTAGCCTTCCTTAAGGCAATGATGCGAATGCGGTCATTTCGATACGTGAACACTATATTCACAATCATCGCTAGCATCAGGCCTAACGCCACTCATCGGGGTCCCCATAATCCCTTCGAGTATCTTCATGGACCAGTAACGGATGCTCAAAACAGTCCTCGGAATCTGTAAAATCCAAGCCGTGCTTGTGGAGTCTCTGTTCGTTTTTCTCGGGATCCCAGTCGAAGTCCATGGGGAAATATACCACAACAAGGATGACAAACGTCATCCTTGTTGTTAAAAGGAGACAACCTCTTTCTTTTCTTCCTTCCTGCGGGTTGTCACTTATTCGCCATTAACGTCGGGGACGAGACTAGTTCCCCGGCGTATGAGTAGCCTCCTGGGAAATGCCACTATTTTTCAGGGAGATGAGTTTTCGACTGGCTACGGTGATCAGAATGACGACGACGCGGATGCCCACCCCCGCAAATAACGTGTCGCGGAGTCCGATGACTGAGGCCAGTTGTCCCCCGGCTATCGTGCCAATCACCGTCCCTATTGCGGTGACTACGAGCCACGCGGATCGCACGCGGCCTAGGACATCAATCGCGGTATGTGCTTGACGAACGCTATCTAACCCAATGAGCAAAAGCGTGTCCCCACTGTCTCCAATGATTTGCTGACCCAAGACAAAGATCACCAAAATCCAGATGGGGCCGGTGGCTAGAGGTAGTAGGAGGGTGCCCACCGTAGCGATAACGGCACCCACCACGAGTGTCTGCATATTGCCTAAGCGTTCGACCACGGCATTAGTCACGCTAGCGATGGCCAAGGAGCCGATACCGCCTACGGCATATAAAATCCCCTGCACGATGGGATCGAGATGCAGCGTGCGACTGACAAACAACATATAGGCGACCCCGGACAAGCCGAAATACACACTGTTGGTAGTGTCCATTAGGAGAGCCCGGAATAGCAGTCGATTGGTGAACAAAGTGGCCAACCCCTGACGGAGGGCATGCAGTGTGGGGGGTGAGTTGGCAGAAGTGATAGCAGCGGAGGGTTCCCGATGTCGAATGGCCCAAAGGCTTACGGCCGAGACGACAAAAGAGCCGGCGTCAAAAGAAAATGTAAGTGCGCCCCCCAATAAGTTGAACAATATTCCCGCCATGCCAAAACCGGTTACCTCAGATACCGAGGCGATCACAGATAACTTGGCATTGGCATCGACCAGTTCGTCAACGGGAACTAAGGTCGGAAGGTACGCATCGTAGGCACTATCAAATAACATCGAGGCCATCGACATCAAAGACGCTACGGCCATGACGACAACCAAGTTGAGAGCATGAAAGAGGAATAATACGGGGATCGAACCAATGAGAATAGCACGGGTCACATCGGTGAACAGCATGAGGGATCGCCGGGCGGTCCGGTCGACTACGACACCGGCCAAGAGACCCACGAGGATACCCGGAACAATCTCACAAATTCGTACCCAGGCCATTTGGGTCGGCGAAGCGGACAAAGTGTAAATAACGAGAAAGGGCAGTGCTAGACGACTGATTAGGGATCCGAAGAGCGAAACACCTTGACCCAACAATAACTTCGCAAAGTCGCGTCTGAATATTTTCGATAGCAATCTCGGTCGCTCCATTCAATTCGAGACGACCCATTCCCGAGACATCGAGACTTATCGTCGGAGATGGCGCGCTCTCTGGCTTGAAGACGAGAGCGGCCCTAGGCAACGTTAAGAAATCCGATGCGAAAGGAGCATCATAGGTTGTCCGCGATAGATTTGGTGCGGCTAGTTTAGCCGCTTATGAGCGATCCAGAGGTTAACAAGAGGAAAATCTCCTTAACGAGACGGATTTGGTAATAAGACTACCATTCGGCAATACCTCGCGTCAAAGAGCGGGGCACCAAAGAAATAAATAGCCGAGCGAAACGGACAGGTTTCACTCGGCAGGATAGAGTCTTATGTTTACGGTTGTTTCCCAATATTTTTGACTAGCTCGGAATAGATGGCTTGGTTGGCAAAACCCACTTGCCACATTGCGATTCCGGCCAGGTGGTCCTTTTTGGCCAGCGCAATTCTCTGTGCGACACATTTTCGGTGTCCCACCAGTAGGTGTCCCCGCCAATATGGGCCGTCATTTCTTCTCCTTGAATTGGCCGATGCATCCATTTCACCATATTTACTCCACTTAGATCTTTGAACCTGAGTTATCTGGGGATGTATGTTTCGGTAATACCGACCGCGACTGGCGATCACGCTTGGCATCGTAGAGTTTTCGGTCTGCCGCCGCATAACATTGATCCCAGGTCGTCCCGTCAATTCCCCACAAGGCACTGCCGACACTAATCGAAAGCCCTGAGGCTTCTCTTCGAACCGCGTCTTGTAAGCGAACCAAAACGCCGGGATAGACGTCCGTTGCTTGTGTGATCACTAGAAATTCGTCACCGCCCCATCGCACCACTAAATCCTGGTCACGAACCTGTTGGGTGAGAATTTGCGCCACTCGACGTAAGGCTGCGTCGCCCGCGGGATGCCCTTCTTGGTCGTTGATAAGCTTTAAGTTGTCTAGATCGATAATTCCTATCAGCACCGGCTTGCCAGTCGTTTCGGCCGCTTGAACAAAGCTGTCCCAACGCGCTTGGAGACCTCTTCGGTTCCAAAGCCCAGTCAGCCAATCCCGTTGACTGGCGTCCTCAGCAATCCGAGTCGCAAGAATCAGGTCCAGTGCCAACGACAACTGAGCCGCACACCCGTCGAGTACTGCCGTCGTCGTCTCATCGCTAATGTCCGCAGCAGATGTTGTTCTAGCAGCTACCAGCACACCCATCCTTTGTTCGCGGGACATTAGAGGCCAAATCCCAAATGCCCGGATGCCATACTGTTCCCATTGACGCTGCAATTTTTGGGAGACCGCATCAACCGACATCCATCGCTCTTGCAGTCTGTCCAGGACAGAAAGTCGCGTCACTACATCATCCACCAAAGCCTGTAGAGTTTCTCTACCGTCCCGAAACCGTCCCCACGGCTCATAGACCACAGCCTGCTGGGGAATCACCCCGTCCGTAAAAACACGGCGCCGATAAACAAAAAAACCGGAATCGATGTCGGCACACACGGCTAAATCTGCCGCGGCCCTGTGAAACAATTGGAGGCCACGCGAGGCGCGTGCCCATTCGCGGGATTGATGGAAAAACATTCGAATCCGGTCACGGTCCATCGCTACTATCTCCTGTCTCTTCATGCCCTCACCATAATTCGTTATCATTTAGTATTCGCGAGCAATGTCGGCTTTCCTGCTATGAAAGCGCTCTTTCTGTCCTCGGACCAACCGTAGAGGGAAACGTTCCCAAAATCGAGTCTTTACACCCCTATCCACCAATACTTATATTCACGCCGCTAACAAAGCTCTTGAACCTACATTCTAACTGTAAAGGTTCGCTTCTCGTCAGTATTAGCCCGGTCTTTCGGAAGGGATTTGTGAGTACGTCCACGAATATGGCCAGTATGGGCACAATACTAGATCCCTCAGGTCGAGAACCTCGTAGATGGACAGACCATTGGGTGCGGTGGCAAGCGGTACCGATTGGGTTATGGATCTTCCTAGCGCATGAGGTGGTGGTGTTGCTTGGCACCCAAGTGCCTTATGCCCATCCGTCGTTTAGCTATACGGAACACAATCAATCGTTCCCGCACCATGCCCACTACTTATTCCAATGGGATAGTCTTTGGTTCATCAATATCGCGCATCATGGATATGCCCAGGTGCCTCATGTCCCGTTTCTGGTCAGCACGGCGTTTTTCCCTTGGCTCCCGGTCCTGATTCACGTGTTTGGGGTCATTGGGGCCTGGGTCTTGACGCAAGGCGCGTTTGCGGTGGCGTTGTGGCGCGTGCCGCGCGTTCTCACGCAATCCGGGTTGCCGTCCCACACCGCCATCTTGGCCACGTGGCTACTCGCTTTTAATCCCACCATGGTCTACGACGCTATGCTCTATGCGGAGCCATGGACCATCCTGTTTGTCGTGCTATCTATAGAACTAGGGTTGAACTCCCGATGGGCCTGGGCAGCCTTAACCGGAGCCCTGGCCGCAACGACTCAAGCTACGGGCATATTCATCGGCGTCGTCCCACTTGTGATCGGTGTCATGGGACGACTACGGCACGACAGGCATCGCATCGGTGGCGTCATACTATGGGGCCTTGGGCCGCTGTTTGGAATCGCGACGTATGCTGTGTACTTAGGCATTGCTTTTCACCACCCGCTGCTGTTCGCCACCATCCAACATACGCCGTTTTGGAACGCCACATGGGAGTGGCCTTGGCTGCAATGGCTTCAGGCATGGCGCGCGAGCACCATCCATCCGATGTTCGGATGGCTGGCGCTGAGCATGACAGCGTTGTTTATAGGCGGTTTCTCTCTTTTAAAAGCTCCTTTCCAAAATGATTACGGTCTGGCGCTAACGGTGTATGCCTTTCTTGGACTTCTTGTGGCCGCAAGTTTTGCCAATATGAATGGGCCATATCATAGCTCCTTACGCATCGCCAGTATCTATTTCCCCTTGTATGCCGGATTAGCTCGGTTACCCATGCGCTGGTTCATACTTGTCCTCGTTTTATTCGCCATGCTCGGGATTACGGGTACCGTGTTAGTGAGTCACGGTTGGTGGTACCAGTAAACTGGGTCTTAAATCCCGTGAAGCAGTTCGTTGTCGGTCATTCCGGCTCTATAGTGCTTCACGAGCAAAGACCCCGAGACTGTGCGGTGCGGGGGCACGCCTTCTGATCCCTTCCCAATCTGACTAATGGCCTATGCCCCACGCCGGGATTTTTGGTCATGCATCAGCACGGACCTTATTTAACGATGTTGAAATATTAATCGTCCTCCGAAGGATGTTTATAATCTCCAATATACGAAAGAACCTCTTCGAAGTAGGTAGACATAGGCCGTGACGTGTCAACGATTAAAAACCTATCACGTGAGGGACGTTTGCTATGGCCAAACGATCTTTCAAATTGTTCGCGGGATTGAATGAAGCGGTTTTGACTTAGGAGTGCCGATCGTTGCCGCAACCGCATATCGATTTGCGTCATATCCCTTAATTGGCATTCGACATACTTATACTGTATTCCGTGCTTCCTTGCTAGTCCTTGACCCATGGTCAGGGCCACGTCATGGATGCATGGGCTGTCCAATATCACGTTGTGTCCCATGTCTAAATAATAATTGATAAGATCCCACTCAATTGCATAAGAAACCCTGCCTGCCTCGTCAGCATTCATGCCATCGCCGGTCTCTCTAAGTAGCGCGGATTTCACCACATCATGATCAACCACCACACAACCAACACGGCGAGCGATAGCCTTGGCTAATGTCGACTTCCCGGATCCCGGCATTCCGGACATCTGCAAAAAAACCTCGTCTCCATCGTTTCCTCCTCGGTACCTATTTTCCCAAATGTCGCATCAGTACGTCGATGAAATTCCCTTCGCGATGTGTCGCTTTTCATTCTGAGTTTCTCAATCATCCCTCGCCTCCGCGAAGATCCCCACATGGTTTAAATTCATTGCGTGACTCTCTTGAAAGCATACTCCGTAGCCTCACTAAAAATCTCCATTACCCGCGGGTCTCAGTGCGGACAGGCCGGTCGGTGCCAATCAGCGCCGCGACGAAACTGCTCGAGGACAATGGAGAGCGGTATGTCAGGAGGGCGTCGGTGATCCTGCCAACTCTGTGGTAACGCGATTCCGCGAAGATCCGAATAACGCGACCGCTTTGAACGGTGGCAGGCTGCCCGCTGTGTCGTTCAAATGGCGACGTTTCTCATGTTGGTGTGGGCCATGGTCGTGACGCGTTAGCAAATCGGCATCGAATGGTTGCTTATCGACGATTTGATGCGTTTCCCTATGTACCCCCTCGAAATGAGACAATACTTATCCAAGCTGAGGAATCCTGAAGCGAAAGTTGCCGTGTATCTTGGGCACGGCAGATGACGGCAGCCAACAAGATGCTGTCGAAACACCGAGCCCCGAATGCTTTATTGCGTTTCTCATTGGCATACCAGCTAATCGCTTGTCAGGTCGATTAATCCGGCTTTGGTCGCGCCAAACCCGCACGCTTCCCAGTAGAATTTTGCAAGATGGTCTTCAAAGTCCACATGTAACCACTCGCAACCCGCTTCGCGGGCCTTGGTACGCGCCCGATCAATCAATGCCGTGGCAATGCCACGGCGTCGCTGATTATTCGACACCATAGTATCCAGTATGAAGGCGTGAACCCCACCGTCCCAAGCGACATTGACGAACCCTACCAATAGATTATCGGAGCGGGCCGTAACCCACCCGAGACTCCGCTCCAACTGGGTATTCCAGTCGTGATCGTTAATTGAGTGGTCGAACGCCTCCGCGTGCAACCTCTCGACTTCCATATTTTCGAAACCACCACGCCAAACATATTCGGGAGCAGGTTTCTGGTGAGCCAATGCCTCATCCTCCTTCGCGCGGACCCAAAATTTTCTCATCACACGACGTCTTTAACTTTGATGATGAACCGGTATGGTGATCAACGGCCTATGACTTTGCCTGCGACATCTCCAATGATCACCATAACCCTCCAGTGACCATAAAGAATCTGTAAACTATGGTAGAGATGTGGTGAACGATAGCACGCGGGTATGTACCGGCCCAATGCCCCAAAATTGAGTAAATGGCAAAGAACGGTCACTACGCCATACAATGATAAAGCTTGCGGTACTAAACGCTTTGTGGAGTTGGGCCAACGAAATGAACTGGGTGGGAGAATCGGTACCATAGTTAGCATACAAAAAAGTACCTGACTTAAGTTTCATGGGGCGAATGGGAGGACCTTGCGAGGGAGCGCCGTAGGTTTTAGGCCACTCCGCCATATCAGGCCACTTGAGTAAGGTGGGGGGGAACATTCCATGGTACTCAAGTGCTTCACTAACCACCACGTCAAACCGAGCCACTGCATGATGATTGAAATAGATTGGTTTGTCGGGTTTGTAAAGCATTTGCATCCGGCCGGTCCAGGGTCCAGATGTGGTCGTCTCCTCATTAACCGTCCATGCCTTGTGCTTGGGTGCCAATCGGACTATATTACCAGCGGACAACAATTTTCCAGCTGAAGGCAAAAAAACACCCGAGCCATCCAAGAAGATCCACCCTACTACGACTATTAAGAACCCAATGAGGCTAAGAACCCATTTTTTTATCATACGGATACCCCATTTCGTTGGGTTACATCGTAGCACCCCCATTTTATCGTACATTTCGGTTGAGGGCCGATCAACAACGGTAGGATCAGTTGTCTGCCTCAAACTCGTCAAATATGTTCTCCTGAAACATGCCACCACCAGCTCCGAACTCCAATAATCTCGCTGGCGGCACAGTAAAAACCCATACCAGCGTAAAGGGTTTTAACAGTTTCTTAAAACTTTACCTATAGTTATCCGTCGTTGTATAATTATGGTATGAATCGAAAACTTGTGGGCATTAGGGAAGCAGCCGAGTTTTTGGGGGTCACCCCGTCGACATTGCGCCGCTGGGAACACGAAGGAACCTTGGTGCCCGATGAACGGACACCGGGTGGCTATCGGCGTTATGACTTAGCGCGGATACGACCCGAACTGTTTCATCGTCATGCCGCCTTGCGCAAAACCATTGCCTATGCGCGCGTATCGAGTCCTGACCAGAAAGACGATCTCGAACGGCAAAAGCAGGTGCTGGAACTCTACTGTGCCCGCCAAGGCTGGACGTTTGAGGTCGTGGCCGACCTCGGGTCGGGGATGAATGATCACAAAAAGGGCCTCAAACGACTGCTCCACGATATCCTGGCCGACCGCATCGGGCGGCTCGTCATTACGCACAAAGATCGACTCCTGCGCTTTGGCGCGGAACTGGTGTTCGCCATTTGTGAAGCGAAGCAAGTCGAGGTCGTGATCCTCAACCAAGGCGAAGACACGACCTTTGAGGAAGAGTTGGCGCAGGATGTCTTGGAGATCGTCACGGTCTTTTCGGCGCGGCTCTATGGGAGTCGCTCGCGGAAGAACCAAAAATTGTTAGACGGCGTGAAACACGCCGTGGAGGAGGCATCGTCATGACGAAGAGGCCATGCTAGATCGTCTGACGTTAAATCTACCGGCCGACCGCCTCGGGCTATCTGATGACCTGTATGCGGGATTGGTTGGTGGCCTTTGGCAAATCCTACGCGGACGCGATCCTCGCAATTGCTTGGGAATATCGAACGTTTGCTCAAACCTATCCGGAGCTGTACAATGCCATCTTAAAGTCCCCGGAAATGCCGCACAGTGCGGTCATCGAAGCAGAAAACGGGATTGTTCAAATCCTGATCAGGGTAATGGTACCCTACCACTTCAGTGAGGAAGAGGCTGTTCATCCAATGCGCGGGTTAAGAAGCCTCCTCCATGGTTTTGTGTCTCTTGAGGAGGCGGCATTTTCAGAGCACCATGGGACGTCGAAAAGAGTTATGAACAACTCATCACCAGTGTTCTCGGCACCATGAACCCGAGTCCGTAAGCGGAGGCTATGATGGCGGACATGACGGACCTGTTTTATCCGACCATCGCAATGACTATTAAATTCTGTTGCCGCATCAAGTGGTAAATCGGTCGTCGTCAACTGAGACTTCGCCTGTTGGTCGGGCCCTTCTCTTAGGCTAGAGGAGATCAGCCAAAGTTGGTTGATCGGCAGGGTTAAGTTTTTTGTGCCTACGAAACATACGCCGCCAATATTAAATTTAAAACCCTTACTGGCACAGTGGATATAATTCAAATCTCAACACGTTGATTTAAGCCAAATTGGTCTCTGTAGCAAAGAAATTTGGGAATTTGAAAAGCTAACTTCACTACTTTCTCAACCTTTTCGAGCATTTCATAGGGTGGATTCCGTACGAATGCGAATAGGTTAAGATAGTCTTGTAGACTATCGCGGTTGAATCCCGAGTGTGCATTGAGGAACTTTTTCAGGCGGTCATGGAGGTCATTTAGAGGATATAACTCCACTGTGCAAGTAAGGGTTTTTTTAAATTTTTTGTGCACTGGGTCTCTACGCCCAAGACGACTGGAATAGACGACCCATCAAAGCCCGTCGCAGGCAAATCCGAGGAGTTTTTTGACTCGGCGAAGCGTCCGTTCAAGATGGCCTTGATGCCGCGCAGTGGCTTGGCTGTTGCCCCACACGCAAGAATGAAGTACCGCAGATTAGAACGCTGAGTCGAACCCCGCTCCACACCTACGAAGAGCAGTTTTATCAAGTTACGTTCCAGAACTTGCCGTCGTCAACTCGATGCGTCGATTGAAATGTCAGCGTCCAAATCATTTCGGGCATTACCGACGATAAAGGGCCTGAAATTTTGAAAAAATTCCCCAATCGTTAATAGAGGGTTGTGAACTTAAGATTGGGGAAACCCGCGGGGAGTCAGAGCAGGGTAACACCCAGGCGTTGAGCTAATCCCGCGCGGTGAGTTTTTGCCGGGGCGTCACTACACTGAGACTCTGACTATACATGTCATCGGCAACGGTGACCACTTCTTGGGCCAAAACATGCAACCACCCATGATTCGGGAGGTTTCAATGGGTGAAAGGTATCATTGACCCGCGGTTTGTTAGGATTTCAGGCGGCCGATGTCAGGCCGATGGTAGACAAAAGCTGTTTGCCGTGCTCACGATAACGTGCCAACCTAGCGTCGCGGTTGGCAACAGAACACTGAACCAAATTTTTTGTAACTTCCAGGTAGACATCGCGGAAATGGTAAGCGTATAATCAGAATTGATTAAAGTTATTTACTAAAGGAG
>DAHWKJ010000036.1 GCA_027343695.1 Sulfobacillus sp. | reverse complement strand
AAACTCGCCCCCGAAAGTACCTTTCGCATCACTGAAAGAACGTGCGTTCCGAGGCGGATGGATAGAACATTTCTTCCGGGTAGGGAAGAGCCAGCTTCGGCCTCGACGAGATGGGAAAATACCGCAAATCGGCAGATTCTCGGTCGATAGCCGCTAAACTCCCGCCTTCAATCACACAGTCAAAGACGAATATCACCGACTCAACCTGATTGCCATCGGGATAGGCATACCGAAAGTTCTCGCCCCCAAACACCGCCAAGAGTTTGTCCGGTCGCACCTGCAACCCGGTTTCCTCATAGACTTCTCGTTTCGTGGCCTCAGCCGGTGTTTCTCCCGGTTCGATCGACCCGGCCGGCAGGCTCCATATATCGCTTTCTAGAGATGGCCGTTGAAAGAGGATTTCACCATGCTCGTTGCGGACGATCGCCGCGACCCCAGGGCTCAATATGAGTTGAGTTCCGATTTTCTTTCGGAGTTCTTGATAGTATACGGACATCGGCACGAGATTCACCTCGGTCGTGAAACGAACAACGCCTGGCGACCGTTACCAACACCCATCACTTGAGCCCTTTCACGTACCATTCGGAGGCAATTTCCAAGCCTTGATCGCGCAACATGGTGCGTTTGGCCGTGTCCTGATGCCCGCACACGACTAAGACTTGAGCCGCGCCAAATTCCGATCGCGCTCGGACACACACCGCGTCCAGCAAAGCCTGACCGATGGTCTCCCACCGCTCGCCCCCGCGTACCCAATAGTCATCCACCATACACGTGGGACCCCCGGGCTCATATACCGGAGGCGCTGCAATGATGTTGGCAATAATGAACCCTTCCACGGTCCCTGGGGTTTCCTCCCAGATCCAGGCAATCGTCCGTTCGTTGGCCAGCACCTTCGCCAGAAATCCGCGGTGGTTGTCCCGCGCGGATGGTGCCACCCGCCAAAATATCGGCTGGTAGTGTTCGTATTGGAGGCGCTTTTCTTGAATGAGGTCTGCAATCACATCCACATCGTCTTGAGTGGCCACACGAAGAGGGTTCATCGAGATTCCTCCACACATTGGGATTTTTAGACACATGCATCATATCCCAGTTTCCACCGGGTGGGAGGTTCAACGTACGCGATCCGGTATCAGAAGCACTTGGGTCTTGCTGCGTTCTCGCCCCCGTTAATGCACTATTAACCTTGTAACGTTGCCACCCATGAAGAAGTCGGCAAAGGAACTCGACTCACGTTGTCGATTTACCTATATCTGTCGATCGATGAGAACCATAACAGTGGAAGCCCTGAAGGCCAGGGCTTCCACCCTCCCGGTGCGCCCTCCGGGCATCGAGCCCGTCGGATGCAGAGACAGGCATTGAGCCCTATCGGGCTCACGGGCTTACCTCCTTGATCCACACCCCCATGTTTTGAGGCGAGATGATTCGAACAGAACATTATAGAAGCGTGATTGGTATTGAAATCGGCAAGGCCTTGACGGGCAGTGTGCTTTCATCGGCTTCTTCCTTTAGCCTCGACCAGGGTCTCTGGGTTTGGTCCCGGGAATATTGGCCGGGTGCCAGCTCCCGTCAACTTCTCGAACATAACCGTCGTCGTAATGCCGGAGGAGGTTATCAGCGGACTCCAAAGCCGAATCGACATGGGCACCCTGCCAGCCCTCGCCCCGCCACAATACCTCACGTTGGTCCGGGTAGTAGACGATGTCCTTGCTCCGAAACTCGCGGTCTGGCCAAATTTCCATATCTAGGACCGTCACACTCTCCCCAAGCGATGTCACCAAATGGCTGGTCAAGTCTGGCCCCGTTGGTTTGCCAATAAGGGTTCCCGGGCCGACCTCGACCTCGTGGGATCCCATTCTCAACAGAGCTCGGCCAGCCAATATCAGGTAATACTCGTCGACTGCAGAATGGCTGTGGAGTCGAGCGGTGGCGCTATTCGGCGGAACTACCTCGACTCGCATAAACGCCCGCCCTATCCCCAACAACGGCATGGCGTAATGCGCCGTCTTCCCAGATCCATAGTCTCGCGTCATTCGCACCTGAGCCGCACTCGGGCTTTCTTTCCCAAACACGTTGAGCACGGGCGCACGCCAACAGTTGTTGTCGCTGAACTCCGTGCGGTAGTCAACCACATAGTCCGACCAAAATGACGCCAGTCGAATAACAAAGTCCTCGGCGGCGGGCGTTAATGAAGGAACAACACACCACACAACCTCTGGACTATCAGGCCGAAGCCGACCCATTACGCACCCCATGGTCTCCCAGAACCAGCGTGCTAACGGCACTACCGACTTGGTGTTCCCTGCCGGAATATCACCCACCATATCCGGCAAAAACAGTGGCTACGCCACGTCCCACCGCACAGCCCGTTGCGGGATATCGGGAACTTTCGAAGTCAAGACAATTTTTGTCAACGTCAACACAGAACCTTCCCCCCAACCCTTAAACTGTCACTTGGATTTTTCACCCAAACTGTACGTTTTATTAGCGGAGAACTCAATAGTCAAAAAGTCTCTACGGGACTAACCCAGCTAATAGCTTGTCAAGACCTATGGGGAATTTTTTCGGGAGTTGTGATACCCTCAGAAGGGTACACCAAATACACCTTCCGGCGAATGGAAGGTTTTGGTATTGTTCAGAGAGCCGGATTACGCGATGTCGACGAACGCTTCCCGGCGCGTCAAGACCGTATAAATCCAGCGCAAAAGCTTGTTGATGCAGGCCACCACGACCACTTTGTGCGGTTTCCCCGCCGCCCGTTTGGTATGGTAAAAGGCCTGCAATCGTTTGCTCCCCGCCGCCCGTAAGCTACAGAGTACCGCCAGGAACAGGGCGTGGCGCAGGCGGTAAGCCCCCCGTTTGGTGATGCGGTTCACCGTCGCTTTAAATTGCCCTGACTCATGCACCCGCGGGTCGACGCCGGCAAACGCCACCAGCTTCCGGGCATTATCGAACCGAGTGATCTCCCCGATTTCCGCGATAATGGCGGCGGCCAAGGTGCTCCCAATCCCCGGAATCGACTGGATGAGGCGACATGCCTCAATGCCCTGCGCGAGCCCGGCAATTTCGTCGTCCAGCGCCTTAAGGTGCGCCTGGTACTCCCCAATCATGCGGATGTACAAGCGCAAGCTGAACGCCTGATGGGGCACGTCCGCTGTCCGCACGGGATTGCGCTCCGCCGCGTCCCGCAACCGCCCCGCCTTAGCGGCAGCCCACGCTACCGGCCGACTGGGACACGCGTCCCGAATGGTCTGTACTAGGGTCGCGTCCGTGGTGGATAAGACGGCCTGGGCGGTCGAAAAGGCCGCCAGCGTCTTCAGAGACACCTGGGAATACAACGCCCCAAAGACCCCGACGTACTCCGGAAACACGGCATCCAAGATCGCCCGAAACTGCAGCTTCGTTTGCACGTAGAGGCCGGTCACGGCCTCTCGCTGCCGCGTGAGTTGCCGCAGGTCCAGCAACGCGCCGCTCCGTCGGCGCGCGGGTTCCAGCTCCTCCTTGTAAAACAGGGTGCCCAGGCGGTAGGCGTCCACCGCATCAGTTTTCACCTTGCGGAGACTCGCGGCCTGCTTCGCCTGGTGTGGAATCAGCGGATTGAGCAGGACATAAGCATAGCCGTGCTCCTCCAAGAACCGCACGATCGGGATATGGTAATGTCCCGTGGACTCCAACACCATAGTGGGCGGCTGGCCCGCTTGGCGGGCCACGTCCTGGAGTCGCGCCTCAAACTGCGCGAACCCCGCTGTGGTATGGAGAATCTGAAAATGCGGGCCATATGGCTGGCCCTTGTCCAGAAATGCTTGGCCTTCGGTGGCCCCTTTCGCCACATCCAGCCCCACAACAGGAATCACAACAATTGCTCCCTTCCCTAGAATGGACCGGGATCCCCCTACCACCTTGTCGTACCATAGCTTCGCGTGTGATGCGGGCTCATCGGCCCAACCAGCTGCAAACATGCGTCGACAAGATAGGGGGTGGACAAATTAGCCCACGGGTTCGGAACCCACCGGCCCGGACGTCCACCCGGCTACCTCAATACACCCTCAAAAAAGAAAGAAGGTCAACCAGTTTCCTGGTGACCTGATAATACGATCCGGCCCTTTAGCGCCTTAAGAGTTTCGGTTCCAGAATACATCAATACTCGGCCGTTTACACTCGTCTTTGCGGGCTGACCGGAAGGAGAACCTCCTCACACGATCGTTCCGATCAATCACATAATCCGGTTTTGCCTGCACGGGACGGTCCGATTCGATCCATCACAAAATCCGCATTGGCACCACCATGATGAATACCGTGTAAATGGCGGGATCCATCATAAAATCCGCATACCCCTAAAAATTTGCTGCCGTGCGTCTGACGTGCGGCACTTTTTGTATGCCCGAGATGGATTTGGAGACTCTAAACACCAGAGACATGGATTAAAAATTGGATGTGTGGGAGGAATTACGTGATGCCTCAGGTATCGGTGCGTTGTACCGTGGATAACTGTTATTTTTGGGCTCAAGAAAATTTTTGTCATGCGGAAAGTATCCTCATTACGACCGACCAGGCTTCAAGCCAGTATCCTGAATCGGTGGATTCCCGCGATACGGCCATGATCGTCAGTCAAATCGGGGAAACCCCCGCCGAAAGTTGCCAGGAGACAGCATGTAAGACATTTTCCAGGAAATAATTCCCGGAACACCGTGGGTTATTGGGAGGCATGGCTCCTCGTGGGTTTAGATCGAATAGTGTATACCCGTCTTTTGAATCAAGATATTTGCGGTGAACATGATGCCATCGTGCATTATCTCACCCAGGCGTGGACAGTCGCACACCAGTATGGCCCTCAGATTGAACAGATAGCCCGCGATGAGATGCGGCATTTAAAGTGGTTGTCCCATAGCGTGGTGGCCTTAGGGGGAATCCCGGATTTGACGACTCCTGTGATGCGTTCGGCGACGAGTATGCGCGATGCGATGGAACAGGACATACAGGCAGAGATCGATGCCATCCAACAATATGAAGACCACATGGCGACAATTTCCGACTCGAAAATCCAGCATCTGCTGGCGCGCATTGTGATCGACGAAAAGGATCATTATCGGCAATTCACGGAGTGGTTAGACCAACAGCAGGGGGAGCCCTGGGGCGACCAACACCCGGGGGAGGACGTGGCCAATGTAGCCGTTCAGCTTGAAACCCTCGTGGGTATCGAATATCAGGCCGTGTTGACCCACTTGATGGAGTCGTTTATTAAACACCATCAGCGGCATGTTGGTATGGATGAGGAGGACCGTGCGGTCGACGAAATGAGACACCTGGGGTGGGTCGCGGAGCAACTGGCTCATATCGGGGTCGTGCCGCCACTCGGGAGATTGTTCCTAGGCCACGGCCTTAACCCATTGGAGAGCGACGAAGCACGAGAACTAGAGCGCTATAGGGCGGTGCGTCGCTGGGCCACCGACACCCATCCAGAGATCTTGCCGTTGTTGGACCGGATTGTGGCCCATGAAGACTATCAAAACTCGCTGCGATCAGAGAAAGACGGATGGACGGTTGGGCCACTACGCGATGAATACCGGGGTTTGGGAGGGACTTAGACTGATGGACTTTTTGTTGCGGGAGGACGCACCCCTCGATCCAATTCAGTGGGCTGAATTGGATCATGCGGTACAAGGTATTATCAAACGGCAAGTTGTTTGTCGTCGTTTTCTCTCTCTATACGGGCCCCTTGGTAGCGCGGTACAAGTAATCCCTACGGATCGCTATCCGGGTCGCGAGCGGGGGCAGGTGGATATGGTGGGTCAACATGATGACCCCGTGGCGTTCTCCGGCCGGGTGTACCAGAAAATCCCGTTATTGCACAAAGACTTTGTCTTGTTTTGGCGAGATCTGGAGTCCTCCCATCGTGAAGGGATTCCCGTAGACTGGTCGATGGCGGAGGCTGCTGCCAGTTTCTTGGCCACCGCTGAAGATGAATTGATTCTCTATGGGAATCAATCGATACACATTGACGGGCTGACGTCCGTGAACGGGCGCCAAAATTTATCGACCGAAGGTTGGCAAGAACCCGATTCAGGATACCGAGACGTGGTCAAGGCTGTCACGGAGCTTACCAGCGTGGGCTTTTTTCCACCTTTTAGCGTGGTGGTCGGTACGGCGGGCTATGCGGCTTGGCATCGACTTTTTGGCAATAGTGGGGTGCTCGAGATTGATCAGATTCAAAAATTGGTCCAGGGTGGCGTCTTTGTGACACCTTTGCTGCCGGATTCGACGATGCTGGTCATAGCGACGGGAGCCGAAAATATTGATGTTGCCGTGGGCATTGACGCTACCGTGGCATTTTTAGAATCGAGCTCGATGAACCATTATTTTCGGGTTCTTGAGACGCTGACGGTGCGTATCAAGCGTCCTCAAGCAATTTGCCATTTATCGCCTGTGCTACAATAGTCTGGGTGATGGGAATGGGCCAGGATGACGACCTAAATCTTTTTGTACAATGGCGACACGCGCCACCTCAGCAATGGAAATACTGCCCACTGTGTGGGGTTTTACTGAGCGATAATAGTTTGGATGGTAAGTCGCGACGTTACTGTGCACAGTGTGGATTTGTCTATTGGGAGCGACCACTACCGGCCGTGGCAGCCGTCGTCTACGATGAACCCAACGATGCGGTATTGCTCGTGACACGGCGATACCCGCCCGAAACGGGCGGGTATACATTTCCTGGGGGCGGCGTTGAAGCGGGCGAATCACTACGCAGCGCGGCCATTCGGGAAGTGCATGAAGAAACCGGTTTAGTGGTGGCAATGAATGCACTTCTCGGGACCTGGTCCACGCCGAATAATGAGACGATTATTACGTTTTATGTGTCACGCCCGGTCAGTGGTACGCTTAAGGCCGGAACGGATGCTTTAAGCGCCGCCTGGTTCAAAAGGGACCAGGTGCCACCACTGGCGTTTAGTGTCCATCAACAGGTGATGCGACTTTTTCACCATAGGATCGAACTCGAACGTATGGGGACCCGTTAATCGCCGACGCTCTTTTTTGTAGAGGCTAAAGAGGATTTGGACGCGGCGCGACGGCGAGCACTTTTGACCATAGACCAGGTGACCGCGAGCCCGTTTATCCACCAGGGCTGAGATTCTACCGGTTGGGATGCAGACTTTTTTAATTGCTTACGGGTGACGAACCAAGACGTCACACCAGAAACCAGTAGTCCAACATTATAAGCACCCTGTCGCACTTCTTGAATGGTTTTCGATACCTGTTCGGAGGTGTCCCGGGCATGGTGTAGAACGCCTTGTACATCCTGCCGGAGTTCTACAATCTCGTGCACCACCGATTTTTCCAAGGTAACCAGCCGTTTGACCAACTGGAACAAGACGATAACACCGGCGAGTGCTAAGAGGGTTAAGGTACCAAACGACACGGCAATAATCGTGAGTGCCGTGCTAATACTCATGCGCCTTCGCCTTCGTCAGACGGTGTGGGGACGGCATCGTCCTCCAGCGGGATTTCTGTTACCCCTCTTTTGATCAAATCCTGCCCTCGCCGGGCTAAATTATCTCGTATATCGCGGACGCTGTCTTGAAATTGCCCTAACGAGTCCTGAGTCTTCTTTTTTAACGTATCTCTGGTGTCAGAACCCGCCGTTGGCGCTAATAATAGGCCTGCGATGAGGCCGACCGATGCACCTAAAATCAATCCCGTGACACGATCCCAATTTCGATCACTCATGTGATGACCTCCTCCAATCGAGTTTGATCTCTATTCTGACATAACTGGCAGCTTTCGCCAAGGTGCAATTGACGAGATATTGGCTAGAGAAGGGCATCATCCCTATGCTATACTGGGTTGGTTATTCCGGCTGTCATAATTTTGGAGATTTTTAGGTAGGTGTGAAGGTCTATGCGCATTGCATTTGTGACAGAAACCTGGTGGCCTGCTACGGATGGGGTCGTCACTCGCATTACGGCGACGGTTCGGGAGCTTAAAGCCATGGGCCATGAGCTACTCATCATCGCGCCACGGGGAGGTGCGCCCACTTTTGAGGGGATCCCAGTCCGTGACGTGCCCAACGTTTCGGTTGGGTTCATCTACGGGGGGAAGCCCTGGGGATTACCGTTGCCGAGAGTCAAGGGCTATTTGGAAGAATTTCAACCGGACGTTATTCATGTCGTTAATCCCTTTGTGCTGGGCGTGGCAGGGGTTCTGAGTGGGACCCGGCTAAAAATTCCGATTGTAGCGTCTTATCATACCAACATTGCCGGATATGCCGACTTCTATCATTTGGGTTTTACTAAACCATTAATTTGGACCATACTCCGTGCTCTACATAACCGTGCTCATCTCAATCTGGCAACCTCCGAGGCCATGAAGCGGGTGCTGGAATCGCAAGGGATTCAACGCGTGTCGGTTTGGCGTCGCGGTGTGGATCTCGACCTCTTTAATCCCCGGCATCGTTCGGAAGAGATGCGGCATCGGTTGACGGACGGACATCCCGATCGAATGATTGCTCTCTATGTCGGTCGGATAGCGCTGGAAAAAGGACTTAATCGGCTCGAGAGCCTCTTTGGCCATAACCCTAACCTGCACTTGGCCTTGGTTGGAGAGGGGCCAGCGCAAGGTATTCTTCGGGATCAGTTTAAGGGGACACCTACGTCTTTCGTGGGGAAATTGTTGGGGTCCGATTTAGCTACGGCTTATGCCTCCGCCGACTTTTTCATTTTTCCTTCGACCACAGAAACCTTGGGATTGGTGTTGCTAGAAGCCATGGCGTCGGGCCTCCCGATTGTGGCTGCAGAAAGTCTCCCGACACACGAGCTGGTGGACGACAGTGGTGCCGGGGCCTTATTTTCTCCAGATCACCCCGAACGTATCGGCGAGATTATCGAGAATTTCTTTACGAGCAACAACCTAGAAACCTTGAAACACTATGCACGGAATGAGGCGGAGAGATGGGGATGGAGCCTGCCAACACGCGAACTGGTCGGGTGGTACCACCGGGCCACGGACCAAAGACAACGAGGCTTGGCATGAGCCGTTTGGGACAATTTTTTCAGTTTGTGGCCGTGGGACTCAGTAACGCCTTTATTGATTTAGGAGTCTTCAACGGTCTGTATTTTATTGATCCGACCCGCAATGTTAATCAACTCGTGTTGTACAATACATTGGCGGTAATGGCCGCGATTCTCAACAGCTATATCTGGAACAGTCGATGGACGTTTCGTAACACCCTCAAAACTTCGGGCCGCCAGGCCCTAAAACAACGGTCCTTATTTGTAATACAATCGCTGATCAACATCGCCGTCAATGATGCGATCTTATGGTTGATTGCACCCTGGATCTCCCAAACCCATGCTATCCCACATGTTATGGCTAACAATATAGCCAAATTGGTGGCGATGTTCTTAGCCTCGCTGTCGAGTTTCCTTATGATGAAACTGTTCGTGTTTGTCTAAATAGGGACAGACCGCGCTACGTTATTTCCTACCTTTGGAATCAGATAGGCAATATCCGACATGATTCGAGACCGGTGGTAACTGATCCAAGAATGGGCTACATCCCTTATGAGTGGTTAATATGGGATCTGACAGGGTTGTCTTCATTTTTTACACTAGGGTTGCCAAATTGCTTGTTTTTATGGAAGCAACCGGGGGAACCAGATTTGGGGTGAATCTTGCTTGCAAGTAGGGCCTCTCTCCGAGCCCGAACCCGTCAGCTAACTCCGGAGGCAATATCCTGAGGGGAGACTACTTATGCAGAATGTGTTTCGCCAGGGGGCACGAATTGGTGCCATGGCGGTAGCTATGGGTGTCATGGCTTCGCCCAGCGTATTCGCCCAAACAGTTCCCGCGACAACGGCTGCGCTGGCCCAAGTACATCCGGCAATGCGGCAGGTGCTGCAATATGGTAGTCGCAATCACTGGGTCGCCACCCTCCAAGCCGACTTGAAGTTATTAGGATACACGGGAGTTGGCCCCACAGATGGCATCTTCGGGCCCCGGACGCTCAACGCTTTACAGGCGTTTGAGTCCGCTAATGGATTTACAGTCAATGGGAAGACCAGTGCGCCCGTATGGCAAGATGTTCTTGCAGGCCTCAATCTGGTTCCGAGCGTGGGGACTACGACCAGTACGACGATCTTGAATCGTCAAATCGCGAAACATCCTGCGATGTCGCAATGGCTTCGTAAAGGGAGCCGAGGGCACTGGGTGATGACACTGCAGGCTAACCTACGGCTTTTGGGATATAAGAGTGTGGGACCCGTAGATGGAATCTTTGGGCCTTTGACTCAAGCGGCCTTAGAACAATTTCAAAAAACTCATAACCTGGCCGTTAATGGGATCGCAACACCGGCCACTTGGCAGCTGATTTTGAGCGGATTAGGAGTGCTCGATAACAAGGCTCCAGCATCCACGGCCCAGCCCACGGTGACCACGACGACAACGGCACCGGCATCGCAACCAACCGGGACGACGAGTACCACACCGCCAACTTCGCAACCAACGGTGACGACCACGACCTCCCCGGCGCCCTCCACGACTGTGACCACGTCATCCGGTGGAACGCAAATGATAGATGGTTATCCTGTAATCGCTGTGTATCATGTGCGAGCCACTGCCTACGGGCCGAGCCTCAAGGATAACTATCCGTTTGGACCGGTAGATGCTTTTGGACAACCCCTCGAACCGGGCATGATTGCGGTAGATCCTTCGTTGATTCCTCTAAAGTCCCGCGTCTATGTGAAGGGGTACACGGATTCTAACCTACCGACCGGAGGCTTCTTAGGGCGGGCGATGGATACCGGTGGTGCCATCAAGGGGCACAGGATAGACATTTTCATGAATGCCAATCCACAAACCGTGTCCAATTTCGGCATAGAACCGGTTACCGTATATGTCTTAGGAAACTAGCACTGTCATTCGGAGAAAAGAGGGAGGCCCAACGGTCTCCCTCCTTTACGTGTGGGGTGGGGCTGGGGCCGCACCGGATTGGGTATTCATGGCCCATGGCATACTGCCCGCTGATAACTTTGGATGGGGCGATGTAGTGATATCTAATGGTTGGGTGAAAAGTGCAGGAAGTGCCATGATCGACGTTTGTAACCCAGCTATCGAGGTCAGCCTGAGCCGCCGCCGTAAATGACGGCCGGGTTCGAACGAAAGCGGCGGGAGGCGATCGGCTCCGTTCCTTTGATGCAGAACTCGAGATGCTTCTCTAGTCTCAAGCTCGGCATGGACCAAGCTGGGCCGAACGAGGATGCGACCCATGGGAACATTGGCGAAGAGAGGTTAACGTCACCAGTCCCGTAATGGAGGAAGAGATTCGATCATGGCAGCCGTTCTGGACCAGCGCAAAAAACCACTCACGCCGTGCACAGAAAAACGGGCACGGCCCATGCTCGAGCGCATGCGCGCTCGGGTGCACCAGGTCGCCCCCTGTCCTTATTAACCTTGACGTTTCAGCTTTTCGACAACGCTGCCTAATCGTTAGTAGTAATCTGCGTGCAGTAGATATATAGCCATAAAAGGATTCTCGGTGGGCGCGTCGAATTGTTACTAAAGAACGTTCATGCGTCGCCTCGCGGGGGGCTTTAGAAGCCGCTGGCCGCTTGAGATGGTGTGATATTGAAAAAATCTGAGTAAAGGTGGGGATAACGAATGCCCGAAGTTCCTCATTCAAATCCCTCCTCGAGCGAGGACTCGACTCGCCCCGCCGAAGACTCCAATATCGTCGAACATCTCTTTTACGCCCTCCCCTTTCCCTTACTTCTCGTCGACGCCGTGGGGGCGTTGATCAAATGTAATACGGAAGCCGAAAGGCTGTTTGGGTTAGAGCTGTCGGACCACCAGCATGGCACGGTGCTCTCCCTCTTGACCGTGGCCCGGACGACGGAGAACGGCCTCTCCCCCTGGACGAACTGGGAGGCGTTTCACCGCGATCTTCTTACGGGGAATCGCATTCCTTGCCATCTACGCAGTCGCGACGGTCATATTGTGGTCGGAGAGGTAGTGGGCACTCCGTTGGTCCATCGAGGAGTCTCTTACACCCTGCTGGCACTGGTGGAAGACCGCACCGCCGACGTGTTGGTGGATACGCCACCCGCATGGGCGCTCACTGATCCGATGACCGGGCTCCCCAACCGCGTCTTCTGGGATCAACAGCGCGCTACCTGCAATGCAGCGTCTGGGACCTTGCTGTTCATGGATCTGGATGATCTAAAAACCGTGAACGATTTGTACGGCCATGACGCGGGAGACCACCTATTGGCGCTGGTGGGTCAAGCGGTACAGTCGCTCCCGCTTCCAGAGGGGGTCTTAGTGCGGTACGGCGGCGATGAATTCGTGGGGTGGTGTCGAGGCTCCCGTGGCTTAGAGGCGCAAGCCTATGCGCTCGCGATTAATGAGCGGCTGCAAGCCCTCGCGGCGACGGAAGACTTCCCGCTCGTGCCCCACGTGAGTTATGGGAGCGCCCAATATGCACCTGGCCATCTCGAAGAGGCGCTCCACGCGGCCGACCAGGCGATGTACGCCCAAAAAGGGACGTTGCTTGCGAGTCAACGCGGCGGACATTTGATCATCAGCCGCAATCGCCGGACCGAGCTCCAAAGCGGCGGAACGTCAACCCCCAACCCCGGACAGTTTGCCAGCCAATTCGGTCTTGAATTCGATGCGGCACTACGTAGCATCTATGCCCGACATTCCGAAGAGGCCCAATCCTTCATCCGCTTTGCGGCTCCAGAGCCCGGCACGGCCGTCGTGGAGGTCGGGGCCGGTACCGGACGGCTAGCATTCGATGGAGGCTTGGCGGACTCTGTGGGTGCCGAGGGCATCCTCTTGCTCACGGATCCTTCGCAGGTCCAACTCCAACAAGCCCGCCAGCGGGCGCAGGCGACCCCTTGGGTGCGGTTCCTAGTCGCGCCGGCCGAGAGCCTGCCGCTAGCATCGGGCGGCGCCGATTATATCCTGGGATCCTGGTTTTTACACTTGTGCGACCCCGCCACGGTCATTCACGAATTGACGAGAGTCTTAAGATCGGGCGGGCAGTTGGCGTTAAATTTTCTTGTGGACGCGAGTTGGTCGAGTGCGTGGATGGATATTTTTCTACCCTTGCGCCAGGCTTTAACCGATGCAGGCCGCCCCTTTTTGGTCTCCGGCCATCGCTCGGGGGAGATTGTCGAACTTTGCCAAGATCTCGGGTTGACTGTAGAACGTACTCTGCACCAGGCGATTGCTTTGACGTTTTCGGACTGGCGGATTGCATGGCAATTTTTGAACCAAGGGGGCCATTTGGGCGTGATGGCAGAGGGACTCTCACCCACGGTTCGGACCACCGTGTTCCAAGCCGTAGAGTCGCGCATGGCGGCGGTGTTTGCCCAAGCCTCGCCAAAAGACCTTGTGGCGTCCGGGGGCATCGATTATCTCGTGGCACGCAAACCCTAGAACCCTCTCGGCGACTGCTAGCGGGATATTCGTCACTGGCGTCCTTCGCAGAAGCCGCCCGTGATTACGAGACGGCCGGAAGCCAGCCGGCGTGAAAGCTAGCCACGCCAACCATGACGGCGGCACCGGCCAGAACGCCGAAGACGGTGGCCTCTTTATGGGCCTGCCAGGCTTCGGGAAATGTGTCGTTCACGACCACATACAGCATGGCCCCACTGGCCAAGGCAAGGAAAAACGCACTGAGGGTGGGAGACAGGGCGCCGAATAGCAGTGGCAGCAGCGTACCCAATGGAGTGACAAAACTAATAAGACCCGTCAGGACCAAGATTTTCCGCCGTGACATCCTGCTCATCGCCAGAGGCGCCGCGATACTCATCCCCTCAGGGATGTTATGCAGCGCAATGGCGAGTGCGATGATGAGGCCCAAGTGGGCATGAACCGCATCGCCCGCTCCAATCGCTATCCCCTCCGGCAAATCGTGAACGGTAATCGCCAAGGCGATCGACTGACCCGTCTGTCGGAGCCGACTATTGGTGGAGACCGGCCGGCTTCCCGCATCCCCGTGGTGCCACAGAGCGGCTAATCCGACCATCAAGATGATGCCGCCCAAACAACCCACCGTGAACCAGCCGATTCCACCCGTTTTGATACTGTTGGGCAGCAACTCGGTGAGCACCACGGTCACCATCACGCCCGATGCCATCGCCAAAATAAAGGCCAATACGGGCCGAGACAGAGTGTGGAAGCGCAGGACAATCAACGCTCCCAGCGGGGTCGACAATCCCGAAAGAAAACTGAGAGTCATAATCGTCCACATAGTGATTCCCTCCGAGACAAGCTTCGCTTCCTCATTCTATGAGCGGAGCAGGGCTCAAAGACCGTTCCTATATGCGCTTCAAAATTGAGGCCATGGCGTCCCCTGAAAAATTTGTCAGCATCCGATTGGCTGTTGAGGATCCTAGTTGTCATACGGACTATGGGTTTAGTGAAAGCCGGGTGCAAGGATTGCCGCCGCTTGGCTGTGATGGACAGTGGAGAAGGCGCAGCTCCACTCCCAAATTGGGGTGAGGTCGATGATGACCTGTCCTGCGATATCGCTTTTCTCACCACTCGATAAGGCATTGTGAGTGGTCTTATCCCGACGGAATCTACGTTAATCGTTGAGAAGCCGTCCTACCAGTAATAAGACCGGGTGTTAGACCACAGTCAGTTCGCTCCGACTACGGCGGAGACGGCCATTTCACTATTGTGAAACACAGCCTGGATAGGCTCCACGGTGGGTCGTGGGTGTGGGCTGGAACTCCCGGCTTCTCAAGACGTGAGACTATCCATTATTAGTGGGTTTTGCTCTATGAGACGTTGGTCCTCCCTCAAAGCGCCATTTGCCCGTTAACGGTCCGGTGAGGTTGTTTCCTGTATATGGTTTGCAAATCAGTCGTCCCCCTCTCGAATCCGGTGTGAGTGTGGCACATAATGCCACGCCTTCGACACGTCGAGGCCGCCCACCCCTCGATTTTGCTTTCCTACCCCGAACTGCTCTATACTGGGCTTAGCCATTTCACTGTGTCCCCTGAATCCGGTTGTTGTCTCGTAACTCCAACCCGATCAGAGGGGCTTTTCGTTACTCAACTTGAAAAGGCTCCTAATACTTCATGACAAGATTCTCACTGTGGATTGAGGGCTCCTTCGACCTCCCGATCCAACCTCATTGAGCAGGAAATTTTTTTCAGCAGGTGTCACACAAACACTAGATATCACTACATCGACCCATCCAAAGTTATCAGCGGGCAGTATAGCACGAGACACAATAACGTCGAGGATGGACAAGGAGAGGAAATTGCCACACCACGACCAGGAGAGGTGGGCGCAAGCCAAACGGCTCTTAGGCGAGGCCGCCGCAGCCAGTGTTACGAATCATACGCGTTTGGGGCTAGGATCTGGCTCTACGGTCGCCGCGTGCATCCAAGCCTTAGGGCATCGTGTTCGACATGATGGGCTAGAGCTTCACTGTATCGTGGCGTCCGAAGCGAGTCGGCGAATGGCGGAAGCACAAGGGATACGGGTGGAGTCTGTGGAGGTTTCTGGATCGCTGGACTATGCCATTGATGGAGCCGACTACGTGGATTCTGTGGGGACGTTGATTAAGGGGGGTGGTGGTGCGCTGGTTCGAGAACGCATGCTTCTCGAATCGGCGATCCGCACTCTCATCTTGATCGATGACTCTAAACCAGTGGCCAGCTTGGATCGGTGTGTGATTCCAGTGGCCGTGGTGCCGTTCGGCTGGCGGACCATTAAGGATAAGTTGTTGGGCCAAGGCGCTGAGGCGGAGTTGCGACGACATGGTGACCAGCCTTTCATGACGGATGATGGCTTATTTATATTAGATACCCGTTGGAATCGGGTAAGCCACCCGCTAGACCTACACCGTCAATTAAAATTAATCACCGGCGTGGTAGAGACTGGAATTTTTGTGGGCTATCACAACCACGTATGGATTAGTGACGGAACCGGTGTTACTCGCTGGACGCCCGAAGGTCCAGAAATCTCCGGCTTGTAGAGCATACGAAGCAGGAGATCCTTCGGGCCGTTGTGGATTAAACGATCCAGATCCTGCTGCTCGTGGGAGGGTTAGACAACCGGCGGCAGGAGTTTTACAAGTTTTCACGAATAGATCCGTGGAGGTGAATATCGTTGAAAATTCGGTCATTTGACGATTTTTGGCCATATTACTTGGATCAACATCGGGAACCCGGGACCCGAATTCTACACTTTATTGGTACCGGTTTAGGAATTTTAAGCCTGCTTACCGCACTCTTCACGCTTAATCTCTATTATGTGGTCATGGCACCAGTTGTCGGTTACGGTTTAGCGTGGTGCTCGCATCTTTTTATTGAAAAGAATCGACCGGCAACGTTTCGACATCCGCTGTGGTCGTTGCAAGGGGATTTTCGGCTGTTTCTGTTGATGCTCACCCACGGCTTGGATACCCGAGAGACCCTGATGCCTAAGATCTTACCACGTCAACGTCGCTAATCGTGGCGCATAGATGAGCCCCCTCCTTTATATGATGAAAGGGGAGGGGGATATCCATGCAAGGATCTATCTACCTACGCCGGTACCGCGGTGGGTTTATCGTCATCTTATTAGGATTCTTGCTGGCGGGTTGTGGCAACCCCAATAGCATTGGCAACATGCCGCGTCCTGTACAGCAAGTGGTAAACGCTCCAACGTTGTCGGGTTCTAATATCGGGGTCAATATGTTGCGGGTCACGGGAAACCAATCCTTTATTGGAACCGGAAATATTCCGGGCTATTTCAATTTCGGACCCGCCCAGGATCAAGGGAGCAATACCTACTATGTGAACTTTGAAATCCCGATCAATCTGGCAGGGATTCAACGCTGGATGGGATACGCTCCCAAGGCCATTCAATCTACAACCTATATAAATTACGACTACATCAACATCGTGCCGTTGCCCAATCTGGCCTATGATCGGTTGTACTATGACCCCAACACGAAATATGCCGCATTTCGCTTCAAACTGAATGCGGACGGTACGATTATGGATGAATCATGGGATGCCGTAGCCGTAAATAGTTAGCGCCAACCTTCAGCAGAGGTTTCTTTTTTTGCGCGGAATTGTTTAAATGAAAGGAGGATGCAACCAAAAGGGGAACGGATGAGGGAAGATGGAGACAACAACCATGACTGACATCAAAGGATTCGCCACGCGGGCAATCCATGCGGGACAGGCGCCGGACCCAACGACAGGAGCCACCATCGTCCCTATTTACGCAACCAGCACCTATACCCAAGATGAATTAGGACAGCATAAGGGATTTGAGTATGGCCGAGGAGATAATCCGACACGAATGGCCTTAGAAACCGCGTTAGCTTCATTAGAACAGGGGTCTACGTGCTATACGTTTGCGTCGGGCTTGGCGGCGAGTGATGTAATTTTAAGGCTATTGCCCCCGGATAGCCATATTGTGGCTGGACACGACCTGTATGGGGGCGTCTATCGGCTCTTCGAAAAAGTTTATCATCCGGAGATTACTGCGGTCACCTATGTGGATTTGTCGGATCCTGACGCCCTGATCTCTGCCATCCGGCCCGAGACTCGACTGCTTTGGTTGGAGACCCCAACCAATCCATTGCTTCAAGTCTACGATATTCGGCAATTGACACAGATCGCGCATCAACATGGAATGTGGGTGGCGGTAGACAATACGTTTGCGTCTCCGTATTTGCAAAACCCCCTCGCTGACGGCGCAGATTTTGTGGTGCACTCGACCACGAAATATATTGGCGGGCACTCAGACGTCTTGGGCGGCGCTATCATCGTTCGTGACCAAGGGTTAGCCGAGCGGATCAAGTTTATACAGAATGCGGCAGGGGCGATCATCGGCCCGTTCGAAGCCTGGCTCACCTTACGAGGTCTGAAAACGCTCGCGGTGCGGATGCGCCAACATACTCACAATGCGGGGGTATTAGCGCGATATTTATCACAGCATCCCCGTGTGGCGCGGGTGTATTACCCGGGATTGTTCGAAGGCGCATCGATGGCAATCGTGCAACGTCAGATGCGGGAATATGGCGGCATGATTTCTTTCGAATTGAAGGTTTCGGGCCGCGATCCCCTTGAGGAAGCGCGGGATGTGCTCGCCCGATTCGCAATCTTTTCCTTAGCGGAGAGCCTGGGGGGCGTGGAATCCCTCGTGGGCCATCCCGCGACTATGACGCACGCAGCGATTCCCAAAGAGATCCGTGAAGCCCGAGGCGTGCGTGACGGGCTGATCCGGCTATCGGTGGGCATTGAAGACGAAGCCGACCTCCTAGAAGACCTTGATAACGCCCTCAAATAGTTGCGGTGGGGGTGGCAGGTGCGCGTGCGAGCATATCATCCCGGGTCCCAATCTTGGACCCGGGCTTCCTGCACCGCGAGGCTTCATAAGAAGCCAACAGTGAGACCGCCGTTGATGACCAACAGAGACCGGTGTCCACGAGACGCAAATCTGTCTTCGCGAAAGGAGATTAGGCATGGATCGTTGTGGCTTATTTATCAACGGAAAACAGCAACCAACATTGGAGTATTATCCGGTGATGCACAAGTATCGTAAGGAGCCCATCGCAGAGGTATCCGAGGCTTCGACGGAAGATTTGCATCAGGCCGTGGATGCTGCGCATCAGGCTTTTGGACGGCCTTGGTCAATTCACGAGCGCTACCGTGCATTGGAACGTGCCGCCGATTTGTTGGCGGAACGGGCCGAGGAGTTCGCCTTACTCATTACGCAAGAGTCCGGGAAGCCGCTTAAGGAATCACGGGTGGAGGCGATGCGTGGTCAGCAAACCTTAAGATATTCAGCGGTTGCCGCTCGCACTCTTAAAGGCCAAGAGGTACCGATTGCCGGCAATCCGGGATCAGAACGGCGTTTAGCGTTCACCATTCGTAAACCCTATGGAGTCACGCTCGCCATTACACCCTTTAATTTTCCGCTCAATCTCGTCTTGCATAAAGTCGGTCCGGCCCTGGCAGCCGGCAATCCTGTGGTGTTAAAACCAGCGCCGGCTACCCCGCTGACGGCTTTAAAGCTCGCACAGTTACTGCATGAAGCAGGAGTTCCTGCCGGATATATCAACGTAGTGACAGGCATGGGACCAGAAATTGGAGAACAATTGGTCAAAGATTTAAGGGTGGAACTCATTAGTTTTACGGGTTCGGCAGCCGTAGGGCAGCTTATTCGTGGACAGGCTGGATTGCGGCCCGTTCTCTTAGAACTGGGGAATAATTCGGCCAATATCGTGCACGAAGACGCGGATATCGAGGCGGCGGCCCGAGTCCTTGCGGCTCGCGCTTATGGATATGCAGGACAAGTCTGCATCTCGGTACAGCGTATTTACGTGCACCATAATATTTGGAATGCGTTTCGGTCCGCTATCGAGCGGGCGACCCAACAACTAGTGGTCGGGGATCCCGAGGACCCTAATACGGACGTTGGCCCCATGATTAACGAAGCCGCAGCCGAGCGGGCGGAGCGCTGGTATCAGGAAGCTCTAAACGCTGGAGCACATGCAATCGTGGAGGGAACGCGTCAGGGATCGATGTTTTCGCCTGGGCTCTTAGAAGATGTCGCCCCGTCGTTACGCGTAATGTCCGAAGAAGTGTTCGCACCGTTGGCGGGCTTAGTGCCGTATCACGATATGGATGAGGCCATTGAGTGGGCCAATCAGAGCCGGTATGGACTCCAAGCCGGGATTTTTACACAAAACCTAGGCGTGGCGATGAACGCCGCCCAGAAGCTTCAAGTGGGGGGCGTGATGGTCAATGACAGCAGTTCTTATCGCGCTGACAACATGCCCTATGGAGGAATTAAGGAATCGGGGATTGGTCGCGAAGGACCAGAGTTTGCGATCGAAGAAATGACCTATCCCACCGTCATTGTCTTAAACCTTTAGACGCGCTGGCGCATGAACGGTAAGACACGGTTTGGTAGTGACAACGGAGGCGGGGGGCAGTCTCATGTGGGTGATTTTTGACATTGAAACCATTCCCGATGCAAGTGCGGGGCGACGTTGGTTAGATTTAGGTCCCGAACTGTCCGATTCAGCAGTGAGGCAGGCAATGCTGGCACGACGGATGGAGGAGACGGGTTCTCACAGTTTTTTAAAACCGGCTTTTCACCAAGTGGTGGCGATAGCGGCAGGGATTGTGGACGATACCGGCGCGTTACGCAAAGTGGCGTCGTTGGCTTCGCCCACTGACGACGAGGCCGTGCTGGTTCGTGAATTTTTTCGGGTGATTAAAGAGTCGCGACCGCGCCTGGTGGGATGGAATTCGGGGGGATTTGATCTTTTGGTGTTAGCATTGCGGGCCATGCGTCACGGGATTCCGGCGCGAACTTATTACCAGCTGGGAGAGCCCTATCACGGATATCGTAAGCGATTTGACGAAGAAGCCCACATTGACCTCATGGACTTATTATCGGGATATGGGGCCGGTGCACGCATGTCGTTGGATGAAATGGCCTCGGTGCTGGGCATTCCGGGTAAGCTCGATACCCATGGTGCGGATGTCATGGAATTGTATGAATCCGGACACATTGAGGCGATTCGGTCTTACTGTGAGACCGACGTCATGACCACCGCGCTTATTTTTTCAGCGTACGCCCGGCATCGGGAATGGATGGATGCGGATCACGCGATGACATTTGATCAGAGTGTTGAGAGCTTCCTCGCGGGTCGGCACGAATCGCACTGGAAAGCCTTTGAGGACCGGCTGACGTTCCTGAGGGATCAACCCGATGCCTAATCGGCATGCGCTAGGGATTTCTGCAGTGCATAGTATTTTGACCGAACGGTTTGGTCTGAGGAGTTTTCGCCCGCTTCAAGAGGAAATTGTGTTTCGGGCACTCGCGGGCGAATCTCAAGTGGCGGTGTTACCGACCGGTTCTGGAAAATCTCTCTGCTATCAACTGCCGAGTTTGCTTTTGCCGCATCCCACGGTCGTGATTTCCCCCCTGATTGCCTTGATGAAAGACCAAGTAGACAGTCTGGCGGCGCGGGGCATTCGTGCTAACGCATTGACTGGACGACTGACGGTCACAGAACAGCAGCAGATTATCCAGGACTGGGAATTGGGCCGAGTCCCCTTATTGTTTTTAGCACCCGAGCGATTGCAACATCCCGAACTGCTTAAGGCCTTGGACCGGGGCATTAAAACGAGCTTGTTGGTCGTCGATGAAGCCCACTGCATTTCCGAGTGGGGCCACGATTTCCGGCCTGATTATCGTCGTATCCGAGAATTTCGCACCCGGGCCGGGAACCCCCCGGTGATGGCTTTGACGGCGACGGCATCGCCCCGTGTGCGCCGCGATATCGTCTATCAGTTGGCCTTACCGGAGGAACACTTGATCCAACATGAGTTTTCCGTGGATCGCCCGAACCTGCACTTTGGGGTGCAGGTGGCTCCGTCGACGCGCGAACAACGCAAACTTGTGACCGCAATGATCCGGGCCACGGCGCGGCCGGTCATTGTCTATGCGGGAACCCGCAGACAGGCGGAAGAATGGGGAGAATGGCTAGGACAAGACCTCCCTCAAGCGGTCGCAGTGTACCACGCGGGCTTGGGGGAATCCACGCGGACTCGGGTTCAAGACGATTTCGTCTCCGGACGTGTGCCCGTTGTGGTAGCGACTACGGCCTTTGGAATGGGCATTAACCGGCATGATGTAGGGCAGGTCATTCACGTAACGGTACCGGAGTCGTTGGCCGCCTATTATCAGGAAGTAGGGCGGGCCGGACGCGACGGGGAGCCTGCCGATGTCCAGATGTATATTCGGTATCGCGACCTGGAACACCGGGAAACTCGGATTGAAATGAGTGAACCTCAATTAACGCAGGTGGAGCGGATCTTAGCAGGGATGCAGCATCTGCCTCTCAATCGACGGGTGCGGTGGGAACTTGAAGACGACGATCTCCAGGCCTCTTTAGTGATGGCCGCGTTGCATGAGATGCAGATGGTCACGGTGGGAGACCGATTAGGACGCACCGTGGCATTGACTCGGCTCGCCGATTTGGATGAACTTACCGCCCAATCGATTTGGAATCGGCTGGACCAACGTCATCGATATCGTCAAGAGCAATTTCGACTGATGAAAGGATATGTGCTCGGAACAGAGTGTCGTCGCCGGACGATTGGGCAATATTTTGGGCAAAACCTCCCGAGTAAAGGGGAAGGATGTTGTGACATCTGTGATGGTGGCGCGAGTGATGTCGGGCCCAACCCCGATTGGTCGTTAGTTGCGGAACTCCGGAACTGGCGGGCGAAGATTGCGGTCCAATTGGACGTTCCTCCCTATCGGGTCCTCGATGACCGGGCCATTCAGTCGTTGGCTACGGCGGTTCCTCAGACCCTTCCCGCGTTACGCTTGTGTCCCGGCATTGGTCCGGTAAAACTGGCTCGCTACGGCGAGGAACTCCTCGCCTTACTGAGACCATTTGCCTCGGGTCAGACCGCGTCTGGCGATCCCGCTGAGCTTTTGGTCACACCGAAAGCATTAGCCATCGCGATGTTTCGGGAAGGGGTGCCGATCGACGAGGTGACACGGCGAGTGGCCCGTTCTCATAGCACGGTGGTCGGTTACTTAGTGGAGTGGGTGGAGAGTATGGATGTCGAAGATTGGAGGAGCTACGTATTGCGAATCCTCCCCGATGCTCTCTTTGCGACCATCGCGGCCGAATTTCAACAACGGGGCGCGGATCGGTTGCGACCTATATTCGAATCGTTAGAGGGACATTGTTCTTATGACACATTGCGGGTGGCCCAAGCCGTGTTTCGCCGAAAATCTATTTCTCATCCTTTTCTCATGGGAACTACGACATCATAAGACAAAAAACGCGGCCACGGATCGAATAGGATAGATGAGTCCGATCGCGACAAATGCCTCGGGTAACCTAAAAGTGATTTTGGCGTTATACTGGTAGGTGAGGAGGGCGCGGTAGTTTGTGACAGGGATTCACTGGGAAGACGTAAGTCAAGGAGGATCGTCCTATGCGACTGGCAGCATTTTTGTTCGGCCTATTTGGAACATTGACGGCGACGGCGATAGCGATCTTAGAAATTTTACTCCGCGGTGTTCATCCCGTGGGAGTGAGTATCTCCACGGCTGAGGCGATACGGTCATTAGCTCTGATCTGGGCCGTCTTGATGTCCATCGTGTCAATGGTTTTAGTGTTTCGGTGGCAGAAAGCCGCGGCAGCGGTATTGGTGCTCGCTATGGGACTCGAATACTTCGGGTCTCCAACGTTTTGGTATTTCCCGACCGCTTTTTGGGTGGTCTCGGTCCTGGTTGCGGTCACGGCGGCATTTTGGCCACCACGCGCATCCCAGGCGGATACCAAAGAGTCCCGGTCCCATTTATGGGACGTGGGCTAGGTTTAAGGGGCGCGGCCCATTCGGGCCGCCAGCCATACCCCGATGCTGATACTTCCCCCGCTCGCTAAGAGACCGCAGGTCGGGCGGTCGATCTGATGGCGAATTTTTCGATCGGATAAGTAAAACCCCAACAATCCTCGTGTCACATACCGGTGAAAGGCAGAGTCCGGGAGGCGTGTGGCTTCGTGTTGAGCCGTCCGATAGATGAATTGGATCCGGTCAACGGCGGTGGCGTAGTCCTGATAGTAACCCACGAAGTTCAGATCTCCGCCTAACAGATCTTCCTCACGATCAATCAGGTAATCCAGCAAAATGTGTAAAGAGCCAATCCATGGAAAGTAGAGGTTCTGCACTAAGAGGACTATGGAGGGTGACGGTACATCGGTGGCTGCTAGATTTAGCAGGGCGAATAGTCCCAGAGTGGAGCCGGCTGCTGCAGCAAATTCCCACCACTGAAGGCCGTACTGGGCTCCGCCTTCTCGTTGAAACCATGCGCTTAATGCGGGGACTCGGGTCTCTAAGGGGCCATGTTTGAATACCTGGAGGTCGACGTAAAGTTCCGCTAGCCGACCCATCGCCTCCTGTACGCCAGAATAACCAGGGAACTGGTGAAGACTCGTATGACAAGCGCGTATGAGCCTTTGGATATACCCGCCGTCGTCCTGATGCGGGTGCAGGGCATAATAGTCCCCTATTGGCGTGTCCATCGCTATGGCATCCAAAAGCGACTGGTGAAGCCGACGAAGGTTCTCGGGATCTTGCGATGGGCCGCGGTCGGTAACCGTATCCAGATAATCACAAAGAGTTTGGTAGGGAATGAGGAACTCCATGACGTGACCTTTTGGGTCTCGGGAAGGTGCACCAAAGACTCCACCCCCTTCGCAGTGAAACTGTTTATGGGTTAAGGAGTCGAGCGCTTGTTCACGCAAGGCCGGATGGGGAATCTCTTCCGCCCACGATCGGATCTCCGCGAGTGACTGTATCACCCGTGGGCGAACGGATCGAAAATATTCAGTGCCCCAGCGCCAAGAACGCAGGAACTCATTTGCTGTCGCCATGCCTTACCCCCTCTCGTCCAGACCTTCTAGTATGAGTTTATGCCAGGCCCGGCCACTTATTTCCCAGGGACTTTGCCAATGGGCAAAAAGTCGAGTCCATCGGGCCGGCTGAGATATCCGGGGGCACTCCCAGCCACCCCAGTATGTCCGTATTGCCATACAATCTTGTTGGTTTTCGGATTGATAACAATCACCCGATCGTTATAGTCATCGTTGAGAAGAATATTTCCGTTCGACAGTTCAACCGCCAGCGAGGGGTTGTGCAACATGCCGGGTCCCGAGGTGACATAGTACTTCCAGAGAATGTGCAAAGTGGGTCCCGGGGCAACCTTCAAGATCATCCCAGGATTGGTGTAAGAGACCACGATGATGTTTCCATGGGGGGTGAAATTGGCATCCGATGGATAATTCAGCGGCAACGTCAGTTGCCACATGACTTGGCCGGCCTTATTAAGCAAAATGATATGGCTCCCGGAAATTTCCGTCACCAACATCTCGCCATGCGGACCCGGGAAGTCGCCATTGGGCGCGCCATAGGTAGTGGGCGGGTTCGGATTGTAAACGCCGGTTTGTCCATATTGTTTGACGATTTTCTTGGTGGCGCGATTAATAAAGAGAATCCGCTGGTTACGAATATCGGCGGTCGTCACGATGCCGTTATTATGGAGGATCGCGTCATCGGGGTAATTCAACTCTCCGGGGCCAGACCCCTCAACGCCCGGCACACCATACTGCCAGACCACTTTCTTTTTCTTGATGCTAATAATCGCCACCGTACCGTTAGTTTCTTCGTTGGTGATGATCTCCTTGTAATGTTGTCCATAGCCCGGGCCAAAAAATGCGTCATCCGGCATTTTAAAGGGCAGGTTTGGGGTCGTGCCTGGAGACGGAAATTGCCAGACAATACGTTTTCCAGGCGTGACAATGAGAATCCGGTTATTCAGCGAATCTGCAATCAACACGTCTCCGGGTAGAATCGACGAATGAGTGTGACTCCGCCACGGGTACTTCATCGACACGTTCGGAGTGGAAGGGGTCTTTTTGTTAACCGGCTGCGGTTTGGGGGTGGCTGTGGTGCCGCAGGCCGCCAGACCCAATGCTAAAAGTAGTGCTCCTGCTACACCTTTTGGTGATTGTGTCATAAGACCTCCTAAGGGCCGAGACGGCGCAAGTTTTACGTCTAGGATGACCTATTTTAGCATGGGTTATTTCCCCAAGATATCTTAGATGCGCGGGGAAGGACTCGAAAAATCCATCCGTCCCCGCGTTTGGAGGTAGAGGAAGCTAAGAACGAGGAGGAAGCTTTCCCGGTGCCAAGTGAGGTCGGGTTCCGAACTCTGGCAAACGGGCAGGGTCACGCTCCAATAACTGGAGGACTTCCTCAATGGTGCGTTCTAACTGCACATCGTGGCCCGCGGCATAGTCTTGGGGGGTGTTTTCGACTACGATGTCTGGGTCTACACCATAGTTTTCAACTCCCCAGCCTACGTCTTGGAACCAGTAGGAATACTCGGGCTGTGAGGTCATCGAGCCATCGACCAAGGCGTACCGCACATCAATACCGATGACCCCACCCCAGGTACGGGTTCCCAGTAAAGGGCCGAGCTTCATTAACTGAAACGCTTTACTGAAGATGTCGCCATCGGAACCGGCATTCTGGTTGGTTAATGCTACGATGGGGCCTAACACACTCTCCGATGGATAGGGGTAGGGGCGCCCATGGCGGGGAATGTCGTACGCAATGCGTTTTCTTCCCAAGGTTTGTAGAATCAAAGGGGATACGTGGCCACCTCCATTGAATCGAATGTCGACGATGAGCGCCTCGTGATGGACTTCGGATAAATATGCCCGATAAAACTCTGAGAATCCTCGGGCACCCATGTCGGGAATATGCACATAGCCCACCCGATTGTCGGTGGCTTGGTGCACCCAGGCACGGTTCTCTGCCACCCATTCTCGGTAACGCGCGATTTGTTCCTGGTCGAGGGGCTTAACCACCACGGTTCGTGTCTTTAGATGGGGGTCGCCTGAAGCCAAAATCGTCAACGCGACTTCCTCTCCTGCCGTATCCACGAGCCATAGCTGCGGGGGTATCTCACGACTCACGGGATGCCCATTGACGGCGACAATGACGTCTCCTACTACCACATTAATCCCTGGGGACTGGAGTGGGGAATGGCTTTGGTCTTCAAAGCTGTCGCCCTTCACAATGTGCGTAATGCGGTATCCGTGGGACTCTTCATCCCACCGAAAATCCGCTGCGAGTGATCCCACCTGGTGTTTGGGTTCGGACCGATAATCGCCACCCATTTCATAGGCGTGCGAGGTGCCTAATTCTCCTTGCATTTCCCACATCAGATCCGACAATTCGCCACGGGTGGCCACGCGCGGTAAAAGAGCCAGGTAGCGATCGTAGATGGCATTCCAGTCGGTCCCTGACATGTTTTGAGTCCAGAAGTTGTTGCGCATGAGACGCCAAGCTTCTCGGAGCATTTGATTCCATTCCGCGCCGCGATCGACCCGTAACACAATCCGATCAAGGTCTACCAACCCACTGTCTTTCCCGGGCTTCACTTCTTTGGGGTCGACTTTTTGGCCCGCCTTCAGTACGCGCAATTTTCGCCGTTGGGCGATTACCATCAGCGTCCGGTCGTCATTGAGGTGAAATCCGTAGACTTTGTCGGCTATGGTTTCAGTTTTTCGGGTCTTCCAGTCAAATCCGTGGAGCGTGGCGCGAGCCTCTTCGCTTTGTCCCATACCGGTTCTCGAAAGGCGTCCCTCGGGCTCCACGGTGGTCCAAAATACGTGTGTGGCGGAGGCGCCGAGTTGTCGATATTGTCCCTCTTCTACTGGAAACGCTAACACGCGGTCTTCAATGCCGTCGGTATCAATTTTTGTCACCAAGGGCCCGTTATCGGCCTCGTCGGGATTCGGTGATTTCGACTCGATCAAAGGACTCGACTCGAGCAAGAACGGCGAGGTCCGATCGGCCTGTAAAGGGATTAAATAGGGTTTACCACCTTTGGTGAAGTTGTAGTCAAAGCGCAAGGTGTCGGGAATCGGGTCAAAGGTCCGGTAGGACAGAAAATAGAGATAGCGGCCTTTGGGATCAAAGAAGGGGTGTCCGTCTGCAAATTGCGGGCGCGTGGCATCCAGATGACGGTTTTCCGACAGGCTATAAAGCCTGATGGAACTAGTGTGTTCGGTATGTGGGAAATCATAGGCAATCCATCGGCTATCTGGAGACCAGTCAAGGCTGGTGATGCGTGCTTGCAAAGACGTATCCACGAGTTTGGTGGTCAAGGCTTTAAGATCTGCCAACCACAGTTCCATCCGTTCGTTGGTTAGTGCGGCAAATTGACCATCGGGCGATATTTCCATTGTTTCGACGTGACCCAAGTCATGTCCAACAAAGCGAACTGGAGGTTCTGTGCTATCGATGCAGTGGACTTCGAGAACCTCTTCACCGCCATCGTCGGAGATGGTGACCATGCCGCTGTCGTCCGGGAGCCACCGCGACAAGCGATATCGCACCCCGTCGGTCGCCCCCACGGTGTACACGGGACCGTGCCATGGGCCCATCTGAAAGAGTTTGCCTCGTGCTGTGATAGCAATGCGGCTGCCGTCGCTATTGGCGGTGGCTTCGGTCACGTATTGTTCGGCACGCGGGTAAATGGGTTCCCGTTGCGTACGCTGGCTTCGGTAATCCACGGCAATATGGGTATTCTCGCCCAAAGCGGGATCAAAGACGTAGAGAGTGGCGCCGGCATGATACACGATGCGGGTGCCATCGGTTTTGGCGTTTCGGGCATAATAGGTATCGTGATCGGTGTGTCGTCTAAGATCGGTTCCTGTGGGGGTCATGGAATACAGATTGCCATAGCCTTCATGATCGCTGAGAAAATAAATCCGCTGCCCAATCCACATGGGTGACGTGAAATTTCCGCGGACGCCGTCATATTGGGTGAACCTGCCGGAACCATCGGCGTCAATCCAGAGTTGTCCGGCTGTACCTCCGCGATAACGTTTCCACAATGCAGGATCGGCCGTGTAGCGACCGAGAACAACACCTCCCGAACCCCCAAACCCGATGCTTTGAGCCGGACCATACGGAAGTTTTTGAGGTTCTCCACCTTCCGGGTCGATGGTATAGAGATTAAACCACGGCCGAAATGGGGTGCCGTAATTACTGGCCACGACGACGTGTCCTTGGGGAGAATAACCCGCCACCACGGAGTTGGCCCCCCAATACGTTAAGCGGCGTACTTCCCCACCTTCGCCCGGCATGATATAAATTTCGGTATCGCCCTCTTCTTTACCCGTGTAGGCCAGGTAACGTCCGTCTGGTGACAACCACGGGCGCACCGCAGCCCCCCAGCCAGCCGTTAAGCGTCGAGCAATACCGCCCCGACGATCTACCAGCCACACATCATCTTCGGAGACAAAGGCAACCGTGTCGCCCGCAATCGATGGCGAACGATAATACCCGTCTTCTGCATTCATCATAGATGTCCCTCCCACCGAGGCTGGCCTCTTACCAGCCACTCTTTAATATCTTGCAAAATCTGGGTGACAATACGCAGCTGAAGTTCCAATGGCATGGTAGGCCGTTCCGGCTGCTGTACCGTTTGCTCAGGCAAACTGGGTAAATGCAAAAAGCCCACGGGTATCCCAGATCCATGGTGCGAAAACAAATAGAGCGCCTGGTTACACATATAGAGTCCTGCCGACGAGGATAAGGCGATCGGGAGGCCTTGGGATTTCAGCGTGTGTTCTAGGCGCAACAACGGTAAGGTCGCAAAGTAGGCGGCGGGTCCACCGGGGATAATGGGGACCGCATAATGCGTCTCTTGCCGGTTATCGGGCATCGAGCTATGTATTAAATTGACCCCAATCCACTCGAGCGAGGGAGTTGTTCGTCCCTCGGCTTGTCCCATGGCGAGTACGGCATCGGGATTCAATTCGTGGAGGAGAAGGGGAATGCGTTCGTCAACGTCCCGCTTGCTGGTCTTGATGGGTTTTACGACCACGTCAAGATCAGGGGATAGGCGGGTGGCGACTTCCTGGGAGACATTGAGGGAATCGTGTCCAAAAGGATCAAAATGGGTGACGAGAATCGTGGCGCCCGCTCTCAACGTGCACAATCCAGCACCGTGGCTTGGGTTACGTTGACCAGGTCCTGACTTTTCAACCACAGCTCAAATCCTCGCTGGCCCGCGGAAACCGCCGCAAATTCGTCTTGTAATAGGGTTTCATGACACAAGACAGGCACGGGCCGACGCGGGTTGATCGGGGATACCGATCCCCGTAAATACCCGGTAATGCGGTGAATATCTTCGGGATCCGCCATTTCCACGGTCCGACAGGTCAGGGCAGTCGCACACTTTTTCTCACTCAGTTGCAAGTCGCCTGGGATGAGAACAATGGCAAACCCCTTCTCACCATGGACTAACAGGGTCTTGAAGACTCGGGCTAAAGGGAGTCCACATTTTGTCGCGACTTCCTCTGCGGACTTTTCGACCTCATCGTATTCGAGGACTTGATAAGGTACGCCATGTCGTTCTAGCCACAACAACGCCCGACTTTTCATGCACCGGCCACTCCTTCACGTAGAACTACCTCCCAGTATAAGGAAGAGTGGCTGCAAGAGCAATCTGATTAGGCGGCAGGGGACCCCGATGAGTCCTCCGTAATGAGATCAACCGGAATCCAGGGATCTAAATTGTCGACATACGCACAGTAGGGATAATCGTCACAGAGGACATATTGGTCGTGTGTCACGCGATTCTCGAGTACGCGCAAATGCGCCGCACGGCAACGTGGGCAAATCATGAACGTCATCATGGCGGTGACCTCCCGGTCCAGGATGACCTTATTAAATCCTAAACATGTTGCTAAACTGTTACGCCTTTTCTTTTTGGGGCACTGCCGTCGAGGCCGGGACAATAGGGCGTAAGAGAAATAAGGAAAAGAGAAGGGCGACGCCATAAAAAATCACGAAAACCCGAAATCCAGCGTCCGTGGAGTGGGTCAAAATATCCCGAAAGTGAGGCAACAAGACGCCTGCGGTTCCTAGAAAAGCCTTAGCCGCGATCGCACTCGGGAGGCTGGTTTCTGCCACCACCAGAGCCAACGTGAGTGATAGGGACATGCCGACATTGCGAAAGGTAAAGAACATACCCGAGGCCGCCCCGGTGCGTGTTAAGGGTGCGGACGACATGACGACCTTAGTCAGGGCGGGCCAGGCCAGACCCGTGGCGACCGACATGAGCAACAACGGCACGATGACGGCGCTCAGCTGTAAGGTGGGACCCAATTGGCCTAAAAGATAGCCTCCCACGGCCAATAGTATGACCCCAAGAATAATAAAGCGAGGGGGTCCAAATCGGTCGGCGAGCCATCCCCCGAGGGGACTAATGACCAGTTGGGGGAGAGACAACGGGATTAATAAGAGGCCGGCCTTTAAGGGACTTAAATGCAGGGCGCCTTGTAGATAGATGGTCAGCAAAAACGTCGTAGCAAAATATCCAATCGAGTAACTGACGGTCACCCCAAGTCCGGCACGATAATGGCGATTCAGTAATAGTTTCAAGTCGAAGAGCGGATCAACGGTCCGTAGTTCGCGGACGACGAAGCCTATTAACAGCACCGCGGTGCCAGCAAAAAGACTGAGGATCCGTAAGGAGCCAAAGCCCCAAGCTTGTCCTTCAGAGAGACCAATTAAGAGCAGCACGAGCGCCATCCCAAAGCTCGCGATTCCGGGCCAGTCGGTGGTGCCCAGAGATTTTTTGGCGGCACTTTCTTCGAGAACAAACCAGGCAGCCACCATGCCAGCCAGGGCAAATGGGACCGTGACAAAGAAAATCCACCGCCAGCCTAAGGTGGTAACGAGGACTCCTCCTGCCACCGGCCCCACGATAGATCCAATCACCCACGCGGTGGAGTTGATGCCGAGCGCCCGACCTAGCTGATGTTTGGGGAACGCATGAACGATAATGGGAGTAGCGGTGGCGAGGGCTAAGGCGGCCCCTACGCCTTGGATGAATCGAAACGTAATAAGCAGCGCACCGGAGGGTGCAAACCCACAGAGCACGGTGGCCACGGTGAAAATCGAGAGCCCGATCATAAAAATCCGCTTCCTGCCCACCACATCCGACCACCGGCCGGCAGGGAGTAAGAATACCGTGCTGGTGATGATATAGGCGGTGAGGGTCCAAAGGCCCGTGGTAATGGTGATATGAAGACCCAACATCAAGCGAGGAAGACCGACGATGACGATCGTCGCATCCACATTGGTAATAAATGCGACGAGCGTCACCACAACTAAAATCCACCATTTGCGTTGAATCGCATTGATCATTTTTATAGTGTCCACCTTATGAGAGGATTTAATAGTTGCTATACAAAGAGTTAGTAAACCAACAACGAGGATACTACCTAGAGGTCGGGTTCGCAATGGGGATCACGATCTATCAATACTTCGCTAAAACCAGACGGCATCGCCACGAGGCACATTTCGAGAAGTCAGCGATCTGGATCGCGTGGGTTTTAAGCTAGGCGCCGGCCAAGTATTTCTCGCGGTGGCAGGATTTTATGCAGCAGATCGTGAACTAGTATGGTCATGAAGGAGGGGATTTCGGTGAAATTTGAGGCAGAACATATTCCAGATTCTTTACAGTGGCGACTAGTAGGTCCGCATCGGGGAGGGCGGTCGGTGGCAGTTGCGGGTCACCCCACCGACACGATGACGTTTTATTTTGGATCCACGGGCGGCGGGGTGTGGAAAACTACGAACGGTGGTATTACGTGGGACAACGTTTCCGATGGCTATTTCAAAACGGCTTCAGTGGGCGCGTTGCAAATTGCCGAATCCGATCCCAATGTGATTTATGCCGGGATGGGTGAATGTTGCATCCGTGGCAACGTGTCGTTTGGTGATGGTGTGTACAAAACCACAGATGGCGGGGAGACTTGGCAGTCGATGGGACTATCGGATACGCGGCATATCGCTCGGATTCGAATTCATCCCAAAGACCCGAACCTCGTCTATGTGGCGGCGCTCGGGCATGCGTTTGGACCACACCCGGACCGCGGAGTGTTTCGGTCCCGGGACGGGGGCGAAACCTGGGAGAAGGTGCTCTACCGCGATGACGCCACCGGAGCCATTGACCTGACCATGGATCCCCATAATCCACGGGTGTTATACGCAGCCATGTGGCAAGCGCGCCGTATGCCGTGGGCGATGATTAGTGGGGGGCCCGGTTCGGGACTCTTTAAATCGACTAATGGAGGAGATACCTGGGAAGAGTTGACCCATAACACCGGTCTTCCCGAAGGAGTGTGGGGAAGAGTCGGCGTCACCGTGGCTCCCAAACAACCTAAACGCGTCTGGGCTATCGTTGAAGCGGATAAAGGTGGCCTGTATCGGTCCGACGACGCGGGACAAACCTGGGATCTCGTAAATGCAGACCGGGAAGTCCGGGCACGTCCTTGGTACTATACCCATGTGTTTGCGGATCCCCAAGATCCGCAATCCGTATCCGTATTAGCTACCGGATTTTGGCACTCGGATGATGGGGGCAGGCACTTCCATCAAGTCGCTACTCCCCATGGCGATCACCATGACCTATGGATCGACCCTAAAAATCCATCGCGCCAGATTCATGGTGCGGATGGAGGTGCCGCGGTCAGTTTTGACGGAGGGCACAGTTGGTCCAATATTTACAATCAGCCAACAGGAGAATTCTACCATGTGATGGTAGACACTAACGTGCCCTATCGCCTATACGGCTCCCAACAGGATAACACCACCATTTCGGTGCCGAGTCGGACGCGCCATGCGGCAATCAGTCAGCGTGAGTGGTATGACATCGGGGGTGCCGAGAGTGGCTATATAGCGGTGCGGCCGGACGATCCCAATATTGTCTACGCGGGCAGTTCCGGCGGGGGGGAAGGGGGACGCATTACCCGATATGACCATCGTACCCGCGAACAGCGAGACATCTCGCCCTGGCCCGAGAAAACTGCGGGAATGGCATCGGAAGACTACACGTATCGATTCCAGTGGACGACTCCCATTGTCTTGTCACCCCATGATCCGAATATTCTATACGTCGCCGGCAATCGGATTTTCCGGACGGAGAACGATGGCAGATCATGGGCGCTCGTGAGCCCCGATTTGACCAGACAGGATGCCACCAAGTTTGGCCCCTCGGGAGGGCCAATTACTAAGGATCACACCGGGGTTGAGGTCTATGGTACGGTGTTTGCTTTGGCCGAATCACCCATCCAGAGAGGGTTACTATGGGCTGGGACTGATGACGGACTGATTCACATTAGCCGCGACAACGGTGAGAACTGGGCTAATGTAACCCCGCCAGATCTCCCGGAATGGAGCCTCATTAGCCTGATCGAAGCCTCGCGGTTTCACGCCGGCACGGCGTACGTGGCGGCAACCCGCTATAAGCTAGACGATCCCCGTCCATCGCTCTGGCGCACGCGGGATTTCGGTAGCCACTGGGAAAAAATTGTTGCGGGATTACCGGATGATGCCTATACCCGCGTGATCCGAGAAGACAGCGTATCGGAGAAGATGCTCTTCGTCGGCACGGAACGCGGCATTTATGTGTCGCTGGATGCTGGCGACCACTGGGTCTCATTGCAATTGAACTTGCCGCGGGTCCCGATTCACGACATTCAAGTAGTCGGGGACGATATTGTTGTGGCCACCCATGGTCGGTCGTTTTGGATTTTGGACCACGATAGCCCGCTACGCCAGCTTATCGAGGCGGGCACTAATACCGGGCCGGTGCGACTCTATCAACCCAGTCCTGTCTACCGGGCGGCACCCGGCGGCACGATTTGGTTTCCTAAAGAGATTGCGACGGTGGACCCGGTGTCCGTGTTGGAGTGGCCTACGGGAGCATCTTTTTACGTGAAGCAAAAACCGAGCCCAGGCGAGCTGCCATTCTTTTTAGATGCTGGCCAGAATCCGGTCTATGGCGTGACGTTTCATTACTGGCTCGAGCACGCATTGACGACTCCCATTGTGCTTCGGATTACCAATGCGCGTGGGGAATTGGTGCGCGAATTGCGAAGCGATTCGCCGCATGCCAACGAACCCAAGCTAGCCGTTTCGCCAGGATTTCATCGGATTACCTGGAACCTACGATATCCGGAAGCGACACGCTTAGAACATGGTCATCATGAAATTTGGGAAACCGTGGCCCCCTTGGTGGTCCCGGGCATCTTTAAAGCGACCCTCGTGACGGAATCTGGAACCGCTGCCCAAGAGTTTGAGGTCTTAGCGGATCCTCGGGTTGAGACCACTCAGGAAGAATTTGAAGCGCAATCGGCACTTGTCCAGAGGATTAAAGATTCCCTGTCAACGGTCCACGATGCCATCAATCGGCTGCGCCGAGCAAAAGAGGACGTATCATGGTATTTGGACCGGGCGGGAACGGATCCCGAGTACGAGGCATTGGTGACCCAAGGTCGAGCGATAATCGAGCATCTCTCTGACATTGAGTCGGAACTGATCCAAGTGCAGATGGAAACGTCACTGGACGACCTACAATACCCACCCAAACTCAACGCCAAGATTGCTTATCTGGCGAGCGTGGTCGAATCTGGGGATTGGGCACCCACCGAACAGGTTCGCGCTGCATTCGAGAATTTGAACCAGTCCGCCCAGCAATGGATTGGACAACTCGACGCCTATTTGGCGGCTGAGATTCCGGACTTCTCCGAGGCTCTGCGACGATCCGGGATGCCTTTGGTCCGGTCCTCCGTGACGTAAGAGAGGCTCTTTAGGGGGATCTCGAGAACGCAGCGCAACGAGGCAAGGAGACCGCGGCTATCAAGAGTCGCGGTCTCCTTCATTTCGGCAAAATCTAGGGGGCTGAACAATTTGGCTAAGGCCTTGTGGAAATTGAAACACGTTTTTGGGATCCCAGTGTCGTTTGACCGTTAAAAGCCGCTTCAAATTGCCATCATAGTAGTCACGAGGCCATCGTTCGATCCGGCTATCGCAGTAATTGAGGTAGGCACCTGAGGTGTAGGGCAACATCGCGCGACGAAATCGTTCCACCCAACGGATATGGGCATCGGTCTCTTCAGGGTTAGTCCAATAGGTTTGAAATTGCAAACAAGCCCGCGCTTTACGGTGCGGGAACGCCGTAGCATCATCGGGAACGCGGGCAATGGCTCCTCCATAGGTATCTAATTGGACCAGTGCGGATGGTCCGGGGACATGGGATAGGGCGTCTTGAATGACCCGAATGGCCGGCTCTTTAAAAATCTCAAACGTATACGCCGAGGTGTTTTTAAAGGTGTCGTGATCCGGTACGCCCTGCGCAATCCAGCGATGCGGTTCGGTGGCCACCCCGGCAAAGTGTTTTACGGCTTCAATGTAGGACATCGATCGAATGACTTTTTCGGTCATGCCGGGGATTTTAAGCAAGGGAGATAAAAGCGGGAGCAATTCCTCGGGCTCTCCAAGAAACTCACCAGAAACGCTCACGTGACCGGTCACAGCCGAGGGCAACGTCAAAATGCCTACGATGCGATCATCGAGGGATTCGGGATCGGACCAGTGCTGGAAACCCGGCAGAACGTCAGGAAGTCGGTCCCAGGTCCATTGCAAGAAGAAAATGGTGACTTCGGATACGGGATGGGTTTGAAACCGAAACTCGGTGACGACGCCAAAATTATTGCCACCCCCTCCCCGAGATGCCCAAAAGAGATCGCGATGCTGAGAGGCCGAGGCTTCGACGATTTGCCCTCGGGCGTCGACCATCGTAAGACCTACCAGGCTGTCGCAGGTTAGGCCGAATTTTCGTGACACCAAACCGAACCCACCGCCCAGGGTTAAGCCGGCAATGCCAACCGTTGCGCATGATCCGCCCGGGATAGTGACGCGGCCTTGATCCCAAAGTGACTGGTAGATGTCGAGAAGTTTAGCCCCTGCGCCAATTTTCGCGATGCCGGTCGCGGGCTGATAGTCGACATATCGGATAGCACTGACGTCGATAACAAGACCACCATTGAGTAACGAATAGGCCTCGTAGCTATGGCCGCCGCTACGGATCCGGAAGCGAACCTTGTGGCTGGTGGCCCATCGTATCGCACGGATAACATCCATGGCTTTTTGACAATACACAACATAAGCCGGAGAAAAAGGCGGGAATCTGGTGTTGTAATCGACTCGGGATTCGTTGTAAGAAGGACTCCAAGGCGCCACAACAATGCCCGTCAAGGTATCTTGTAACATATGGGTGCACCTCCCTATGGTTTCCTGGCAGTATATGGGGATTCGGGAATAACGTGCCAGAGAGCGTCAGGAGATGGTCGTAATCCCTCCACGCCAAAAAGCGTGGAGGGATTAGGGAGGAGCCCGGGTTATATAAGTTCAGGGGCCACGGCTGGGGGTGCGGTGTCTGCCAACCATTCACTCAATAGGGCATCAAAGTGGCGAGGCCGTTCCAGGTTGGGGAGATGCGCAGCGTTTTCGATAATTTCCAACCTGGAGGAGGGGAGGTGGTCTTTCAGATATTGTGCCGCACTGATAACGTCCGGAACATCTTGATCTCCGACGATGATCAGGGTTGGCACGGTCAATTCCGGTAAGGTGTCGAGTGCGGACCATTGGGCACCCCGAGAGACCGCTCCGTGATCAGGGCGATCAGCCCGTGCCAGGAGTTCTCGTGCCCGAGACAAATAGTGGGGGTCAATGTCCAAGGCATGGCGCGCCGGTCCCACTAACCACAATTGTTCCATGAGGTCGAGGGCCCGGGCGGTATCGTTCGTGTTAATGGCCTGGTCGACTTCAGTAAGCAATGCCTCCACTTCAGGCGGATTAGATGCGGTATACCCGGGTATTCCGGATCCAACCAGGGCTAATCGATTGACGCGATCCGGATGTTGGATGGCCACTTGGATGGCAACGCCGCCCCCGAACGAGCATCCCATGAGAATCGCGGAAGAAATCTCCAGGCGATCCATGATGGTAATGACGTCGTCCGCGTAGCTAAACGATCCGGGGACGTGGGCGGTATCGCCAAATCCTCGCCAATCCCACCGCACCACCCGATAACCGTGCTGGAGCCATTGCCATTGCCGGTCCCACATGTGGCGGTCGGCTACTCCCGCGTGCAACATCAGGAGAGCAGGCCCTTGCCCCGCATCCTCCACCTCGACGGTGGCGTTACCTTCTAAGCTTACGCGGTATGTCCGCATCGCCATTTCTTCACGTCCCACGCTAAACCACTCCCTCTCGGATCGCTATCGATTCGGTGTTACCGTCGGGACCATCTTATCAGAACTCAAGGGCTCAATGATATAATGGCGTATCGATGAGAGAGCGGGGGATGGCGTACGCAAAACCGATTCATTGAAAGTTGCTGGGGGCACCCGACGGACACGGTGCCGGTGTGGTTTATGCGTCAGGCGGGACGCTACCAACCAACCTATCGCGCATTGCGTCAGCAATATAATTTTATGGATTTGGCAACGGATCCGTCATTGTGCGTAGACGTGACATGTCGCCCGGTAGAAGATCTTGGGGTAGACGCCGCGATCTTGTTCTCGGATATTATGGTGCCATTGGCCCCGATGGGGGTAAATTTTACAATCCAGGAGTCTATTGGGCCTGTCATCGCGAATCCTATACGTTCCATGAGGGATGTTTTAGCGCTCGGTTCGGTGACACCCGAACGCGATCTGCCTTATGTGTTGGATGCCGTGCACGGCATTGTCGAACGCTTGGGGCCAATCCCGTTAATTGGATTTGCCGGAGGACCTTTTACCTTGGCCAGCTATATGATCGAGGGAGGCCCGTCCAAGAACTATCTTTATACCAAGCGAATGATGTGGACCGCTCCTGATGTCTGGGCCGCCTTAATGACCGCGCTGGTGGATGTCGTCTCGACGCATCTGACCGCCCAGGTTAAAGCGGGAGCTGGGGCGGTCCAAATCTTTGACAGTTGGATTGGATCACTGGCACCCGAGGACTATGAGCAGTGGGTGCTGCCCTATATGGCAGAAATCTTTCGCCGATTGGCACCACTGGCGGTGCCGCGGATATATTTTGGGGTTGGCACCGGATCGCTACTCGAGCTTATGGTCAGCGCCGGCCCAGACGTTCTCGGGATCGATTGGCGAGTACCGCTCATCGATGCTCGACGACGGATTGGACCGCACATTGCCCTGCAAGGGAATTTAGATCCGGCACGGGTGACCGCGGGATACGACGCGGTCGTAGGGCCTACACAGGCTCTTTTGGGATCGATGCGGGGTGATCCTTCCTACATATTTAATCTCGGTCATGGCGTTTTACCCATGACGGACGCTTTGGTGTTGAAACAATTGGTTGACCTGGTGCATCGCGAAGGAAAAAGGGGAGATGCCTTGTGATTGGCGTTTTATTGATGGCATATGGGGCGGCGGCAGATTTGGATGACTTGCCACGCTATTATACGCATATCCGGCATGGCCACCCGCCATCCGCGGAACAACTGCAAAACTTAACGGACCGGTACCGGGCCATTGGAAGCCACTCACCGCTTTTGGAGATTACTAGGGCCCAGGCGGATGCGTTGTCGATGCGCTTGAATCGCACCCACAGCGGTGCCTATAAGGTGTACTTGGGGCTTAAGCATGCGGCCCCATTTATCGCCGACGGAGTGGAGGCGATGGTACGCGATGGGGTCACTGAAGCCGTCGGAATCGTGTTAGCGCCGCACTACTCCCGTCTCAGTGTGGGCGACTATCTAAAGGAAGTGGAAACCGCCAGAGAGGAGCTTCATGCCGACTTTGTCTGGCATGGGGTGAAGAACTGGCATCGGGAACCTTTATTAATAGAGGCGCTGTCGCGTCGGGTGAAGACTGCGCTCGCACGCTTTCAAGGGATGCCGAGCATGGTAATCTTTACGGCACACAGTCTCCCGCAAACTATCTTACATGACGGCGATCCTTATCCGCAGCAACTCCGGGAAACCGGAGAGGCTGTGGCCGAGTATTTGGCTCTGTCGCAGTACACCTTTGCGTGGCAAAGTGCCGGTCGAACTCCAGAGCCTTGGATGGGACCCGATATTTTGGACAAGATCACGGGGCTTGCCAACGAAGGATGGATGAGGCAGTTGGTGTGCCCCGTGGGCTTTGTTTCGGATCATTTGGAAATTCTCTATGATCTCGATATCGAGGCCACCCGTCATGCAGAGGCCATGGGCATACACCTCGAACGAACCGCGCTCTTTAACGATGACCCTGAGTTGGCCGACATCTTAGCTGAAGTGGTCTTGGGAGTGGTTTCGTGACCAATGGACGCTACGTGGTGGTGGGTGGAGGCATTTCCGGGCTATCTGCAGCCCATGCCCTCGGGGATAAGTTTCCCGATGCGGAGATCGTTCTCTTGGAGGCCAGTGCTCGGATCGGGGGCAAAATAATAACCGACCGGACCGGTGGCTACGTACTCGAAGGAGGGCCGGACTCTATTCTACGTCGTAAGCCCGAAGCGATAGACTTGGCGACGGGACTCGGGCTGACCCCGATTGGTACTAACCCAGGTACTCGCGGTGCTTTTATCTATTACCACGGGCGATTTTTCCCAATTCCGGTGGGCATTCAGGCGGGGATTCCTACCGATATTAAGGCTCTTTTGAAATCGCGGCTTTTGTCCTGGTCAGGAAAGTTTCGCGCGAGTTTGGATTTTGTCTTGCCGCGGATCACCGACAGGGATCAGGATATGGCTCTGGGTCGCTTCCTGCGTTACCGATTTGGTGATGAAGTAGTCGACCGATTAGCAGCCCCCATGCTATCTGGAATCTATGCCGGAGATATTGATCAGATGAGTCTCGAGGCTACCTTTCCCCAATTCAAAGACTTGGAACGCGATAGCCGAAGCGTGGTGTTAGGCAGTCGCCGGCGCCAACGCCTGGCGAAACCGTCTACGACAAGTGGCAGTCTCTTTGCATCGTTCCCACGCGGGTTGGAATCGTTGACGGAGACTCTGGCAGAGGCGATGACTTCCGTCGAGATTCGCTACAATGCTCCTGTTGACCGCTTGGAATCGCAGGATAATATCGTTCAGGTGAGGTTGGGGGACGAGACGATAGAGGCCGATGGGGTGGTTTTGGCCGTGCCGGCCTTTGTGGCGGCCTCCCTGATCCAGGACGTAAGCCCCATGGTGGCTCATGTCTTGCGAGAGATAGCCTACCCCAATCTGGCAGTGGTTGGGGCCATTTATGCGCCCGATGCGATCAACGTTCCGGATCACAAAACGGGGTTCTTGGTACCCCGCCAACCAAAAATTCAGATGACAGCCGGGACCTATGTTTCGTCTAAATGGCATTATCCCGGGGTTCCGGAGGGGAAGGTGATACGAGCTTTTTACGGTCACGCTGGTGACGATATCTTGCGTCTATCGGACCAGGAATTGAGCGATCTTTACCATCAGGAGATGTCCACAATTTTCCCCAAGATTGGAAAGCCCTTTTATCAGAGGGTTTTTCGGCATCCCAGTGCTATCCCGCAGTATCAGGTGGGCCATGTACGTAAGATGCAGGCGGCATTAACTCAGATGCGACAAGATTGGCCCAGAGTTGTTTTAGCAGGAGCTTATATTGATGGCGTCGGAATTCCCGATTGCGTGCGTCGCGCTCGTCTTGCCGTGGAGGAGCTTGGCTAACCTTAGACCATGAGGAGTCCTTCGAGTTGCAGCAAAGTCGTTTTGACGTCAAGCCCTCCACTGTATCCCGTTAAGGTTCCGTTTTTGCCAATGACGCGGTGACACGGCACGATGATCGGGACCGGATTAGCACCGTTGGCGCCCCCTACGGCTCGGGTCGCATGGGGCCGCCCAATCTCTACGGCGATGTCTTGATAACTTCGGGTCTCACCATAGGGAATACGGAGTAATTCTTGCCACACCGCCAATTGAAAGGTCGTGCCATGAAGATCCAAAGGGAGAGAAAACGTATGGCGGATTCCAGAGAAATACTCCGAAAGTTCCGCAATGTAGGGTGCTAGCGGCGCATCATCTTCGACCCCCTGATACAGAGGGAGATGCTCGGTCACCCACTCTTCCAGCGCTTGCGCCGAGTCATGAGGCAAACCGAGGTAACAAAGCCCTGCCTCGGTCGCAGCAAGACTGATGTTCCACTGATTGGGCAATGTGGTAGAGGTCCAATAAACTAACTTGTGTGCCATTAAAACCCCTCCATCCATGCCAGTATATCGCATTAAAACCCGTAAATGTGCTGTTCGGAGATCTGAGGGCCCTAAGATGGAAGGACGTTTAGGTTCGAGTCGACTTGGCGTTTTGTAGGGTTTTTCGTTGCCTTGGAAGGTTTATCCGGGCCCCGGTGCCGTCTTTAGCGGTCCACCACCGCGTCGGAGACTCTTGATATCCAGGGTGATGGGCACATCGTGAGTCGGTCCACAGAATATACTTGACGAGGCCAAATCTAGCTTACCACGTCGGTGTTGCTAAGGATTTATGATACCGTGGAAGTGATTCCAATACCCCACACAATGGAGTGAAATTATGAATTCTTCCCCTGTAAAAGTATCGTTTTTCCAGGACATGCGAAACATTCTCAATGCACAAACGGCGACCCTATTTGCAGCATCTTTAATCACCCCGGCCGCCGCCTTCATGTTATATCCCTTTTTCACCATATATTTCACCCATACCTTGGGATACAGTGCTGCGGGGGCAGGCCTTCTCCTCTCGGTGCGCTTCCTCTCGAGCGCACTTTTAGGCTTCATCGGGGGATGGGCATCCGAGCGCTTTGGGCTTCTTCGTACTTACATGCTCGCCGGGGTAATTACCGCGGTGGCAATTTTCATCATGTCTTTTCAACGAGGAGTGGTGCCGTTAGTGGTGCTCCTGGTCATTACAGGGGTATCCGCATCGACCGTAAATGCCTGCGTGCGAGGACTTGCCAATGTGACCGTGACTCAAGACAACCGCGGGGCGGTGCAAAACTATGTGCATTGGTTAAACAATGTCGGGATGGCCATCGCTCTACCGTTCTCGGCGGATGTCCTACTCGGAGGGATCTCTCGGGTGCCGTTCATGGTGACGGCGGTCGGATATTTGGCCATGGCCGTTCTCTTAGGGATAGCGTTTAGGCGCAGTGTCGCGGCTACACCACAGCGCGCCGAGTCTAAACCGAAGACAAGCGCATTGCCCTGGCGTATCTTAGGCCAAGATCGGGCGTTCGCTTTCCTCATGGCCTCGTTTGTGCTCTGGGCCATGGTCGAGATGCAGTTTGAATCTAATATTCCGCTGGATCTTTCGTACCATTTTCCCCAAGGGGCTAAGCTTTACGGAACATTGGGCATGGTCGACATGGTGATTGTGTTCGGACTACAGTTGGGGGTGAGTCGATGGTTGGCGACCAAACCTTCCCAGTGGCTGAACTATATCGGATTTCTGTTGCTGGGCGGACTCATCGTCGGCGGGTTGTGGCAAAGTGTTGTCGGATGGACCATTTCTATCGTCTTGTTGAGTGTGGGAGAGGTCTTTAGCATCGGACCCATTATGACCTTGATGGGGGCATTACCCCGCGAGGGTCAACACGGTAGTTACTTTGCCCTATTTGGAATGGCCCAAGGGTTAGCGACATTTCTGGCCTATAGCCTCGGTGGAATCGTGTACCAGACGCTGCACCCCGCCGTACTGTTCGCACTTACGCTGCCCTTGGCGGCGCTTTCCGGACTCCTTTATCGTCACGCTCAGCGCACGCATCACAATGAGGTTCAAAAGGAGTCGACCGAGGCGATGGGCGTGGGATAAGCGGTATCAAACAACCGTACCTTAAGGGAATGGGAAAGAATGACGCCGCATCCTGAAACGAGCGGATGCGGCCATGTCGCGGAGTATAAAGGGTTTTACGGGAGTGCGACGATCTGCTCTCGTAAAGCCCTACTCAAGAGCCGGATTCCTTCGGTGATCCGGACTGGGGTTTCGTAACTAAAGCAAATCCTGAGTGCCTTTGGGTTGTCATGAGACGCGTAGGGATAGAAATATTGTCCGGGAACGTAACTGACACCAAGATTTGTGGCCGTTTCTAAAAGCCTGGTGTTGTCCACTCGATCGGGGTAGCGGAGCCAAATAAAGAATCCGCCTCGCGGACTGATCCAACACACCTCTTCCGGCATGAATCGCTGGAGTGCTTCGGTCGCGAGATGCCCGCGCATTCGGTACTGTGCGCGCAACCAATCCAGACGGGTATCGTAATCCTCATCGTGTAAAAATTTCGCGGTCAGTGCCGTCACTAGAGGATTGCCCAGATCTTTCTTAAACCGAGCCATCGCCTCAACCAGGGGTGCGGGACCGATGACCCATCCGACGCGGAGTCCGGGACTGATGGTTTTGGAAAAGGTTCCGAGATATAGCACCTGGCCCTCAATATCCAGGGTCTTCATGGGGGGAATTTGCGCGTCGAAGTAGAGCGCATCATAGGCGCCATCTTCCACAATCAAAAAATGGTATTGCCGGGCCAACGCGACGAGAGTCCGACGCGCCTCCGCGGACAAGACGAGGCCAGTCGGGTTTTGAAACGAGGTGCCCAGATACAGGAGAGAGAGTGGCGAGTTGCCTTTTCGGGAGGCCAAGTAAGTCGCCAGCACTTCGGTAAAATCTTGATCCGGCCGGTCGCACGACAGAGCCACCACATGATCGGTGTAATTGTGAAAAATCTCGAGGGCCTCCATGTACGTAGGGCCCTGGACTAAGACTAGAGACCTGGAATCTAAAACCGTTTGACAGATTAAATCTAATCCCTGAATGGCACCTTGGGTCAAGAGGAGGGCATCGTCAGGTATCATGAGGCCTGACTGTTGCATGCGTTGCGCGATCCAATGGGCCAGGCCCTCACTGGCTTGAGACCCGGAATATTGGAAGGGGGCATCGCCCTCCATAGCCACCACATTGGATAGGGCCGCCACCAGTGCAGTGCGGGGAATGGCGTCGGGAAATGGATACCCGCTTGCCAAGTTGATCGGGTGATTCGCTTGCGGTTGTACCCAGGATCCCGGTGCAGGATACTGGTGGGTGTGGAGAGCGCGTTGATTGAGCCAACGCGCAACGAAATGCTCTTGGGAGTCTTTCGATGTAGGGGGCATGGGCCTCTCCTTTGCGATACCTGATGGGTGCGTGATACGGTACACTCTAGCAGGCACTGACCATGGGGCGCAATGTGGGTACACGGTTTGAGAAAAAGGAGCGGATCTGGCAATGGCCAAGAGCGTGATGGTGATGGGGACCTCATCGCATGTAGGGAAAAGTATCATGGTGACGGCCCTTTGTCGCATCTTGCGACAAGATGGATGGGATGTAGCGCCTTTTAAGGTGCAAAACATGTCGCGCAATTCGGCCGTGACCCCCGACGGCCTTGAGATGAGTCGTGCTCAAGCCGTCCAGGCAGAAGCCGCTGGGATCCCGGCGAATGCCCATATGAATCCAATTTTATTGAAGCCCACCGATGGTCGGTCATCTCAAGTGATCGTCCAAGGACGGGTGCACAGTAACCAACCGGCGTCCATGTACATGCATGCCGAAAAAGCCGACTTATGGCGCGCGGCGACCGCAAGTTTTCAATACCTAGCGGAGCGCTATTCGGTGATTGTTATGGAAGGCGCTGGGAGCCCGGTCGAAATGAATTTAAAGGCGCATGACTTAACCAACATGAAAGCGGCCGAAATGGCTAACGCGGCCGTGATATTAGTGGCCGACATTGAACGGGGCGGGGTGTTTGCGTCGGTTGTGGGGACCCTAGACCTTTTAGAGCCCGATGAACGGGCACGTGTGGTCGGTGTTATCATCAATAAATTTCGCGGAGATCCCAGTCTCTTTGACGATGGGGTCCGCTTTTTAGAAGAGAGGACGGGGGTCCCGGTCCTCGGGGTACTCCCTTACGTCTCGGATTTGGGTATCGACGAGGAGGACTCTTTGGGGCTCACATCTGCGCGCTATAATCCACGATCTGCGGTTGGGATTCGTATCGCGATTCTGCCTCTTCCTCATCTGGCCAATTTTACCGATGTCGATGCCCTGTTTTTAGAGCAGGATATCGTGCCCTTCTTTTGCCGCACACCGGAGGATCTGGCGAGTGCGGATGCCGTTATTATCCCGGGCTCGAAGAACACGATGGAAGACTTGATATGGTTACAGAGGGGCTGGGCACCAGCACTGCAACAGATGAGACTGCGTGGGTGCCCGATCTTGGGTATCTGCGGAGGATACCAGATGTTGGGACAGGTGGTGAGGGACCCCGAAGGATTCGAATCGCCCAGGGCAGAAGTCATGGGACTCGGGTGGCTGCCCATCGACACTACGCTGGTGTCCCCTAAGCGCACCACGTGGGTGAGAGGACACCTCGTGGACGCCTGGGGAGGGCATCCGGTCGCCGGTTATGAAATACACATGGGACGCAGTAATGCCACGGCGGAGGGGATGCCGCTTGCTGTCGTGCGAGCCCAGGACGATGAGGCGACGCATCTCGAGGGTTCAGTAACCGCGGATGGGAAGGTGGCGGGTACCTATCTGCATGGGATCCTCGACAATCCGGGGTTTCGTGAACGATGGCTCAATCAAATACGGCACACCGTTGGCCTGACAGAGCACCCTACGGCGGTGGCTTCTATAGAGGCGATTCGCGAACAAGCCTACGATCGACTGGCCACGATGGTCCGGGGGCATCTTCGGCTGGACATCGTGTATAAAGCCTTAGGTCTCTACCATTAAGAGGTCAAGTGACCAGGCCATGTTATGCCGATGGTAAAGGCATGGGACACTTTGTGGCACAAAAATTGGATTTGGCGACACTGTAACCCATCTGGGACGGAAGGGGTGCATGCCGCCGTCCCGTGTCAATCTACCATGGTTAGTCTGGCTATTATGGGGAGATGCGCTTCTTCCTACATTGAGGATCTGCTCACTGGTTGGTACGACTTGACCTGGCCATCCCGCAATTAGAGGGTCTTCCCAGGAAACCTTCGCAGTAACAAGTGTTCTGCCCGGAGTACGGCAGGGGACGCCATCCGGTCATGACTTCGTATCCATAACAGGGTGTCGTGCAGATGAGAGAGCCAGTGAGGGTAGAGTCCAATCAGACGTCCTTCGATGATCTCCCGGGTTACGGAGAGTTCTGGAACAATGGAGATGCCGACATTGCCTGCTACCAGTTTCTTGGTGATGGAGATATCGTTAACATCCATCGTCCGAAACGGGATTTCCTGGTCCTTTAAACTTTGAAGGATGGGGGTCCAGTATCGGTTGTCGGGCTGTATCAAAAGCCTCTTGCTGGCTATGTGGGATTGCCATGAGGGGGGGATGGCATCCAGGTCACCACCATCGGGCGCCACAATAAAGACGAGCGCATCCTCTACCAGTGGCTGGTAGAGGACTCCAGCACGGTGTGCACCATCTTGCACCAACCCAGCATCTGCCGACCCTTCCGCGATGGTCTTGACGGTATCTAAGGGGGATAAAAGTTGCACCTCGATGTCGAGGAGGGGATAGGTCGTTAGCAAAGACTGACAGAGCCACGGTAATAACACATCTGCCGCGTAAAACGATGCCGCTAGGGTGAGAGTCTCCATCTTCTCAGCGACGTGGAGACTTGCCTTGCTTCCTTCATGGGCGAGGCTCAAGAGCCTTTCTGCATAGGGTACAAAGTGTGAGCCAGCTGGGGTCAATGCCACGTGGCGTCCATGCCGCTCGAATAACAAGGTACCCAGTTCGTGCTCGAGATGGGCAATATGGTGCGAGACGGTGGCCTGATTGATAAATCGGCGACGTGCAGTTTCGCGAAAATTCTCGGTCGTGGCTGCAGTGAGAAATGTCTTAACCCACTCGAGATCCATACAGGGCTCCTTGATGAGAAGTATTCATCACATGATGAAGATATGATGCGAAAACGCTAACAGTTTAGCTTTATAGTAGCGATGAGGTGATGATATTGGAAGAGGTTTTAGTACCGCCTGGGCTTGAGGGAATCGTCGTGGCCGAGACCGCAATTTCGGATGTCAATGGCCAACGAGGGGAACTTACATATCGAGGGCAGCCAATAGTCGAGATCGTACGGGACTACCATTGGGAAGACCTAGTGCCCTTTCTTTGTGGAGTTCAGGTAGCGTTGGAGGCACCGATGCGATCTTCGTCGAGCCCCATGATGGCGGGCGATCCGATTAAGCAATTTGCGGTGTTAGCTTTGACCACCGACTATGACCCTACAAAGCCCTTACAATACATAAAAAGTCTACCGTTAAATCTTGCGGCAACGCGTCATGCCGAAAAAGATCCGGAGCACGGAATGATTGCGTACCGCTTTTTGACGATGTTGCGCGGTCATCAACCGAGCGCTGCGGAAGCACAAGCCCTCGATGCCTATTGGATGATTGTTGCCGAGCATAGTCTCAATGCGTCGACCTTTGCGGTGCGTATTGCTGCCAGTACTGGTGCAAGCTTACCGATGGCGATTGCGGCGGGTATCGGGGTTCTGTCCGGTCCTTTGCATGGGGGCGCTCCCACTGGGGTTTTGCAATTGCTTGACGAGGTTCGCGGTGCGGATGACATGGATCGTGTTTTACAAGATAAAATTGAGGCGGGCCAACGTCTGATGGGGTTTGGCCATCGGGTCTATCGGACCATGGATCCTCGGGCCGTCGCGTTGCGGCAGGCGTTTGAAGCGCTAGCGGTGGATCACGAGACCGTCCGATTGGCCTTGGCGGTGGAAGCCAGTAGTTTGAAGATATTGGGGCGGCGCTATCCGAATCGGGTGTTGGCCACTAACGTGGAGTTTTACGCGGCTGCCCTGTTGGACACTTTGGGGATTGCGGCTGAGTGGTGTCCCGCGACGTTTGCGGCCGGAAGATTGGCCGGATGGACTGCACACTATATGGAACAGCAGGCCCATGGTCGTCTTATTCGGCCCCTGGCTCGTTATCAGGGACCGAGATCGGTTGTTGAGACACCATGAAATGTTTGGGTAGCGGATTGGAAGGATGCGATGGCATTGGCGGAACATCGCGGCAAGAAGAATGGCGGGGATTACTAATGCGGTGGCAGGGCGCGGCGGGGAGTGTTATCACGGTACAACCCCCAGGAACCCCCGGGGATTTCAAAGTGTACCCGGGTCCAGTCGCATTTCCCCGGTAAGGAGCTACGCTGGCCCCATGTGAGGGCAGCCGAAGGCTCCGCAACACGTGGGGGGCCAGCCCAATGTTTTTGTGGCAGGTCTACCCGGGTACACTCGGTCGTCCGGAATATCAATATCTATAAGGGAATTTTGTTCTTTCAGGGCTCCGTTTGACTATTATTGAAAGACGCGCTGCCAAGAATTAATTGCGCCCAGGAATCCGGGTTGCGCTGTTGGTAGAGTTTAAGCCACCGATTGACGTCATCCGCGCTCACGCAGAGATCCGGAGGGGGTACGCCCTGCGAAAAGATGGAGTCCAACCGGCCCTGCTGAGCAGGGGTGCCGTCACTCGCAAGATAAGCGGTGATAATGCGATGAGTAGTGGCGTCCGGGTGTTCCCTTAACCAATCCTCCAAGGGGCGATCGCCGCGAGCTTGGTTGCAGGTTGCGCACGCGGCCACCAAATTGTCCGGCTATCGCGCGCATGGCCCAATCAGTGACCGACAGAAGTCGCAGGATGTCCGCAGTAGACACAGCTCACGTGCTCGATCCTCATGACTACACCAAATTGCGCGACTTGGTGACCCGAACGCACCGTACGGTCGGGGCCATTCAGGCTCTAAAAGTAAGTGCATACAACTTTGAAAATGGGATGGAAAAGCGGTTCACGAACGTCCGCGTCCCCAGCATAATCCACGAAATCCGGGCATTTCAGCAGAATCCGGAATCCGTGGCAACCCGCTGGAAGAAGGACATGGCCCAGCGCTACGACCCGGAGATCTGCGCGCGCCCTTGGGATATCCAGTCCTAACGTGCCCTATTACTACCGGTGATTTAGGTAGCTCGGTTCGACCGGGCTACCTTTTGTCGTCCCGGTGAAGCATCCCTTCTCGGTGAAGCGTGGCTGGGACGGTTGTTCATGCCCAATGATCCTTCTGAGGCCTTCCTGCGCCAGCTGATTGATGGCGCCCCCAGTTTGGGCATTATGGCCGAAGCGCCAGCTCAACATCGCAGGCGCGTGGCTACGGTATTGATGATGGAACAGGAGTCCGCCCACGAGGTAGGGATGCTCGGCTATCAGGCCCGCTTGTTGGTCCAATGCAGCCTGCCGTATCGTACGGTTTTCGATGGTGGCGGATCCGGAGTACGGTTTGCCGTATGGGCCGTATCCCCGATTGATTCTGACGTGGGCCGCGCCAGAGGGTGTGCGAAAGCAGAGTCGGCACATTGATTGGCGCCTGAGCCTGAACGCACTCATGGCGCAACTGGGGATTGCGTCGCACGCCAACGGCGAAAAGCGTCAGCGATTCAAAGACCAGATTCTGCGGCTCTTTACTGCAACGATCTCCTTAACCCAATGGGAGGGCCCGACTCCCGACCATGCGGAGTATCCGCGTGCTGTCCACTATCGCCGGGAGTAAATGTTACTGGCGGACGACATGGAGCTATGGTGGGATCCCTATCAACCCTCTCAGCCATACCAAGCGGCATCATTCCTCACTCTGAGTGAGCGATTTTATAATGATCTAACGAGCCATGCAGTCCCCGTCGACATGCGGGCAGTTATCGCCCTGAAGGGCTCCGCATTGGCCGTCGACATCTATAGTTGGCTCACCTACCGGCTGAGCTAGGGGTTTGGGTAGTAATCGACCGAAAAATGTAGAAGAATCCGAAACCCAATCCTAGTGCTGCATTCACCGAATAGATAGAGCCGGCATTTTTCGACCATTCAGTCCAAAATCACTTACGCGGGGAGTCTAGGGGCTGTTATCTTAGCCATTTCATGACTTTTCAAGACGTTTTTGACCGCGAATGCAGTTTTCGTTCTGTTTCTATCCGAACCCCTACCACTACAACACCTTCGCCTTGCCCCTACGATCTAGATGTGTCGGCATCCTTACCTTCTTAGGATGGTTGGAGTTCAAATGTTACCACCGCGTTGGTCCCTTGGTTATCCTGAGTATGTAGCTGATACCAGGTATTGAATGTTATCCGAAACGTCGCGTAATCTGGAGTGCTATATAACGTGGTAGGTTGGTTCGGCGTAATGGCCACCGTTTCTAAGTAGGTGACCCAATTGGTCGGACTGGATTGGAACACCAGGTCGGCCTGATTCTTCGGTAAAGCGCGCGACCAGTAGAGCGTCAAAGGCATAAGGTTACCACCATTCCACGCACGCATGGGGTGCGCGACGGATGGCGTCAACAAGCTCGCGTAAGTAACAACGTCAGATTGCGAGACCCCCCGGATCGATGCGCCTAGCTGAGGCGGAGCCCACTGCCGAAACGGCGGAAAGTTTTGTTCGATGATATCAGGCGGCGTCGGGTTAGATGTCGTTCGAACAATGAGGGTAAAATGATGAGCCTCGTGGGGCAAACGATTCACGAGATAGGGAGGAAGTACTGGTGCCCCTGAAACCTTTGGGGGCACTTTCTTTACGATTACAGTATGTGGCGAAGATGTTCCGTTGGTAGAAATCGATGTGTTTACATGGTGAGGAGTGTTGTGGCCTCCGGAAATCGCATAGGAATGCCCATCGACACCGCATCCTGGTACCAGGATACTTATACTTCCGACGATTCCTCCTGCTATTAACATAAAGCGCGAGTGCATAGCCAATCCCTCCTCAAAATCCGTTCCATCCGAATTGCGATTCCCTTAGGGATAACGCAATCGGGGTCTTCGGAGTTACCTGGATATGGGGTTTGGGTAGTAATCGACCGAAAAATGTAGCAGAATCCGAAACCCAATCCTAGTGCGGGATTCGCCGAATAGATAGAGCCGCCATTTTTCGACCATTCAGTCCAAAATCACTTACGCGGGGAGTCCAGGGGCTGTTTTCTTAGCCATTTCATGACCGCGAATGCAGTTTTTGTTCTGTTACTACCCAAACCCCATAAACACCGGTGAAACAAGGCGAGTAACCTCATCATGTCGCGAATCGTTATACTTACAACGAGATTTTGAGATGGGTACGCTCATGAATTCTTGCTCATGGCCCAAAATTCAAGGAATGGTTGCCATACCCCGACAGCTCGGAAATTACCACACCGCGTTTTTACTATCGAGGCGGCTAATTAGCAAAAAGGATCCTTGAATGTAAAGGAGGTATCTATGATCACAAGAACTCACTGGCTAGCCGCGCTCTTCCTCGGGGGGAGCCTCGCACTCGCGGGCTGTGGGAACAGCGCGCACGTATCCGCACCCTCGTCGGCCAAAAACTCCAGCTCCAGTCACGGGAAGACATCCGGGCCAATGAAGAGGCACTGCATCTCCTCGTCATATAGCATCTTCACGTCTCTCGATCCCCATTGGATTATGCCTAATCGAGTTCCCTCATCGTCAGTGAATGCGCGTCGCAATTGGCCCATTTACAATACTCAGTTGGCAATGAATCAGTTTCCAGCATCATGGCATGGGAACGACCTGATCAACACATGGAAGCTTCCCCCTCGATGGGTCCCTTATCTATCAAAAAATGAGAAACAAGCATCGCCGTTTGTTAATGGCCACCGAAATACAAGCAAGACTCCTTTAACCCTCTACATCACTCTACAGGGGACGGTCTTCTTGTATCCGCAGACCATCATGCAATCCCAATGGCCAATTCCCCGCACCATAGGAGATATCCCTCCGACCACCATTGTCGCAGAATTTGTCCCGTTAAAGTCAGCGGTCGAAGCGGGAATCATTCCAGAAAGCTCAAACCAACCGATTTCTTCAGGCTATGTGTCCTCGACATGGCAAAAGGCACTGGGAATGACAGCATCTCAAATTGATCAGGCGTATAAGTGACTGTTATCTTCGGGAGGCATCACACGACCCATTGGTCAATGCACAGGAAGGCGCCATCATGGCGCCTTCCTGTGCGTGAATCCGGGCGCTCTCCTTTCGCACCCTCGTCTAACAGGGGTTCGGGTAGTAACAGTAACAGAACCCCTACACACACCTCTTGACACGGTATCTCAAATCAATTTGGAACACAGCAGAAAGTTTCTGATAATAAAACCTAATTAACAATTGACATATAATTGGCGAATATAGTACAAAGGGATCAGAAAGCAAACATCATGACTATCATAAGTGATCTTTTAGAAGTGATATTGAGGAGTGGGTGGCGTGTCGATGGTGATGACGGGTGAAGAGATAGAAGGATTGTTACAAAACCTCGACTTAGGCATCGGATCGGCTTGGGATGGGTGCACCGTGGATACCAGACGGGTTTCTGACATGAAGGAATTCTATTTTGAGTCTACGGGAGAAGAGACCGATAAAATTGTTTATCAAATCTTGGGTTGGCCGGAAGGCGGAGGGACGGCCGATTTGTTAGTCACTATCACGGTTTTGCATCATGGGTGCGTGGGAAGCGAACCATTTCATACGAAAGGGCATTTTCATCGGGATCCAGATGGGCCGGAATTCGTGGTGGGGTACCGAGGCGTAGGAATACTACAAACCGGGGACCGCACCGGACAAGAGGAGGAAGTTAAGGTTGAACGCGGAACGCATGTGTGGATACCGACTGGTGTGGCGCATCGTGTCATCAATCGATC
>DAHWKJ010000027.1 GCA_027343695.1 Sulfobacillus sp. | reverse complement strand
TTCACTTGCATAGCGATAGTGGGGTTCTGTCCACTCCGTCAGCCCGATGAGCTTGTCTTTCAGCTCACTGGGGGTTCCTTCAGCCAAGGGGTTCCATTGCGCGGGACCTTGTACAGACCAATGCAAAAAAGGTCGATGCTCCAGCTGAGCCCAACGCTGTAATGTGCCGGTCCAGCTGGTATCCCCCTTGGCGTCGATTAGAATGAGGGGCATCGCGGAGCGCATGGCGTGGCGGGCAAAGTGATTCAGCGTCGATGTTTTGCCGCTGCCGGTCGCGCCGAAAACGACGCAGCTGAGATTCAGCGCGTCATTTTCGATCCAGACGGTTTGTTGAGTTTGGGGATTCACACCCAAGGGAAATCGAGTAACTGGGGGCATTATCAGATCTCCTTACCATTCTTGAGGCTTTGCATCGCTTTTCGTTGGATGCGGTTTAGACTGCGTGAAGATGGAGGTGTCGGGGGAGTGGTTGGATCCGGATCAAAGGTATTATCGTGGTACGGAGTGGTGCGAAAATATTCGATCATCGGCCAAATGGCGGCCCACAAGACAACCCCCAAAAGGATTCCCCACGGTACGAAATGCCATGGGAATGTCGAGAACTCCCCGTGTTTGACGTGAACTAACCATTGGTTAAGCTGGTGGATGGTTGCGGTTTCGTGTAATGGGTCAATTATCCAGAGGCCGAAGCCGCTGATCGCGGCGATTAGGCTAGCGATTACCTGATGAATCGCCCGGATTCGGAGGCGTAACATATGCAAACCCCACCACGTGAGGAGCGCCGGAATCCATAGCGGTGTGGCGGCAATTGCGACCAGCACCCCCACAACGATAAGTATTATGTTAACCCACATATCGTCTGATGTGGATTGCGCTTGGTTGTTTTGCATGGCAAGACCTCCTTTGAGAGAAGAACCCGAGGGTTCTTCTCTCGTCTAATGGCTTGGGATTAGCAGTCTTGGTAATGGACGGGAACGGGAGTACTACCGACATTCGTTGTAATGGGTTGAGTTGACGTGCAGTAAAACTGACAGTTGTCAGCTTGTTGCACAAAAAGCCACCCGACTTGTTCATCAAAAGGGCCGGCTTGTCCCATGGCGAAATGCTTGCCGTCCGTTGCAAAAATATGGCAATCGCGCAGGGCCTGATTGGATGCGGGGGCTTGAGCTACCAAAACGGTGCCGTCGGTGAAAATAAATGTGCAGTTAGCTTGCGGAAAGTCGAAGGCCATCGGGGCATTGTCCATATAAAAATGGGGGTCGCCTTGAATGTGGTAGGTGTGAGGACATGGTGAACCGGGTTTGGGCTTAATCATGAGGTTGACCGGGGACCATTCAAACCGCCAGTGGTCGGTTTCGACGGTGTTCGGATCGAGACGTTGGGACATAAATATCCTCCTGGGGAGAGCGATGTTAGCTCTCCCGCTTCGCTAGATAGTCTAGACAGACCAAGAGGAGTGCGACTAAAATAGCTTGAGCCTTTTTAAGCGCATTCCAGCCCTCGTTGCCGCGAGGGCTTTTTTCATATGCTGCTAGCCGTAATAATAGTATTGATATTTATGTCATTTGTCAACCATTGAAATGTAGCTATTAAATCGTTTAGCATATATAAGTCTATTGTAAGTCTAGTATTTTGTATAGTTAGGAGGGTGTAAAATGTCTATTGAAGAAGAAAAGGAACAAGATCTTTATCGCACGGAATATCGTCGATGGCGCACACAAATGATGAAAGAGGAAGCGGGATTTTTTGCTTTGTACCAGGATTTTTTGCCTATGCTTTCCACACTTTCAGCGCCGGCTTTACGCCTGTATTTATATTTGGGGATGCATTCAAATAATTGGACAGGCGAGTCCTGGCATAGCTTGGCGACAATGGCTAACGGATTGCATATGGATCCTCGAACGGTTCGTCGGGCTTTACAGGAATTGACCGATCAGGGGTTAATTGCGCGGGTCCAACGCAGTCCTCGTGCTCCTACTTATACGTACCTTCGCCCCTTGGCCCGGAATCGCCCCCTAATGGGCAAAGCCTTAGAAGAAATTGCTGAAACGATCCTTAAATATCATGGTTTCTCTATTGTGAACCATGGTATCCCTCTTCCTACGACACGCCGTCAAGCTGACTTTCTTGTTGTTAATGCAGCTGGGGAACAGCGGTTGGTGGAAGTGAAATATCGCGTAACGTTAGACGATCTCATGACATGGGCTAACGTAGCGCGTCGTGCTCAACTTGGGCTGATTATGATCACGGCGGAACCATGGGATTACGATGTAGAATTAGCTGCTAAGGATATGGATGTGCTGTTGTTTTTGGCTTCCCGGAGTGATGACGAGTCCACCACGTAGACTTGTGAGGTCCTTGGTTTGTGCCGTACGAGGGAATGCGTGGAGCCATAGGATCTGTCAACGCTATGGTATAAGGGATTGACGTACAATCTTTTTAGGTTCCGATAGGTTCCGATAAGAGAACAGTATCGGAAGGTAGACCAGCATTTGAGGAAACCGCGTGGGCGGTGTGCCTCGCCATCCCCTTAAAGGAGGCCGACCATCATGGCCGCAATCGAACTCGACACAGACTTCGCACATATTGACGTCCAAGCGAAACACACGGAAACGCGCGAGTTCCTCCTGGAGCATGCGTTGCACATGCTGATGGCGGAATATCGGCAGGAATACGGGCGCGATGCGGCTCAAGCGGTGCTGCAGAGCTTGCTAGGGTACCACGGGAGGTAGCGCGCATGGCACACGAATTGGACTGGAGACCACCAGCAGGGACTGTGGCTCCTGTGGAGACGTTGGATGACCGGGCCCGGGAGTATATCCTCCACGCGAAAGCCGCGAACACCGTGAATGCGTACCAGAGTGATTGGGCGGACTTTACCCGGTGGTGTGCCGCGTACACTTTGCCGCCGTTGCCGGCGGACGCCAAGACGGTGGCGCGCTATCTGACGGACCTGGCGAGTCGGGCGAAGGTGTCGACGCTCCAGCGCCGCCTATCGGCGATCAACGGCGCGCACGAAGCGAAGGGCTTCCCCCGCTTCTCGGTGCGGGACGAACCCCTCAAGAGCGTCTGGGCAGGCATCCGTCGGGTCCATGGCGTGGCGCAGCAGGGCAAGGCGCCGGCCGTGACGGCCGATATTCAAGCGATGGTCGCGAAGATCCCTGATTCGCTGGGGGGGCTGCGGGACCGGGCGCTGTTGCTGCTGGGGTTTGCCGGGGCATTCCGGCGTTCAGAACTGGTGGGATTGCGTTACGAGGACGTGCAATTCACCGGAGACGGCTTGACCATTTGGGTTCGTCACTCGAAGACCGACCAGGAAGGGCGTGGGCGCAAAGTTGGTATTCCCTATGGATCTCACCGGCCAACGTGCCCCGTGCGGTCCGTGCAGGCCTGGCTGGCTGCGTCGGGGATCGCAGAGGGTCCGCTCTTCCGTTCGGTGAACCGCCACGGGCAGCTGCAGTCGGCGGCATTAAGTGACAAGGCAGTAGCACTCATTGTGAAGCGGTGGGCTGCTGCGGCCGGACTGGATGCGTCCCAGTATGCCGGGCACAGCTTGCGGGCGGGCTTAGCAACATCCGCGGCCCAGGCAGGCGTGCCGGAGCGGGTCATCATGGCGCAGACGGGCCACAAGAGCACTGACATGGTGCGGAAGTACATCCGGGCGGGATCCTTGTTCCGCGAGAATGCCGCAGCGGAGGTGGGATTATGAGTGAATGCCAGAACGGGTCAAGGATAACAGACTTTGAAGGAATATCAAGAATACAAAGTGAGGTGCTTTATGACCATTCTTACAAATTCATGGGCCCAATACGTATCCTGCATTCAAGCACAAAAT
>DAHWKJ010000092.1 GCA_027343695.1 Sulfobacillus sp. | reverse complement strand
CAGGGAGCCCGTTCGCTAAAACCCTCCTTTTCAAGGGGGGGATACAGCGGCTCCTGCGGCCGTTGGGCTCGATGCCCAATGGCCGCAATAATGTGAGTGAGGGGGAAGCCCCGGACTTCAGGCCGGGGAGGATGTCCACACCAACCTGCTCCCTGTCTTTACGGTGATCTTAGGCATACTCCTCCTCCACGAATCGGTCTCGGGACAAGAAATGGTAGGGGGTGCAGTAACCCTAATTGGAGCGTTTCTCTCCGGTCTTCAATCACTCCCGGTACCCGTGACAACTAAATCAGCTCGTTGACGCAATTCAGTAGTTGACCCGTTCAGTCAAGCCTCCTATCGTATATACTCAAGGTAACGTCATAGTAGTAATGTGAAAATTGCGGAAAAAAGGGCATACTTCCCGATCAGCAGAGTGGAGAAGGGAGGAGGAACTCAGGCGTGGAGGGTTTGTTCGTGACGCCCACGACAAGTGACCCGGTCGTGCGTGGCAGACGTGATATACACCCACAGTGTGCCCCCACAGGATTGCGTGTCGGGCTCGTGCACCAAAAACTCTATGTGGTTAAAGGAGACGTGTCTTGGATTGAAATCCCGTGGCGCGATGAGCTGCACACGAGATCCCACAACACGGAGAAAATCCTCTAAGCCAACCTCCACTGCCTCCAATAACGGTCACCCTTTGCATGGCAATATTGAAACGGGGTTTCCTATTATAATCCCCCCACCTGTCGCGTGTGCTTCCCCATCTCCCGGCATTTTCTCGGACCCGACAAGAACCCGATCCCGACGGGATTGCTCTGATTACCCACGGTCCAGATGTTTGACATAGAGCACTTCCGTCGTTCCATCCTGAATCCAGTCGGGCAGATCTCCAATTTTTTCAAACCCCATACGTTCGTAAAACCGTCGCGCCCTGTGATTCCATGCCGTACATAACAGCACCAAACGATTCACCTGGTGATCTCTCAAGTCACGCTCGACCGCACGTAACAGATCCTGTCCGAGGCCATGGTGTGTCGCATCGGCCTGGATGCCGAACAGACGAATATATCCGCTGTTACCGAACGTAGAGGTATTATAGAGGATAAAACCCATAACCTGCTGAGCATCATTTTCGACGACCCATCCCTTTTCCCTTGCTGCGAATAGCTCGACCAACCGTATCGTCGCACTGGCCAGAGTCACGCCATAATGTTGCCATAGTGCATGCGAGCACATGATTGCGGCGATGCCACCAATATCGCTTTCCGTCCAGACTCGAATGACATAATTCATCGGGAAACCCTCCCCAATATGGTCCACCCCCGCCATTGCGCGTTATCGTACCACAAAGATCCGACCGACCCCTGATCAGAGGGCCGCGAGCTAATCCTTGTTAATCAAAATAGCGGTCCGGGTTTAGCAGGCGTCCACATGCCCTGGACAGCGGGCGCGGAGGCTCCGGTGACTCGCGGAACATTGGTCGGACGTCCGTAAAGAAATTGCCAGGCCAAATAGGCAAACGCCATCGCCTCTTTCATGTCATTGGGAACGCCGTAAGCATCGCTGGTTTCCCAGGGACGCACCAGAAGTACGTGATTCGTCAACTCGTCCATTAACGTCCGATTATGGGATCCCCCTCCGGTTACAATGAGGACAATAGGACCTGATTGCACACCCACTATCGCCTGGGCGATGCTCTGTGCAACAAACGCCGTCACGGTGCGCAGCATATCTGCCGGGGTCAGGCCAGCCTGGCACATTTGATGATAGATCGCGGTAGAGTAGTCCCTGCCGAATTCCTCGCGCCCGGTGCTTTTCGGAGGGATCCGGCTGAAATAGGGGTGCAACAGCCACGCGTTGACGAGTTTGACACACACCCGACCCTGTCTGGCCAAATCCCCATGATGATCAAAATGACGGGCACCGTGACTCACCCGTTCCATCACACCATCCACAACCATATTCCCCGGTCCCGTGTCAAATCCTATGACATCCTCAATCGTCGCAGCCCGCGGCAATAGCGTAATATTCGCTATCCCGCCAATATTCAGCAACACGCGCGGTTCACTCGCCGATCGGAAGACGGCAAAATCAAAGTAGGGCACCAATGGCGCACCTTGTCCGCCCAAGGCCATGTCCATAGTGCGAAACTGCGAAACCACGCCAATACCGGTTTCGGCGGCCAGGATCGCCGGATCGCCAATCTGGATTGTAAACCCGTATTCGTCCGGGCTTTGCGCCGGATAATGCGCGATGGTTTGGCCGTGAGCCCCAATGACCTTGACCGCTTCCCGCGGGATTGCGGTGTCCTCAATCACCCGGTTCACGGCTGCTGCGAGCCAGTGGCCAAACTCCGCGTGGAGTTGTCCCATCGCATAAACACTAGCCGTGGGATGAAAGAGTTGGAACACTTTTTCCCGCTGCGCAGCACTAAAAGGCACAAATACGGAATGAACCAGGCGAATGGCCGGGAACATCGCATCTTCTCGCTCGGTGATTTCCACCATCGCGGCATCAATCCCGTCTACCGATGTCCCGGTCATCAATCCAATCGCGTAGCCTTGTGTCACATGAATCCCCCTCACGGCTGAAGGGCCTTTCGCACATTGCCCTGTGACGCCGTCAATCGCTGTAACGCGGCTTCATAAGATAAGTTTCCCTTCTCCATAATAATGGCAGTTTTCACATCCCCTTGGGCTTCCTCAAACAGCGCTTCGGCATGCAGAAATGAACATTCGCAGGCCTCGGCAATGATTCGCTTGGCGCGATACACCAGTTTGTCATTGGTGGCGCGTAAACTCACCATCAGATTGTTATACGTTTTGCCCAACCGAATCATTAAGGTCGTGCTGATCATATTGAGGACCATTTTCTGGGCGCTTCCGGCCTTGAGCCGCGTGGAACCCGCTAACACTTCGGGGCCGGTCTCCACTTCGATGGCAACGTTGCTGATACGCCCAATGTCACTGTGCCTGTTATTGGTCAGAGCGATAGTCAAAACTTGGAGATCCCGGGCATATTGCAAGGCTCCCACCACATACGGAGTTCTTCCGCTGGCGGAAATCCCGCAGACGCAGTCATGAATTCCCAGCGGGAGTCTTTCCAGATCGGCCCGGCCTTGTGCTGTGTCATCTTCGGCGTTTTCAATCGCATGACGAAGAGCGTCGTCGCCTCCCGCGATAATGCCCATAACGGTAGCCTCGTCCACGCCGAAGGTTGGCAGGCATTCTGCCGCATCCAGAACCCCCAGACGTCCGCTTGTGCCGGCTCCGACATAGATCAATCGGCCGCCAGCCGCTATATGCGGTATCATCGTCTCTATAGCGTGCGCGATCACAGGCAGTTGCTCAGCCACACGCTGAGCTACCGTCTGATCTGCGGCATTCAACAATTCTAATATCGTCAGAGGCTCCAAAGTTTCTAAAGGCACCGTATGTAATCCTTTTTCCGTAAGTAATCCGTCAATCTTGATTGGATCCGCCATCAAACCCCTCCTCATCTATCTCCCCCGTACGGCGCTCTGATCGCGAATTGCATCCCCGAGCACGTTAAATCCCAACACCTGACATATGGAGTTCTACCACTCGCTAAAATACCCACAACACTATCTAGTTCGATAAGATTGAGTAAATCACTTGCCGCTTGCATTTCGTCGTCACCGACATTCTCGGCGGCAAATCGAATAGCATGGTCACCGCGAGCTATCACGCCGTACGCTACTCATATCAGAGAGCATTCTGCAGCATACAACACTCCACGCACGCCCTCCACTACTCCCGATTCCTACATA
>DAHWKJ010000070.1 GCA_027343695.1 Sulfobacillus sp. | reverse complement strand
CCATTCTTTGAGTTCTTGCTGTTCCGGAGTTAAGGCGAATTCCATAAATCGGAACCTCCCTCAATATTTAATTGCAGTCAACATTATTTTACCACGTCAATTGTTTTATGGATATATAAAAAGGCCCCCACGGGTGCGTAGGATATGGGGTTTGGGTACCGGAACGAAAAGTGCAATAGGCCTTATCGCCGGGTGGGGCGGGAGGGTTCGACGGATCCACCCCATCGTCTCCTCTTCATTCGTCGTCGACGGATAGCATCGCATGGCCGGCTGAAGTTGTCACGTTTCGGCATAAATCACTCGCCGTGTCGAAAGAATTTCCTCCCGCAATACGGGATAGAGCCGTTGCTTGTTGGCCACATCGACGCGACGTCCCAACAACTCCTCGAGGTCTCCCACCAAACGCCCCACGTCAAAGAGCGAGCGGATGGCGGATGTGGGTCCCATTTCATACAGCACGTCGACGTCACTCTGGGACGTAAAATCGTCGCGCAAAACCGACCCAAAGAGCGCCAACTCCCGAATCCCATAGCGATGACAAAGTGCGGTCAACCCGTCCGGATCGATCGAGATCGGTAAGCGTTCAGGAATATTCACGATCTGCGGCATACGACGTCCCTCCTTCTCCTATCATACGGCGTGTACTCAGCAAATCAAGGTTTCTTCGCGTTTTCTCAGACTATTTGGCTAACTCGCTATCCGGCCCTTTAGCGCCTTAAGAGTTCCGGTTCCAGAATACATCAATACTCGGCCGTTTACACTCGTCTTTGCGGGCTGACCGGAAGGAGAACCTCCTCACACGATCGTTCCGATCAATCACATAATCCGGTTTTGCCTTCACGGGACGGTCCGATTCGATCCATCACAAAATCCGCATTGGCACCACCATGATGACCACCGTGTAAATGGCGGGATCCATCATAAAATCCGCATACCCTTAAACAATAGGCGTTTCGAGGTGTCTAGGGCGCGTAAGGTTCACCTGTCCTGGTGCCTAGTTATTGAGACCCACAATCGCAACTCAAACCGCTGTGTGGGGAATGAACAGGGATTATCACGAGTCATCACGGAATAGATGCGTATGGCGATGCTTTCAGTCATGGGATTGATGGGTCCATAGGGCGGAAAACAGATTCAGATCCGGCCATGGGAGGCGTACCAGGTTTACGCCGGTGGCTTCTATCAAGGAAAGCGTTTCGGGGCTTTCATATGGTCTCAGATAATAAATCGTTTTAATGCCGGCTTGAACGAGACTTCTCGCACAATGGCGGCAAGGCAAATCGGTACAATAGAGATCGACGCCGGCGGTCTGGATACCGTAACGGGCGCACTGTAGGAGTGCATTGATCTCCGCATGAATCGTGCGCACGCAATGATCATTTTCGATGAGGCACCCGGCCTCGGTGCAGTGCGGTTGACCCGCGGGTGCTCCGTTATACCCGGTGGCGATGACGCGATGTTCTCGTACCAGAACCGCTCCAACTGCCCGGCGAGGACAAGTGGATCGGGTTGCTGCCAACTGGCTCATCAAACTAAAGTATTCGGACCATGACGAGCGAGGATCGGTGGGTTCCACCATAGGGGGTACCAACTCCTTTTGAAGGTTCGAAACCGTACTTCTAGAGTACCCGCCCGGCTAAAATAAAGCTAGGATAGGAAAGGAGTCGATCTGATGAACCGGATTGCGGTCATCGGCCCCTCGGGAGCCGGGAAGTCTACATTGGCCAGGCAACTCGGTCAGATCTTAGGCATTGAGGTGACCCACTTAGACGCGATCTTCTGGCATACGGGATGGGTACAGACACCCCGATCGGAATGGCAAGAAATCCAACGCCACATGGTAGAATCCCCCCGATGGATTATTGATGGCAACTATGGATCGACCTTGGATATCCGAATGGCTCGGGCCGATACCGTAGTTTTCTTAGATTTTTCGCGACGCTATACGGTCCCTCGGGTCATTCGCCGTCGGATCCAATATTCCGGGAAGACACGCCCCGATTTGGCACCAGGGTGTCCGGAAAAGCTCGACTGGGAGTTCATTCGATGGGTATGGGGATTTCCCAAACGGCAACGTCCTAGCATTATCCGGTATTATGAGACGCGGTCGGTGGACCAAGTCTGGTTTTGGCTTCGGGTTCCTACGGACGTGAAAAAATTTATCCGGACATTCGCGGCACCACAAGAAGACCTTTGATTCGATTACGACCTATGCGGTCTTACCGTACCTATTTTTGCATCGCATCGGGTTATATAGTTCGGATAGTGTCCTTGGGTTTGAACTTCGGTTTAAAGTTTCGATATCCGCTATGGCCAATTTGGCTAAATATAGGGATTTGACGTGCTATGGCTGTGGAATTCGTTGATTCTCAAGTTAACTCGGTGATACACTGACCGTAAAGCTTCGGTGACTGAAGTTTCACGAACCCTTATCTGGCTCCACCATTGCGCCAGAAGGGGTGAAGGGTCGGGGAAATCGGACTCGGCCGCAGATTTTTGCGTGGAAATATCGTTTTAATCTTGGAAAAAACTCTCTGCGAGAGGTGATTTGGATGCCGAAACGGCGTCATCGTTGGCCGTATCGATTGGTTCCACTAGCTCTTTTCGTGGGATTACTAGTTTCGGGATGTGGGCAACAGTATGTGCTCCTGCATCCTAAAGGCCCGGTTGGAACCACGGAACTCCATCTTCTAACACTATCATCGCTGGCGATGGTTGTAATCATAATACCGGTGTTCATTTTGTTTGGGATTGCCGTGTGGCGTTTTCGCGACAAGCCTGGAAATAAAGCGCCATACCGGCCGGATTGGCATGGCCACAAGGGGCTTGAGATTTTGTGGTGGGTGATTCCGGCGGTGGTTTTGACCGTTATCGCGATCCCTACGGTGAAGCAAACCTATGCCCTCTCAAAATTACCAGCCACCACCAAGAATCCTGTGGTGATTGATGTGACTTCACTGACCTGGAAATGGTTGTTTCAATACCCAGGTCATCATGTGGCGACGGTAAATTATGTCGAAATACCTGCGGGACAACCGGTGTTGTTCGAATTAACGGCTGACTCTGCGATGAATACGTTTTGGGTTCCGCAACTTGGCGGGATGGAGTACACCATGCCCAATAGCGTATTGCCGCTGTGGCTCGAGGCCAATAAACCCGGAGTGTACTGGGGTCGTAGTGGCCAGTATTCGGGACTCAAGTTTGAGAAGATGACGTTTAATGTCAAGGCTGTCTCCCCCCAAGCCTTTAATCGCTGGCTGATTAAGACGGGGAACACCGCACCTCCGATGACATTGGCGAAGTATCATGCGTTGTTGAAGTTTAATACCGTGGGTGTTGCCACGTACGGCAGTTATCCGGCCAACACGTTTCCCTCGGTGACTAAGGGATTTACCTTGCAAGGCGGGATGTACACCACGATGCACGATCAGAAAAATCTGATCTATGTGCCGATGTCCGGCATGGCCAAGACCCAAGGAAACCCCTGACGGCACGTTTCTTCGCGACACGCAGTGATTGAAAGGTGGATCTAAAGATGCCTTCATTTGTTATGTATCTGGTGCACACGCTGTTTCCTCATGACGTGCTGCGCCCCACCGAGTTGGGCGCAGATGTCATGATTATTGCCACCGGAGTCATTATTTTTTACGTGCTCACTAAGCAAAAAAAATGGCTATATCTGTGGAGAGAATGGCTTACTACGGTAGACCATAAGAAGATTGGTATTATGTATCTCATTGCGGCTCTAGCGATGCTATTTCGCGGGGGGGTGGACGCCCTCATGCTACGCACCAATCTGGCGCTACCTAGTACCCCGGTGATCGACGCCTTGGAATACAACCAGGTGTTTACCACACACGGGACCATCATGATTTTCTTCATGGCGATGCCGTTTATTTTCGCGCTCTTTAATGTGGCTGTCCCTCTGATGATTGGAGCCCGGGATGTGGCGTTCCCCAGGATTAACGCGATGAGCTTTTGGCTCTTTGCGTTTGGGGCATTGTTGCTAAACATCTCGTTCGTCATTGGGGGTTCGCCGGATGCTGGGTGGACCGCTTATCCGCCCTATACCGGGCCAATGTTTAATCCAGGACCTGGAGAGAACTACTTCTTTTTGTCCTTACTGATAGCCGGTATTGGAACCACCATGACGGGCATTAACTTCTTAGTAACGGTACTGAGGATGCGGGCGCCTGGAATGACACTCATGAAAATGCCGATGTTTATCTGGTCGGCTTTAACGACCTCTGCGTTAATCATTTTTGCTTTCCCGCCGCTTACCGTCGCGTTGGCCATGAGCCTTTTTGATCGGATATTTGGCTCGTCGTTCTTTACGCTAGGACACGGCGGTCTTGCGATGATGTATGTTAACTTGTTTTGGCTGTTTGGCCACCCTGAGGTGTACATTGTGGTGCTACCGGTATTCGGAATCTTTTCGGAAGTGGTGGCAACTTTCTCACAGAAAGCTCTCTTTGGCTATAGCGTGATGGTTATTTCCATCGTGTCCATTATGGTGTTGGCCTATGGTACCTGGGTCCATCACTTCTTTACCATGGGTGCAGGGCCTGGCGTGAATGCCTTCTTTGGACTTTCGACGATGTTGATTGCCATACCGACCGGGGTGAAGATATTCAACTGGATTTTTACCATGTGGGGTGGACGGATCCAGATGACGGTAGCCATGCTGTATCAGATGGCATTTATCCCCACCTTCGTGATTGGCGGGGCCACCGGAATTTTATTGGCCACGGTACCGGCCGATTATCAGTTGCACAATACCTACTTCCTCATCGCGCATTTCCATAATGTCTTAATTGGAGGGACGCTCTTCGGACTATTGTCCGGGTTGTACTACTGGTGGCCCAAGATGTTTGGCCATAAATTAGATGAGCGTCAAGGTAAGTGGGCATTTTGGTTGTTTTTCTGGGGATTTTGGATTACCTTTGGTCCCCAATATCTCCTAGGTCTCAAGGGAATGACTCGGCGGATCTACACCTATCCTGCAGGCTTTGGGTGGCACACCTTAAATGTCATCTCGACATTAGGGGCATTTGTGATGGGAGCTGCGTTCGTCATCTTGGTATACAACATCATTTATAGCTTGCAGCATGGTGAAAAAGACCTGACCGGGGACCCATGGAACGGACGCACCTTGGAATGGGCGATTCCCTCACCGGCGCCCGAGTATAACTTCGCACGGATTCCGGTGGTCCATGAACGGGATGCCTGGTGGGATATGAAGCAAAAAGGCCAAACCTTGGCAGCGATGCGCCCGGAAGATATGAGAACTCTCGAATTGCCCAAGAACACCCCGATTCCCTTTCTTCTGGGGTTTGCCTTTTTCGTGGTAGGTTTCGGCATGACGTTTGAGTGGTGGTATATTGTTGCGCTCGGTGCCATCGGTGTCGTGGCCACTTTGATATACTCGGGCTTCGACTATGACGAGCACAAGCATATTGCGGCAGAAGAGGTCTTGGAAATTGAAGCCGGGCTAGGGAGGGTGCAAGGATGAGCCTACCTGTCGAAGACGAGAAAATAATCCAGCACGTACCGGCCGAGTTTTCGGACGAAAAAGAGAGTATCAAGATCACCGGGTTTTGGATGTTCTTGGTTACCGACGTCCTCATCTTCGCGAGTTTGTTTTCGAGCTACGCGGTATTCAAAAACCAAGTGGCACAAGGACCCTCGGCGAGCCAGCTCTTTACTCTTGGCCCGGTCATTTTAGAGACTCTGCTGCTGTTAACCAGTAGCTTTACGATCGGACTTGCCATCTATGCCATGCGCAAGGAAAATAAGCGGGCATTGATGTTTTGGCTCATTCTGACCTTGCTGCTGGGGGCCGGCTTCGTTACCGCTGAGGTGCATGACTTTGTGACCTTCGTGAGTGCAGGGGCCACCTGGCATAAGAGCGCTTTTTTGTCCGGGTTTTATATTCTGGTAGGAACCCACGGGGCGCACGTGACGTTTGGCATTATTTGGGCCGCCACGCTCCTGTTTCAAGTGGCGCGCCGAGGTCTTACGGCGGTCACTACCCGTAAACTCTTTACCTTTTCGTTGTACTGGCACTTTCTTGATATTGTGTGGATCTTTATTTTCACCTTTGTGTACTTGAACGGAAAGATCGTCTAGGGAGGAGGGATTGTCGTGTCGCAACCGCTGGAATTTCGACCAGAGGCAGAAGATGCTGTGAGCGATGAAGGCGAAGCCTTACGTTTTATGCGCCCGCACTTTGGGGAAGAAAAATTCCCGTGGATCCAGATATGGGGATATATCGGGTCACTCGTATTGACGTTTGCTGCGTTAATTATGGTCGTGGATCACGTGCTGCCTCCCTTGGCGCTCTTGAGTGTTATTTTGGCCTTAGCCGTTGGCCAAGCAGCTTTGCAACTCGGCGTGTTCATGCACCTTCGAGAGAGCCGCGGATTGGCTTGGCAGATAATTTTCTTGGGTATGGTGCTCTTAATGGCGGTCGGGATGGTCGGAATGTCGATTTGGATTATGACCTTTAAATCGGGTGTATCCTAGCATCAGCGGTCAAGAGAAAGACGGATGGCAAGGATACGACGACTAGCGTCCGCTAGATTCATCATTAAATCCTGATATGCGAAAGACCCTTGCAGTACACGGAAGGGTCTTTCGCATGATTTGACCCATGGGTCCCAAGAGGCCCATCGCCGTGACGGATAGACTCATCCAGCAGCTAGCCAGGGGAGTGCATTCGTACTGGGTTCCCGATCTCCCGATTGTGATCGATGATTCCTGCCCCAAAGACAGGTCCGATTCACACGATAGGTTCAGGTCTTCTTGAAATCGTGGTGTGCATGCTAACATCTTGATGGGAGGCGATCGCTGTGCCCGAGCGCCAAAAACGACAAGCAAAGATTCTTGAGCTACTGCAAAACGCCCATGAGCCTCTAAGAGGCGAAGATTTGGCGGCTCGGTGTCATGTGACCCGACAAGTCGTGGTACACGAAATCGCCCTAATAAAAGCTCGTGGTGTCCCGATTGTTTCGACGCCTCGAGGATACTACCTAAGCGGGTTGCCGGAGGGGATGGAGCAGACGATTCTGTCTGTCCATCATATGCCTGAACAAACCGAGGACGAACTGTACACATTGGTCGATCATGGTATCGTGGTCGAAAACGTCATGATTGAACATCCTATCTATGGGGAGTTGCAAGGGGCACTGCACCTGCGGTCACGGCAAGACGTTCGCGATTTCATGCATGAAGTGTCAAAGGCGCACGGAGCGCTCCTATCCTCTTTAACTCAAGGAGACCATCTCCATACCGTGTCGTACCGCGATCTTAGACAGTTAGATCAAGCGATAGCCGTATTGAGGACAAAACACATCGACGCGCGCCGTTAAGTCTCGAAAAAAAGGTTGTGTTTTATTAGCGTTCACTGTATATACAGTAGTATATACAGTGAATCGAGGATGAACGATGCAGAGGGCAAATTCGAACCACGAGTGGCTCACGGAGGAGTCTCGGCAGTATGGAGAAATAGTCTTACAAGTCGAGCCCTATGGCATCGAAGCGATTCCTTTACAGGAACGCCATGGGCGGCCCCGAAGTCAATTCACCTTATGGCTAGGCAGCAATCTTACCATCGCAGATTTTGCCTTAGGATTTTTTCCGATTGCGCTCGGCATGTCGTGGCCCTGGACGGTGGCCGCACTCTTAGTCGGGAATGTATTAGGCGCCACCGCACTCTCTTTATGCGCGGTCATGGGGCCCTATTTTGGCCTGCCTCAACTCATTATTAGCCGGAGGTTATTCGGACAATGGGGGGGTTATATACCGGCGTTCTTAAACTACGTGAGCACTATCGGTTGGTTTTCCGTCAACAATATTTTAGGGGCCTTTGGGCTTCGGGTTTTAATCCCGACCTTGCCATTCTGGCAAGCCGCATTGCTCTTAGTCATCCTTCAAGGGCTGATTGCGGTGTTTGGTCACAACCTGATTCATGCCTATGAGCGAGTAATGTCGGTGGTGTTGGGTGTGCTCTTCGTCATCGTCACGATTGTTTTGTGGCAACGCCCGGCTTTAACCCAATATCATCCGGCGTTGCACACAAATCCCTGGATTCTATTTGCTCTAGTGGTGGCTGCCGCATTGTCGTATGTCGGTAGTTGGGGGCCCTATGCCTCAGATTACAGTCGCTACCTGCCCCAGCCAAGCTCCAAGACGCCGATTCTGGTGTGGAGTTTTTTAGGATCCTTTATTGCGTCCCTCTGGTTAGAACTGGTCGGAGCGGGTGTGGCCATTGTAGCCGGAGCGGCGGCCAACCCCATTCTGGCTTTGCACCAGGTCATGGGCGGGTTGGGTGGGATGGCGGTGATCGCCATAGTCCTGGGTGGCACCGCCGCGGATGCCTTAAACCTCTATTCCAACGGACTCGCAGCCCAAGCTCTGAATATTCGGTTGCCACGATGGAGTCTGGCTGCCATTGCCGCTGTGATAGGGCTCGGATTAAGTCTGACCGCTTCCGGCTCATTTGAACAGTATTACGATAACTTCCTCTTGTTGCTGGGATATTGGATGACCCCGTGGCTCGGTGTGATGTTTTGCGACTTCTATTTCTCCCACAAAAGGTTGGGTGAGGATAGAATCGGTCCGGTCTCCCCTAGGACGTGGCCAGCCCTCGGCAGTTTTTTGATCGGGATTTTGGTGTCGATTCCGTTTATGAGCTCGGCGCTCTATACTGGTCCCGTGGCACACGCCTTGGGGGGAGCCGATCTAACGTTTTATGTGGGATTTTTGGTGGCATTTTTTACGTACCTCTTCTGGGCTCGTAAACCCGTCGCTTCGGCCGCTTAGAGGCATTATGAAAGTGTCTATACTTATCCGTGTGCATCGGAGGCTAAGGCCACTAGTCCGGCGATGGACATGCTCTAGGCACCACACTTCGCTGTCCTGCGGATCACACCATGTTGAGGTGAATGACGCCAATATCGAGCCTTCCACCCACGGTGGAGAGGAACGGGCACGGGGCCAGGCATCGCGCGGGGACGGTCACGTAGATCGCGCCATAGCCCAACGCGGCCTGCACCATCGTGCCGGTTGGTATGGCTTGCGGGAGATGCTCTCGAATCGGGTCGCGCCCGTGCCCGAGGGGCTACAGCAGATACGGCCCCTCCATGGTCAGGAAGCATCCCATGGATAGACTGATCGGTCAACACCCGTCTGATGGGGCTCCATAGGGAGGTCGCTTGACCCGCAAAGCTGCCTTTTGGGACACCATTGGCTCCGCTATGGGGAGTCCTAAGAACCAAAGAAGAATGGTACCCTAAGGTGTGGGTACTCTGGTGCCTGCAAAGGAGGCCTTCGGTGAAACCGGTAACGCGACTCTTTCTGATTTCGTCTGCTTGGACCTTGGCTAGTTTTATGGCGTCTAGCTTTATGAGTGCATGGTTTTGGGATATTGGTGCAGGGATTAAGCCCATTGTTCTTTTTTATACCATTTTGTTCATCGCGATGACTACTTTTTTTGCCTTGTCCACGCAAGTGCGCGCCCGGTTCCGGAGCTCTTCTTTGATGGCGGTAGGAATCCTCCTCAACATCGCATATTTGGCTCTGCTTTTAGGTCTTCAGTCCCAAGCGCGCCACTATTTGGCCTATTTGGCTGCCATCGAGGGACTGGCTTCCAGTTTCTATTGGCTGGCATTATTCGTCCTCGCGTCAAGTTGGGTGGCGCCTGAGCAGTCGGACTGGTACAACGGATGGACGGGTACCCTGGAGGCCATATTGGGGCTTATCGCCCCACCCTTAAGCGGGTGGATTATTGTGTCCTTTCCGCATTTAGAAGGGTATCGGGCAATATTTGCGATCTCCTTGGTCTGTCTGGTGTTAAGTCTCATCTGGGTTTTGATGGGACGCCGAAAACATGAACAAATTATGCCGACGGCGTTTGACAAGAGGCAAGATAAAACCGAAGATCCACCGGCCTGGCGTGCGTTACTCTGGAGTTTTTGGGCACTGGGAATGCGCGATGGTATGTTCTTTTTTATTCCCAATCTCTTGCTATATATTGTAACGCGCAACGCGGTCTTGTTGGGACTCTATATTACGATGCAGGCTGCATTGGAGGGCCTGATCTTTTGGGGACTGGCCCGATGGTCCCGCGAGTCTTCCCGACTTTTAGGCATGCGCGTGGCTACCTTGATCTCCTTTTTAGGTGTGGGGATGGTGCTGGTTCCCCTCGGTTATGCCTCGCTAATTGGGCTTGGGATCCTGGTAGCGATTGCTTATCCCTTTTACAAAGTCGCATTGGAATCGTCGGCCTTAAACCTAATCGGCCGCCATAGTCGGGGGGAATCCGATCGGGTTCGCTTTACCGGCGCCAAAGAATCTTGGATTAATGCAGGACGGTTAATCAGTTTGTTGCTGCTCTTGGTCGTGCTGACCATCGTGCCCCACTTTAGCCTGCCAGATTTCCGTTGGATCTTGGGTGGATGGTCCTTGATTCCTTTCGTGACCTACATGAGCTTTTCGGTGGTGGCAAAAAAATATCAGGAGGTGGTGGCATAATCCTGCAGCCGATCAGTATGGGACGCATTCTTAACACCTCTTCCGGGGCGGGTCAGAGTCATCGCCTGACTGGCCGTGACCCAACCCAAGCGTCGGTCTTTGCTCGGGGGAATTCGGTTGGTTCAGGCATCTGATGATGAGATGATAGAGGCAAAAAAGTCCCTGCAAAACGGAACAAATCGGCCGGTGCTTGAGTCGTCATCGTCATCAAACAAAAATGGCCTGTTAGACACCATTTTCGATTTCTTTTCATGAAAACATATATCGTCGGAGGCCTACGAATGATTGAGTATGGACGTTTGCTAAAGAACCGCCCGTTTACCGTTTTACCGGCTATCGGGAGGCCTAGACGTTTAAGGGCTTTTTTCTCACGTTACGCGCCTTCCAGCGACATGTTGACGCCCACCATTATCACTACGAGAATCCCGTGTCCTATGCCCAAGCGGCAGGCCGGCGCAATTCGGAGCTGGAACGCTTACTCGGGATCATTGAGAAGTTTTCGACAGAGACCCCGTAAGTCTGCTAAAGGAAGACACCACTTAGCGGATTTGTTCGGCCAATAGATCCCTTATTGCCCACCGTTCAAGGCCCGACAACTTCGGCAACCTCCAACCTCGTCTCTAGTTCGCGAAAATGTTTTTCTTCCCAATACAGCACGCTCGACGTGTTGGCTATAATAAATAGGGAGGGAGGTGATTGGGTTGCGCGAGGATCTCCTACCCGCGAACACTGCCCAGACGGCGTCTCTATTGGCACAATGGCCAGTTATGAGACAGTTCTATTTGTCTGGCGGCACAGCGTTAGCCTTGCATCTCGGGCACAGACAGTCGCGGGATTTGGACTTCTTTACTCAAAATCCACTCGGAAGATTACCGTCTCTTACTGGGATGAAAAATGTCTTGAGTAGTTTTAGGACGGTCGAGTGGGAACTGAATACATCCGAACAAGTTCAATGGCGACTCAATGATGTATCCGTGACACTCCTAGCCTACCCGTTCACGCACCAATTTAATTATCATTCGTGGCGGGGGTTATCGGTCGCCGACGCCCGCGATGTGGCGGTTCAAAAGGCTTATACGGTAGGGCGACGTGCTCAAGCCCGCGATTATCTAGACCTCCACGCGGTGTTGACAAGGGGCATTGTGTCACTTGATGATCTTGTGGACATGGCCCAAGACACCTATCGCGATGCCTTTTCTGCTCGTTTGTTCCTTCAACAATTAACCTATACACAAGATCTTCCCGACCGCGATAGCGCATTAAGCCTGTTAGTGACCCCGCAATCTTTTGACGCAGTTTCCAAGGATTTGGCCCAGCATGTCCAGAATTGGGCTCGTCAACGATTTCGTCCGCCCGCTCCACCAACACGAGGACCGCGCTTATGACGTTGCCACTTCGTATCCAACGGTTGTTTTATCGTTATCATACGGACCGGTTGGACCCTGAACGCCATGCGGCCATTATTATTCCTACCGTGCTCTCTGACGGAACTGTCGAAGACTGGGACTGGTTATTCCGAGTGTACGAGTGGGATGCCATTCAACAGTGGATTAAAGAACCGAGAAATGCGCAGATTCTTCCACCGCCGATGGAACGATTCTGGACCCTGATTTTCTTGGGAACCCTTAAGGAAACCCCTCGCTGGACGGGCGGCAATGCCCGTCGAATCGTGCCCGAGGACGCCTTGCCGGAGTGGTTTCCGGCTGATCTGCGTTAGGCTTCGATCGACTTCCCTCCGGTGTGCAGAGCGCCCGGCGACGTGAGCCATGAGTCCCAGATATTCTTCGTAGGTCCAAAGTTCCGGTTGCCCCGCATTAAATACAGCCAGATGGGTCCGCCATCCTGGAATGGAACGCATTCTTAACACCTCTTCAGGGGCGGGTCAGAGTCGTCGCCTGACTGGCCGTTAACCCAACGGGGAGGGAGCCAAAAGTTTTTGCCATAGACCCAAGAGCCTGGAGTTTACCCGAAGAGGTGGGCTGTGGTTAATACGGATGGATCCGCAGGCAGGGGAATAGGTGGCGGTGATGGGCCGGATCCTTGGGTAGATAAATTGGAAGGTGATGACGCCAGGGATTTGCGCCTCGCAACCCCCGACACCTTGTGGCGCTTCGGTGAGACGGTTCAATTGATGGAGCATCGGGTTGATCACGGTCGAGGACCTTATTACGATGGATTTCTTTTTCCGCGCGGTTTCTTGGTAGATCATCCTGATCTGGGTGGCATGAGGCATGAGTACGGAAGATGCGGGCCTTGCGGGTAACATGACCCTTTGGATCTGAAAGGAGACCCGGGTCCATCCTTGAATCGGAATAAAGCTCGCGGTCAGGGTTTGGTATGGGAAAGAGCCCACGAATAACAGAGAGTCCACGGTGGATTGGTGTGGGCCGGTAAAAGAACCCGACCCGGAGAGGAGCCACGGCCTTCGGATATGAGACCGGCCCCAAGACATGGACTGACTAACGGTGAGCGGCCACTCCATGGTGACGCTTCCGTCCCACAGGTCTTGAGTCAGAGACGAACCGAACACAGAGGGAACCTGTCCCCAGGATAACGTGCTACCGGGTGGAATGGGCAACCAGGCGTGCGGCAATCCGGGAATGATCGACGCGAACCCGGATGGAATCCAACCCGGATGATAGGCCACATTGACCCGATGATGGGCCATGGTGGGCCCGGTTGCTAATCTAGCGACCACACCGAGACCAAGAGCGATCCAAAGAATGCGCCATGACGCCTTAGGATAGGACAATTCGATCCCTCCTAGCCACTCCTCAGGCGATCTTACCTTCTCACTCCATAACGATTCCCACGGACGTTCTGTCACGGGCTAAGGCTCGTCACCGGGTAGAAAATGTGAGGTGCCACCAGTCACCCGCCATCCCTGTGGGGTGTGCCTGAGCCAGGTAGTCCCTCGGGATCCACCGGGAATGGTGATTTTTCGCCAAGGCGAGGTAGTCGAGTGGCGCTCGATACTGATTTGGCGGGATTTTTCAATCCAAGTCACCCGTGCCCATGGTCCTAAGCGCCATAATGAGGTGACTTGCCACTCTGTGACGGGTTGCGCAATGATCCGGACGGACCCTAAGGCGGCTAGGGTATTCTTAAACGCGAACAGACCTCCCCTTATTTGACCGGTTCCGGGTGTGAAGATTTGCCGTAACTCTTGTTTGTACGCCACAGTCAAAGTACGGGTTTGGGCCGGCGTCGCGGATGCCCCGATGGGAATGGTCTTTTGGGGAATCACGGGCATGTAGGTCATGGACGCCGTTTGCGTCAAATGACTGAGTTGCACCGAAAGAGTCCGGTTAGGGTGGGCAATATGGTAGGCGAACCCGCCGGCGATCACCAAAAGACTCGCCGTACCAATAAGAATGACTCTAAGGCTCGTCATGGGCTCCCTCCTGATTGCGACGTCCTGATCATATGACGCTTAAGAGCCTCACTTTGTAACCGAGGGCGTGAGAGATTCCCATCGAGATTCTGACTCACGGGCTTGGTACCACTGGGGTATGACACCGGCATAGTGCGCGGTCATCCAGCGTCCGGTGTCGCCAATCCACTCCTGCATCGGCGTGTGGGTCATGCCGCGTAGCCGCTTGGAGGCCGCCACGTCAAATGCGATCGGGTAGGGGAGCGGGATCCGATAGGTTCCTCCCGCCCATTGGTTCAAGACGTCTCGGGGTGCATAACGGACGACGACAGAGCGCCCGGCGGCGTGAGCCATGAGTCCCAGATATTCTTCGTAGGTCCAAAGTTCCGGTTGCCCTGCATTAAATACAGCCAGATGCTCCGGCGGTTGAGTCAGCGAGGCCGCGATAACGCGGGCGACATCGCCAGAAAAGGAGAGTTGGCAGGGGCCCGCTTTGCGCCGGGCTTCATCCGGTAGCCAGATGGGTCCGCCATCCTGGATCCGGAGCCAAAACTAGGCAAAGCGTCCATCCTCCGTATTGGGGCCGACGACCTGCAATAGCGGTCGAATTATCGTGGTTTTGACGCCCATCCGTCGCGTTTTTTGATGAAGCCAATACTCCATCTGACGCTTGCCGTACACGTAATCATTATGGGGGGTTGACCCTTTTAGTGCCGACGGGGCTCTGGAAAACGAGGCATCCTCTTCGTAAACGGGAGCGGATGGCGTATGCCAAGCCGTCTCAAGCTCGGGGTACACAAAGGCCGTACTAATAACAATGTAGTGGGAGAGACGACCCTCGAGTGCTGCCAAGGTGGCGCGACAGTCTTCGGGACCATAGGCTACAGTGTCAATGACGGCATCAAATACTCCTTGGACCTGGCCTTGATTAAAGAGCGCGGTCCGATCACCGATGAGATGCTCGGTGACCGGGTGCGGCAAATCCCGATGCCCTCGCGTGATCACAGTCAGTTGGTGCCCTTTTGCCATGAGATCAGGAATTAAATAATATCCAATGAGGTTGGAGCCGCCAATGAGCAGGATGCGCATGGATCGCTTCTCCTTTGCCGGACTAGTCATCCGCACCCACTATAGGGTAAAATTGGCCAAAAATACAGTCTATTTTATGAAGGGTGGGCTTGGTATACTGAGAGTAGGCAAAGGTCCCGACCCGCATACGAGGGTCAATCATTCGGGTAAATGGCGATATTGCCGCATGGCCGTTATCAGGGCTTGATGGTCAATAGCGGGAATTATCTTACCTTTGGGGTTGACCGTGGACATCGACTCCGCCGCAATTAGGGCGTTAACCACCGACTCCTCTACCGCTTGACAGGTTGCCTCATAAATGGAATCGAAGTACTCATCATTAACAAAATCCATTGTCAGCGCTACTGGGGCGGCCCCCGGCATAGGCATCGCGTTGGCCACCGAAAAGGCGAGGAAGATATCCCCCGAACTATTGCCCCCGACCGTGCCATTGCGCCCGATTCCAATGGTCGCGCGCTTGGCCACCCGACGCAATTGGTGGGGCAACAGGGGGATATCGGTGCCGATCACGACGATAATGGAGCCTTGATCACGGGACGGTAGAGGGGCTTCGGGAAGGAGTTGTCCCACCGGTACCCCCGCTATTGAGAGCCATTCGCGTTGACCGTGATTGGCTTGCACCAGAACGCCCAAGTGGTAACGGTGATTGCCTATCGTCACGCATCGCGAGGCGGTTCCCGTGCCTCCTTTGAACCCATAACAAATCATGCCGGTGCCGCCGCCCACATTGCCTTCGGCGATCGGGCCGGATGTGGCGTGATTCAGGGCGTGACGAACATGCTCTTCTTGGATCTGAAATCCATTGATATTGTTTAAAACGCCATCGTAGGTCTCGGCAATGACGGGAAGTGCCCAATAGTGGTGACCTTCAAATTGGGCATGGTATTGCTCGACCATCCACTGTACAGTAGCATGATGCGCCATGCCGACGGCATGGGTGTTAGTGAGCACAATGGGGCTCGCAAAGTATCCGGCATCCTCGATCCAGTGGACTCCAGTCATCTCTCCATTGCCATTAAATCGGTGGGTGCCGGCCCAAATCGGTTGCATCGTCTCGTTGATGCCACGTGGATGGATAGCCGTAACCCCAGTCCGTACCTGTCCTCCATCCCGTGTACTCGTCTTGTCGTTAAGGGTCGTGTATCCGACCGTAACGCCGGGCACGTCCGTAATAGCGTTATAGAATCCCGGGACTCCGCTAAAGAGAATGCCGAGGTCGCGTGCCCGTGGTTTCTTCACTGTAGGGAACCCTCCGCCCTCAATATTGTGTCTTGTTTTCTTACCTTTTTGCAGTTTTGCAGTCTTTCAGCCCAGCGTCGTTTCGGTATCATTGGCAGAGATTAGCGCTGGCTTGCACTGGGAACCGGGCGCAGTAACAGAAGGACCATTTTTGAGTAGTGGGAAATAAAAATCTCTGCATGTGTGTCATTTCATTGTAGGGTGCTGCCCACTTCTAGGCAAGCGCCTGGGGCCTCTCTAAATAGCCCTTTATATAAGGCGAGTCCCTTTCCGTTGTATTGGGCGCGCACTGACCAACTGGCCCAATTTTGACTCCGATAGCATGGGGAAACAATGGCATCTTTTCTGTGACGCCGTAAGACAATACGGCTACGGGACTCGGCCTACTTTCATATGACGACCGTTTGATACGTCAACGCCATCGTGCGATGGCATTATCGTCCACTATCCTGAACATTGCCTTAAGACCGGTTGAGTTAGGTTGAGCCCGCGAAACGGTCTATGTTAGGGTTTTGATATGGCTTTAACGCGCACTTGCCAATAAACGATAAGGAACAATAGCCAGGCAATACCGGACCACACGGAGATGGACGTCAACGGGGATATCATAATGGCGAGTAGGATGCCGGCCAGTAAGATGAGGCCGATTATCGGAAGCCATGGCCCGCCAGGAATGGGGAACTTTAAGGCACGTGGGCCGATGCGCTTTTTAAATATCAGTTCCGATACTAAAATGGTGCTCCAAGTCCAGATGGCAGCGAAAGACGCTGCGCTCGAAATCCATACGTACACCGTGTTGGGGGCTAGGTACGTGAGGAGGATGCCGAAAGACATTGCGATTCCTGTGACGAGTACGGCATGGATTGGTACTTTGTTGGGGGAGAGATGCTCCAGGGTCTTGGGGAGGCGTTTTTGTAGACTTAAGGAAAAAAGCATGCGACTCCCTCCGTAAAGACCGGTGTTCGAGGAGGATAAGCCGGAGGTAATGATGATCGCGTTAATGATGGTGGCCGCTAAGGGTAGCCCGATCCGTGTAAAAAGCAGCACGTAGGGACTGGTATGATGGCCCACCAACGCGGACCACGGGAAGGCAATCAGCATCACAAAGATCGATCCGATATACAGAATGGCGATGCGCCAGGTCACATTGTTGATGGCACGGGGAATAGATTTTTCGGGTTGGGCGGTTTCCCCAGCGGTGACGGCCAGGGTTTCCACACCACTGTAACCGAGCACCACTAAAGAAAATGCCTGGAGGGGACCGGAAAATCCGTGAGGAAAAAACCCTCCGAATCGCCATAAGTTGGGGATGCCAGCCATATGTTGGCCGCCAAACGTCGCACGAATCGCCAAAAATACGCCAAGACCCATGAACGCAGCGATGGCGAAGATTTTTAATAAGGCAAACCAAACTTCTATCGAGCCGAACACCTTCACATGAAGAAAATTGGCGAAGGTAAATAAGATCAGGGCAATGAAGCCAGGGATCCATGCAGGAAGAGCGGGAACCCAAAATTGAACTAAAAGGCCGATTGCGGCGAGTTCGGACATCACGGTGGACACCCAAAAAAACCACCACATGCCACCGGTGATGAACCCCATCATAGGTCCCATGGTGTTTTCCGCAAACCGGCTGAAGGATCCGGCAGTGGGCTCTTCGACGGTCATCTCGCCGAGTGCGCGCATCACGATAGCGACGACAATCCCCCCGACTACGTAATCTAACACCACGGCGGGACCGGCCAATGTCAACGCGACCCCGGATCCATAAAAGAGCCCGACACCAATGACCCCACCAACCGATAAGAGTTGGATTTGTCGGGGAGAGAGAGCTCGTTTGAGCCCGTCCCGAGAAATCCGGGATCGGGGATGAGGGGTTCGAGACGAAGATTTGAACAACCATGAGCCTCCTATGAATGTCATCGTTGCTCAGCGTACCCCAAGCGCTCTCATGTTAATCGAACCCTATAGATAAAAATCACGGAATTTAAGGAGGGATACCCGCTCAATCCGGCTTCCGGCCGTCATTTATTTATCCGATCGGGAGGGATCAGCGTGTCATTATCGACCTTAACCAATCGTCAAAATTCGAAGAAGGAGCCCCCACGGCTACAACCCTTGGATGCCTTGCGCGGTGTGGCCATTTTGAGTGTGGTGGTGTTTCACACCTATATTGTCAACCTGAACTCATCCACGAGCTGGGTCATGCGGTTTATTGGCCAAGGCGCCGAAGGCGTGGGGCTTTTTTTCATTCTGAGCGCACTGACCCTCGGACTCAGTTGGGATTATCGGAAGACCAAAGATCGTCGGCCGCGCCTAGCTTTTTGGTCGCGCCGGATCTGGCGGATTGCGCCCCTGTTTTATTTGGTGCTGTTAGTGACCCCTCTCTTGACGCACGGAAACCCCAAGTTTGCATCACCGCATATGACGACGGTGTTCACTTGGGGAAGTTTTCTGGCTCACGTTACGTTTATCTTTGGATGGATTCCCAGCTATCAAAACTCTTGGATTGGTGTGGGATGGTCGATCGGCGCTGAGATGAGTTTTTATCTATTGTTTCCGTGGCTCGTGGAAACGGTATTGCCCCGTCTCAAACCTGAAGGATTATTGTTAGCCAGTCTGGCGCTGGCATGGGTGTGGCCCTTCGCCATGACGCACATGCCTGGAGTGGCCTGGCCGGCTTGGGCCTTTGCCTTTTTGTTTTGGGCATTCCCCAGTCAATTTGTCTGGTTTGCGATCGGGTTATGGATTTGGAAGCGGAGGCTTTGGAAGCCACGCACCTGGTGGTGGGCCCTGTTATGGGCGGCTCTGGCCATCGGGGTGGCCAATCAGGTCTGGACGCCAATGACCCAGAATTTTGCGTGGCTGCTACCTAACCTATTTCTGGTGTGGCTATCATGGCATGACCTGCCGGCCATGCGCTGGCTCACCCACTTACGGATTTTAGAATTTATCGGGAAACGGAGCTATAGCGTCTATCTCATTCATTGGTTTGTGCTCCGCGCTTTCGTGTTGCCGTGGGTGCCCGACGCAAATCAGGCGAGCATCTTCAGTTTTTTGGTACGGACTACGGCTGTTTTAGCCATCTCGATCGGTCTGGCACACTTGTCGTACCAGTATCTCGAACAGCCCGGGATTCGTTTGGGTAAGGTTTGGCTCCGTCGGCGTGGGTGGGATGCCGGCGGTAGTCCAGCCCAAGCCCCAGATAAATCGCTAGTACCGGCACCCATGCCAGACGCCGCCCGCCAAGCGCGGGGCTAAAAGATTACAGGGCTTGGTCCGAGATGATGTGCACCGCCACGGTACGGGTGCGTGGCCCGTCAAATTCACACAAGTAGACGCCTTGCCACGGTCCGAGGTACAGCGAACCGTTTCGGATGATGAGCGTCGTGGACGCTCCTATTAAACTTGCGAGAATATGGCTGTCCGAATTGCCCTCGCCATGACGAAATTGCAGATTATGGGCGGGCACCAACGAGGACAAATGGAGCAGGAAGTCATGAATCACATCGGGATCCCAATTCTCGTTGACAGTGATGGCCGCCGTGGTATGCGGAGAATATACGGTCATAATTCCCGACGTGATTCCGGTGGCCCGGAGAACCTCGCCCAGTGGTTCGGTGATGTCAATGAATTCCCTTCGCTGATGCGTACTCACGGCTAGTTCGGAAAACAAAAAAAGCGCCACCTTTCTAGTTGAGATGGTGATGCATCGCCGATGCCAAGCGGTCTCGCTTACGGCGTCGGGGTGTGGTCTTGGGACAACGCCTGACGTACGGCTTGGTGCAGCAAGTCCCGAGCCACGTGATAGGTATAATCCATATCCAGACGTTCGGTCCATTTATGGGCGTCTCGACCCCAGGGGCCTACGTTTAGTACCGGAACCTCAAATTGTTGCATCGCGGCCAGAGGGAGCTCATAACCTTTTTGCCAAAGTGGCAAGTTTTCCACCAGGATCCCGGTAGCCTCGGGAGCTATGGGGTGCGATCCACCAAAGCTTAAATCGGACAAGCCTCCGTAATATCGTTGCTCTTCCAAATGGATTTGATGGACAACCTCGGCATGCGCTTGAAGAGTCCGAACCACGGACTGAACCAACGGGTGGTCGCTTGAATTGACCGCGGGATAATACGGCGGAGCAAAAAAGAGCACAATCATGGGAGCCTCCGCTTTTTGCAGGCGCGCTATCTGATCCACCAGGGCGATACTCCGGTCTCTTTCATCGCCTGGGGTCCTGGACGCGGTTTCTCTTTCTAGAGAACGGATAAAGCCTTCCCCGTATTGGCGAATGGCATTGTGCCGTAATGCGTTATAGGTGGTGACCCCGATCTCAAGGGGTGCAGGGGACTTGCCCAAGGCTTGCATCTTGGTTTGATAGTCGTGGATAATTTCGTCCGCAGTGACTTGGGCCAGAGACAACAACTGGTCCACCACGCACGTCAGCGGCTGGTCCACAATCAACAAATTGGTGAGCGTCACCGCCCGATAGGGGGTTTGCACCGAGTAGGTTTCTTTGAGAGCCCGTTGATAAAGGTTTGTAGGGGGGGCAGATGACTCTGGGCTTCCCGACATTTTTGAGAAAGTCGGATTCCATTCGAGTGCACGCGTCAGTTGGGCGGCCATGTAATTGGCATTTAGCCCGGACAAAGGCTCGCCGACGTGCGTTTCTTGACCGTAGCAATAAAATCCGGGGAGTACTTTGCCGATCGAGCCGGTATACACATAGCGGGTGGGATCACCCGGAAATTTAGGAAAGATGGGCTCGGAATTCAATAATAAGGAGTAGCGGAGCTTATGGTGCTCTTGCCACGCAACCATAATGGCCAGCGCATCTTGCATTCCGACTGAATTGACTTCTTCGTCCGGGACGCTCAGTAGGATGAGGTTGGCGGGAAATTCCCCTGCCGCAGCTTCTGCTAACAAGGCCATATGCATGGCAAGCCCAGCTTTCATATCCATGATCCCACGACCAAACATCCAATCACCCGTAGACAGATCGTCGCGGACATCTGGAGGCAACTCTTGTGGATGAGTCGTGAGATACGCGGTGAGCATTTCTGGGTCAAAGGCTTGATGGGTTAGCGATCCGTAGTCTCGTACATCGACCACGTCGAAATGGCTGAGGAGGATGACCGTGTCTTGACCCCGGCTCGTGGGATGGTCCACCATGGCGAGCACGAATTCTCGATCGTCGCGGGTTTTGGATACTAAAAGATGATCCGGATGTTCCTGGAAATAAGGAAGAGCCGACAAGAGGGATGCCACAAATTGTGGGAACTCTCGTTCGCCCTCAGTTCCCGTAATGCTGGGACACCTCACTAACTGGATTAAAAGATCGCGCCATGCCTGCTTTTCAGACCATTGAGCCATGCGGAAGTGCCTCCTAAAATGTGGTGAGACCAGTGGTCCCGTGAGATCTTGTCCCCATCATATTCGATAATCCTCGCACCGTGGGACTGAAGTGGGCCCCTAGTTAGGGTATTCCCATTTGATGTGATTCGGTCAAGGGATACAGGAGCTCCCAACGTCTGGCTCAGAATTAGCAACCATCGCGTGCCCGCAACCTCTTCTAAGACCAGGCAAATCACATGGCACGAGCGGACCCGGTTACGGTGTCCGCTCGTCGCTCAGTGTCAGATTAAAGGCTTAAACGGTCCGCGTCGAGGGCGACCTGATTGGCTTCTTCCAGGGCTTCCGTGGGTCGTCCCGAAGCCACCGCCCAATAATAGAAAGGAATCGCGACGATGGCCACCACGATTTCATCCAAAGGGGCTGGGATCACCTTAGTGCCGCCAAAAGTACCGAGTTTGGCCCAGAGAACCATGAAGGCCATATAGACCACGAGCCATGCCCCGCCTTGGACATCGGCCCAGGAGTGATTTGGGTCCCGGAAAAAATACACGGCATAGACAATCAGGCCCACCAGGCTCATCAGACCGAGATCACCATCTACGGGCCAGCCGGTCCAAAAGAAGATTAAGGAGCCAACGATGAAACCGATGGGGCCGAGCCATGAGAGTCCACCCATCCGATAATGGCGTTTCATGTGACTTCCGGTGCGTCGAAGTACCATGGCACTCACAGGCCCCATCATATAGGTGAGAATGGTGGCACTCGATAATACGCCGACCAGTTTTTGCCAACTGGGGAACGGTAGCAAGAAGGCAACGCCGGCAAGAAACGAGATTATGATGGATGTGCTCGGAGTCCCGCGTAGGCCAACGTTTTGAAGCCTTTTTGGAAAGTATCCGTTCTTGGAGAATGCCAAGACACCGCGCGGGGTTCCCGCGGCGTAGACCAGACCCGTGCCAAATGGGGAGATAATTGCATCACCGTAAAGAATGATCGCGACCCAACTGAGATTCATGGCCAGCGCCAAATTGGCGTAGGGAGACGCATAGTTTACGGCCGACCAACCCTTGGCGAGAGCGTGGGCCGGGACTCCACCGATAAAGACCAACTGTAAGAATAGATACAGGATCCCGACACCAATCATGGCGATAATGAAGGCCAAGGGGATATCTCTTTGGGGATTCCTGGCTTCTCCGGCCAAATCCATCATGGGACGAAATCCTGTATAGGCAAAGATGATCCCGCCTAAGGAGATTGCCGAGAATACGCCGCCCCAGCCATAGGGCATGAAGCCTCCGAATTTGCTGAAGTTGGCGGGATGAAAGCCCACGATGAGGAATGCCACAATGGTTAAGACAGGAGCCGCGAATTTAATAAAAGTAAGCGGTGTGTTGATGCGTGCATAGAGTTTGACGCCGAGATAGTTAATTACAAAGAAAAATGCCACGAGAATAACCGCCACCCCAAACCCGGCTGCCGTGAGGGATCCTTGAGAGGCGTTATAGAGGCCATGCACGTAGCTCGAAGAATATTGCAACACAGCTTCGGCCTCAATGGGTGGGACTCCGGCCCACGCAATCATCGCGGCCCATCCGATAATAAAGCTCACAAAGCGTCCGTGCGTATACCGAGGATACCGTATAATACCGCCTGCTTCGGGTAACATGCCGGCCAGTTCGGCGAAAGATAGACCAAGAATGATGACGGCTATGCCCCCAATAACCCAGGACAGCATAGCGGCTGGGCCGGCTATTCCGGAAGCGGTCATGGAGGCGAATAACCAGCCAGACCCTACTAGACCACCCACGGCGGTCATCAGAAGATCTACTAAAGATAATTCTCTTTTAAGTCCGGGATTCGGGTTGTGTTGGTCAGAGTTAGTTTGGATCAATAGAGAGCCCTCCCTAACATGCTATTTTTGAACGGATGATTGCGTGCCGACACGATTAGCCATGGCTCGTTATTGGTTCGGGACAGGGCCTAGAAGCCACCGGCCGTTCCCTCTTGGTTCAGCTTGTGAAGATTTTGGTGACGACACCCGGAGAAGCCTGCTGTATGGTTGGGCCATGTGGCGGATTTCCCGCAGATGATACGGTATTGAATACGACATGGGGACAACCAATTCCTGCTACCGTAGAAATATTTAAAAAATTCGGCGTGTAAAGGATGGGGCATTCGAAGATAGAGAGTATGGAGAAATCAGCACGTAGCGTTGCCAAGCAATTTCGTGACCAGCATAGGTTTATTAAGTCGCCATATCTAAGAGATAACCGATACCAACATCGGGTTAGAAATTTTGTGGTGAGTGGCTCTTTTTAGCCGCTCACCTTGTGTTTTCCATAATATGAAGTTTCTCCGACCGAAGCCCTGGTGCAGGATATCTGGGTTTGGCGTCGAATTATTCTGTTTTACCGTACGATACGGATTTATAGTATCCCGGAATATGAAACAACGAAGGAGGAACTTGTTGTGCGTTTACGACTAGCCCTAATTCCTGCCGCAGTATTGGTGAGTTCGGCGATTCTCGCGGGCTGCGGCTCCACTCCTGCTACCTCTCCGAGTAGTACCACGGGGGGCACGGTTGTTATCGCGGAAGCGCCGCAAGCTCCGCCGAACTGGTTTTTCCCCGTCTTTAGTTCGTCGGCTTATATTGAAATCAATGCGCAGATTCAATTCTTGATGTATCGCCCGTTGATCTATCTTAATAAGCAGAATCAGGTGGATTATTCGCGGTCACTGGTGTCTCATATTGGCGTGAATTCGTCTGGCACAGTGTATACGCTGACCCTGAACCATAAGTACGGGTGGTCTAATGGGCAGCCGATTACCGCTCAAGATGTGGTATTTACATGGGACCTGATGAATGCTGCGAGTCAACCGAATTCGCCCTGGCCGTATGGACCGGCTGGGAGTGGTGGTATGCCCAAAGACTGGCAGAGTGTGGTCGCCCAAGGCCAGAATACCGTGGTGGTTACCCTCAAGCATTCGGCAAATCCACAGTGGTTTATCCACAATGGGTTGGGGCAGATTTCGCCGGTACCCAAGTCGATCTGGGACAAATACCCCACGAACATGACCAAGGAACTACACTTCATCCAATCGGTCTCGAACCAACCGATGAATGCGCATTATCGCGTCGTGGATGGGCCATTTAAGTTTGCCAAGTGGGCTCCCAATCAATATTGGGAGTTGGTGCCGAATCCGAAATTCGGCGGACACAAAGCGTCGATTTCCAAGTTGATTTTCCAATATGAAACCTCTTCGGCCAGCGAATTCACGGGTCTAAAAAATGGGTCGGTCAACGTCGGATACTTGCCACCCTCGTTATGGTCGACCCGTAACCAGCTGACGAACGATGCCTTAAGTCAGGCGTACCTGTTTGGATTTAACTACGCGATTATCAACTTCAATCCCCAGGCTCCGGGTGGGATGGGACCCATGTTCAAAAAACTGTATGTACGTCAGGCACTCCAGATGGGGATTAATCAACCGGGGATGATTCAATCGATGTTTCATGGTGCCGGGGTGGTCGAGGATGGACCGATCCCACCGAAACCCTTAACGCCATTTTATAATCGAGCGCTCGCGACTAACCCGTATCCGTTCAATCCCGCAGCCGGCAAGAAGTTACTGGAAAAGCACGGCTGGTCAGAGGTCAATGGGGTCATGACCCGTCACGGTCAGAAATTGGCGTTTAATTTTGTGTATGCTGCGGGCAGTACCACGATTTCCCATGTGGCGCAGTTGATGCAAAGCGACTGGGCCCAAGAAGGGATCAAAGTCACCCTGCAGCAGATGGCCGTCAACCAATTGTTTGGAACAGAAACCCAGTCCACCCCGAAGGTATGGACGATGGGCTATTGGGGCGCAGGCTGGACGTATCAATTGGATTACTATCCGACCGGCGGCAACCTATTCGCGACGGGAGCCGGCGAAAACTCTGGTGGCTATAACAATAGCACGCTCGACAGCTTGATTCAGGCCACCTATCAGCCGGGAACCGCACAGCAAATTCAGCAACGGATGGACGCCTATCAGACTTATGCCGCCAAGCATCTGCCCGTTCTCTGGATGCCATGGTTTCCTCAAGGATATGCGCGGATTTCTGGATTTAGCGTGCACTCGAAAAATGTCCATGGCACTGTCAGTACCTTTAATCCGGTGACCGACTATGCTTATGCCAACTACTGGACCGTCAGTAAATAGACGAGGAGCTCAAGTTACCGAGGTCATAACACGAGAGCGGCGCATGGAGCCGCTCTCGTGTTATGTTATGGACCTTTCGCTGGAGCCCTTCCCATGAAACGGTGAATACCCCTGGAGGATGGCGTGTGCCGCATGAATACCATCCCTAACGAAGTGACTCACACTTCGTGGAGGACACCTTGAGGGACGTTGTACCGGATTGTTTTACGGCAGTGGAGGCGGCACCAATCCGTGGGACCGCTCATTCGATGGGTGGTCGGTAGCTAATTCTAGTGCGTCTGCGGCCAGCGCTGTGGTATTCTCTTAAAGGGAAATTATCCGAATCCTTCGTGAGACAAGACTTTTGAGCCATCCGCATGGGAAAGAATCTTTGATAACCATATTCTAGAATCCGTGCGACGCAACCGTTCTTCTATTGATCATGTTAAGAGGCGCGATCCCGTGCCAACCCCTTGGTGTAATAGATCGGGAAAGGAAGGCATACGTGCGAGTTTTTCGGGATTTGATGTGGTTTTTCCGGGCCCACCGCAATAGATATCTGGGTGGGATTGTGCTCCTGATTATCGTGGCCCTGCTATCCCTCATTCCTCCCCAGATTGTGGGGATGATTATCAATCAGATACAGAGTAAGACCTTGACCAAAACTCACTTGACAGAGGGTGTCCTGGCGATTCTCTTTACAGCGCTCGCCACGTATGGCCTTCGTTATTGGTGGCGGGTCTTGTTGTACGGAGGTTCGATTCAACTAGGAACGGAATTACGTACGCGCCTTTATCACCACTTTACCTTGATGTCTCCGCAGTTTTATCATCAGCAACGAATTGGAGACCTCATGGCCCATGCCACCAACGACGTATCGGCGATCCAGGAGACGGCAGGCGATGGGGTGCTTACGCTGGTTGACTCGATCACCACTGGAGTAGTGGTGATCGGCACTATGGTGATAACGATTAGTTGGAAGCTGACCATTGTATCGCTGTTACCTTTGCCATTGATGGCGTATGCGGTGTCGCGATTCGGCAAAGCGCTTCATAAACGCTTTACGCTGGCCCAAGCAGCCTTTTCCGATATTAATGATCGGGTGCAGGAGTACATTTCTGGCATTCGAGTGGTACGGTCGTTTGGTCAAGAGGCATGGGAGCGGAAAAATTTTGTGGCGTTGTCGCAGGATGTGGTCGCTAAGAATGTGGCGGTGGCCCGTATCGACTCGTTATTCGATCCCACTATTTCTGTCATTATTGGGTTGTCCTACTTTTTATCCATTGCGGTAGGCGCCGTATTTGTGGTCCATCATGCGATGAACCTCGGACAACTTACCACCTTTACCCTCTATTTAGGTCAATTGATTTGGCCGATGTTAGCGTTCGGATTCTTCTTTAATATTGTCGAGCGCGGGAGCGCCTCTTATGATCGGGTGAGCAATCTCCTAAGTATTGCCCCTGCCGTCGAGGATCGGCCCGATGCGTTACACTCGGTGCCGAGCGGAGACCTGGTGTATCGGGTTCGCGAGTTTCGCTACCCCGATGCCACTGATCGAGCAGCGCTTCAGGATGTCAACCTCACCGTGCATCGCGGGCAAACATTAGGCATTGTGGGTCGCACTGGCGCGGGGAAAACCACGTTGTTGCGCCTTTTGTTCAGAGAGTTTGATATTCAACAAGGAGACATCACCATTGGTGGAATATCCATCTATGCGGTGGCGCTGAAATCACTGCGAGCCGCTTTGGCCTATGCGCCTCAGGACGACTTTTTATTTTCCGCCTCGATTGCCCAAAACATTGCGTTCGCCCGTCATGACGCCTCTGATGAAGAGATTGTCGCGGTGGCTCGACTCGCACAGGTGGATCAGGACATTAAGGACTTTGCCGACGGCTATGGCACTATCGTCGGAGAACGGGGCATCACGCTGTCGGGAGGCCAAAAGCAGCGAATTTCCATTGCTCGTGCCTTGTTGCAGGATGCCGAAATTCTTGTCTTAGACGACACCTTATCTGCCGTAGATGCCCGAACCGAGGCGGCGATCCTGACGGCACTGAAACGTAATCGACAAGGGCGGACCACCCTGATTGCCACGCACCGGTTAAGTGCGGTGGAACATGCAGACCAGATTATCGTCCTTGAGGACGGCAAAATTGTAGAACAGGGTACCCATGGTGAGTTATTGGCTCAAGAGGGACGCTATCGGGATATGTATCAACGCCAGCAACTCGAATCGTTGGTGGAAGCAGGAGGTATCGGATCGTGAGTATGGAGACCTTAGATTATCGCGAGGGGCCGAGAACGCGCGGCGTATTTTTGCGTCTTTTGCGCTATATGTTGCCACACCGCGCAAAGGTCGTGCTGTCGATTGCCATCCTCTTGGCTGCGACTGCTACGGACGTCTTCCAACCCATTCTCATCAAGATCTTTATCGATCGATACTTGGTTCCAAAGCATTTTCCCAGCGGGGTCTTGATAGAATTGGCGGCGGCGTACCTGGGGTTAGTGGTAGCCACCTCGGTCTTGAATATCTTCCAGCTGTTGTTGTTTCAGATTCTCGCGCTGGATATTATCCAACGCTTGCGTGTCGAGCTCTTCGATAAGATTCAGGAATTGGCGCTCGCGTTCTTCGACCGGACCCCAGTGGGGGTCTTGGTATCCCGCATCACCAATGACACGCAGGCCATCCTAGATATGTTCATGACCGTCTTGTCTAGTTTTGTACAAAATATCACCGTCCTGGTGGGAATTCTTATTGCCATGTTTGCCCTGGATGCGACACTGGCCGCTTATTTTCTTATCCTGATTCCTGTTGTTGGGGGGGTGATGTTTCTCTATGGTAGAGTGAGTGGTCCCATATTTCATATCACGCGCCAGCGCTTATCGATTCTCAACGCCAAATTGAATGAATCGCTACAAGGGATGCCGGTGATTCAGTCGATGCGCCAAGAACCGCGCTTACGTCGCGAATTTGGGGAAATTAATGAGGCTTATCGCCGAGCGCGGTTTCGCAATACCCAGATTAATGGCCTGTTGTTAAGGCCGTTGATGGATGTGGTCTACTTATCGGTGTTGATGTTGGTGTTGTGGTATTTCGGCATGCGTTCGTTTTCTCAGGTGGTGAATATCGGTGTGTTATATGCGTTTGTAACGTATCTCAGCCGGTTTTTCGAACCGGTAAATGGGATGTTGCAACGGATGAATTTTTTCCAACAGGCGATGGTATCCGCGGAGCGGGTTTTTCAGATTCTCGACAATCCCGGCCTCGGACCACGGCAGGAAGGGGACCAGGATCCCCGTGTGACCGTGGGGCGTATTACCTTTGAGGATGTGTCGTTTTCCTACGACGGAAAAACCGATGTCTTAAAGCATGTCAGTTTCACGGCAGAGCCCGGACAAACGGTGGCCATCGTGGGTCATACAGGCAGTGGCAAGAGTTCTGTCGTCAACCTCTTGATGCGTTTTTACCCGGTGGACCGTGGCCGCATCCTCATTGACGGGTCGGACTTACGTACGTTCGATAACATGGAATTACGTCGCAAAATGGGACTCGTGCTACAAGACCCCTTTCTGTTTGTTGGCGATATTACTTCAAATATCCGACTCGGTGAAGATGGGATCAGCTTGGATCAGGTGGTATCCGCCGCCCAATTTGTGCAGGCGGATAGTTTCATTCGTCAGTTGCCCGGTGCCTACCAGGCCCCTATTGGCGAACGTGGGGCCACACTGTCCACTGGGCAACGGCAACTCATCTCATTTGCCAGGACGATGGCAATGGACCCTAAAATTCTAGTTTTGGATGAGGCCACGGCCAGTGTGGACACCGAGACTGAAGAAGCCATTCAAGCCGCCTTAGCAAAAATGCGGCATGGACGGACCACGATTGCCATCGCGCATCGTCTTTCAACGATCCAAGATGCCGATTTGATTTTGGTGTTGAATCACGGGGAAATTGTGGAACGGGGGAACCACCAGGAGCTTCTAGCTCGTGAAGGGCTTTATCATAAGATGTATCTCCTGCAACAGGGTAGCGGTCGTGCAGTCGGGTAACGGAACGAGAGCGCAGAGTGATGACCAAAGCCCTTCCCAAGCGGCAAAACGAGGACGGTATATACCTTCGATAAGATAGGGACAGGGAATCTATCGACGCGATTATACGCTCATGGCTGTGTCGCATGCGGGCTGCCGTCGTTCGCAAAAATGGTTGGTCATTCAAAAATTCGGGATAATGCGGAGAATTATCGGGTTAGGTGATGTTGACACTCCGGGCGATGGTGCCGAGGCGTGACAGTTGGCTCTTTGGCACCTTCATGGTGACCCATAGCCAGTGTTGTGGTGCCCACTTGACATCGAGCTGTTGAGACGCAATACCGGAGGTCGAGGTGGTTATGGGGGTTCCGTAGGCGTTGGGTCCTAAACTTTCGGTGGCACCTGAATTCCGATACGTCTTCACTACGAGCGTGACCTGACCGACTCCATTTGGGGCCGTCCAGAGCCAATAATCGGGACGAGATGTAGGACTTGCTATCCAATTGGTAGGTAGTTGCAAAGAAAATCCGACACCATGGGCATTAACGCTATGCGTGGACCAGGCTCTCGATGCGGTGGCACTCGTCGTAGGCGATGGACTGGTGTTGGCTGCCGAATCCGTCGCGGCAGGCTGTGACACCGTAGCGGTTTGACCCCGGGTGCTCGTCGTGGGACCTAAAGCCAAGGGTGTGGTCACGGCGTGCAGAATGACGACCGCACTCACGGCGGCGGTCACGACTACCGCTGCAAGATAGGCTACCCGTCGAAATCCATGAGTCCCTGAGCGAGCAGGTTCTAATTGGAGGCCACAATGCCGACAGAACAAATCCCCCGCGCGAATGGTTTTTTCGCATCGAGGACATTTAGGTAAGGATGGTCGTTGAATACCCATGGTTCACCGCCCAGTCGACAACTCGTAGCTCTCATTGTACCGGTTTGCATCGCCAGAGCAAGAGGTAATCCGTGTAACGCCCTAATGTATCGGTGATCTGTACGGCATTATTGAATTGACGGCGCTTATTTCGTGAGAGACAAGCTAGAGGGACGTCCCGTGACCGGACATCCCCGTTCGTTAAAAAGGGTACGCCAAGAGATACCAGAAGGGCTTTCCCATGGCGCCTGGATCTGCTTAAAAAACACCCAGAGACTGTTTTAGCCGTTGGCGGTCAAAGCCAATGGTTACGACGCCATTCATAACGATCAGCGGGATGCCCCGTTCACCTCGAGACAGGGTCTTCATGGTTTCCACATTAGCTCGGTCGGCCAGTGGGTGGTCGACATAGGCAAATCCATTCGACGAAAGAAACTCTTTCGTTCCGTTGCACACACTTCAGGTAGGCGCCGTGTAGAGGTCAATACTGGGAAGAATGACGCGTTGGGCTAGGCCGATTCGAAATGGCTTCGAGGGTGTGGGGAAATCCATTTGATAGCACACAAATCGGGCGGACGAATCGGAGTCACCGAGCCACTCGCGACTCAACTCTCTCGTATCGCCGAGTGCAGAGTCGATATCATAGACGGTGATTTCGTCATAGGGGTGTTGGTCATAGACGGTCACGAGGTTGGTGGGCTGGGGAATGATTTCGCTGGGTACCCGCACCCGGTAACTAAAGGTGATCGATTTTTCGTGGTATGTGGTCCGGAGTGTTTCCGCCATTTCGTCGCTCTTAGCGACGAGCGTAAGACCACGGTCGTCGTCTCTTAGGTGATGCACCACCCCAGGAGTGGTACTGGTTTCCATCTCGGCGAGCCAACGATTGTTTTGGAGTAACGCGTTGACTAATGTGCCACGACTTTTTGCATCGTCTGGGTAGGTTGGCATCCCAAAGGGTTTATCAGCGATCAGGAAAGTCGGACCTTCATACCAAAGTGTGACCGCCAGGGTATTGTCGATGGGTAATAAGGGCGTTTTATCCAAGGTCTAGGCCTCCTCTGTTAGGGTTCGCCTTCATTGTGCTCCGTTTTCTTTTGGGAATCAACTAACGCTGTCATTTCGTGGTAGGCCAGGACGTTGCGTGGTGAAGCCTAAGGATGCCCCGACTAGTTCTTTGAGAGCTTGCCACGCGGTCACGGTCGCGATACGCTCGACCTGGCATTTTTTAAAATCTTCGACACACGGTACAATGTCAGAGGTATTTCTGTAAGGAGCGTGACATTATGGCCATTAAGCGGCCCTCCATGTTATTAAAGATTCTTGCGGTGGTCTCCACGGTTGGGATGGCGATTGTCGATTTGGTGGGGTTCTTAGACACCCAAACCGATTCGGCTTTAGGCTGCGGACCGGATTGGCCGCTCTGCAATGGCAAGATCATTCCCACCCTGAGTAATGAGCATGTCCTGATTGAGTTTGGCCATCGCGTCATCGTCGGGGGATTTGCCCTGATTGCTACGGTTTTTATGGTGTGGGCATGGATTCAATATCGGCAATGGATTGAAGCCCGGGTCTTCGCGATTCTTGGAATCGGGTTCATTGTGGTGCAATCAGGGCTCGGGGCTCTGGCTGTGGTATTTGTCAACCCTCCGGCAATTCTTGCCCTTCATTTGGGATTTGGGTTCTTAGCATTGGTGGGCACTGCGTTGCTGACGGCTTTTATCTGGCAAATTGATCGATTAGCGGTCGGACAGGTAGGCGGCCTCACGTTTAGAGCCCGACCGATGCCTCCCGGACTTCGATGGCGTATTGGGATGATTTGGGTCTACACCTACGCCGCCATGTATCTTGGAGCGTATGTGGCTTTTCGTCAGGCCGGTGAGGCGTGTACAGGCTGGCCCCTTTGTAATGGGAAAGTGATTCCCCCCTTAACCGGTAATACCGGTCTTGATTTTTTGCATCGGGTGGCCGCTTTGGGGTTGGCGGCATTGGTGCTCGAACTGCTTTGGAAATTGCGCCGAGTCCAGGCTACTCGACCCGACTTACGCCGTGGGACCTGGTGGCTTGTGGTCTTGGTGCTCACGCAAATCTTTAGCGGAGCCTATGTGGCGCTGAGTCATGTGGCTACCGGACCTTATTTACTTCATGTTGGCAACCTGATGGTGCTCTTTACGCTGATGAGTTATCTTGCCCTCCAGGCACTCAAACCCGCTGCGAATCAGGTAGATCGGGTGAACCGCGTTGAGGAGGTAAGGGTACCCCGTCCATCGCCATCTCCCGACCACACTCTTTAGGGCTTCTACGAGGGTATCTTGGTGGGAGTGCCCGTGCTACAATGGAAATAGTTGTATAGACCACGATAGGCGAGGGTTTTTATGAAACTTCAAGGATATACGGTGCAACATTGTCTCCTCCCATTATCGGTCCCGTTTAGGACGGCACTTCGTTCGGTGACTGCGGTCGATGAAATCCGTGTCGTTCTGACCACCGATGTGGGGATAGTTGGAATCGGGTCCGCCGCCCCTACGGCAGCCATTACTGGGGAAACTGTGGCCTCCATTATGGGCGCGTTGGAACAACATATCCTCCCTGCTATCCAGGGCATCGATTTGGAAGATAGGCACCAAGTATTTCGGGTGATTCGGGGATCTATTGTCGGGAACACCTCGGCCAAAGCGGCCGTGGACATTGCACTCCATGATCTCTATGCCCAGGTCCACCAAGAATCTCTCCTCGGGTATTTAGGGGGCATCTTAAGGCCGCTATGGACCGACGCGACCGTCAGTTTGGCTGATAGCGAGGCAATGCAACGCCAAGCTGAGTCGTTGGTAACCCAAGGATTTAAACATCTCAAAATTAAGCTCGGGGGTCATGATGGCCATGACGTCGAACGCGTGATGGCCATCCGTCAAGTAATCCCGAGCGACATTGCAGTATGGTTGGACCCGAATCAGGCTTGGACGGTACGTGAGAGTCTTGCAGCTTGTGAGGTGTTAGCCGATTGGGCTGTGGAATTTATCGAGCAACCTGTGGCGGCGCATGACATTACCGGTCTAAGTGCGATCACCCATGCGAGTCCGATCCCGATTGCGGCAGACGAGAGCGTATTCGGACTCGAACAGCTACGCCGGATCCTGGATTTAGGCGCGGCGGACATCATTAATGTGAAACTCATGAAAACTGGGGGACTAGCTACGGCCTCGACGATGGCCGAGCTGGTGGCCGGGGCGGGGCTGGAACTGATGGTGGGTAGCATGATGGAAGGGATGGCTTCGGTGACCGCCGCTGCCCTGTTTGCGGTGGCGTATCAGGCCAAGTATGTGGACTTAGATGCCGCATACTTTCTCCGTGACACCAAGGCAGAGGGCGGGTTGTCCTATCAAGGAGGCAATATCACACTGCCTTCGGAACCCGGCTTGGGAGTGCACTTTATACCAGAAGGAGTATCCTCATGAGCCAAAAACCAACGCCGTTTACCGTGCCGGGAGTGACCCCGTCGATGCTGAACCCAGAATTTTGGTTGGCACGCGTTAATGATGGGACGACTGTTTTCGATGTCGGCAGGATTCGCCGCACGATCGCCGCCAGTGCTCATCTTGCAGATCTGGAAAAAATTGCCGAGAATTTTACCGCACCACTGAAATGGGTGGCCGAGGGGCTTCCCGTTCCGGATGACGGATATCTTCACGATGGCCGACCACTAGACTCGGCAGGGCGCGACCGGATCGAGGAGAATACGGCCATTCGTCCGGTTACAGAGCGGTTTGGGTTTAGTATTTGCCGGGCTCCGATTGGAGCGTGGCCCACATCCCAGGCAATATTTCGAAGTGCGGCAGACCGAGAGTTCGATCAGGTACAGCAAACCGCCCTGCACACGTTTGAACCCGTGCTGATTCTCGGTGAGAGTCGAGACCACGAGTGGTACCTCGTGCAATCCCGCACGTATCAAGGATGGATTATGAAATCTCATATTGCTTGGTGCGACAAGGACACCTGGGAACGTTATGCCCAGGTAATAGAGCCGGTGGTCGTGGTTGGGCGGGGGGTTAGCGTGGAACCGGATCCTTATAACGAGAGCCCCGGCCCGATACCGCTCGAATTTGGAGATTGGGTGCCAAAGAGCCTGGAGCCAGAGAAGGTCATGTCGCGTCAGGCCTCGATATGGCATTACGTCGTGGATATGCCTCTAAGAAAACCAGAGGGCCAACTGTCTATTGTTCCTCGGTTGCTGGCCCGGACGGCTCCTGTCGTCGACGGGTTTCTTCCGGCCCATCGTCAGTCGGTCATAACCAGCGCCTTTGCTCTCTTAGGGGATCGTTATGGCTGGGGCGATAGTTTTAATCGGCATGATTGTTCGAGTTTCATTATGGATGTGTATCGTACCGTTGGGGTGCAATTGCCCCGCAACAGCAAATCCCAAAGCTTGGCACTGCCACACCGCGTGCCGTTGGATCATGATTGGGAACAAGCCTTACACCAGGCTAAACCAGGTGATGAACTCTACATGCCCGGCCATGTCCTGTTATACCTCGGCATCGTTGAGGGGCAACACTTTGCCATTCATGCGTTCGTCGGGTATTCCCAAGGGCCCGGTACCGAACCGGTCTTAGCAAATCAGGTGATGGTGACTCCGCTGGCCCTCCATTTGCGGAGTGGAGAGAAACGCTATGGGGATGCCTTGACTTCGGTCCACGCTATTTTGCCTTAGCCTGAGTCGGGACGCTCGCCAGGGTGTACCGTGAGGCGGTATCTGGAGAAAGCTCGCAGCAAATTCTCGACCCGAGGAACATAAATCGGATCAAACCCTTCATGCCCTTAAGGTGTCTTTTGTGTACCCGAAATACCGTGACACACGTCGCGTCGCCCTAGGCTTCTTCCCGGGTCCTTGACAAGAATTAGCGGGTTTTATTGAGCCATGGCCGAATGGATTCGGGCGAATGCTCGCCTTAGTGCGGCGTCGGAAATTGTGCCATAATTTTTGTGGACATAAGGCGCGAGCGACTGTTCAAAGGTCTGCAAGACATGTTTTTGATGGGGGGAGGCTTGGCCTGTAACAACAGCATATTGCGCAGTCTGTAGATAATCCGAGATCGTAGAAGTCCCCGAAACACCAACTTGGTTGAGGGGGGCCACGGCACTCAGAATGTAAGCGGCACCCTCGCTGGACCAGGTTTGCGCCGCGATATGCTGCCCCTGGCCTAATGCGTGGTCGGCTTCATTGAACAAAGCGTAGCCTTGCATGAGATCCGCCTGACCCGTTTTGCGAATGGCCGACGTTGTGGACATGTGGCCCATCCAAAATCCGAATGCCCCTCCGATTATCAATAGGCCGAGGGCGCTGGCGGCCATCCGACTCTTTTTCATGACGATCCCTCTCTCTCTCTCTCTCTCTCTCTGAGAGAATCTTGCGGCACAACGGTGTATTGCTATGGCGCAATGGACCCCGACGCCGTCAAAGACCCATTCTCATTGTATGCATCGGAGACGTAGGTGTCGACCGTGGGGTCCCTATAGCCGGATTCCACGTTGCCCGAGGCCTTGACCCCCTATCCAGGGTGCGCGTTCGCCATGCATTCCGCGTCTTATCTCTGGTAGTGTTCAGCTGGGGCTGTCGACACTCCAGTTGGAAGCCCTGGAGTTCGTGGCTATTCTCCGTATGTGTGGACCCTTTATGGGGTCTCGCCAGCACAACGTGGATTGACACCGCCAGACTTATTTGCAGAAGTCCCGCGAATGAGAAAATTCTCTATGGCAAAACAAGGTAACTCCGGATTGGTGGCGAATATGATGAAAAGTATCCCATCATATTCCATTAATCAAGGAGGAACTGTTGCATGAATTTCTCGTCTAAGATTTTAACCATAGGAGCCAGTCTCATGGTGGTGGCTTTGCCGGCGATGAGTGGGAGCGTCACCGTACTTCCGACTAACGCCCCAAGAATTGGTGCTGGAAAGCCTCATGGGGGGAGTGGTTCGTCCGCTTCCGGTTGGTCATCGAGCAACTGGTCGGGTTATGCCTTAAGTAGTTCCACCAATGGCACCTATAACAGTATTTCCGGGCAGTGGGTTGTCCCTACGGTACAATCTTCACGCGGCTCCTCATATTCATCGAGTTGGATCGGCATTGATGGATTTAATAACAGTAGCCTAATCCAAACTGGAACCGAACAAGACTATTCGTCGGGTAGTGCTCATTACTATGCTTGGTGGGAGATTCTTCCCGCGTCGGAAACTGAAATTAGTCCGTCGCAATATCCGGTGCAACCCGGCGACCACATGTCGGCGAACATCCAAAACAACGGGGGCGGAAAATGGACCATTACTATCTCCGATAGCACCGAAAATTGGTCCTTTACGACCACCCAGAACTACAGTGGGCCGGGCACTTCTGCTGAATGGATCGAGGAAGCCCCAACCATTGGAGGCCGCGTGGCCACGTTGGCAAACTACGGGCAGGCGACATTTAATCCGGGAACGGTCAATGGAGTAAACCCCGCGTTTGTTTCGTCGGATTCCGGTGTGATGATTCAAAAACGGACCCAAGTATCGACACCTTCCTTACCAGACTCTGATACCGATGGATTCAATGTGGCCTATGGATCTAAAGCCCCCACTCCACCCGCTAGCTAGAATTGCATGATGGATCGAGCTCCCAACAACTTTGGGAGCTCGATCCTATGATGTCGAGGGCTTGGGGTAATGAGCGGCCACATGGTCCGGATCCACGATTTCCCGATACTTATCGATGACCTGTTTTAAATCGCTCCATGCGGCTATTTTCCATTGGGGATTGCGCAACAACGCTGCTGGATGGTAGGTGGGCATCAGCCACAGGTCTTGTTGACGATGCCAGGTCCCATGAATTCGGGTAACGCGAGCCTTGGGGCCCAAGAAAGTTTGGATGGCTGTCGTGCCCAATAAGACGATAATGGCGGGACGTAACAAAGCTATTTGGGCATCTAGGTGTGGGCGGCACTGCATGAGTTCTTCGGGTAGAGGCACTCGGTTTCCAGGCGGGCGACACTTCACCGCGTTTAGAATATAGGCATTGTGGTTGCGGTCCAATCCCATCGCCGCCAACATTTTGTCCAGTAACTGGCCGGCCGCTCCCACAAAGGGGCGAAGCAAGCGGTCTTCTTCGGCGCCAGGCCCTTCCCCACAAAACACAATGCGGCTAGTCGGGGCCCCCTCTCCAAACACGACCCCTCGCGCGGTGTTCCGGAGCGTACAGCGGTGGCACAGCGAAACCTCTTCGGCCAATCTTTTTAAATCGTCCGCAATCATGAGATATGACCTCCATAGGTCAAGAATAAAGGATTGGGAGATGTTTGTCCTAGTTATTGATTGTCGAGTCCAAGGTGGTCTACAAACACACACCTATGCACTATTTTATCTGGGGATGGTCCGTGGTTCTCCGAGCCCGTCCCAATTCCCCCGTCGGTTGGAAACCGAGCGGACGACCCCTCCTCATTGAGATCTGTGCCATCCGGCTCCAGTAAAAGTCTCGGGGATCCGTAGCTCATCTTGGGTACGCTACGATGCCTAGGGGCCTCGCGGTCGTGGCTCCGCTTTTCTCGAGCGACGACGCAACATCCCTTATGGTTGGGGCAGCGACTGGGGCGAGGGAAATCGCTGGATATACCAATAAGCACCATGCGTTCCACGATCGTACAGGATCACATTGGCTTGGACGGCGTCCAGAGCGAGTTGGTATCGGGTGCGAATCGCGAACGCCAACCCCTCGGCGGACGACCAGTGCCTACTCTGAACCGCAAAGGCCGTAGTCCCTCCGTCGGGCGGCTGAAACCCCATATAAAGGCCTTCCTTCATGCTGGTGACCTTGGTTCGAGACACCGAGGGTGTCCCCGTCGCGTCTTGCCATGCGAGCACCGGAAAAGCCGGAGGTGTGGCGATCACGAGGGTCTGTCGGCCTCCGGCGGTGCTTCTACCCTGCACCAGCGCCACCCGGATCCGTTCTGCCAACGTGATCACGCCACCATTACGGGTATGGGGAGGAATTTTCATGTTCACATTGGTGGTCACGAGCGACCCATAGCCGCTCCAGTGATCTTGTGGAGTCGGGCCGGTCCATTGCGCGGGCAACCTAAACACCGCTTGCCCGCGCACCCTGTCTTGCATGCCCGTGACGGTCGGCACTTGAATAAGCGGCACCCAAATAGCGTGCCATTGTAGCGACGGGATGGAAGAGAGATTGCTCGGAGGAATGGTCAAATGCACGGTACCCAACCCTACCCTAGTCCCAGGGCCTGTGGACAGCGTTAACCCCGCTTCGGGTGGGTGTTGGGGCAAACGTGACCGACTACTAACTCCGCCCTGGGCACTGACGACAAAACCGGACTGGCCACAACCACTCAGGATTATCCCCAAGACCAAGCCCATCCCGATCCCAATAAAACGCTTCATGCTCACCATCCTCAGCGACCCGACGGGCAGGCCGTATTGTTACGTTCTTTTTATTATATAGGATGAGGGGCGACACCACGGCCCCCTCATCACACCAAAGCCTAGCCCGTTCCGGAGAACGTGGTGTTCCCTCCCGAAACCACATTCGGGTATCCTCTATGGCATGTTGCGGATTGAGTAACTGAGGTCGGGTCACGATAGATGCGCACCACCCCGTGAGGGGGACACCTCACGGACTAGAAGCGTGGGCACGCTGTTCCCGTTGGGGAACGCCCTGCCGTCAATCGATAAAGCGTGGTAAAATTAGTTAGTAGATACTTCCTAAAGGAAAGGTGGAGGTAAGAATGGAATTAAAGGCAGAGTGGATTACTCACCGCCGTGATGGACAAGATATGAAGGCCTATCAAGTACTTGGACCGAAATTTGAACATAGCCCAGCGATTTTAGTGATCCAAGAGATCTGGGGACCCGACGAACATATCCAAGACATGGCGCGACGCTTCGCTGAAGCGGGCTACGTGGCTTTGGCGCCCGACTTGTATTCACGGGGTGGGAAGCCAGAGGCGTTATCATTCGCGCGGATTGAAGCCGTCAAGAAATTTTTTGACACCCTTCCGCACGCAGCGTGGATGGACAACGCACTGCGCGAACAGTATTTGAACAAACTCCCGGGCGATGAGAAAACTCGGATTACCGAGACTTTAGGCGTACTGTTTGGACCGAGAGACACGGCGGGGATGGTTGAAGATTTGAAGGCATGGGCGCACTATCTCCAAGAACAGGGTCATGAGGTCGCAAGCATTGGCTATTGCATGGGCGGCGCGTTGTCGTTCAGCCTGGCGACCACACTTCCCGAATTACGGGCAGCCGTCTGTAATTATGGAGTGGCTCCCGAGCCGGAAGCGATGAAGACCATCCAGTGCCCAGTCTATGGATTTTATGGGGGCACGGATAATCGCATAACCGACTTGGTGCCTGAAGTGGCCGACGCGATGAAAAAGGCCGGAAAGAATTTTCAGTATGAGATTTATCCGGAAGCTGGTCATGCGTTCTTCAATGATTCCCGGAGTTCTTATGACCCGGCAGCGGCTCGAGACGCATGGGCGAGAACCCTGGAATTTTTCCGAAATAGCTTCTAGGGGCCAAGAGTGGATGGGTAATCAAAAAGGCAGACGGCCAATGGGCCTCTGCCTTTTTTCTGCCGACCTTCACCAGGTGGATGCAATTGGCACCCACCTGGTGAAGGTATTTGATTGCGCGACAGGGATGAATTTGATATCCTAGCTATGGTCAACGTGTAAGTCGGGCGGTATAATAAAGGCTCTGGGAAAATTATTGTGCGCCCGTAGCTCAGGGGATAGAGCAGAGGTTTCCTAAACCTTGTGTCGGTGGTTCGAGTCCTCCCGGGCGCACCATATCAAGGTGAGTGGGACACGATAGAGATGGATCATCCTGAGTACATGGCCATCGCGATGGCAGAAGCTCGTGACGCCGCTCGGTCCGGGGAAGTTCCGGTGGGAGCGGTGTTAATACGTTCGGATGGCACCATCTTGGCCCAAGGCCATAATCGTCGGGAAACCGACCGAGATCCGACCGCGCATGCGGAAATGCTGGTGCTTCGTGCGGCTGCAGAAAAAATGGGCGGATGGCGATTGTCGGGAACCACCTTGTACGTCACGTTGGAACCGTGTACCATGTGTGCGGGAGCCTTGATTTTAAGTCGAGTGGAACGGGTGGTGTTTGGTGCCCGAGATCCCAAGGGTGGCGCTCTAGTCAGTCTTTATCAATTGGGTGACGATGTGCGTTTGAATCATCAGCTCGATGTGATGCAAGGTGTTTTAGAAGAGCCGAGTCGAGAGATTCTTAAAGAATTTTTTCGTTCACGTCGGAATCATTCGGAACCGAAAACTGAATAATACATGGAGAGGTGTCTGAGCTGGTCGAAGGAGCCCGACTCGAAATCGGGTAGGCGGCTTAAACCCGTCTCGTGGGTTCGAATCCCACCCTCTCCGCCATAGCACGATCTTTATTTAAAACGTGGAGGGGTGGCCGAGCGGTTTAAGGCGCACGCCTGGAAAGCGTGTTGGTGGGCAGAACCTGCCTCGAGGGTTCGAATCCCTCCTCCTCCGCCACGTATTTTACTGATGAGGCCATGGAGCCGCATCGATTGGGTCCCGCGCGGACAACACCTGTGAACCCCGTCAGGCCCGGAAGGGAGCAGCGGTAAGCGGGCACGTTGTGGTGCCGCGGTCAGCCTGATCGGTGCCGCCCTATGGCCTTTGCTTGACGGATGGTACAATGAGAAAAGATATTCGTATCCTGAGGAAGGGAATCCTGCTATGTCTCGGCAAGCCCTTTATCGTCAATACCGACCTCGGAATTTCGAGGATGTGGTCGGGCAGTCCCGGGTTGTCTCAACGCTAAGAGAAGCCGTGCGTCAAGGCCGTGTGACGCACGCCTATCTGTTTTCGGGACCCCGGGGCACTGGCAAGACCAGTGTCGCGCGAATCTTGGCCAAAGCGGTCAATTGTCGCGAGCCGAAGGCTAACGGAGATCCGTGCCTCGGGTGCGATTCGTGTGTCGCCCTGGAACGGGGAGCACATCTTGATGTGATCGAAATCGATGCCGCATCAAATCGTGGGATCGACGAAATTCGAGAATTACGAGAACATATTGGTCAAGCTCCCGTGATGGGAAAACAGCGCGTCTATATCATTGACGAGGTCCACATGTTGACCGAGCCAGCTTTTAACGCCCTGTTAAAGACCTTGGAAGAACCTCCATCACACGTGCTATTCATTTTAGCCACGACGGAATCTCATAAACTGCCCATTACGGTATTGTCCCGTTGTCAGCGCTATGAGTTCCAACGCTTCCGGGTACCGCAGATTCAGGAGCAACTGGTCCGGGTCGCCCAATCTGAAGGGATTGAGGCTGAACCAGAAGCCCTCGAGTTACTCGCCGAATTTGGCGACGGGGCCATGCGCGATGCATTGAGTCTGTTGGACCAAGCTGCATCGTCTGGAGGAGCCGTGACACGCCAAGGCATCGAAGACATGGTAGGCTCGCTCAGTCCTCACTTGTTGGAGCAAATCGTCATGAGTTTAACCGAGGCGCGAAGCCTCCAAGATCTTATCGGGGTAGTGGACCAAGCGCTACAGGAAGGCCGCGATCCGCGTCAGATGCTACGCGACGTGGCGCGCGAAATTCGTAATTTAATTGTGTGGCGCCAAGCCGGGAGGGAACGTTTCCCGAGCTATCGGCGCGCCTGGCTCGAACAGTTGGATAGTCGGGTACCCAAGCAATTAACAGCGGAGACCTGGTTTCGGGCGTTGGAAACCATTGCCGATGGGGAAGCGCGGCTAAAAAGCGGATTTCCCCCGCAGTTAGTATTGGAACTTGCGTTGTTTCAGGCACGGCAGCAATTGCTTGGCCAGACGACGGCGGACGCGATTACGACGCCATCGGTGGCGCCTAAGGCGCCACCAGGTCCGGTTTCGGAACCAGCCACCGTGGCTGAACCTTCGAAAAAATCGATACCCTTGGTCGAAGTGGGAGGCGATGATCGGTTCCTCCAGGTGTTGGAATTGGTGCGTCGTGAACGACCGAGTACGCACGCCCTCATCAAAGAGGCACGGTGTATGGTAACGGATGCAGGGCTTACCTTGTGCTTTGCGTTCCCGGCGCATGTGGACATCATCAAGACGGGCTTGCACCATGATTTATTGGAGAAGTCGCTTCGGGCCGTATATGGTCCCGAGATTCGCTATACATTGGCGGCGGACTGTCCGCCGGCGGGATCTACCAAACCGGACGAGTCGAAGTCGACCAAGTCACAGCTAAAGGATGTTAGAGACGCTTTCGAACCTGCCGTCGACTTAAAGGCTGAGGTGCGCGAATGGTTTGGGCCAGACATCCGTATCGTAGGATTTGACTGAGGGATGGCGAAGTATTGCGAACGAAAATATCGGATCATTAGGACCAAAAGGAGACGATCACGATGGGATTCAATCCCAATAACATGCAAAAAATGATGAAGCAAGTCCAGAAGATGCAGGCTGATGTGGCCCGGGTGCAAGAGGAGTTGCAGTTCGAAACCGTGGAAGTCGAGTCGGGCGGTGTGGTTAAGGCGGTATTCAATGGTCATGGGGATATCGCGTCCATTACGATCGACCCGCAAGCGGTGGACCCATCCGATGTGGAGATGCTCCAAGATCTTATCTTAACAGCGGTCCGCGAAGGGCAAAAAAAGGCTCAAGAATTGGCATCGGCACGGATTGCGGCGGTAACCGGAAACATGAACATCCCCGGGATGCCAGGACTTTTCTAAATGCTCTATCCGACACCCATTCAAGACTTGGTAAACGAACTGGGGAAGTTGCCTGGCGTCGGACCGAAAACGGCTCAGCGCCTGGCATTCTTTCTATTGAATATGCCCCAAGGGGAAGCCGAGCTGTTAGCGAGTGCGATTGTGTCCGCGCGTTCTCGGATTCGGTATTGTTCGGTGTGCTTTAACTTTACGGACCAAGATCCCTGCACGATTTGTCGTCATACTGGGCGAGATGGGAAAACCATTATGGTCGTGGAACAACCTAAAGACGTGATTGCGATGGAAAAGACCCGGGAATATCGAGGGCGTTACCATGTACTCCACGGGGCTATTTCTCCGATGGAAGGGATTGGACCCGATGATTTGCGGGTCAAAGAGCTTTTGCGACGAATTAGCCAAGAATCTCCGGTGGAGCTGGTGTTGGCGACTAGCTCGAATCTCGAAGGAGAGGCCACGGCGCTTTATTTAGGTCGACTTTTAAAGCCGATGGGTCTTCGGGTTACACGGATTGCTCGAGGACTGCCGATGGGTGGAGACCTTGACTATACCGACGAGGTCACACTGACCAAGGCGCTCGAGGGTCGGCAAGAAATATAATCTAGCCATCGTGCACACAAAAATATCCGCCGTGTCAGATCGCCCTGGCAGGAATATAATGCCAATGCAGGAAGGGGCGTGAGATGATGGATATTTTTGTGGTATTAGTAGAGTGGATCGATTTGGGATTAGGCGGGCTTGGTATCTTTGGAGGTCTCTTTTTATATCGTCGCCGCCATCTCGTTCGAGAAGCACTGTGGTGGTGGAGCGCTCAAAATCGGCTCCGCTGGCTTAAAATCTACCTTGACACGATGCCAACCGAAACCAATCGCCGCGCGGCGATTGAAGACCTGTCCCGCACATTGCGCCTGATGGGGCATCCCCTTAATAAAGCCGAAACTGAATTTGCCGCAAATTACCAAAGTGGTAAGAAATGGCATATAATACGTCATAAGTCACGGCAAGGGGTTGAGGGCGGTGTGGGGACAAGAGGGGAGAAGCCGACGAACCAAAAACCGGGAGCCCATTGATCCTCCTGGTTGGGGAGACCAAGAGCTTCGAGAAGCGTATCGGAATTGGATGCAGCAACAGGCGTATTTTGAGCAAGCGACAGATCCCGCGAGTGTGGATCATGCCATTCGTTTATGTCAGGAGGCAGAGATGCTATACCGCCAGTGTCTGAAGCGCATCCGGGAGCATTCGGGATTCTAGAGGTTGTCCCTGCCGCATAAGGTGATGGTGGGGGGATGACCATGCTACCGGCGCGGATAATGTTGGCGGGAGGGTTCGGCCTCGTGCTGGCCTATCTTGTGGCTCGGATGTTCGTGACACCCGCCAAGTGGATGATGAAGACATTGGTGAATGTGGCGATTGCTGTCGTCGTGATCTGGACCTGGGATCGGGTGATGGGACCCACAGGATTTTTGATCGGTCTCAATCCTGTAACGGCAGGCGTCGTGGGGGTTCTTGGAGTCCCTGGATTTCTCTTGGTTCTCACCGCGCGCGTACTCATCATGGGGTGGTAGATCTCTTGGGGTCGAGATTTTAGACGGTGCCTACCACCAGAATCGGCGTGGTGGGCTTTGTGGTACCTCCTGAGGGTTCGATGGTGATTGCGAAGGCACTCGCTCCACGGGGCCTGGCGAGAAAATGGGGGCCCTCTTTGAAGGTTCCCGCTGGAACCGGCGCCTTACCCACGATCCACCATCCTTCATAGACTTGGTTAGGCTGGATTGGTGGGAGCTTTTTAACCCAAACCAAAGCCTTATTAGAACGAGGCTGCACATAGAGATCGACGTGCCGCACTGCTCCTGTCGTGGTACTGGCTAAGGGCACTTGCTGGCCATGGCTGACCATGGCTAGGATTTGATTGCTGTAACTGGCCTCTTGATGGGCCTGATAAGCCGAACCCCATCCTAATAGCGCAATCGCAATCGTAGCAGCCCACGCACCCATTTTCCAACTGGGTCGCGGACGACGTCGGAGCGGAATGGGACTACTGATGGGCTCATGCAGGAGCTTTTTGGTAAAATCGTCGTGTAATTTCTCATGGCCGGACCAATCTTCATGGGACAATTCGGTGATAAGGTCTTCGTTTACCATCGCCAACGATTCCAGCTCTTGACGGCATGCGGCACAGGTTTTTAGATGCGCCTCGAGCTCCTTAGCCTCGGCGCTATCCAGAAGATCCATGGAATATAAAGGCAAGGCATTTAATGCGCCATCATGATTCATCTGCCCCGACCTCCTCTTCCATCAACCTTCTAAGTTTATCCAGTGCGAGACGTAACCGAGTTTTTATGGTGCCCAGCGAAATATTTTGACTCTCGGCCACCTCTTTGGCGGTATATCCCAATAAGTAGATCTTCCGAATGACATCTTGCTGCGGGGGCGGTAGGCTTTGGATGGCGTCGTTTAGGCGGGTTTGCTCGAGTCGACCCAGGACTTCTGTAACCAACGGCTCGTCATCGGCCCCTCGTTCCGTCTCCGGAAGCTCTTCGGTGACATCCTCTACAGTTTTTTCATGCCGGAGCACATCAAGACATCGACTACGGCTAATGATATAAAGCCATGTCGTCAGGGCCGCTTTAGACCCATCAAACTTATCGGCATGTTTCCACACGTACCAAAAGGTGTCTTGAATGGCTTCATCCGCAACCGACGCATTGGATCCCGTTAGGATTTTCCGGCAAAACCCTGCCACCATACCAAAGTATCGATCATAAAAAGCCATCATGGCGCCTTGATCGTTTTGTTGAACACGGACTAGTAATTGTTCGGCTTCCAAATCCCTCACGCGTAGGCGCTCCTGACGACGCTGGCGATGTGAATCTGGCCATAGGTCAGTCCTATCGTAGCAAATCTCCGTCGCACTTGACAATTGTTAGCCCCCGAACCGAACCGAACTGGCGTGTTCATAGAGTAATACGTGGGGAGTGGGGGTAAAGGATCTATCAAGAGTGCGGGATCCCGCGTGAGGATTTCTTGACCCAGCATGGGCCCTTGGCTACACTGGAGGTACGCGATGGCACGCAATACGCGCCGATTATCTTGTAGTGGATCTAAAACCGCGTGTCGGAACAATCTTACGGGAGATCTCCTGCACAGGCCCCGACGTACATGTGGATGATAAAATATTGTTTTTAGGAGAGACTCCTTTTGGTGAGAACACGGTATGCCCCGAGTCCGAGCGGAACCTTACACATTGGTGGGGCCCGGACCGCCTTATTTAGTTATTTATTTGCCAAGCACCATGAAGGCCAATTCGTGCTCCGGGTGGAAGACACCGACCGGGCACGTTTGGTCGAGGGATCAGAATCTGCACTAATGCGGTCTTTGCGACTGCTAGGTATTCACTGGGACGAAGGTCCGGACCTAGAGGGGCCGTTGGGACCCTACCGACAATCGGAACGCTTAGCTTTGCACCAACAATATGCGGAGCAATTACTGAAGGGTGGCCAAGCCTACCGCTGCTATTGTACGCCCGAAGAGCTTAAACAAGCCCGTGAGGCACGAATGGCACAAAAGTTACCTCCCCGTTATATGGGAACTTGCCGCAACCGTCTTGCTGAGGATCCGATTCACACCTCCGGGCAACCTTATGTGATTCGGCTTAAAGTGCCTCTTGATGGGGTGACGGTCGTAGACGATTTGATTCGGGGCCACGTTACGTTTGAAAATAGTCTGCTGGATGATTTCGTGATTATGAAAGCGGATCATACGCCTACCTATAATTTTGCTGCGGTCATTGATGATTGGGGGATGCAGATTAGCCATGTGACACGGGCTGAGGAGCATCTGTCCAATACTCCCAAACAAATCCTGGTGTATCAGGCATTAGGGTTTGATCTACCGCAATTTGCGCACATTCCGATGGTTTTGGCACCCGATCGGAGCAAGTTGTCCAAGCGCCATGGGGCCACCGCGGTCGAGGAATATCTGGATCAAGGGATTCTCCCCCAAGCCCTGGTGAACTATTTGCTGTTATTGGGATGGTCGGCTCCTGATGGCCGAGAATTCATGACGGTGGCTGATGCGGTTCCGCTTTTCACGTTAGAGCGGGTGCAGCACACGGCGGCGGTCTATGATCAAAAAAAGCTGGAATGGATGAATGCGCAGTACCTGAAAGCCCTTCCGGTCACCGAGATAGTGGCGGCGGTTACCCCTTTTGTGGAGAAGTTGGGGATAAGCTGGGGACAAGGCCCCACACTTGACGCAGGGGTAGCACTCGCTCGCGAGCGGGCCCATACCTTGGTAGATTTGGCGCAGGCGATGAAGTTCTTATGGGAAAGGCCGCAGGCTTTTGATCCCAAGGGAGTCCAAAAGCACTTTACCCCGCTGGAAGTACCTATCCGGTTGGAGGCTTTGGCCGAGGCATTGGAACGCTCGGATACGGCCGCTTGGACTCATGATGGCATCATGGAGGTCTTTGATGCGGTGGCCAAAAACCTGGACATTAAGCGAGCGGAATTGATACACCCCTGCCGGTTGGCGTTGACCGGCGTGACGGTGGGACCAGGACTCTTTGAACTGGTCCAGGTTTTAGGACCGCAGGAGACCGTGGCCCGTTTGCGACAAGTGGCCACGAATCTCCGGGAGGGGGCTTTAAAGGGTAGCCAGTCCTAACCACGGACGATGAGGGTAGGTGCTGGAGCGGTGATGACCTGGCCGATGGCATAAAGCGGCAGGTTGTGCTCGGTAAAGCTTTTGCGGACCCTTTCGGCGTGTTTTGCGGACACCGTAAACAGGAGACCTCCTGAGGTCACTGCATCTGCAAGAAGGGTTAATCGCGCGCTGTCGACATCCAACACGTCAAGATATGGGCGCACGTATTCGAGATTACGGCGACTCCCAGCGGGAAACCGGTCGGCCATGGCGAGGTCGAGGCAGCCGGGAAGCAGTGGAACCGAGCTGGCGTGAATCTGAAAGCTGAGACCGGAGCCTGACGCCATTTCCCACGCGTGCCCTAAGAGCCCAAACCCCGTGACATCGGTCACGGCGGTGGGTGTGCAACTCGCCTCTAACGCTTCTTTGGCCATGCGATTGGAGGTCACCATCATGTCGATGGCGGCCAAGGCTACGGCGGGGTCCACCATGCCGTCCTTGATGGCCTTGATAATGACGCCCGTCCCGATAGCTTTCGATAGGAACACCACATCGCCGGGCTCGGCTGTGCTGTTACGCCAAATCTTGTCGGGATGGACAATCCCAGTTACCGCATAGCCCATCTTGGGTTCTGGGTCATCGATAGAATGACCCCCTAAGAGGGCAGTTCCAGCCTGGGCTAAGATGGATTGACCGCCTTGGAGCATCTGTCCAATGGCCTCGGGGCTCAATGTCCCATCGGGAACGGCCAACAAATTCAGTGCCGTCAACGGACTCGCCCCCATGGCATAAATGTCCGACAGCGAATTGGTCGCAACAATTTGACCGTAAATATAGGGATCATCGACCACAGGCGTCATGAAATCGACGGTTTGAACCAGGGCCTGGGTCTCATTTAAGAGAAATACCCCGGCATCGTCGTGGGTCTCGGTGCCGACTAAGATGCGGGGATCCGATCCCTTCGGGGACATCAAGAAGTTTAATGCGGCAGAAAGGTCCTCCGGACCTAATTTACATCCTCAGCCGGATTTGCTGGTCATTTCTGTAAGACGCTTAGCCATACGCATACTCCCTCCGATTCCACCTTATTCCACGCCTGCTAAATCCTATCCATTGTGACCAGGTTGCGGTAATTCTGGCGCTTATTTGAAATAGACGGCGGTCAGGGGCAGATTCCGTCCCTGACAATCTCCCCCTGGTTATATACCGTAATCGCACAGGGTACAACGGGTTATCGAAAGGATGCATAGAGGATGCGGTCTTGGTGGGCATTGCTGAGCGTTTTGACGATGGTGACAGTGTTGACGGGATTGAAGGGAGGCGCGATTCCGGATCGGGCCACTAACCCTCGTTCGATCCACGTTGCAACGCGAGCGGTTGGGGGAGTACCAGTGCCCACCGCTCGCCCCCCATCCCGTCTCTTGATGTTGGCCGAGAGAAGAACGTTACCCACAGCGAGAGTCCTGAACCATCGTGTCGTGCCACACACGGAAATGCCCTCTGCATCACACACACCGAGTGTCCCGCCGATATCGAGTAGGCCGGTTCTCCCGCCCACACCCGCTCTTCCCACGAGTACCGCATCGGTTGCTGCCGCCAGTTCCGCAAAACCCTGGGTTTTAGGGTACTATACGCAGTATAGTTCGAATTCAGTCGCTTCCCAATCGAGTCTGGCCGCTAACCTGCATACCATTACGGCGATAGCGCCATTGTGGTATACCTACCGAGCTAATGGTAGCCTTCATCGCATGGGATACCACCGCGCTATCGTGCGTGCGTATGCCGCGTCACACGGGATTGGGGTGTATCCCTTGGTAACCAATGCGGGCACCAATGACACCATTTTAACCAATGCCAGCATACGAAACCAGGTGGTGGCGAGCCTTACCCAATTGGCAGTGCGGGACAATTATCCGGGGTTTAATATCGACTTTGAGGGTCTGAATTATTGGGATCGGCAAGGGATGTCTGCCTTTGTGATGGCGCTGGCTCATAGCCTTCATCCCTTGGGAAAAGTGGTCACCGTAGCGGTAATTCCTAAGACCGTGACCGATCCCTACGGACGCGCCTATGACTTTCGTGTTCTCGGGCAGTATGCGGATAAGGTCGTGCTGATGACCTATGATCATCACGATATTGGATCGCCAGCGGGACCCGTCGCCCCAATGGGGTGGGTGACTCAAGCGGTCGACTATGCGTTAACGCGAATGCCGGCTCAAAAGATTGTGTTAGGGTTGGCGGTCTATGGCTATAACTGGGGTTCCAATGGGACCACGGTGGAAGTCCATGACCTTCAGGCCGTGCATCTTGCCGCCGCCCACGGTGTGCCTATCCAGTGGAACCCGGCTGATGGTGAATCAACTTTTACTTATACCAGTGCCGGTGTTAACCACACCGTGTGGTTTGAAAACGGGTATAGTGATGCGGCCAAAATTGCCTTGGCAACCGCCAATCACTTGGGCGGCGTGGCAATTTGGCGGCTTGGGGACGAAGATCCCCATCTATGGACGGTACTGCAGCAATTTGGCTATTAACGCAGGGCATCGAGCCGGACACCATCGGAACGCGGTTGGGAGCACCGGGATGCCGTTAACGCTCTGAGACCTGCTCGAGTCGGTTATACTACCTCTATTACAAGGGAGGGCACAGGTCGATGGCGGGAAGCGAAGCGGTAGTGCGTTTAAAGATTAAGGACGGTCGGGTATTGGAAGGCTCCCCCTGGATCTATCGGGGCCAGTTTGACGCGCCCCGTGGCGATGTCGCACCGGGGAGTGTCGTGATCGTGAACGACCGTACTGGGCATTTTGTCGGGCGAGGCTTTTATAACCCGCGGTCGGTAATTCAAGTACGTCTCTTAAGTCGTCGCCGGGACGAAATGATTGACGAGGGATGGTTTGCCCGTAAAGTACAAGACGCCATCACGAGTCGGGTCCCGTGGGTCGGTGCGCGCGATGCCTACCGGGTGGTGAATTCGGAAGCGGACGGCTTGCCAGGTCTCATCGTCGATAAATATGGTCCGATGCTCGTGGTACAGGTGTTAAGTATGGGGCTCGGCAGCTTTATGCCCATCATTCTAGAGACATTGGTCAAGCACTTTCAACCCACCGGAATCTATGAACGGGGCGACCTGGCGGTGCGCGACCGCGAAGGTCTACCACGAGTCGACCAGTTGGTGTTCGGTCGTTTAGAATCTCCGGTGCAGATTCATGAGCATGGGGTCATGATGAGTATCGATCTCGCGGGTGGCCAAAAGACGGGGCATTTTCTGGATCAGTATGAAAATCGGGGACGGGTGGCAAGCTTTGCGGGAGGCGCGAAAGCCTTTGATGCCTTTGCACACACCGCAGGGTTTGGACTGGTTCTAGCCCGCCATGGGGCCCAAGAAGTCACGGCCATCGATATTGATCAGAGTGCTATCGCACAAGCTCAACATAATGCAGAACTCAACCAACTACAGGATCGGATGCACTGGGTCACGGAAAATGCTTTTGATTGGCTGCGGCGGCAAAGTGATTTAGGTCCACAATATGACTTGGGAGTCTTAGATCCACCCGCCTTCACGAAATCTCGGGATGCGGTGGCGGGAGCACTGAAAGGCTACAAAGAAATTAATTTACGGGGGATTAAATTGATTCGCCCGGGGGGCATCTTAGTGACTTCAAGTTGCTCCTACCATGTGTCGGAAGCCGACTTCATCGGCGTGGTGGGACAGGCGGCGAAAGATGCCCGACGTCACGTGAAGATAATGGAAATCCGGGGTCAAGCGCCAGATCATCCGATGTTGCCAACCCTTCCGGAATCTCGGTATCTGAAGTGTTTGATTCTCCACGTGGGGTCCTAAATAGTCTGCCGGTTGTTAATGCAATCTTAACAGCCTGTTAAAGTCATCGTAATCTTATCCGGGCATGATAGGGATGACGAAAAAATAGCCGTCATCTGAACACTAATAGGAGGAGACATCATGCCGACTGACAACGACACTCTTCATGGAATACTAGATGATGCACAGTTAAACCGGACTCACTGGAAGGTTTGGTTTCTTTCTGCGATGGGGGTTTTCCTGGATGGGTTTGACCTCTTTATTATTGGGGTTGCGTTGCCACTTATTGTGCACAGTATGGGAATTACCAAAGAGTGGATTGGTCTTGTCGGAGCTGCGGCACCGTTAGGCGCCATGGTGGGGGCCTTCACGTTAGGGCGGTATACGGACAAGCTTGGCCGAAAGGCGATGTACCTCTTTGATTTGGTATTCTTTGTGGTGTTTGCAGGACTGTCTGCAGTCGCTTGGAACGTGGATTCGCTCCTGATTTTTCGATTTCTTTTGGGCATTGGAATCGGGGCTGACTATCCCATATCGTCTACGTATGTGTCAGAATTTATGCCGAAAAAAATTCGTGGTCGCATGCTGTCCGGAGCATTCAGTTTTCAGGCACTGGGAGCCTTATTTGGGGCAGCCGTTGGCTTGGCCATTTTAATGCTTCATCCGTCGCCGGATGCTTGGCGGTATATGCTCGCTGTGGGTGTGATTCCCGCCATCATCGTCATGATTCTTCGGACTTCAGTACCCGAGAGTCCACGGTGGTATTTGGCCCAGGGTAAGGTAGAAAAGGCAGGAGAAATTGCGCGGAAGTTGACCGGAAAAGTAGCGGGAATCACTGCCCAAGCCGAGACGCAACTGCGTTACAAAGTGCTCTTTAGCCGCGAGTACATTCGCCGCACGATCTTGGCTACCGTGCCGTGGTTTTTGATGGACATCGGCCTCTACGGAATTGGCGTATTCACCCCAACGATTTTGGCGGTGATGGCATTTACGGGGCACGGGAGTTTCATCCACAAAGACATTCTTTCCACCCAAGGCGCGGTATTTCTCGATATATTCTTAGTCGTGGGTTTTGCCTTGAGTATTCTCCTGATTGAGCGTTGGGGACGGATTCGTCTTCAATGGCTAGGGTTCTTGGGAATGACCGTGGCGATGGTGCTACTGGCCCTGGTTGGCGTGCCCAAGGGAGCTAGCGGGGGAACAGTGGTACTAGTCTTTATCGGGTTTGCTCTCTTCAACCTGATGGTAAACATGGGCCCCAACGCCACCACGTGGATTCTTCCCACTGAAGTATTTCCGACCAATCTTCGGGCTTCGGGCCACGGATTAGCGGCTGCATCGGGAAAATTCGGAGCGGCTATCGGCATCTTCTTGCTCCCGGTTGTCGAAAAGAACTTAGGAATTGGATGGACCTTGGCCATGGTGGCAATTGCCTCGTTCCTCGGATTGGTGATCACCTGGCTGTTCGGGGTAGAAACCCAAGGGCGCTCGCTGGAAGACACGGGATCTGCAACACCGACCCGAGGAGGAACAAACCGTGGGCCCCGGGACACCACGACTCCTGCAGTGGGTAAGTCCTAAGGGATAGTATCCAGAATACGGGTCCAAGGAGAGGCTCTCATGAGTGGTGGAGAGCCTCTTTTTTTGTTCGTTGACGACTACAATAGATGCGACCAAGACAGCAGTTAAGAGGTCTCGAGAGATTTAAGATCTGTGTAAGATAAGTAACCCCGATAAAATGCCTGACCAATGATGACGCCGGAAACTTCAAGTTCTTTGAGTCCCATGACGGTACGGCGATGCCGCAGGCGTCCCGCAATCCATACCTCAAACCCTCTATCTTGAAAGTGACGAATTGTTTGGTGTTGAGAAGGAAATATGGTGGGTGACTGCCAGGGGCCTGCTAATAAAACGCGAGACACCCCGCTTTGGCTAGCGATCGCCATACTCTCGGTGATAAGGGGGTTCAATTCCGCATCCATGCCTAAACATACCATAATCTGGGATCCTGGGACGACTTCTAATATTTTCGAAAACTGCACCGGGTCATATAGCATTCGGCTAAGAACGAGGGTGTCCGCACCGTGCGCTGCAAGAAGCCGTGCCGTGTGGGCATCGCGAATGCCACCACCCACTTGGATCTGGCTACGCATCGGCTGGCACCCAAGCAGTAATGCGGGTAGGGTCGACACTACGTGAGGGGAGGCCGGACTCATTTCTTCGATGTGAATTCGATGCGCGCCTTGGGTCATCCAGTGCCACATTAATGCCAAAGGATTGGAGACTTTAACGCCCTCTGAATGGGGTCCGGCACTCCTGACGATACGACCATAAGCAACCGGAACTGATGGAACGATTTTAAAGGACACGAGGCACCCCCTTTTTGATGTTAGTTTCATTATATGTCATGTTTTTTTAATGTGATACTCTTTCGTGTAAGGTGTATTAGGATATATATAACATATTGTGAGGTTTATCTGTCTGCTAAGATGATTGGGACCCGTAGACTTTGGCATATTAATCCTCCATAGAGCATCGAAGGTTGTGCTATCTTGAGGAGGTGGTAATGAGGAGGTTTAATCGGTGGCGCAGGTGATTGAGGCAGAGCATTTAGTAAAACGCTACGGGGACTTCGAAGCGGTTCACGGCATCGACTTTTCGGTGTCGGAAGGCGCATGTTTTGGACTCTTAGGGCCTAATGGGGCCGGGAAATCGACGACGATCCGGATGATTTGCTGCTTGGCCGAAGTGTCATCAGGACGCCTCACCGTGCTGGGCCATGAGGCACACCCGGGCAATCTCACGATTAAGCGGCAACTGGGGGTGGTATCACAAGAAGACTATTTGGATCCTTCCCTAACGGTGAGGGAAAACGTTGAATTGCATGGTAGGTTTTATGGGATGGGCTATCGGGAGGCGAAGAGTCGAGCCCAAGAACTGTTGGTCTTCTTACAACTAGAGGAAAAGGGGAGTGAACAAGTCCGATCCTTATCTGGAGGCATGCGGCGCCGCGCTGTGATTGCTCGGGCTCTAATGGGACGCCCGCGTCTTTTGATCTTGGACGAGCCGACGACAGGGCTCGATCCACAAGCGCGGATCTTGGTGTGGCGCAAGATCCGCGAGTTAAAGCAAGAGGGTGTCACGATCCTTTTAACCACGCACTACATGGATGAGGCGCAGCGTCTGGCGGATGATTTGGTGGTGATTGATCATGGGACTATCTTAGAACGCGGGACTCCGGGCGATTTGATTAACCGCGTGGTGGGAACCGAGTGCTTGGAAATTGCCGAGTGCGATCCCGGCTATGGTCAATCTTTAGTGGACAGTATCCAGTTACTGCAAGTCGTTAGTGACTGGCAGGGCGACAGCCTGATGTTATTTTCGTCGGACATGGATCCCGTAATCGCTCGGCTTCAAGAAGAAAAATTGCTCCCCACGCAATATTATCGGCGACGGGCTAGCCTGGAAGACGTCTTTTTGCGACTGACAGGGAGGGATTTGCGAGAATGACGGCCAATCAGCGCTGGAGTCACGGCGCCCTCATGGTATTCCGAAGAAATTTCCTAGCCTGGGTGAAATATTATAAAAGTTCGATCCTGTTGAACTTTGGAGAACCCTTAACCAATTTACTAGCCTTAGGATTTGGTCTCGGTGCGTATGTTGCTACGATGGCGGGTGTGCCTTTTGTTGATTTCATTGGACCCGGTCTATTAGCTGTCACGGCGATGAATGCCGTTACCTTTGATATGACATTCGAGGCCTATGACCGATTGAATGAAAATGGTATTTACCAGGCGATGATTACCGCACCGCTAACGGTGCCGCAAATTGTCGCCGGAGAATATCTTTGGGAGGCATTTCGGAGCCTACTCTATGGGTCTGTATTTCTCTTTGTGCTACTACTCCTTGGGTTGGTGCACTCCTGGTGGGCCTTGCTGGTCCCGCTACCGCTCGTGGTCACGGGCATCATGTTTTCCGGCCCGGCACTCTTGGTCGCGGCTCGGGCCCGGAACCACGAGCAGCTTTTTTATTACTTCACTCTCGTGATTACCCCGATGTTTATGTTTTCTGGCGTGTTTTTTCCGATTGCGCGGTTACCATTGCTGGTACGGGATATCATTATTCTAACCCCGCTGTTCCATGTGGTGAACGTTGTACGGGCCTTAGTCCTCGGCCATTTATATGGCGGTCTTCTCTGGGATGTGGCGTGGATTATCGGGTACGTGGCACTATTTAGTTGGTTACCGATCCGCACTTTGAAGCGCAGATTGACGGGTTGAATATCAGAGGAGGCGCGTGTCCATGCGAGAGATTTATCCGGTTAAGCCTTATCCATACACTTTTGGTAAGTACCACGAACCGATTGCTCACGTGAAGCCGGGGGAAGTGGTGGCGCTGTACACCGAAGATTGTTTTGAGGGACGGGTGACATCGGAAACGGAGTTGCCGAGTCAGGTCGCGGGTCATTACTTAAATCCGCAGACGGGTCCCATCTATGTTGAGGGTGCCGAGACTGGGGACATGCTGATGGTCCACATTCATGATATTCAACTGACGCGAGATTGGGCCGTCAGTGCTCAGATTCCGAACTTCGGAGGACTCACTGCGACCACTCTGACGGCGACATTACAAGATCCCCTGCCGGAAAAGGTATGGATTTACAAAAAGCAGTCCGATGGGCGATTCGCGTATTCGGATCGGTTTTCTATTACCCCACACCCCTTTATGGGAACCATGGGCACGGCGCCCGATTTGGAAGCGTTGTCGGCACTCACCCCCTTTACCCATGGGGGCAATATGGATGTACCCGACGTCAAAGCACCCAACACGACATGCTTTCCAGTGAATGTAGACGGCGCATATTTTTCTACGGGAGATTGTCATGTGGCCCAAGGCGAGGGAGAAGCTTGTGGCGTGGCGTTAGAGATTTCCGGCAAGATTACGCTATCATTTGAGGTGGTAAAAAATCACCCGATTGCCTGGCCCCGGATTATCTCCCCGACTGAGATTATGACGGTGGGAAGCGCCCGCCCTATGGAAGATGCCGCTCGGATTGCGTATAGCGAACTCGTGAAGTGGCTGATTCATGAGTATCATTTTGACAAGTGGGATGCTTATCAGTTGGTGAGTCAAGCGGGAAAGCTTTACGTCGGGAATATGGTCGACACCTTCTACAGTCTCGTAGCCAAACTTAGTCGCAGTTTTCTACAATAAAAGGGTATCAGGATTTTGGTGGGCTACGAAGGCGCATGGCTTGGGAGCAGGGCGTGGCCGAACGATGCGAGAGTGAGGGACGGCCGCTCGAAATCGCCTTGCAGGGAGGAGATTGGAGTGATTCGAGAAACCTCCACCTCAACCTGACAGGCGAGCTTTACAGCGAGTACGGGTGGTTAGGTGTCGGGAGCGTTCATAAACTTGCATCCCATCGGCTCCGGCTGATAGACGGTAATGACAGAGGTATTCTCAGCGTGTAGGTTATCCGCGACCACCCCATGCAGGGGACGGTCCCTGTCCCACCCTAGCCGATGCGACTAGGATACGGCGTGTCACTTTGGATCCCCACTAAAAGAAGGACGCCTTGCGATGGCGCCTGGCGTCCTTCTCCCTAACCCGCATCGCGTTCGTGATCGGTGTCGGCGGTAATCAGCCCGGCGTTGCGAATTCGATCCGGATGTTTGCGAAAAATTCCCCACAGCAACAGAACTCCAGCGATAAGCCATCCGATTAAGAGATAGGGTGGAATATTGTCTGGAAATGGGGGAACCGGGAACAGGGTGAAATAAATCGGCAGGAGATAGAGCAAGGTTGCGATTCCGGGAAACACGCCATGTACCAGCCAGCGGAACTGTCCAATCTTCCGATAGTAACGAGTTAAGGAGAGGTTGGCCATGATATGGACGATAAGGGTGGAGAGCGTCATGAGTTCACCGAGGAACACAAAACCGGCAAAACTCCCCAACCAAAATCCCACGACGGTGACAATGGTCATGCTGATGATGGATTGAAACCGGATAGCCTGATGGGGCGATCGGTACACGGCATGGGTTTCTGCCATGCGATGGGGTACCACAATCTGATCTCGGCCCAAGGCATAGAGCACCCGTACCTGAGCGTTATGGATGGCGGTAATGCAGGCTAATGTCCCGTTAATTACTAATACGGCGATGAGCCAAAACCATAAGGAGCCAAGCGTATGCTGGGCCATGGTCATCAACGGTAACGGTAAGGAGGCATAGCTCCCCATCTTATGAATGCCCCAGCCTACGGTGGACGCATAGCCAATAAACACATAATAAAGACCGACCACGAGGACCGCGATGAATACGGCCCGTGCTATTGTGGTTTTCGCATTCTTAGCCTCTTCCCCGAGAGGAGCGGCGGCACCGTAACCAGCAAACGAAAAGAGGCCGAAGACCATGGCCAGGCCAATGCCGGACCACCCCGTCGGTGAGGCCCCTGGAGAAAATGGGATGAGCGAATTGTGCGGTCCGGCCTTAGCAATCAGGACCAAGCCTAATATGACGAACACCACAAACTCGATGAGACCGAGAGTCATGGAGTACTGGAGTGATGGCCGGATCCCTTTTACGGAGATGTACCAGACAAATAGGGCGGCCACCATGGCAAAAGGCCACCAACTCCAACTCGGGAGATGCATCCTGAATCCCATGTTGAGAATGGACTGCATGAGAAACCCAAAAAACAAGATCATGGCGGGGGCGTTAACGCCCTGGTACAAGAGATAAATCCATCCGGTGAAGACGCCAGTACGTGCTCCCGACCCCTGCGCCACGAAGGTGTAATAACCCCCGGCGCTCGAAATTTTCTTGGAGAACTGAATGAGTGTATTGGCGCCAAATAGCGAAGCAATTAATGCTAATAGGATCCCAAGTGGCATGGCTCCGGCTGCGAAGCTAGCCGCCGCGGTCAGCCCGGACACCGCAGATAATCCGGGTCCCATTTGGGAGACTGATTGGAACAGTACCTGCCAAAACCCGATTTGATTGTTCATAAGGCGTCCATATGACTGTGGCATGGGTTTTCATCATCCTTTCAGAGCCATATAATCCCCGGCTTGAGAAAGAAACATTCGTCGAAGTGACCACATTGTCCTTTCTGCAGGGCGTTATTTTTCGGGAGCGAGGAGTCGGTAACCCACCCCCGGTTCGGTGATGATAAGACGTGGACGCGTCGGATCGTCTTCGATTTTTTTTCGTAGATGTCCCACGTAGATGCGTAAATAGTGACTTTCCGATTCATAACTCTGCTCCCCCCAGACTTGGCGGAGTAATTGTCGATGGGTCATCACGCGTCCGGCGCTGAGCGCCAAGACCCGCAAAAGGTCGTATTCGATCGGGGTCAGTTTGACGGTTTCTCCCTGCCGCTCCACAACACGATGAATGAGGTCGATTTTGAGATGGCCTAGTGTCAGCACGGGCTCTTCGGGGGATTGGGCGACATGACGCAAGGCCACGCGCACGCGTGCCATCAATTCGCCCATGCTAAAGGGCTTGGTTATATAGTCATCGGCACCGTGGTCTAATGCAAACACTTTGTCAGTTTCATCATCATGGACCGTAAGAATGACGACTGGGACGTTAGACCAGCTTCGAATCTGGCTTAACACGCTGGTGCCCTTCATGTCCGGTAGGCTCAAGTCTAATATAATGAGATCGGGTCGCAGTTGCTCGGCCATCACTAGTCCCTCGTGCCCGTTGGAGGCTTCGTCCGTTGCATACCCATGTGCCTGTAAGGTGACGGTCAGGAGTTTTCGAATTTGGGATTCGTCGTCCACGATAAGAATTCTAGCTCCGATCATGATTCCTGCTCCTTTATGAGTATGTGTTCCAAAGGTAATTCAATGGTCATGACGGTGCCACGAGGACTGCCCCGTCTCGCACTAATTGTGCCTCCATGGGCGAGGATAATCCCTTTACAAATCGCCAGCCCTAATCCGGTTCCGGGAATATGTTGAGCCGTTGGTGACCGGTAAAACTTCTCGAACAGGCGTTCGGCTTCCAGCGGCTGAATGCCGATTCCCTCATCCTGTAGGGACACTGTCATGGTGCTCTCAGAAAATGTGACATCGATGCGAATGGTACTGCCGTCTGGAGAATATTTGATCGCATTGCTCAGGAGATTGGTGAGCACCTGATCGATTAATACATCATCGACCTTAATGGGAGGAAGATCGTCGGGGATATTGACCGCGACGCGACGCCGGGCGAGCGCATCCTGGACTTGACGCAGGGCGACGCCAATCATGTCAGCCATGTCGTTGGATTGTCGATTCAAACGCAGCATGCCACTTTCTAGCCGAACCATACCCAATAAGTTGGTGATTAGTCGATTCATCCGCATGGAACCCTCTCGAATGGTCACTAAGAGCTCCCGTTGATCCAGGAGAGTCAGGACATCCATGCCTTCGAGGAGACCTGTCACGGATCCGATGATGGTGGCTAGGGGAGTTCTTAACTCGTGGGAAATCGAGTCTAACAGCGCCGTGCGAAGTCGTTCAGATTCAGCCATCAAGTGGGACAGTTTCGCTTCTTCCTCATAATGAATGCGAGCAATGGACACCGCAGCTACACCGGCTAGAGCCTCCACGACGCGCAATTGTTCTGGATTAAACACGGTTCCGAGACCATATTCGCCGATACACATAACCCCGTGCACCTTGTCTTCCGTTTTGAGGGGAATATAAAGCAGCTCTGTATTTTTGTTTTCACCAAAGCCGGCTTGCTCCCCGTGATGATAGACCCAATCCAACACATTGGCATTGACCCGGTAGCCAGGATCGATCACCGGGGTTCTCGCGGCAATCCGCAATTGGTCATGGGCATCGGGCAACGCAATCATGACCGGGACTGGGGTTGCGAAGGTACGGGATACATGTTGGGCAACTTCATCCAATAATGTCTCGAGATCCCGTACGGCGGCCATTTGCCGGCTCAATTCATAGAGGGATGAGGTGAGAGATTCACGGCGTAAGGCATCGTGAGTCTGCCGGCGTAAGGTTCCGGCCAGACTGGCGGTCAATGCGGCCACGGCCAAGAACACCGCAAAAGATATGAGATAGCGAAAATCCGCGACGGTGTAGCTAAGAACTGGGGGAACAAAAAAATAATCAAAGGCCAACACACCGAGTCCTGCAGCATAGATGGCCGGCCAAATGCCCCACCGCAGGGCAATGGTTAAAACGGGAAGCAGATACAAAAGGGCAATATTGACGATTAAGAAAATGTGACGCAGTTCCCACATAATGATAGTGAGGAGTCCGACCAAGAGAGTCGCAGCGACAAAGGCGCGCACCTCGAGACTTGAGCCGGGGCCGGTCGGTGTGGTAACGGCCACCCAAGGCATTAAGTGAGATTGCACCACGCGCCATTTCGGGGTGTAAGTGCGAGACTTGTTACGGCTTCTCCGCTTGAATTCGAGGGGTCTATATTTTATCGATCCGATTTGGGGCCCTCCCTTGGGCGACTAGATATAGGGGTCTTGCCAAGCAGTGTACCATGTCTTTGGGGCGAATATCGAACCAAAGCGGGCCTCTTGGTTGCCAGAGGCCCGCTTTGCCGGTTGCAATCGATTGTTAAGGATGTAAGAGCTTAAACACCGCCAGATTGAGGTCGACCACGTTCACATGAGACCGGCCGAAGATGCCGAGTTGCGGGCCGATAATGTGCTGATTCACCAGGTGAGTTAAGGTGTTGCGGCTAATCCCGGTAGCCTTGGCGATGCGAGGGATTTGGATCAAAGCGGATTGCACCGTAATGTCTGGATCCAAACCAGATCCTGAGCTTTCCACCATGCTGGCGGGAATCTGATTTACGGTCAAGCCAGGAGTGGTTTTGAGTAGCAACGCAACCCGTGCTTTAATGTGCTGGATCAAGAGCTTGTTGGTCGGACCCAAGTTGCTGGGGGTCGAAGCCATCGGGTTATAAGGGGGAGTCGTGGCCGACGGGCGACCCCAAAAATATTGTGCCTGGTCAAAGTACTGACCGACGTGGGCCGACGCCACCACCTTACCGTTGAGCTTAATCTGGCTGCCGTTGGCCTGATACGGGAAGAGGATTTGACTAATTCCCGTCATAGCTAAGGGATAGGCGAGCCCGACTAGTATCCAAAGACCCACACTCACTCCGATCACTGCGCGTAAAACCTTCATATCGTTCTCCTCCTTCCCTTACGCCAAACCAAACAGGCCGAGTATCCGGTCGATACCCCAAATTCCAATGAACGGGATGATGACACCTAAGACACCCCAATTGAAGATGTTGCGTCCGAGCATCTTGTCCGCGCTCTCCGCGCGGTACTTCACCCCGCGAATCGCGAACGGGATCAACGCCGGAATAATCAACGCGTTGAAGATTAGAGCCGACAAGATGGCCCCGTGGGGCGTCTTTAACTGCATGATGTTCAACGCACCCAAGACATGTAATGCGGGTACCGCGGCAAACATGGCAGGGATAATGGCGAAGTATTTCGCCACGTCGTTGGCGATGGAAAATGTGGTGAGCGAGCCCCGAGTAATTAAGAGCTGTTTACCGACCATCACCACTTCAAGAAGTTTGGTGGGATTAGACTCGAGGTCAATCATGTTCCCGGCCTCTTTGGCGGCCATGGTTCCGCTATTCATGGCAAGACCCACGTCGGCTTGAGCGAGCGCGGGGGCGTCGTTAGTACCGTCACCGGTCATCGCCACCAATTTGCCCTCGGCCTGCTCTTTTTTGATGAGCTCGATTTTGTCTTCGGGTTTGGCCTCGGCAATAAAGTCATCGACACCTGCCTCTGCCGCGATGACACTGGCCGTGATACGATTGTCTCCGGTCGCCATTACGGTCCGGATCCCCATGGCGCGAAATTCGGCAAAGCGTTCTTTCAAGCCGGTTTTCACGATGTCTTTCAAGCGGATGATACCGAGTGCCTTGCCGTCGATTTCCACGCCCAAGGGTGTTCCTCCATCGCGCGCCACCATATCCGCTTGTTCCTGCAATTCTTTAGGAGTGTTTTCGGTAATAGCAGAAATCGCACTGACGGCACCTTTGCGGACCTTTCTGCCATCTTGTAAGTCAATGCCGCTCATCCGCGTGGTGGCCGAAAATGGTATCGGCTCTCCCTCGTATTCAGGAAGCTCCGGCATTTTCAACACCTTTTGGGCTAATTCCACCACGGAGCGCCCTTCGGGGGTGGTATCGGCTAAAGAAGAGATGAGGGCGGCTTCGGCTAACGTCTCTAAGCTGACCCCAGGTACCGGAAGAAATTCTGTTGCCATCCGATTGCCGATGGTAATGGTTCCTGTTTTATCGAGGATGATGGTATCGATGTCTCCGGCCGCTTCCACCGACCGACCGCTTTTGGCGACCACGTTGTGCAAAGAGACGCGGTTCATTCCGGCGATCCCAATGGCCGATAAGAGGGCGCCGATGGTGGTCGGAATGAGACACACCAACAGGGCCACCATGGTGGTGGTGTTGGTGGCGTGCGGGCCAAAGTAGCTGGCAATGGGCACCAGGGTAACAACCACCAGGACGAAGATCAGCGTTAACACCCCAAGTAAAGCCGAAAGGGAGATTTCGTTGGGGGTCTTTTGACGCGACGCTCCTTCCACCAAGGCAATCATGCGGTCCAGGAAGGTTTCCCCAGGATTCACCGTAATCTCTACGACCAATCGGTCGGAGAGAAGAACTGTGCCCCCGGTGACCGCATCCTCTTTGGATTTCACGACAGGGGCCGATTCACCGGTGATGGCCGATTCGTCGACCGAGCCCACGCCCTCAATGACCATGCCATCGCCCGGTAGGGTATCGCCGGCTTCTACCACAATATGCGCGCCCTTCACGAGTTCCGAGGATTCCACCATGATGGTGGAGCCGTCCTTTTGTAGTAGGCGTGCGCGTGTCGATGATTTCGTGCGGCGCAAGAAATCTGCTTGCGCTCGACCACGGGCTTCGGCATACGCTTCGGCGAACGTGGCAAACAACAGCGTTACAAATAAGATCACGGTGACGAGCCAGTCGTAGTTCTGTGCGGAAGCGGTCTTGGCCACAATGGCGAGCCAAGCGACCACCACCGTACCGACTTCGACCACAAACATCACTGGATTGTGCAACATTTCTCGCGGATTGAGCTTGGAAAACGTTGCCTTGAGAATCTCCCCGCTATAGTTGTGTTGTGCCGGTATTTCTCCTACAGCCATTCCTAGAGGCTCCTTTGAACAAATTTTTTAGTATCCAGTGCCCCGGCCACTAAAAGAGATGATGCGCCATCATTAGGTACTGCTCAGCGATTGGGCCGAGTGCCATGATGGGGAAGAACGTTAAGGCGTTTAAGATCACAATGGATCCCAAGAGTACGCCGCCAAACAGCACGGTGTCGGTATGCATTGTACCGGCTGACTCCGGAACCGCTTTTTTCTGCAACAACGACTGTCCGATAAACAGCATGGCAATAATCGAACCGTAACGGCCAATCACCATCACAATCCCGATCGCTATTTCGTAGAATGGCAATGCGGCACCGAGTCCACCAAATGCGGACCCGTTATTTGCAGCGCCCGAGGTAAAGCCGTAGATAATCTCCGAGAGCCCATGCGGTCCGGGGTTAAAGACCCCGGCCATACCAGCCGGCGTGGCCACCGCCAGTGCCGTCCCAGCAAGAATCAGGAGAGGATGGATCAGGAATGCTACTGAAGCCAAAGAGACCTCTTTCGCTTCAATCTTCTTGCCCAGAAATTCGGGTGTGCGTCCGACCATGAGACCAATCAAGAACACGGTAATGATGACAAACATGAGCATGTTGAGCAGCCCAACGCCCTTACCGCCAAACACCATGTTCAGGAACATCGCCAGATAAAATGCGATGGAAGAGATAGGTAAGAAGCTATCGTGGGCACTGGCTACGGAGCCCGTAGTAAAGGCCATGGTCGAGGTCTCGAAGATGGAAGTCCCACCCACCCCAAACCGTGTTTCTTTCCCTACCATGTTGGCATGGGTGTGAAGCCCAATGGCATTAATGATGGGGTTTCCGGCAGCTTCCGGGAAATACAGCAAGGCCAGCATTACGAGGTATAAGACGCCGGCGACCCCGATTAAAGTCCAGCCAAGGCGGCGACGTCCAGTAATCACCCCAAAGGCATAGAAGAATGCTACGGGCAAAAGACCCATCGCAATGGAGAGCACCACGTTGGTGATCGCTGTTGGACTTTCCAAGGGGTTGGCACTGTTCGCGTTGGTATAGCCACCGCCATTTTGTCCGAGATGTTCGATGGCTTCCCATGAGGCGATGGGGCCTCGTGGTACCACTTGGGTTTGACCCACAATGCTGTGGACGTGTAGATACGGGCTTAAGGCTTCCGGGATTCCTTGGGCCACTAAGATTAACGTCACGATAATCGACAACGGTAATAAAAGGCGCGTGGTCATTAGCGTCAGGTCCACAAAGAAGTTACCCAATTTACGGCCGGATAACGTTCGCAAAAAGGCAATCCCGGCGGCACCTCCGGTAGCCGGGGTCACAAATTGCAAATACGACAACACCGCAAACTGGGAGAAGTAAGACATCGTGTTTTCCCCCGAGTAGGCTTGCCAGTTGGTGTTGGTAGTAAAACTGGTCGCGGTGTTAAATGCTAACTGGGGATTTACCGCCCCAAAATGCTGCGGATTAAAGGGCAGTTGTCCCTGTAAGCGCAAGAGAATATAAGCCCCTACCGCCCATGCGAAGTTCGTTAAAATCAACGCAAGGCTGTATTCTTTGGCAGACATGTCGCTTTCGCGGTCCACACCGATCACGCGAAAGATAAAGTTTTCGATAGGCTTTAGGGGTCTATCTAAAATGGTGGGCTGAAACGTAAACACCCGAACGATATAGGTCCCCAATGGTTTGAGCGTCACAAGAAATACGGCAATGACGACAGCCCACGTCAAGATTGTCTGGATAGACAACGAACACCCTCCCTCGACCAAAGTTCAACGCACATTAGAATTTTTCTGGGCGCACAATGACATACATCAGGTATGCCATGATGAGCACCGAGAGAATCAAAAGAATCCAATTACCCATCGTGAACCCTCCTTCTTAAATGCGGCTAAATAACCGAATCAAGTACACTAAGCCGAGAAATAATATGACAGTGAGGCCAATCATTTCCACGTCGAGCATAATGACCTCCCTCCTCTACCAATATAAGGTTCTACAGGTTCCTCGGTATTATACTGCCCGGATTCCGGTCCCTTAAAGTAAAAAACTCGTAAAAATGGCGCATCCATGTGGGTTGGACACGTGATGTATGAGGCATTATTAATGAAGTGATACGATAACCCGAGATGCATCGATGACCCGCTTTATGCTACCCTGGAGAGAGCAATATGTTACTGTGCGGTAGGGAATTCTGGATTCGGATTCGGATTCGTGGGGAAAAATTTAGTTCAGAGGAGCCCGATTATAGTGGCACATACCTTTAAAAGGCGTTCGCCTGAAGAAATCCTGGAGGACATTCGCCGTGCTAGCCGGGGCAAACACCGGGTCTATCTTGGGGCAGCTCCTGGCGTCGGTAAAACCTTTACGATGCTGTCGGATGCCCATGTGGCCCGCTCGCAAGGATTGGACGTTGTGGTGGGCTCGATTGACACCCATGGTCGCGAAGAAACGGCCCAAGCGATCGGTGATCTGGAGATTATTCCTTTACGGCCTAGCACCTATAAAGGAAAAGAAGTGGGCGAGTTGGATGTTGGAGCCATCATGGTGCGATGTCCCGATCTGGTGTTGGTGGATGAGTTGGCGCATAGTAATGCGGAAGATTCCCATCATGCTAAACGCTACGAGGATGTGGAAGAACTCTTATCGTCGGGCATCAATGTCTGGTCCACGATGAATGTCCAGCACTTGGAGTCGCTAAATGATACCGTTCGACAAATCACGGGAATTAGGGTGCGTGAAACCGTTCCCGATTCGTTTGTCAAAGATGCGGACGAGATCCGTCTCATTGACTTGACCCCGGAGGCCCTTATCGAGCGGCTAAAACGGGGGAAGGTCTATCAGGGGCCTAACATTGATCAGGCACTACAAAATTTTTTCCGTAAAGGAAACATTACGGCGCTTAGAGAATTGTCGCTGCGAGCGGTGGCAGACGATACCGATGATCGGCTTGAGGTCTATATGAATCGCCACGCTATTGAAGGCCCATGGCCGACCCATGATCGCATCATGGTCGCGGTGACCCCCTCACCCAATGGTGCCCGCCTTTTGCGTCGCGGTTATCGGGTGGCGCGTCGGCTCAAAGCCGACTTTACCGTCCTGATTGTTTTGCCGCCGGGGCAACAGAACTTACGCGAGCAAGATGCGGCCACGCTGAAGTCTCATGTGGCACTGGCTGAGCAGTTGGGAGCGACTGTGGTCCAACTCCACGAAGCGAACGTGCCGCGAGCGCTCGTCCGCTATGCGCTAGAGCATCATGTTACCGAAATCATTATGGGCGAGTCGCGCCGGTCGCGATGGCACGAAATTTGGCGGGGGTCAGTCATCAATGAGGTGCTAAGACTCAGCAATAATATCGATATTCTTGTGGTCGGCAATGAAAGGACGGCGGCGGACTGATGGGTAAGTCAAAGAAAGGCCCCACTTATGATGGGGCCCTTCTAGGCATTCGGAACTAATGGCTGCAAGCGTTTGCTGCACCGGAGTCATCTTTGGTCCGGAATGAATTTCCACATCCGCAAGCAGATACCGCGTTGGGGTTGTTGATGGAAAAACCGCCCCCCATGAGGGAGTTCACATAGTCGACCTCGATACCGTCAAGGTAAGGGGCGCTATTGGGATCGATCACGACCTGAATGTCGCCGAACCGGAACAAGCTGTCCGTGTCTTGCGGCGCATCTAAAGCCATCCCATAACTAAAACCACTGCATCCACCCTTGCTAATGTAAATGCGAAGGGCGAGATCTTCACGGTCCTTCGAAGCCATGAACTCCTTCACTTTGTCCGCGGCTGAATCGGTAAGCGTAACCAATCTTAGGACCACCTCCTTTGCGCATAATAGCGACACTTATTTTCCCTTATTATACGCTACTATTCCTAATCTTCAAGATGTGTATTCTTTGACGCAAGGGTTTAATCTAACGGATCGGGAGCTTTTTCAATTTTTACATCGTGTTCCAGGGCGGAGAACACCGAAAGCAATGCCGACAGTCCATCCACGAGGTTCTTTCGGTCCTCTGCATTCATACGCTCTGCAAATCGCGTGAATTGCGCTTGACGCCGAGCCAGGACGAGTTCCGCCAACTGCTTACCGTAAGATGAAAGATGGACCCGTACGACCCGCCGGTCTAGGCCATCTCGTCCGCGACGGACGAGATTCATATTAATGAGGCGATCCACCAAGCGCGTCGCGGCGGATTCTGTTAATCCTAGAATGTCCGCTAATTCTCCCATCGGGAGATCATCCCGCCCATACAAAGATACCAGGGCGTTCATTTGAGAAGGGGTCACTTCGAGCCCAATTAATTCGCGAGAGGCTTCGGCATCGAGATATCGCATGATGCGCGGGAAGAGTTTTTGGATTTCATCGACGAACGGCTGGATGGTATCGTTGGCCATGCGGAGCCTCCCCAAAACATTTATGTTCATCATACCAAATGGGTGGGGATCTCGTATCCATTCACGGCCCGTTGACGTCATCTCCTCCCCTATAACTCTGGCAAAAAGCTTTCCGTTGACAAATATTGCGAATCGGGATTACGATATTTGGTGTCTATGGAGGGGAGGTCGACCATGGTCCGAGAACGAGACGTAATGCATCGGGATGGGTCCCGTCTTGTCGTTGTACGCGCGCGGCGCCTGCCGTCGTGCGCTTTTTTTATGGGCGGGTTCACTGATCTATTTATAAAACTTTGGTCATGGAGGAATCAACCATGTATGTAAAGAAAGTGGCGGTTGTTGGTGCCGGGACCATGGGTGCGGACATCTGTTACACGATTGCAACGCGTGGCATTCCGGTTGTGCTGCGTGATGTGGACGATGCGCAGTTGGCTCGTGCTCAACAACATATCCAAGAGCTGTTTGATGGGCGAGTCGGGTCGAATAAGATGACGGCCATGGATGCCGCGGATCGGATGGGGTTCATTACATTCAGTAGCCGACTGGAAGATCTCACCGGCGTCTCCCTGGCGATTGAAGCGGTGACAGAGCAAATGAGAGTCAAGGAAGCTGTGTTTCGCGAATTGGACCGCACCTTGGCACCGTTGGCCATAATTGTGTCGAACACCTCAGCCTTAAGCATTTCGCACTTGGCGGCGGTCACAGGACGGCCGGATCGAGTAGCCGGAATGCATTTTTTCTATCCGGCTCACATGATGAAGTTGGTGGAGGTGATCGCGGGAGATCACAGTAGCGACGAAACCATCACGACGGTCATGCGGCTTGCGGAAGAAATTCGGAAGATTCCTGTGCGTGTGAAGGAATGTCCCGGTTTTGTGGTAAACCGCGTACTCATGGCCTCGATGGCCGAAGTTCTCCGATTTAAAGAGGAACGAGGTCTCGCTGCGGCCGAGATTGATCAGACGATTACAGAGGCTAAGGTGGCCCCAATGGGTCCTTTCTTTCTCGCGGATGCCTTAGGACTGGACGTGGCCTACGAGGTGGCGCAACACCTAACCCAGGAGCTAGGGGAACGATTTCGACCGAGCCAAGAATTGAAGACATTGATTGCCGAGGGCCATTTGGGGATGAAGACGGGTCGAGGCTTCTATTCCTATTGAAGATTCGAAAAAAGAGGGGGGTCGTGATGGCAACCGAGACAGCATGGAAAGTAGAGTTACTCAGTCGGTTTCAATTGGCAACGTTTTTGGAAGCGGTGCGATTGCTCGACGAAGGCATCGCCACGGCAGTGGATATTGATATTGCAATGCGGGCGGGAGCGGGCCTAGCCATAGGGCCGTTCCAATGGGCTGACAAAACCGGTCTCGATGTGATTGTGCATCAACTGGAGAAAATGGAAATCGCCTACGGCGAACGGTTTAAACCCCCTGCGTCATTAATGCAAAAAGTGGCCCGAGGACAACTCGGGATTAGCACCGGCCAAGGATACTTGGCGCACCATGGGAGTAGAACGCTTTAGGATGTCCTAGGACTACGCAGTTCATTCGGCGGTGAGGGAGATGGCGGGAGTGGCAATTATTGAGGTAGAGCAACGGGGGGCAGTGCAGATCTGGACGCTTAACCATCCTCCGGTCAATGCGATTAGTTTAGAACTGTTGGAAGAGCTTACTCGGTTGCTCGACTCCGGGGCTTCGGATGATGACACCCGAGCCATTGTGCTTACAGGATCTGGGGTTGCCTTTGCGGCAGGGGCAGATGTTAGCGGGTTTATGAAATTGGGGGACCAATTACCCCGATTTTTGCAGTTAGGTGCCGAGGTGTTTCAGCGCGTGGAGACTTTCGCAAAACCGGTGGTGGCCGCCATTAATGGGCTCGCCTTGGGAGGCGGAAACGAGCTCGCGATGGCGGCGGATATCCGGATTGCCTCCCCCGCTGCGCGATTTGGGCAGCCTGAAGTCAATCTAGGGATTATCCCCGGGTGGGGTGGGACGGTGCGCATGGCGCGTCTGGTGGGACGTTCCCATGCCGCACAACTGATTCTCACAGGAGATCCCATCGATGCGGACGAGGCCTATCGGATTGGATTGGTCACCCGCGTGGTAGCACCTGAGTTGCTCCTCGCATCTGCGCTCAACCTAGCGGAGCGATTGGCCAGTTTGCCTCCCTTAGCATTGGCGAGTATTAAGGGACTCTTGGCGGCTCCAAATTTGGAAGGGGCTCAAGAACGGGAGACTCAGGAGATCTTGCGACTCATGACCACCCAAGATGCGATGGAGGGGGTCTTAGCTTTCATGCAAAAACGCCGTCCGCGTTTTGGAGGTCAATAGATATGGAATCTGCCTCAATGGAGCGTCCTTGGTATCGATCGTATGGGACTATTCCGCATCAGTTAGCGGAGAAGCCTGCCCCCCTTTATTCGGTTTTGGAAGGTCATGATCCGGCCACGGTGGCGTTGATCTTGAATGACGTATCCCTCACGTATGGGACGCTTTGGGAACAGACGGCCCGTATCGCCGCGGCCTTGGCAGATCACGGAGTCGGGGTGGGGGATCGGGTAGCGGTGCTGTTACCCAATAGCTTTGGGTTTGTTCAAATGTATTTTGGTGCGTTGCGGCGAGGAGCCGTTGTGGTGGCCTTGAATCCTTTGTATACCACCAGCGAACTCGTCGGCCTCTTGCTGGACGCACAGCCGAAACTACTCGTGGTGCCGGTAGAAGCCTTGGAAAAACTGCCGCCCGGGCTACCCTTTGGAGTCATCTTTGCCGATATCTGGGGAAACCCCGAGCGCGAACGCGAAGCCGCCGAAGCCTATTCGGGGGCTATGTGTCTTTCGGATTGGCTGGCCCATGGTCCAACCCAATGGGAGGACCAGGCGGTCAACCCCGAGCACGATCTCGCGGTATTGCAATATACCGGGGGAACCACAGGAACCCCCAAAGGGGCCATGTTGACACACTGGAATCTCTTATCCAATGCATTTCAGGCACGCTGGTGGATGCGTCCGATTTTAGAAACCGATCAACAGCATGGGGTGTTAATTGGCCTCCCGATGTTCCATGTCTATGGGATGACGGTCGGGATGAACTTGGGCCTTTCGATTGGGGCGCGGCTTATCCTCTTGCCCCGTTTCACTCCTGAATCAGCCGTGGAAGCTGTCAAACATCATAGCCCAACCTTGTTTCCGGGCGCTCCAACGATGTATGTCGCCCTCGAAGCGCATGCTCGTCATAGCCAGGTGGATCTCTCGTCGATTCGAGGGTGTCTTAGTGGATCGGCCCCGTTGCCGGTTTCCGTCCAAGAGTCCTTTGAACGGGCGACTGGGGGGAAACTGGTGGAGGGTTATGGTTTGTCGGAGGCCTCGCCGGTGACCCATTGCCAGCCGCTATGGGGTGTGACACGGAAATCGGGGATTGGGCTTCCTTTCCCAGACACCGATGCGCGGATTGTGGATGACCAAGGCCATGAGGTTCCGATTGGGGAGCGTGGGGAACTCCTTGTGAAGGGCCCCCAGGTGATGCAAGGATACTGGAATCGCCCTGAAGAGACCAAGTATACCCTGCGGGATGGGTGGCTTTGGACCGGCGATGTGGCCGTTATGGACGCGGATGGATATTTTCAGATTGTGGACCGTAAAAAGGACCTTATCATCTGTTCGGGGTTTAATGTCTATCCACGTGAAGTGGAAGATGTTCTCTATGGGTTCCCTGGTGTACTGGAAGCTTCGGTCGTCGGTATACCCGACCCGTATCGGGGGGAGACCATTAAAGCATATGTGGTGGCCCGCCCCCAAGCCTTACTTGATCTTGACGAACTTACCGCGTATTGTCGGCAGCATTTGGCTGGATATAAAGTTCCGCGCTTTTATGAAGTGGTGGATAGCCTACCCAAGTCGGCGGTCGGTAAGATCCTTCGGAGAGTTTTACGGGATAGGGATCCCGATTCAAACCCAACATCACCAGGAACCCCGTAAACGAGACAATGAGCAACATCATGCCCCATCCGAAGGGGAGCACTCCGGTGTGGGTCAGAGCGAGCACTAGCTCGCCGAATGAGGCGACCCAGGGGAGAGCACGTCGCGTGGAGCGTACCGACAAGGTTACCAGAATAACTCCTAAGAAGGCGTAGCCTGCCCACCAAAGCGTTCCTTCGGAAAACGTGAGCAGGCTAAAGACCAACGCCAGGAGAATCAGACGGCCGAGGCTGGTGGGATTGACCCGACGGCTCTGGGCCTTTTTCATTGTGGATTTTTTCTTGACCCGAATTTGCATAGATGTCATCGATTGCGCACCTCCAATGTAATCGGCCAATGACCCTTTATGGGGATTTGGCCGCGTAGCGCTTTCACTAAGGCTCGCTGTGCTTCAACACTGGGATCGAATGCTGTAAGCCCCACACTACCGACTGGGATTCGCTTTAAGTCATAGGGTGAACTTAATGCGATGGCAACAATAGGGCCGGCCGTCCATTGACGGTCCAGCAGGAGTAATTGCTCGGGATGCTTTAGGGCATTGTCCAATGCCACCACCAAAGGCATGCCGTGGGATGCGTGATGCACGGCGTCGATTTCTTGGGGAGATGGTTTCAGCGGGAGCGCGAAGTGTTGATGAAGTTGATCGTGCAGAATCTCGGCCATTGGATGGGCCGAGGCTGCCCCGTGATCATCAGCCGGGCTCCTTCGAACGCTTTGGAACGTAACCAGTGTCAGGGGGCTCATGAGCGGTAAACGATCTAACGCACCGACGCCCGCCACCGCCGCTTCCCAGATCTCTTCGGCAAGCTTATGGGCTTCTTTGGAGTTTACCGCATGGCCGCCATGATGGATCAGGGCTTTCGTTTCACGAACGGTGCGCAAGGCTTCTTTAAGTCGGTTCGAGGCGATTTCGCCGTGAACCACGCCCCGTGATAGCCGCTCATAGCTTTGGTCTTGCAGTGAGGCGGTGTGAGAAATCAGGACCTGATCGGCACCGGCGGCAATGGCACGGAAGGTGCCCTCCGGGGTCCCGACGCCATCATGGATGGCGGCCATTTCCATACAGTCGGTTACGATGAGTCCAGAAAAGCCGAGTTCCTGCCTGATGAGGTTACTTAAGATGGCGGATGAAATGGTGGCCGGCTGATGCGGGATGGGATCGAATGCCGGAAACACTACATGAGCAGTCATGATGGCTCGAATTCCGGCGGCGATAGCGGCGCGAAACGGCAGGAGCTCAACCGCCTCCAATCGGATTCGATCGTGCGGGACCAGGGGTAACGATGCGTGTGAATCCTGATCGGTATCGCCATGTCCCGGAAAATGTTTACCAGTGGCAATCATGCCGGCGTTTTGCATCCCGCGAATATACAGTTGACCCCATCTGGCTACGGATTCCGGGTCTTCTCCGAAGGACCGAATTCCGATTACGGGGTTCAATGGGTTATTGTTCACATCTAAATCTGGTGCATAATTTTGGTTGATACCAAGACTCATCATTTCTACTGCGGATAAATAGAGGAGGCGCTCAGCGGTGTCCGCTAGGCCGCTTGCGGCCATGGCCATGGCGCTCGGCAATGGAACAAATGGACCCCGGAGTCTTCTGACACTTCCTCCTTCTTGGTCAATCGCAATAAATAAGGGGGGGTGCCCACCGAGCGCGGCGGCCTCCTGCAATTCACTAGTCAGGGTGCGTAGTTGCAAGATATCACGGACATTTCGACCGAAAAGGATAACTCCCCCGACTCGACCCTGGCGTATTGCCCCGAGAAGAGACGGAGGAGCTTCGAATCCATCAAAGCCTACCGATAACAGTTGTCCGATATCCCTAGGTGTCACGGAATTTCCTCCATCAATCAGTTCCCTTAAGGATGCCCGCAAGCCAATAGGCTATCCTTGTTGGTCCGGCTAAACGGTCTTGAATGATATTTTTGCTCGTGCGTGGTGTAGATCGTTCGAAAGTCCTCATGACCGTGGCACAAACGGCTTGACTACTCTCGCTCTTGGAGATTCAACAGTTTCAGTCTAAAAGTCTCCCAGGGGAGAGTCAAGGGAATAGCTGGCATTTAGGATATTCGCAGTCGGTGCGGCACCGAGACGAAAAAATTTGGTTGGTTGATGCATGGATATCGAGGACATAGGGAAAAAGTTTTACGAAGTGCCCTGGAAGATGAGGTTTTGGAACCAGAGATGATATAATACTCGGGAACTGGGACTACGAAGCCTGACACACATTCTTCCAGAAGAAACCACAAAGATTTATTTAAGCAGGGCGATGGAGGTTGATCCATGCAGACGACGGATGCTGCCTATCAAGTGTTGAAAAAACATGGCGACGCAATGGACGTGCACGACCTACTGGACGAGGCACTCGCGTTATTAGGGCTAGACCGCGAGGCCAGCACAGCTGCCAGAATATACACGGACATCAATTTGGACGTGCGCTTTCAGTATCGAGGTAACTCACAATGGGGCCTAAAGGAATGGTTGCCCAAAACGCCCGGGCGATCGGGAGCAGGACCCTCGCGAGACCGGGACGACGATGAGGGAGAAGAACTTGAGGAGGACGAGGGGTAAATCCCTACGGACTCCTCATCTTTATGATCCGCCGTACCAAGCGTACGAAGTAAGAAAGAATCCAGCAGGGGGCTAAAGTGTCGTGGCGAAATTTGTTTTCATCACCGGAGGAGTGGTCTCATCACTAGGGAAAGGGATAACGGCAGCGTCTTTGGGACGCATTCTGAAGAGTCGGGGCATTAAGGTCTCGGCACTGAAGCTCGATCCCTACATCAACGTGGATCCGGGGACAATGAGTCCTTTACAGCACGGTGAGGTGTTTGTCACTCAAGATGGTGCGGAAACAGATCTGGACCTCGGGCATTATGAGCGATTTATGGATGTGAACCTCAGCCAGTCCAATAATGTGACGACAGGTCGAATCTACTGGACGACCATTACCAAAGAACGCCGTGGCGATTTTTTGGGGGGGACGGTTCAGGTGATTCCGCATATCACCAATGAAATCAAAGAGCGCATTCATCGGGTCGCGGAATCTAGTGGGGCCGATGTCATCGTCGTCGAAATTGGGGGAACGGTGGGAGATATCGAAAGCCTTCCCTTTCTCGAAGCGATTCGTCAGTTACGCTCGGATGTCGGACGAGATTCGGTCATGTATATCCATGTTACCCTGGTCCCTTATCTCAGCGTGGCCGGCGAAGCGAAAACCAAACCCACCCAGCATTCTGTCAAAGAACTCCGATCGATTGGCATTCAACCGGATGTGATCGTGTGCCGTACTCAACGACCTCTCACCCGGGAATTACGCGACAAGATTGCTTTAATGTGCGATGTGGACCGGCGTGCTGTGGTGCAGAATGTGGACGCCGATTCCATCTACCGTTTACCCTTAATGCTCGAACACGAGGGCCTCGACGACATCGTCTTGGACCGATTGGGAATGTCGGCACCCGAAGCCGATTTGGCCGAATGGGCCAATATGGTGGGACGCGCTACGAGCTTAACCGGTGCTGTGACAATTGCCCTGGTCGGGAAGTATGTCGCACTCCATGATGCGTATTTGAGCGTGGTGGAGGCATTAACGCACGGAGGGATTGCGAACGGGGTGCACGTCAATGTGCGCTGGATCGATTCAGACGATCTCGAAGGAGGACAGACCTCAAGGTTACTCGAAGGCGTGGACGGGGTGTTGGTCCCGGGAGGGTTTGGCTATCGCGGCGTAGAAGGGAAAATCGAGGCAATCCACTGGGCTCGGATGAGTGACACGCCGTTTTTTGGTATATGCATGGGGATGCAGGCTGCTGTGATCGAATTTGCGAGGAATGAGGCGGGATTGCGTCAAGCCAATTCCACGGAATTTGTCCCAAACACCCCCGATCCGGTGATTGATTTGATGCCAGAACAGCAAGGCGTGCTGGATATGGGGGGAACCATGCGGCTCGGCAGCTACCCCTGCAACTTACTGCCGGGTTCCAGAGCGCAAGCCATCTATAACGATACCCTAATTTTTGAACGCCATCGACACCGTTTCGAATTTAACAATGCGTATCGGGAGCGGATTCAGGCGTTGGGTCTCGTGCCGTCGGGCGTGAGTCCGGATCAGCGTCTGGTGGAGATTATGGAACTGCGTGGCCATTCTTGGTTCCTGGGGACGCAATTCCATCCGGAATTTCAATCGCGCCCCAACCGACCTCATCCCTTGTTCGCTTCGTTCATCGGTGCAGCACTCCAACATGCACAAGGAGTGGGTCGTAGCTTGGTCATAGAGGAGCAAAAGTAGTACAAATTGCTCCGTGGAGAATGTGACTGGCCTGGCTATTCGCGTAGTCGGTGTACGCCTCAAACTCGGTGGCGTAGCCGGCCCGTAATTGTCCGTCGTAGCTTGAGGCTACGGCACCCAACACGGGTGAGGTGACGGTGACGTCTCCCGGCCCGATTTGCACTGACGGGAGACTGCAATGGTTGCGGGCATTAAATCGGCAGGTCGTCACTTGGCATGTTATCTCTGCCATTATCCAACACCTCCTAAGGACCCATGAATTATGTTCATACTACCCGTGAGTGTGCCCGTTCTAGTGGTTCGAGATGACGGGGCTTTTCGGTGTCTTTGACAACGTTTTCCGTATCGGAATATACTTGAGATAACTAATTGGGAGACCTCTTTGAAGGGCCTTCACATTCGCACTCACACGGACCACAAAATTTTTTTCAGAGGAGCGGTTTACCCATGGGCTTGATGTCACGTGTATCGACTATTTTTAAATCTAAGGTCAGTAACGTTCTCGATAAGGCCGAAGATCCCCGCGAGACCTTAGAGTATTCCTACCAAAAACAAGTCGAGCAATTGCAAAATGTGCGCCGCGGCGTGGCTGAAGTGGTGACTTCGAAGAAACGGATCGAACTGCAGTTGAATCGCATGGAGCAAAACGCCCAACAATATGATCAAGATGCGCGAGATGCGGTGAAAGCAGACCGGGATGACTTGGCGCAACAAGCGTTGAATAGTAAGCAAGCGATTGTGAGCCAAATGGATGGATTAAAGAATCAGATCGCAGACCTAGCCCGTGAAGAGCAACGCTTGGTAGACCTCCAACACAAGTTGACCGCCAAGGTGGAAGCGTTTCGTACCCAAAAGGAGGTCATCAAGGCGCAGTATTCTGCCGCACAAGCCCAAGTGAAGATTGGGGAAGCATTTTCGGGGTTAGGCGAGGATATGGCGGACGTTAATATGGCGGTCCAACGAGCCCAGGATAAGACTCAGGCCTTGCAGGCTCGAGCACAGGCGATTGACGAACTGTCCGTGACCATGGCTCTCGATTCGCCCATAGCGTCGACCGGGGATGCTGTAAGAGATGAGTTGAATCGGATTAAAGCCCAGACTGGAGCATCGGATGAACTGGCTCGCCTTAAGTTAGAAATGGCTAAGGAGGATAACCCCTCATGATTATTCGCATTATGTCCGAGGGCCAATACGAGGTTGATGGAGAAATACTGGACCGAATCAAAATCCTAGACGAGCACCTGATGGCCGCGATTGAACAGGATGATGAGGCTGGATTTAATCAGGCTTTTCACGAGGTTGTAGGATTAGTACGGTCCGGCAGTGTGTTAGAGCATCATCAATTGACGGAATCGGACTTAATCTTACCAGCCTCGGACACCACGTTGGTCGAAGCTAAGAAGCTCTTTAGTGAGCATCCGATCGAATGAAGATGCTCACTCGCTTCTTAAAATGGGGGATCCCACAGCGCATAGCGCCGTTCGGGGTCCTTTTCTATGGGCATGTAGGGCTTTAATGTTTCGGCCACGCGAAACTCCCGCGAGTCGTTGCGTTCGTGTCCCGCGGTAGGAACAAAGGGATAAAAACTTCCGCGCCGATAACTATAGATTAGATACCACGAATCGAAATCAAACATCGCGGCCAAGAGGCTATCTCCGTAGCCCCCTTCGAGGACAAGATCGGCGGTGAGGTGCATCGCGGTGATGACATCATCGGCGTCAGTGCCTTCGATGATAATCCAGCGGAATCCTTCCTTATCATCGACATGGCGAGTTGTAACGGGCATGTCTTTGCCTCCTAAGTGCAAGGAGTCATTGACATCCTTTTCGATGGATTCAAAATGACTGTTGTCGACGGTGCGTAATACCAAGGCCGCCTTTTTATTAAACGGCGTGGAGAGCCGGGTCTCAATATCTAATAGGGCCGTGGACAGCGCAAATAACTGATCGGTTTTTCCGGCCGGAATCTTGGTCCGGCCAAAGAGTGAATCGAAAAACCCCATGAGGCTTTCCCCCCTATTTCTTGTCCATCTCCGCTTGCAGCTTTTCCAAATACCGAAGCCGATGTTCTAGCGTGGGATGGGTTGAAAACATTTCCATCACGCTATTTTTACGAACGGCCGGGAAGATAAAGAACGCGTTGAAGGCTTCGGCTTTACGCAAATCCCTCCGCGAGGATCGATTCATGCTGGTGTGAATCTTTTGTAGGGCACTTGCTAGATATCCGGGATGTCCGGTAATGATGGCCGAGCCTCGGTCGGCAGCAAATTCCCGGTAGCGGGATAACGTACGAATCAACACAAAGCTTACGGCCCAGACAATGATAGAAGCCAGCCAGATGATCATGATAGCCTGACCGCCGCCACCGCGCCCGCGTCCCCCTTCTTCGCCTTCGAGTGCGAATCCAAAGAAAAGGAACTGCTGAACGATGAAAGAGGCAATCATCGCGAAGAAGCTTGCGATTGTGATTACAGCGACATCTCGGTTCTTAATGTGGGTCATCTCATGGGCTAAGACGGCTTCTAGTTCGGGGCCGTCGAGGCGGTCTAAGAGCCCTTGGGTGACCGTAATCACCGCGGTTTTGGGGCTGCGCCCTGTGGCGAAGGCGTTAGGCATCATGGTGGGCATGATGGCGACTCGTGGCTTGGGGATGTCGGCCAATTGCGCAATGCGTTCAATGATTTTATGCAGCTCTGGTGCTTGCTGTGCCGTTACTTGGCGGGCACCGGTCGACAAGAGAACGAGTTGATCTGAAAAGAAATATTGGCTTAGTAACAGGGCTCCGATTATCACCACGAGGAGAGGAATACCTACTCTAAGTGCGACTAGCACAGCGACAAACCCTAAATACAAGGCGGCCAGTAACAGCATCGTGATAAACATCCGAAATGAGAGGCCGTAGTCATGGCCGTACCATGGTCGAGTTGCTTTAGACATATCAATTGCTCCCTTCTTCCCTATAATAGTGTATGTTCTTCTTATAGCCTGCTCAAGTTTTTCTTAAAATTAGAACCCAAACAGCAGATTGGAAAATATCGACGATGCCTGGCATCTTGCATAAGATCATGGCCCCCGGTATAATAGGTCGTGCTGCTATTGGGGGATGATGTAGCGGTAGCATAGATGACTCTGGATCATCTCGCCCAGGTTCGAATCCTGGTCCCCCAGCCAAATATTAATTTGGCCCCATAGTCTAGAGGCCTAGGACGCCGGACCCTCATTCCGGAAACAGCGGTTCGAATCCGCTTGGGGCTACCATTTGACCGTCGCTTGCGGCGGTTTTTTGTTATGATTTTGGTGGGAGGAATCCTTGTGGCGACTTGGCAGGGTGTGGTGCGGTGGTCAGAGGTTGATGCCGCAGGTATCATTTATCATGCGCATGTATTTGATTGGTTTAGCGAAACCCGTATTGCTTGGCTTGCCGATCATGGGTTGGACTATTATCAAGTCTTGCGCCCAGCTGGGATAGAACTTTTGGTTAAAGAGGCCCACGCAAGCTTTTCGCATGCGTTAGAATTAGGGGATGCTTTTTCAGTCTATGCGACCCTGACTCAGGTGTCACCGACCCGCTGCACATTTTCTTACGGTGTCGCTACATCCCGGATTGCTAAAGGGTTTGCGCTGACGGGAACTACTGAGCATGCATTCGTGGTAGAAGGGCGGGCGAGACGCCTAGACCGCTTGTCACCGAACGTGTTTGATAAGCTGCAGACAAACCTGGAGCCAGCAACCGGAGGGCGCGAATGAAACCATGAGGTCAGGACACGCTACATCTGACACTCGGAGCGTTTAGGAGGCGTACATAACGATGTCGATTGACAGCTATCGTAGTGAACCGTTAACGAATTTTGAGTTGCCTCATAACAAAAAGGCCATGGAAGAGGCCTTAAAGACCGTGAAGGGCATGTTAGGGCAATCCTATCCGGTCATTATTGGGGGGGAACGGATCGACACCCCGGACAAGATTATTTCGACGAATCCGGCCAATCCCAAAGAGATCGTGGGAAAAGTTTCGAAGGCGGATAAGGCTTTGATTGATAAAGCCTTGGCAGCCGGATGGCATGCTTTTGCAGAATGGAAGAAGATTCCTGGATTTCAACGGGCACGCTATCTCTACAAGGCGGCGGCCTTAATGCGTCGACAGAAATTTGAACTATCGGCGTGGGAAGTCTACGAAGCCGGTAAGACATGGATCGAGGCGGACGCCGATGTGGCGGAAGCCATTGACTTCCTTGAGTATTACGGAAGGCAGATGGAACGTATTGGCGAGGGGCTGGAACTTACGCCCTTGCCGGGGGAAGAAGACACCGCATTTTACGTGCCGCTCGGCGTTGGAGCTATCATTCCTCCTTGGAACTTCCCGTTGGCGATTTTGGCGGGAATGTCGTCGGGGGCCATCGTGGCCGGTAACCCCATAGTCTTAAAGCCGGCGTCCCCGACACCAGTAATTGGGGCCAAATTCGTGGAAATTATGGAGGAGGCGGGGCTCCCCCCAGGGGTTCTAAACTTTGTCCCGGGCGATGGCGGTGTAATTGGGGATCATTTAGTCACCCATCCCATGACGCGGTTCGTGAGTTTTACGGGGTCCCGAGAAGTGGGATTACGCATAAACCGCCTAGCCGCCGAGGTTGCTCCGGGTCAGAAGTGGGTTAAGCGGGTGGTGGCTGAGATGGGTGGGAAGGATGCCATTTTAGTGGACGAAACCGCCGATCTTGACGCCGCCGCAGAAGGCATCGTGGCCTCGGCCTTTGGGTTTCAAGGGCAAAAGTGTTCGGCGTGCTCACGGGCAGTTATCGTGGACAGTGTGTATGACCGGGTGTTGAAGCTGGCGGTTGAACGGACTAAAAAGCTAACTTTGGCGGACCCTGAAGCTCAATCCACGCATGTGGGGCCGGTTATCGACGAACGAGCTTATCAAAAGATCCTCGGCTACGTCGAATGGGGCAAAGAGCACGCCAAGCTTGCTATCGGTGGTGACAAGGGACCCCATCCGGGCTACTTCATCGAACCGACTATATTTTCCGAGGTAGAGCCCGGGAGCAAACTGGAACAAGAAGAAATCTTTGGACCGGTCTTATCGTTCGTACGAGCCAAAAACTTTGAACATGGCCTCGAGATTGTGAACGACACCGAGTATGGTTTGACCGGGGCCCTCTACTCACGGCGCCGCGATCGCATCGAAAAAGCGATTGCCGACTTTGAGGTGGGCAACCTTTACATTAATCGCAAATGCACGGGGGCTGTGGTCGGATCCCATCCGTTTGGCGGTTTTAACATGTCAGGAACTGACTCCAAAACCGGAAGTCCCGACTATCTCTTGTTATTTATGCAGATGAAAGCCGTCGCTGAACGTTACTAAATGACAAAAGAGGCTCCGCTCTATATGGCGGAGCCTCTTCTAGATCCATCCGCCCGTTAGCTTAACGTTTTAGGGGAACACTACGCCCCTCTTGATATGGCGTCGATTCTAGTACATATGAATCGCCTAAGGACCAGAGCGTATGGGTCGAGACTTTGGAGAGCAAGGTGCGGTCGTGCGAGGCAATCATGAGCGTGCCCGGGTAGTTGATCAAAAGCTCCTCGAGTGCTTCACGCATGCCAATATCCAGATGGTTGGTTGGTTCGTCGAGCAGGAGGCACTGGGACGGAGCCATCAAGGTTTCGATTAACTTAAGTCGTGTGCGTTCCCCCCCAGACCACCCTCGAATCAAGGTATCCCACAGTGGCACCGGCAGCCCGAAACGAGCCCCCACATAATAGATTTCTTCCCGTTCGAGTCCCATATCGTAGGCATACTGCATTCCCGTCACCTGCTCCGGTAGCTGATTGACGGCGGTTTGCGGTAGGTAGCGAGCCGTAATGTCCTCACGCCAACGGACGGCTCCGCTCGGTCGCATCAATGCTTCAAGTAGCGTAGTCTTCCCAGTGCCATTGGGCCCCACCAGCGCGATCCGAGCCCCGACGGGAATCTTTAGGGACAAGGGTTCCCACCGGCGATCGCCTTGGGATAGCGCCAACTGGTTAATGACTAACGCCGGTAGGGATCCGCCGCGGCTGGTCCCCTGATGCATCAAGGTGAGGGTCCCAGCCTTTTGGGGCAGATTTTGACCAGCCATCGATTTGTTCAAACGTTCAAGCGATTTGACACGACTTTGTGCCTGCTTGGCACGGGTGCCTGCCCGCCACTTATTGATATATTCCTGAAGCCTGATCTGCTCTTCGAGATACCGCGTATATTTGGTAGCTTCCTGATCCAACCGTTCACGCCGTAAGTGTTGGTATTGGGTATAGCCACCATGGGTGATCCAAAAGAAACCGTCTTCCCAACTCATAATACGGGTCGCCACATGTTCTAAAAACGATCGATCGTGGGAAACAATAAGCGCAGCACCCGAGAATTGCCGTAGTTGGTTTTCCACCCAGTCGATGGTCACGATGTCTAAGTGGTTGGTGGGTTCATCTAAGAGCCAAATGTCCGCTCCGGACAACATTACTTGCAATAACCGTAAGCGGTGAGCTTCACCGCCCGAAAGATTGGTGGGTGAGTCTTCCCAGCGTTCGGTGGGAAATCCAATTCCGGCTAGTCCCGTCTTGACAATGGTGTCCCATTCATACCCGCCTCGATGGGTAAAGGTTTCGCAGAGCTCCCCCCAGGTTGCCGCTAAAGCGGTCAACTTATCCGCATCCAGATTCGGCTTACTCATTTCGGCCTCTAATTGGGCCAGGTCTTTGCCCATTTGAATTAATGCGGGATTTGAATGGTAGGCGGCCTCCCACAGGGTGGCATGGCCAGTCGACTGCCACTGTTCCAAATGGGCGACGGTATGAGAGCCCACCCGATCGAGATGACCGGTCTCGGGGTCAAGGTCTCCGGATATCAGGCGTAGCAGCGAAGTTTTCCCCATCCCGTTGGGCCCGACCATCCCAATCCGGTCGCCGGGGTTGATGCTAAACGTGGCATTCTTAAAAAGCTCGCGGTCACCCACCGCGAGGGAAACATTTTGCGCGGAAATCCAAGACATAAAAATATCCTCCTCAAAATAGGGTAGTCAGCCGCTTGTAAAATGCGTCATGGGCACAGAAATCCCAGGGCACCCGTTACGGTAGCTGACGAACCGCCATTGGAAGGACTCCTCACTTAAAAGACTTTAGCCAATAAATTAGCACAACCGGCACCATTTGACTAGGGAACGGGCTCTACTAATTCTAGCTGATAGCCGCTAGGATCTGTAATACTGGCTTCTTTACCCCACGGTTCGGTGGTGATGGTCGGCCGCGTCGCGACATAGTGTTGGTCGTATAAGTGATTAAGAACCGTCTCAATGTTTTCCACATTAAAATGGATGGCGAGTCGACCATTGGGTGCAATCGCCGAAGTGGATGGAGTTAAGGGATGGATTGCGAAGATAGTCGCCCCGACATCAAATTGGGTAAACCCGGGACTGGCCTCATGGATGGGAAGTTTGAGGCCGTTATGATAGAAGTCGACCGTCTCCTGATATGGGGCGGCAAACAATACCAGGCTACCAAGGTTTATCATTGCTTTAATTCTCCCTTGCAAAGTGATTTTGATCGTGATATTATCACAAAGTTGCCCGTAAGACGGCAGTAATCGCAAGGCGGATGGCATTTTTCATCTTGACTGTAAGAGGGTCACGTGATATAATTTCTCCTTGCGACCCGGTCCTTGAAAACTATATCGTCAGTCACGCACAATGGAACACAATGAAGTCAGCGAGTCATGGAGAGTTTGATCCTGGCTCAGGACGAACGCTGGCGGCGTGCTTAATACATGCAAGTCGAGCGGTCCCGCGT
>DAHWKJ010000059.1 GCA_027343695.1 Sulfobacillus sp. | reverse complement strand
TAGGGTGATCCCGGGACAAGGCGAGGACCGGCGCCAACCCATTTGGCAGAGAAAAGGGGAGGGAACCACAAGAATGGAGAAGTTTGACCTGTTTAAGGATCTAGCCGAACGCACCGGCGGCGATGTATATTTGGGCGTCGTGGGACCGGTCCGTACCGGCAAGTCCACTTTCATCAAACGATTCATGGAGCGCATGATATTGCCCGCCATCGACGACCCCAATGAACGGGAGCGGGCCGTGGATTCCTTACCGCAAAGCGGTACGGGCCGAACCATTATGACCACGGAACCCAAATTTATTCCCGATGACGGCGTCGAAATCGAATTAAACGATGCCGTATCGTTTCGTGCCAGGCTTGTCGATTGTGTGGGGTATACGGTTCCCGGAGCGCTCGGCTACAACGAAGAAGACGGCCAGCGGATGGTTATGACACCTTGGTCCGACGAAGCGATGCCATTCGAATACGCGGCCGAAATGGGGACACGTAAGGTCATCGCCGACCATTCGACCATTGGCCTCGTCGTGACCAGCGACGGCAGTTTCGGCGACCTACCCCGCGAGTCCTATCTGGACGCTGAAGAACGGGTGGTAGGCGAACTCAAGGAACTCGGCAAGCCCTTTGTTGTAGTGCTTAACTCCGCACATCCATACGGGGAGGACACGGTCGCCATTGCTGATCAGTTGGCTGAACAATATGACGTACCGGTGCTACCGGTCAATTGTTTGGAACTCCGCCAAGACGACATCATACACATCCTCGAACAGGTGCTCTACGAGTTCCCGGTAGCAGAAATAGCCTTCAACCTGGAGGATTGGGTTGAGTCGCTACCGAGCACGCACTGGCTTCGTAAGGCATTAGACCTGGCGATGGAAGAAGCCCGTGCCGGGATTCAACGCTTACGGGATGTGGAACCCGCCGTCCAGGCCATTGCGAGCTACGATTACGCCGAAAATGTGCGGCTCGAACACATGGACCTCGGGACCGGAGCGGCACAGATCTACATTGGGTCCCAAGACGCGCTATACTATCGCACGCTCGGCGAACTATCGGACCGCCATGTCGCGACCCGAGGGGACATTATGAAGCTCTGGCGCGAGTACGTCGTCGCTAAAAGTGAATGGGATAAAGTGGAGGACGCAATCCGCGAAGTGCGTGTCACAGGATATGGAATGATTGCGCCGACGCTTGCCGAATTGAATCTTGAGGAGCCAGAGCCCATTCGGCGCGGGGCGCAATTTGGCGTGAAACTGAAGGCGACGGCCCCCTCGATTCACATGATTCGGGCCGATATTGAGACCGAAATCACCCCAATTATCGGAACTGAACGCCAGGCTGATGAATTAGTGCAGTACCTCATGGAGCAGTTCGAAGACGACCCAAAACGTCTTTGGGAAACCAACCTCTTCGGCAAGTCGCTTCATGACCTAGTCCGGGAAAGCATCCAGTCTAAGCTATTCAAGATGCCGGAAAACGCCCAAGAGAAGCTTCAAGAAACCTTGCAGCGGATTATTAACGAAGGTTCCGGCGGACTTATCTGCATTATCATTTAAGGAAATCCGGGGCGGCCGACGTCCCGACCTATTTTTTTCTCACCTTGGAACGGCTAATCTGCCAGGTTTGCGGTTGATAAAATCGCACGTAGGGATTGTCTTGGATGCCGACTAAATTCGGTGTCATTGACCAAGCATATTGAGGCCAGACCAGAAAAACGCCTGGGGGTGACTTCTGCAATGCGGTTTGGACCCGATAAAGGTCATACAAGTGGGCAGACGGGTTGACCGTAATAGCCGCAGAATCCAAGGCCTGATTGACCAGGGGATTATTATAGGCCCCGATATTGCTTCCAACAGGAGGATACTGGCCGCCGTGGTAGGACCGATAGAACCAACCTTGTGCAGAAGTGCGCGTATCGGCTAATGCCCATTGAAATGTCCCAGATCCCACCGTTCGCCGGTACGAGGCACGGGGGAGCACATGACAGGCAAAATGCAGACCAATAAGACGCGTTTCACGACTAATCATCCGACACGCGGCAACCAGCCTCGGATGCCCCCGGTCCACCGTAATAGTCCACGACTTCTGGGTGACCCCAGAGAGGCTTAGGGATCCGGACGTAGCGGCTGACGAGGGGGTTGCCTGCAATCCTGGATAATAAGACCAGTTAGACGGCAATACGGGACCGTTGGCGGGAGAGCCGTGTGCTAAATGGGCCAGTGTCGTGCGATCGACTCCTCGATAGACCGCACCCATGAGGGTATCGGCCAGCCCCGGATTTATCACTCTAAAATTGGGGATGAGCACCCATGCACGGTTGTCGGGCCGCCATTGCTGTTCCCCATAATATTTTGTGCCTAAGTTGGCGTTTAACCAAAGGTCCGCGGTCTCTGGCGTGCTCCGAGCCGGTGGGTGTGAGGTCAAGACCACCTTGGAAATATGGGCCGTACCTTGAAAATATCGGGGCACGACGCTCAACGTAATCCCTGCAGCCGTTTGAGCCGTCGGTCGAAATGGACCCGTCCCCACAAAATCCACCGGATTAGAGAGAAGCCTCGAAGTCCACACCTTGTCTATGGGGACCCTGTCCAACAAAAATGATGGCAAGATGAAGACCCCGGAACCTTGAGATGCGTATTCGCTCAAGAAACCAGGATCAGGCACCTTTAATGAAATGACCACTTTCGTCGGTCCCAGTGCCACAACCGATTGAACGATTCGATCTAAGGCGGACGCACCGGGAAATCTACTGGCCGGGTTAGTATAGAAGTGATAACTCCACGCCACGTCAGAAGCCGTTACGGGCCGTCCGTCCCACCAAATAGCGTGGGGATCTAGGGTCAGGACTATTCGCCGGTTTTGGTTAGTCGTGGACCACGAACTGGCCAGGTTGGACACCAACGTGCCATTGGGTTGCACGTTCACCAATGAGTTAAACATCAACTGATCCATGAGATACCCAGGGGTACCTGGCTGGGTCGTAAGCGGATTCAGGTCCGCTGTTCCATGACTGATGATGTTTAATGTGGGCCTCGGGAGTACCACAGGGCGACGCGGAAGAGAGATGTGGGGTGTACCACATCCCGCCAATCCCCCCGTCAACAATACGCCAGCGATTTTCCAGTCTATACGTTTTTTGAGAACCGCACGCCTATCCATAACCAGCATTATACCACCGATAGCAAAGAACACCGGGGATTTCGTCCCCGGTGTTCTTTGTCGTCGTGCTGCTCAGTTGTACTGAATCCGGGGATCGACTAAACCATAGAGCAAATCTGCTAAGAGGTTGCCGATAATGGTTAAAAACCCGGTGATAACCACGATACCCAAAATAATGGGATAGTCTCTTTGGTTAGCGGCATCCCAGAACAACAGGCCCATACCCGGGTAGTTAAAGATCACTTCAATCAGCAGAGCCCCGGAGAAAAGGCTAGGCAGCGAAAAACCCAGCAACGTAATGAGGGGCAATACGGAGTTCCGTAGGGCATGCTTAAACACGACGACGGATTCCTTCAATCCTTTGGACCGTGCCGTTCGAACGTAGTCCTGCACCAAATGCTCAGTCATCGAAGTTCGCATGTACCGTCCCCATCCAGCCACAGTCACCAAAATCAATGTGAGAACAGGTAGGGTAGTGTGGGACAGCCAGGATCCGAATCCAGGATTGGGATTCAGAGGATTGGAGAGTCCGCCGCTGGGGAACCATCCAAGGTTAATGGAGAAGAACAAGATAATCATAATCCCCAACCAAAAACTTGGCATGGAGTAAAAGAAGTAAGTGAGCGCCGTCATTCCATAGTCAAATTTGCTGTCATGAAAATACGCTTGAATGCTGCCCAAAATTATAGACAAAATGTGAGCCAAAATCACGCTAATGCCTACAATCGATAGGGTACGTGGCATATTGATTAAGATCAGCGACAACACCGACTTGTTGTAGTAATAGGACGTCCCGAGATTACCATGAAGCAGTTGCCCAAGCCACGTAATATATTGCACCGGTAATGGTCGATTGAGTCCAAACTCGCGATTAATTTGTGCAATACGGAGCGGAGTCGCTTTGGGTCCGAGCATGGCTTGAGCAGGTCCGCCGGGAACCACGTGGACTAGAAAGAAGCCGATAATCGTGATCCCAATCAGAGAAGGAATAGCCTGAACAAACCGCTGTAAAATAAATCGGAACATCTTCTTCCCTCCTTAAATGGCTAAGCCTTCCGAAGTCGCGGATCAAAAGCCTGCCGCAGCGCATCTCCAAGAAAGTTAACCGAAAGTTCGACCACCAATATCGCGATGCCCGGCGGATAAATGAGCCACCATGCGTTTTGGAACATGTAAGACATCGACGATGAAAGCATTTCACCCCAGTTAGGCATGGGCGGTGGAAGCCCTAGTCCTAAAAAGCTTAGGGCGGCTACTGTCAAAATCGCATCGGCTACCTGGAAGGTTGCGTTCACGACGACTACACCCATCACGTTGGGCAGCAATTCTTTAAACATGATACGCCAGTTACTCGCCCCCAGTGCGCGAGCTGCTTCCACGTAATCTCTACGTTTAAGCGACAGCACTTCAGAGCGCACTAATCGTGCGACACCAAACCAGGAAAGGGATCCAATCACGACGACCAAGAGGATCGCATTGGGTCGAAATACCGAATCCACAAAAAGTAAGAGAAATAGACCTGGAATCGCGATGAAAATGTCGACGATACGCATTAGTACCACGTCAAGCCACTTACCGGCCATTCCACTAATAAGACCGTAGACCACACCAATAAATGTCGCCATAAAGGCCGCTGCAAATCCCACTTCCAATGATAGCTGACCGCCTACCATCATCCGCGCCAATTGGCTGCGGCCGAGACTGTCGGTGCCCAGAGGAAACTGACCGTTAGGAGCGTGGAGGGTTGCCAATAAATTGGGATTGTAAATGCTAACCCGATAGAATACAGGCCCCACGAAGCTAAACAAAATCAGGAATGCTAGTCCCACCACGCCCGCCACCGCCAGGGGATTATGCCAGAATGCATGCCATTCCCGCGAGCGACTACGTGCTTCCGGTTCAGGAGTATTGGGTGTCTCTACAGTTTCGGTAATTGTCTCAGGAATCATATAGCCTCACTCCTTGCCCGGATTGACCAACCTCATAACTATTTAAGCGCTTCGGAATCCGTGTCTGAAGTCGTTTCTTGTCACAACGATATCATCACAATGGAAATTGTTCGAATACTACTAACAACGGTATTATACGGACGGCCCGCTTTAAAAGTCAATCACGCTTCCTCCCAGTCTTGGGTTATTTCGCTAAAGTACGAAACCATCGCCGAAGGGATACCATGCGCTCAAATTGGTCACCTTAATCGGGTGGGGGTGACTCGGGTTGCAAGTTCAGATTCTACAAGTCGACACCGCCGATCGCCAGCGTATCGAATGGATCCATCTCAATGACGCGAGTAACCAAGAACTCGGATACGTCTTACGCCAAGAAAACCTTCATGTATCCTTTCCAAGCGTGAGTCAACGTGCCGCTTTTGACCGCTATCCGGACTTTTATTATGTGAGATTTTATGCATTTCCCGCCATGGGCCATCCGAACCAGGTCCGTGCTGTCGCGGTCCATGTGGTGGTTCGGGCAAAGACCATACTCACTTGGAGTGGACCCGAAACCCAAGAAATGCTCCAACAACTGCGAGAAAAACTGGATGGACATAAGGGGCTCATCCATAGTGTGCACGGTCTATGTTACGCTGTGCTCGATCAAATTGTCGAAGACACATTTTGGATATTTGATAGACTGAATGATCGACTGGCCCAGGTCGAGCACGAAGTTTTTCAAAAATCTATCCCGGCGAATATCCAGCAGCGCATCTTTCGACTGAAACGGGAAATTTTAGGACTGCGCCACATTCTAACCTCGGAGCGCGATGTTAGTTATCAATTGGTCAGATTTTGGGACGGGGTTGCGGTTAAAGCCGATGGATCGTCGGGCCGCGCGCCGTGGAGCTTTGAGTTATACGATCATGTAATCCGTCTCTTTGATTCGGCTGACACATACCGTGAACTCGTAAATTCGGCATTGGACATTTATCTTTCTAGCGTCTCAAATCGGCTTAATGAAATTGTAAAGAAGTTGACGATAGTGACGGTGCTGTTTGTCCCGGCATCTTTAGTCGCCGCCTTATACGGGATGAACTTCGACTTTCTCCCTGGCCAGCACCATCCTTTTGGCTTTTACTTCGTGATCTCTGGGGTGGCCATCATCTCATTATCTTTGGTGTGGATATTCCGCAGTCGCCGTTGGCTGTGATTGACAAAAATGGTTGTCATCTCTCTAGACGTGCCGCACTTGAGCCTTTACAATTCTTCTGTTATGTAAACCTGGCTAAAAGCTTAGGTTAAACCAAAAGGGAGGATTACACCATGAAGCGTCGCCTTATCAGCTTGTCAGCCATCACCGTGGTCGGATCCTCGTTGGTCCTAGCAGGGTGTGGTAGTACCACAACCTCAACCGGAACCCAATCGGCTTTGGGTAACGCCGCGGTGGTAGGATTGCCGGCGCAAGTCTCACCGAACTGGTGGTTTCCAATCGAAGCCTCGACGTCCTACAGTGTGTATAACAATCAGGTCAATATGTTGATGTATAAGCCCTTGTTGCAAATATCTAAGACGGACGGGATTGACTACGCCCAGTCTCTAGCCTCCAAAGTGACTTGGAACAGCGCCGGCACTGTCTACACGATTAGCCTGAATCCCAAGTGGCATTGGTCCAACGGCAGTCCGGTCACCGCAGCAGATGTGGTTTACAGCACAGATCTCATGCTGTATGCCAGCAGCGGTAACCAAAGTCTTCCCTGGGGGTACGGCGGAGCTGGCATCGGTGGATTGCCGACCCAAGGATCTAAAGGCCGATGGCAAAGCGTCGTAGCAGAGGGTAAGCATACGGTAGTTGTTACCTTGACGACCCCGTCTAATCCGCAGTGGTTTTTGCACAATGGCCTCGGTCAAATTGTGCCGATTCCCAAGTCGGTTTGGGATATCCATCAGAACATGAGCAACGAGTTAACCTTCATTAAAAATGTGTCAAACACACCGAGCGCATCGTATTACAATGTGGTCGACGGCCCGTTTAAGTATGCACCGAGCCAAAGCAAGCCCAATAACCAATACTGGACCTTCGTTCCGAACCCACAATATGACGGACATAAGGCCAGCATCAGTAAGCTCGTCTACGAGTATGAAACCAGTTCCAGCGCTGAATTCGCGGCCCTGAAGACAGGGAAAATTAATGTTGGTTATCTACCGCCTTCGTTGTACACCTCGCGAGCTCAGTTGGCTGGCGATAAGATCGCCGTGCAGTATCCCTTCGGATTCAACTATATGGTGCCTAATTTAAACAGCAAGGCACCAGGTGGGTTTGGTCAAATCATGAGCCACCGGTATGCACGTTTGGCCTTGGAAATGGGGATCAATCAAAAGGGTATGATCCAAAGCTTCTTCCATGGTTATGGAGTCACCGAATATGGGCCCATTCCGTCCAAACCGAGGACCCAGTTCTTCCTGCCTAGCCTCAAAAACCCTGCCCCTTTTAACCCGGCAGCCGGTAAAGCATTACTGCAAAAACACGGGTGGCACTTAGTAAATGGCGTAATGACCAATGCCCAGGGCCAGAAGTTCGAGTTCACCTTCGATTACGTCTCGGGGAGTAACACCCTTAAAGACGAAGTGCAGTTGATGAAACAAGATTGGGCGCAAGAAGGTATCGTGGCTAATTTGGTATCTCAACCATTCAACACGCTGATCGCGAACACCAGTCAAAGTGACCCCACGGCGTGGCAACTCAACGCATGGGGTGGCGGTTGGACTTATGAGCCCGATTACTATCCGACCGGTGGAGGTCTTTTTGCTAGCGGATCAGCCGCCAACTATGGGGATTATGTGAGCTCGACCATGAATCGGTTGGTACAATCTACCTACGCCCCAGGCACCAATGCTCAGATTAGCCAACGGATGAACGCTTACCAAACTTACGCGGCTCAGCAATTGCCGGTAATCTGGTTGCCGTGGACCGCACAATTCAGCGCCAATGCGACCAACATGAAGGGGGTCAATGGAACGTTTAACCCGATCACCGACCTCATGACTCCGAACTACTGGACCATCTCTAAATAGAGATCCTATGAATAAGAGGCGCCCTCGACAGCAGGTCGAGGGCGCCTCTTATTCATAGGTCTAGAAATCCAACTGGTTCTAACCTTTAGAAAATTGACGGGATTGCCGTTATTTCAGCAGGATTATCGGCCTTCCTTGTCGAATATAAATTCGCACGTAATTTACAGGTTATTCGCAATGGTGACGCTAGCGAGGACTTTATCATTTTAAACAGCCCTCGGCACGCCCGTTATAGACAGGTGAAAGCCTAGCAGACACTGATTTTCAACTATAGGAGGTCTATTCATGAAACATCGTTCGATGGCGTTAGCCGCCGCTACTATCGCCGGCTCGTCTCTTTTGCTAGCAGGGTGCGGTTCAAGTCCCGCTAAAAGCGGCACTTCACTACCCAAATCCCCGGTGGGTAATGTTGCTATTGTAGCATTGGCGCCCCAAACTTCGCCCAACTGGTGGTTTCCGATTACTGCCAACACCGCATACAGTGATATGAACGGCACCATGCAAAGCAACCTGTACCTACCGCTGCTGCACATTTCACGAACCGACGGTATCGACTACGCTCGATCGCTGGCGTCAAACGTGACTTGGAACTCAAGTGGCAGTGTCTATACGATTACCCTGCACAAGAAATGGCAGTGGTCTAACGGCACGCCAGTGACTGCCGCTGACGTGGTGTGGAGCATGAAACTTTTAGAATATTTGTCTGGCGGAAAAGCTCCTTGGACTTATGGTGGCGCCGGTATCGGGGGCTTGCCTGCGATGTGGAAGAGTGTGGTGGCCCAAGGTAACCATACGGTTATCGTCACTCTTAATCAACATGCTAACCCGCAATGGTTCTTGCACAATGGTCTAGGTCAAGTTCAGCCTGTGCCCAAGGCCGTTTGGGATATTCATAAGAACTTGGCCAATGAGGCTAAGTTCATCCAATCGGTATCGAACACCCCGTCATCACCGTATTACAACGTCGTGGACGGACCATTCAAGTACGATGCAACAGCTTCCAAACCCAATAACCAGTATTGGACGTTCGTGCCTAACCCGAGCTACGATGGTCACAAGGCATCGATTTCTAAGCTGATTTATCAATATGAGACCAATAGCGCCTCAGAATTTGCGGCTTTGAAGACCGGCAAGGTCAATGTTGGATTTCTCCCGGCATCGCTGTGGAGTTCCAAGTCCCAATTGACGAACGATAAATTCTCGACGCTGTACGTGTTTGGTTTTAATTACATGGTGCCGAACTTTAGCTCCAAAGCGCCCGGTCATTTCGCTCAACTGATAGCCCCGGCGTATGTCCGTCAAGCTCTTGAGATGGGAATTAACCAACCCGGAATGATTGCGAGTCTCTACCACGGGCACGGAACCCAAGAGTGGGGACCCATTCCCCCGAAACCCAAGACCGTGTTCGATGATCCGAGCATCAAGAATATCGGTGCTTATAATCCCTCGGCTGGGAAAAAACTGCTTTTGTCGCATGGCTGGCACATTACCAACGGTGTGATGACCAATCCCCAAGGCATTCCGTTTAAATTCACCTTCGACTATGTATCGGGCAGCAATAGCGTGAAGGATCAGGCGGAACTGATGGCGCAGGACTGGGCCAAAATGGGGATCAAAGTCACCCTCTTATCGCAACCCTTCAACACCTTGATTGGGGACAATGTCCAAGCCAACGTGACCAACTGGCAAATGATTTGGTGGGGCGGCGGTTGGACCTATGAGCCAGACTACTACCCAACTGGTGGAGGTCTCTTTAAGACGGGAGCGGGGTCTAACGCAGGAGGCTATAACAGCAACCAGATGAACACCTTGATTAACAAAACCTATGCTCCCGGGACCGCTAGCCAAATTACGGCCAATATGAACGCCTACCAGGCGTATGCGGCATCACACTACCCGGTTATCTGGTTACCATGGATCCCAGCCTTCAACGAAACCGCCAATTACATTAGCGGCGTCAACAAGTGGGCCAACCCGATTACCGACCAAAACTCGCCTAACCGTTGGACCATTAACCACTAAAGAAGATAATAACCGAGCATAAGCCCCTCCCTGTAAACGGGGAGGGGCTTATGCTTTCGACACTAGTCGGGTTAAGGCAACTAGTGTACTCTTTGCTATGAGTACACCCACTGACCATGGAAAGGACGACGGTGCGGATGGCTGAAGAACTGTTAGAGCGCTATGGCCAATATATGAACCCGGCTTTAGCTCGCATATTTAGATTTACGGGGATTGATTCGGTAGAAGATCATGGGCAGGGCGCTATCTTATGGGATGAATCGGGCCACGAGTTTATCGATTGTGCAGGAGGTTATGGGGTTTTCAATCAAGGGTATCAACACCCCAGAATAGTTGCTGCCGCGCATCGTCAACTTGACAAAATGGGGATTTCTTCGCATGTGCTAGAAAGTCGCCCGGGCGTCGACCTAGCCGAGATGCTCTCCCAAATCACTCCGGGCGATTTACAATATTCATTTTTTTGCAACAGTGGGACGGAAGCCGTGGAAGGTGCATTAAAGTTTGCGCGCGCGGCGACGGGCCGCCAAGAAATTATCAGTACCATCGGGGCCTTCCATGGGAAGACCTACGGTTCACTATCGGTATCGGGTCGTCGCCTCTATCAAGAGCCATTTGAACCTCTGGTACCAGAGGTGGTTCGCGTACCCTATGGAGATGCCGCGGCGCTAGCGGCCGTGATTTCGTCCCAGACCGCCGCCGTCATTGTGGAACCCATTCAAGGCGAAGGTGGCGTGGTGATCCCACCCGATACCTACTTGCCGGAGCTCCGTCGCTTATGTGATGACACCGGGGCCTTATTAATCGTCGATGAAGTGCAGACGGGAATCGGCCGCACTGGGACCCTATTCGCCATCGAACATAGTCATGTAGTGCCGGACCTCTTGTGCTTGGCTAAAGCCTTAGGCGGTGGCATCGTTCCGATTGGAGCCATTGTTGGACGTCCCGGCACCTGGAAGTTCTTTGAGTCGAGTCCACTCATTCATACCTCAACTTTCGGAGGTAACCCGCTGGCGTGTGCCGTAGCCTTAGAAGCTTTGAAGGTCACAGTGGAAGAAAAGTTACCCGAAAGGGCATTGGCCCTTGGCCAGTTCTTCCTAGAACAGTTGAGGACCCTTCAGCGACGCTATCCGAAGGCCATCACCGAAGTCCGCGGTCGAGGACTCATGATCGGTATAGAAGTGCCCGGAGCCGGGATCGGTGGCGCCTTAATTTCGGAACTGTTCCAACGTCAGGTTTTGGTAGTATACACCCTCAATAACGAAAGGGTGATTCGGCTCATGCCCCCACTCGTTATTACCCGGGAGCAACTAGACACCGTAGTGGAGCGCATTGATGCAGCATTAGCGACGATCTACCCCGACATTGAGGAACTGTTAGACTAGAAACGCGGTTAATCCAGAAAGGAAGAACAGGATATGCCATTGGTATCTGTAACCGAGGTGGTGCCGGTTGAAAGAGAGGTGCTCTATCGAATCCTGGCTGACATGACTCAGTTTCCGCGTTTTATGAAGAACGTGGAAAGTATTGAAGTCACCGAACGAGGGGATAACTATACCTTGTCCCACTGGGTGACACGGCTACAAGGCGCCAAATTCCGATGGACTGAGCGCGACACCTTTTACCCTGAAGAAGGTCGCATTACGTTCACGCAGATCGAGGGCGACCTGAAAATATTTCAAGGCGAATGGAGGCTTTGCACCACCACCGAGGGCACCGAAGTGACTTTGGACACTGAATTCGAGTTCGGGATTCCTATGCTAGCGACTTTATTGAACCCCGTGGGCAAACTTGCCTTACGCGACAACGCCCGCGGCATGCTTAAAGCCATCGCGGCAGAAGCGAGTCCATCGGGACATTATCCAAATAGAAAGGACGGTTGAATGAATTGACGAAACATTTTGGGCGTGTGATGGTGGAGGGCCAAATCCATTTTGTCCGGTGGGAAAACGGGCAGGTTGGGTTATTAAGAGACAATTTCCTTACCAACCCGGATGCGCCGGTGACGACATGGAGAGCGCTAGAGGAGGTTAAAATACTACCTCCGGTAGAGCCTCGCACCGTCCTTGCGGTCGGGCGTAACTATCAGGCCCATGCCGCCGAACTCGGCAACGCAGTGCCCTCTGAACCGCTTTTTTTCCTCAAACAGGTTGGCTCGGTGGTTGGTGACGGCGCTCCGGTACGGATTCCTGTCGACATGGGCCGTATCGATTTCGAGGGGGAACTCGTGCTCGTCATTGGCAAATCCTGTAGCCAACTCACCACCATAGAAGAGGCAGCCCAGTGCATCTGGGGCTACACCATTGGCAATGATGTGACGGCCCGTGATCTCCAAAAAAAAGATGGGCAATGGGTGCGTGCCAAAGGCTATGATACCTTTGCGCCATTGGGGCCTTGGGTAGTGTCGGGTCTTGATGTCGAAGACCTAAGACTGGTAACAACAATTAATCACGCAGTTCGCCAAGATGGGACAACCCGCCACATGATCTTTAAGCCTGCTGACCTAGTCTTGCGGGCTAGTCAATTCATGACGTTGGAGCCGGGAGACGTGATCTACACCGGCACCCCAGAAGGAATAGGACCCATCAAGGACGGCGATTTGGTGCAAATCACCATAGATGGCATAGGTACATTGAGCAATTTGATAAAAACCCGAGATTCGCTAACCTGATCGTTCGCCATTCAATTTTATTCCGCCATTTCCTGCCTAAATGCATTATTTTGTTGACACAGGGGCGTATTTTGATAAAATTATCGTGGCCGTCGGACAGATTTCTGAAGGACGAGCTCAACTCGGGACAAAAGGGGGTTGGGAATGCGATGAACGCATTGGGTCGACACATATTGGCAGAAATACACGGTTGTGATTCCAAAGTGTTG
>DAHWKJ010000043.1 GCA_027343695.1 Sulfobacillus sp. | reverse complement strand
GTTGCGCTGGATCTCTGTGCCGGACGCCAGTGCCAGGACAACGGACTCGCCATGTTGCATGTGAAAGCTTTCTTCGGCCACAATACGTTTCAACATCCGCGCATACGGGGCATAGGAACTTGCGAGGAGCATGGCTTGGGTAATGATAGCCCCTCCATCTACCAAAAACCCAATGACGCCGGCGTCTGCCCACGTAGGAGCCGGCATGTGAAAAACATTATGGAATTTGACCCGACCCACGAGGACGTCCGCCAGGAGATCTTCGCGTCCGCGGCCATAGGGAGCACTCAGATCTTCGGCCAAGCGCAAGAGGATCTGGCCATGGCCGATTTCGTCTTGGATCTTGGCGTTGAGTGCCAACTTGCGTTGAATGGTGGGAGCCTGGGCTACCCATTCCTTCTCAGGGTACGCGCCCATGATTTCGCTAATGGCATGCATATGAATTTGTTTAATAAGCAATTGCCGATATTCGTCAGGCATCCAATCACCCGCTTCTATTTTTCTCCCGGCGTTAATGGCTTGTATAAAAGTTTCTCGGGTGGGTTGTGTCACGATATGGGCTCCTTTCTGACGAGCAATCCGTACGGGGGGTAACATCGATAGTCTTATCGGGTGCCATAGTTTGAACTTCGGCGTCGTGAACCATGAGCGTGATGAAAAATCTTGGGATCGCTGAGCCAATACAATCGACCGATCTAAAATCTGACTCACCCGTAGGACTTCGGGATGGGTGAGGGAGTGATAGCGAATCACGGCTGTCTTCAGACGATTTTGCCAGTATATACGTATCAGTTTAGCCATGATTTGCGTCAATCCTTCGCCTTGGATTGGATTGCGTCTCACCATGTGTGCAACGTATCGCCCCCCAATAGAGACAGAGACGTAAGAATAGGTTCACTATAATAGCCATTGGGGAGGTGCAGTAGGATCCATCGGGCCCCATTTCATGGGCCATTCGGCCCCATTCGAGGAACCCTTAGACAACAGGATTCGGTGGGCTCAAAGCGACTTTGATGGTGGATTCATGGTGTCGTAACAGCCTAAACGCATCTGCGTAGCGATTAAGGGGGACGGCATGGGTTACTAAATTTTCTATCGGCAGGGTGGTTTTGTGGAGTCGGTTAATAACCGACTGGAATGTGGCCGACGCGTCACTGATGGCTGCGTGGCCATATCCGAATGAACCGAGGAGAGTAATCCGCCGCGACCAAATGGGTGTTAAGTCCACGGACATGCGTCCAGCGCCTCCCAGGAGCAGTATTTGGCCACCCGGTCGCACTAAGGTTGCCGCCTCATAAAACGATGTCTGGCTGCCGACGGTATCCACGATGAGATCGAATCCGTAGGGCCGATAAGGCCAGCCGTTAAACTGGGTGGGGTAGGGGGTGCCAGTAACGGCACGGAGGGTCGCATTGGGCACGAAACGGGAATCCCCCTGGTCTTGATAAACTGTGGCGGCTCCTAATTGGCTGGCCATACGGGCTTGGTGCGGATAGCGAGCGTGGACCGAAATGTGCGGCGTGCCAAGGGTGTCCTTTAACAGCCATACGGTTAAAAGACCCACGGTTCCTGCTCCTAACACCAGGACCTTGGAGTCGGGGCCGGGCCTGGGGACACGCGACAAACCTTGGAAGACAATAGCAGCAGGCTCCGCCAACACAGCTCGCCGCGTTTTCATCGCATAGGGGATAGGAAAAATTTGCTTTACGGGAGCCCACATGGTGGTTGACCATCCGCCCGGGAGGTCACGATGATATCCGAGAAGCATGCCCGCACCAAGGTCCGAATCGTGACGGTTTGCACACTCGTCGGGTTCACCGCGAGCACAAGCTAGGCAAGGAGGTAGACCGCGAGCCTCACACGCGAGGCTGGGGTCAATTACCACCCGAGTGCCGAGGGGCCATGGCGCGTCGGATGTCGCAATTTCACCGACCACTTCGTGTCCGAGGACCGCGGGCCACGATGTGAGCGGAGCAAGATAAGGAGAACTGCGAGCTCGCAAAAGGCTTAAATCGGATCCACAGATGCCCGACAAGAGAGGTTTAATCGCGACCCATTTTGGATTGCCATTCACACGCGGAGCAGGTCGGCTACAAAACTGCAACGAACGCAACCCTATGGATAGCGCCTGAGAGGGCCGTAGTTTTTGCCAGGCGAGACGCATCGGGTGCAGATGAAATTCTAATCCTCGGTAGGTGTTGTCCTCGGTCATTACAGGGCCTCACCGATGCTCTAATAGCGCTACCAGATCGTTACCGCACGTCAAAGCATCTAACGGAGCATCTTGGGGTAACTCGATACGAGTGTGCTCTGCAATGGTTTGTAAAAGATCTACCCAATCCATCCAAGCCGCAATGGTATCACGAAACAGAGGCGTTGTTGGATCGAGATATTGGCCGTCAAAGCCCCAGTCGTCGACCAAAATCTCTCGAATGACGGGCCACCAATCAGTAGCGTGAGA
>DAHWKJ010000038.1 GCA_027343695.1 Sulfobacillus sp. | reverse complement strand
TTACAAAGGGTGGCCCAATCCGGACAGGAACACTGAAGATGGATTTCATCAGGAGTGGGGAAGAGTCCCTTCCCCTCCGCGGTAAATAACTCGCCGAGAGCTTTGGGGAATTTCCCCTCGAGCAATTCTGCCAACGAATTGATGGTGCCCTCACAGGCTCGATTCACACTGTCCCACGCCGTGCCCTTTAGGGGGTCAATAATAATCTGAACGGAGTAGGGTTGGGTCTGACTACCTTGCACGAGGGCTTTGATCCGCCCCGCTTGTATCTTTAAGTCCAGGACCGCCCCTTGGCGCACATAACTGCGACCGCGGCTAATCCGATACGCATAGTCCGCATAGCGTTCGAGATTCCTATTCCAGGCCTGACCCCACCAGGTCCGGGCCAGCTTTTGACCCTGCACCACCACAGGCTGGATATTGGGAATCTGGTTGCGGAGTGTGTCCACCGTGTGTTGAGCTCTCGCCCGACGCTCGGCCACCGACACGTAGGGAGCAAACCCTCCGTATTTTCTCGATCGCGCCATAAATATCCCCTTCTCGCCGTGCTAGCGTTCAAGTTTGAGGAGATCGATAAGGGTCTCGTTGTCCAAATCGCCAATCCAGTGTTCCTGAGTGCTCGCAATGATTTCTTGCGATAACTGTAATTTGTCTTGAATCAATCGGTCAATCTTTTCTTCGATCGTCCCGTACGTCACAAACTTGTGCACCATCACCCCTTTGTGTTGCCCAATTCGAAAGGCCCGGTCCGTCGCCTGATTTTCCACGGCCGGATTCCACCACCGGTCAAAATGAATCACATGATTGGCTGCGGTTAAATTGAGGCCGACTCCGCCAGCCTTGATCGAAAGCACCATATACGGCACATAATCGGCGCTTTGAAAGCGGGTGACCAATTGCCTACGCTGTGCCACTGGGGTGCCCCCGTGCAACACCAAGCCGCGATGATTGAATAGGGTGGCTAAGTAGTCGTTCAGGGGCTCGGTCATTTCTTTGAATTGCGTAAAGACCAATACCCGCTCCCGCTTTTCTCGAATGGTCTCAGTGATTTCTTCGAGCCGAGCAAATTTCCCGCTCTCTTCGGGGTCAAATAAGGATTGACCCAAATATTGATCCGGATGATTGCAGATTTGTTTAAGTTTTAAGAGCGAGGCTAAGATGAGCCCTCGACGCTCGATGCCGTCAACCCTTTGAATTTTGGTGGCGACATCTTGTACCACTTCCAGATACAGCGCCGCCTGGCGACGACTCAATGTCGCAAAACTCGTGGTCTCAATTTTATCCGGTAAATCGGCAATGACGGTCTTGTCGGTTTTCACGCGCCGAAGAATAAACGGGCTCACCACGCGCCTTAACGGGCCATACCCCTCAGGATGGTCCGACAACGCCTTAGTAAACTGCGTAAATTCTGCCGCCGTGCCTAAAAGCCCCTGATTCAGGAAATCGAAGAGCGACCAAAGATCGGATAACCGGTTTTCGATGGGAGTCCCGGTTAAGGCAATCCGTTGGACAGCCTGCAGTTGCTTCACCGTCTGAGCCTGTTTGGTCGCCGGGTTTTTAATGGCCTGAGCTTCATCGAGCACCACCACATCCCACGTTGTATCCCGAAGTTCGGAATATCTTTGGAGCATCCCATAGGTCGTCACAATGACATCATAGGCGCCCCACTCACGCGGATCTTGTGTCGCACCGGCCGAAGGATGGACTAGGTATCCTCGTAACAAGGGCGTAAACCGTGCCATTTCATCCATCCAGTTCCCCAGCAATGACGCCGGCACAACCAATAGTGCGCGAAGCGGTTGTGCTTGGCGTAGAGCATTGAGCCATGCCAACACCTGGACGGTTTTCCCCAATCCCATATCATCCGCCAGACAGGCACCAAGACCAAGCTCTCGCATCTGACCTAACCACGTTACTCCTTGACTTTGATATTCACGGAGCACCGCCTTAAAATCCGGACCCATCTCGACTTCTTTCGGGCCGCGGAGCTGGACCTGGCGTTCTAGCAAAGAGTTCAGCCAGTCTCCATGTTTCACCTCAATCTTAGGCCCTGTGGAAGCTAAAGACCGATCGCCCGTTTTAAATAGTTCATAGCGCAGTGCTTCGATGATGCCCATCGACCGTCCCCGTTGGGCAGCCATCTCGTACGCCGCTAACACGGCTTTCAGTTGATCGTGATTAACCTCGACCCATTTCCCTTTTAGAAACGCCAATCCTTCGGTTTGTTGAAGTAAATATTGAATTTCTTCAAGCGTCACGGATTCGTCTCCCAGGGCGATCTGCACAGCAAAGTCTAGGATCGCATCGGCACCCAACCGGGATGGGGCTTTGGTCCCGATATTGACGGTCACGCGTAGCCGGTTGGGATCGCCCCGCCACCACTTCGGGATCCGACACAGGATGCCCACCGCTTCATAAAGAGGCACTTCTTTCAAAAACGTATGGGCCTCCTCAACGGTCAGACGCAACGGATGAAAGATTTCGCCCGAGTCTAAGAGTCCCGCAACGAACGCACTGTCCCTAGCAGCTCGGCTCACCGTCGAAAGCAGCCTTAACAGGTTGTCTTGGTTATCTTGATATTCGACCAAGGCGTTTTTAAGGGGGACGTGACGGGCCGCGGCCCCTTCTTCGGGCTCCGGTGCGTAGGTGGCCAAAAAAGCAAAGGGATACGCCTCATCTTTGGACTCCACCATATGAAAAAATACACGTCCAGGAGGTGTAAGATCGGCGCCCCAGTGCTGGAAGTACTCGGCGACTGTGCCAGGATAACCCGTAATGTCCTCATGAAAGGCCTCCTCGATACCTTTCCCTATAAGCCTCAGCCAAGCAACATTGACGTGCTCTACGCCAGGCATAAAAGGAGCTTCTCGCACGAGACGCTCCTCCTCGGATTCCGACATAACCACATGGATCGTCTGCCTCTTGTGCTCTATATCTTCGATACGAGTCAAATTTTTGGCATAAGTGCGCGCGAGTCTATGAAAAAAGCGCACCGAATCCGACGGTATCTCCACGTGTTCTTTCAGCCCTAGATGAAGCAAGGCCCGATAGGCATTGTGAGTAAGATCTCGCAGCAATCCGGCCTGAGCCTCCTGAACCTCCTCCCCGACATTCAATGGGGTGAGTGCCCAGTCCCAAGTAAACCCTGAGGGAAGCGCCACAAAGACTAAAAGATGATGCGCGGTATCCTCAACCGTCGACACAGTATCCCCCCGGATAGTTCTTAGTGCCATTATTGTACCGGATTTGATGACCAGGGTCGCCGGCTTGCGGCGACTAAGACCCTTGGGGGAACCCCCGCATACGCTGGTTTGCCCCTCTTCTCCATTTTGCATTGATTCCCAATTCTCGCTATGCTGGATACAAGAACGTTGAGAGGAGTATTATCCATGTGGGACCTGACCTATACGATTAGTGAAGATATGCTACTCTATCCCGGTATTCCGCAACCCATCCTGCATGATTTTGCCACCCCGCAAAAGGATGGATATGGGATGTCTGATTATGCGTTCTGGAACCACCTCGGCACCCATATCGATGCACCGACCCATTTCTATGCCGACGGCGCATCGCTCGATGAGTTCCCCCTCGAGGCATTCGTTCGGCGTGTCCACACGATTCACTGCGAAGACCAATCTTCCATCAGCGCATCCTTTTTATCTCAGGCGACCAAGCACATTCCCCACCACGATGGGCTTTTATTACTCACCGGCCAATACCGTTACTGGGGCACCCCCCGTTATTTTGATCCCTTTCCAGTTCTCAGCGAAGAGAGTGCGCAGCACCTTGTGAGAGAGGGGTATACCATGATCCTGGTAGACGCACCGTCTGTGGATTCCGTCGACACCGAGAGTTTTCCCATTCACCGCATCTTGTTGCGGCATCCCCTACTCATTGTGGAGAACTTGGCCTACCAACCAGACCTTACAGAAGTGTTTCACATCACGGCGCTACCGCTGAAGATCAAGAATTCTAACGGGGCTCCAGCACGAATCATCGCCACCACATAGGGATCGACTGCCTGAGAAGGCCTCGCCGTGGTGAATTGGGACCAGCGCTGCAGAGTACGGCGCCACCATGTGTGGTAGTGGTAGCGCAAGCTGCTTCATAGGCAGATGTGGGTGCCAACCGTGCTTCGGGGTCACGTTTCCATTCTCTTTGGACTCGCTCCGATGACATGTTCGCGGTGTTTATCCACCCCCTGGGGGATCAACAAAAATGAAGACGGGAGAGATTGCCATGTATTTCGAAGAAATTCGCGAAGGCCAACAATATCGTTTGGAGCCCATTACCGTCACCTTGCAGGACATTCTTGAATTCGCAAAACGTTATGATCCGCAACGCATCCATACCGATGAAGAGTTCGCGACAACAGGACCCTATGGCGGGATTATCGCATCCGGGTACCACACCTTAAGTCTGGTCTGGTCGCGGTGGATTGAAGCCGATGTCATGGGAGATGCCTCGATGGGAGGCCCTGGGCTGGAACGAGTGCAGTGGCTCCGCCCTGTCCGTCCCGGCGATACGTTATACGCTACGGTAACGATTCCCACCGCGCGCTTGTCGCGGAGCCAGCCCAAGGGCATCATCGGCATACACTTTTCTGTAGTCAATCAAGAGGGAGACCCGGTGATGGAGACCGAAGGGGCCGCGTTCATTCAATTGAGGCCATCCGGCCAGGAATGAGGTTCAGCTTCGTCGTGTGAGAGGGTTCACGGGTTGCGCACATCCTCCCCCAGGGTCCCAGACGCGCTGACACTGCTTTCGACCTGGAAATCAAACCCATACCTGGGATACGGGGGACTTCAGTAATCCGGCATCTTCACCCCTTCATGGATTCTGCGGTCCCATCCGTTCTCG
>DAHWKJ010000017.1 GCA_027343695.1 Sulfobacillus sp. | reverse complement strand
CTTGCTCGGCAGGCTGGCCATGGGGGGGCCGTATTGCAATGGTTGAAAGAGTTTTTGCCAGGTGACTGGGTTATCGATGGAGGGCGCGTCTATCGTACCCTACGAGAACTTGAGGAGGTCGGCGCGTTATCGTCTCATTGGCGGACGGAATCTCAGCCGACCCCGGTTCGGGTGTATACGATTACTCCCGAGGGTCGTACCCGCTTACAGTCATGGCATGAAGAAATCACCACGCGCATGGCATCGTTGACGCGGTTTCTTGAGGGCTATTCGGCCCTCTGCCTGCAACCGCTCGGCAACTGCGACGAATAAGGGCTCTGATGCCGAGTTACTCTAAGAAATCGGGCTCTTCGCGCACAATATGTTCCCACAGGGGCTGGAAGCTAAACCATCCCGCGAGAGGGCTTCCAATTTGGGAGTGGGTCATTTCCGCATAGGTCGGGTCGATGTGCGTGGGCGTGCCGGCCGCTTCGGCCATGAGTTGGGATTGGCAAGCACGTTCGAGACTGATGAACCAAAAGGCGGCTTCGTCGACACTTCCGCCCACAGTCAGGAGGCCGTGGTTTTGTAAGATGATGGCCTTGGCACTCCCCAGCGTGCGTGCAATCTTTTGTCCCTCGGCGGGATCCAATACGACGCCGGTATATTCGGTTAAAATGGCGTGATCATCATAAAAGGCACAGGCATCTTGGGTGATGGGATCGAGTAATCGGCCGAGGCTCGACCACGTTTTTCCGTAAATTGAGTGCGTATGAGCCGCCGCTATCACATCGGGGCGGGCCTGATGCACCGCCTCGTGAATGGCAAAAGCAGCCGCATTGATCATCCCGTTGCCTTCGACGACCGACCCCTGGCGATTCACGAGAATTAGGTCGGAGGCGCAAATTGCGCCGAAATATTTGCCGAACGGATTTACCCAAAAATGATCCGGTCGTTCGGGATCACGCACCGTAATGTGACCCGCGACGCCTTCATCAAAGCCGAAGCGGGCGAATAATCGAAAGGCCCCCGCTAACCGCTGTTTTCGGTGTTGACGCTCGGCGCTCGGTGAGTCAAATTTCGGTGGTATGAGGGCCGCTTTGAGTTCCATCAAAAATTGGCGGCGGGGACCCCGGCGTTCAGGCCGAGGAGAAAGCCGCCTCCCCCCTTTCTGGATTGGCGCAGGGTTGGCTGACTTGCCAACCGTGTCCATGGTGCAGTACGCGGCAGTCCTTGTGGCTCGTCCGGTCTAGGGGCCTACGGATTTTCCATACGGAATCACGGTCCCAACGCGGTCGCCGGTTTAGAACCCGAAATGATTCTTTTACCGAGCCCAGTATCGGATGGGGCACCCGGGTTTGGCAGCGTTGACTTTAGTATACTGCGAAATCCTGTGGCGGTGATGAGGAAAACCGTCTTGCGCATCATATCGCCGTAAGACGGTATAATGGAGAGAATGTGTGCGAAGAAAGGGGAGCGAGAGTCATGGGCCCTCGTCCAGAAATTGATGCGTTGAAGGTGTATTCACCGGGAACCTCATTGGAAGATGCCGCTCGGGTCGCCGGGCACGATCGCCTCATAAAGTTGGCCTCTAATGAAAGTCTTTGGGGTCCATCGCAAAAGGCATTGGAGGCCGCCCAGCAGGCACTCCTGTCCATCCAGTATTACCCTGCGATGCAATTATCGTCCCTGATTGCGGCCCTCGCGAAAACTCACCAGTTAGCGCCGGATACGCTGGTGGTGGGTAATGGAGCCGATGAAATTTTACGGCTTATCGCTACCGTCTACAGCGAGCCAGGCACCTCTATCGTCTATCCCTACCCTAGCTTTTCGGCTTATCACCATAGTGCGCGGCTCGCGGGGGCGACGCCGCGACCGATACGGCTTGGATCGAAGGGAGAGAATGATCTCGAAGCGATTTTAGAAGCGGTGGACTCTACCACGCGCGTGATCTATCTCTGTACCCCGAATAATCCGACCGGCGGCATGATTTCCCGCGACGCCTGGGACGCGTTCTTGTTGGCGATCCCCAAGACGGTGGTGGTTGTGGTAGACGGTGCCTATCAAGAATTTGTGGAGGATGAGGAGGCGCCCGACTTTCTCCAAGCGGTGCGCCAGGGCCATCCCGTGGTGGTAGTGCGAACCTTTTCCAAGCTCTACGCACTGGCTGGGCTACGTATCGGGTGGGCGGCCGCGCCACCTGCAGTGATCATCGCTCTGAATAAGGCCCGCGAGCCATTTTCCCTCAATGCCATCGGAGCCCATGCGGCGACCGCATCCCTTGGGGATCTCGAATATTTCGATTGGGTACGTCAGCAAACGCTGGAGGCACGAGCCCACTTCATCAAGTTACTCGGAAGCCGCAGCATCAAACATTTTCCAACCCAAGCTAATTTCGTCACCCTAAAGAGCCCGGATGACGACCGCGTGACAGCCGAGCGGCTCTTGCAACAAGGATTTGTGGTGCGACCCACCACGAGTTTTGGCCTCCCTGGGTATCTGCGCGTCACCGTAGCCCCCATACCCATCATGGATAAATTTATGATGGAATGGGATCGGATGCAGTAATCGCGAAAAGCATGGATTACGGGGTTGACGCAGGAAACGATGTCGGGTATGTTTAACACGCTAAAGTGTTAACGAGGAGATGTATTCATGCAACGGTGGCTTAAAGAGAATCGCAGGCAATATGAAACCTTTTTACGGGTGGTCAATTTTTTGCTGCGAGAGGGATTTGATCCTGTGCCGACGGATCCCTTGCGTAATGAAGAATATCGGACGGATCACACGCGCGCCATGGTAGACCTCTTAGGGAGTTTTCCTCAACTCCAAACGTCTCCCCCGCTGAAACTGTTTGCGACGGGACCTTTGTTCCATACTCGTCGGTCGGTGTGGGCGCAAGCCGTTGATGTAGAAATCTTAGGAAGCGAGGGAGAGATCGATAATAGACAACTACTGGGCATTCTAAAAGATTTAGTTGCGCAATTGGCCCCTGATCTTTCAGATCAAGAATATACCATGGTCTACGGGCAGGTGGATTGGCTCAAACGGTATCTAGTGGCCATGGGGTGTGCGCCCGAAGACTACCAAGAGCTCTACCGGTGGTTGCAACAGGGAAATCTCCAGGCGGTGGAAGCGAAAATATTAGAGTATCCAGGGGGAAACGTAGGTCTACTACGACCTCAACCCTCCGAGAAATTTTTCCCAGCCTTAAATGCTTCTGTCCCAATCACCGACCCTGAAGGCATTCCTGAAAACTGGACCACACTATGGGACTTATCGTTAGTGGGCAACTGGAGCTATTATTCGGGTCTTGTGTTTACGCTCTATCACAATCGTACCGGGCAGGTTTTGGCCAATGGAGGGAGATTTGGGATTAAGACTCCGACCAAGACGTTTGCCGGGGCAGGCTTTACGATCTATTTTGACGTCTGGCAAGAGGCCTTAGCGGGTCCCGATGGATATGTCCATGTCAGTTGATACCACGGTGGCAGTGGCCAAAGGGCGGATTATGGATGTGTTTCAGGATTTGTGGAATCAAGCCGGGTTTCCCTGGCCGATTCACGGGAAGAGCCGTCAATTATGGTTTCCACCGAATCAAGACCGCCCCGGTCTCATTGTAGCTCGCGCTCGCGATGTGTCCATCTTAGTGGCCCGGGGCATTGCGGATTTTGGGGTAGTCGGGATGGATGTGCTCGAAGAATATCCGGATCCGGGCGTGATGCGGGTGATGAATTTGAAGCGAGCAGAGTGCCGTCTCGTCTTAGCCGGTCAGAGTGCAAAATGGCCCGAGGGACCGCTTAGAGTCGCCACCAAATATCCCCATATCACCCGGCAGTTTTTCCAAAAACGTGGACATCCCGTGGAAACCGTAGGGTTATCCGGAAGCGTGGAATTGGCTCCGGTGATTGGCTTAGCCCCCTATATTGTGGATGTGGTGGATACCGGCCAGACCCTTCAGCAACATGGCCTGACTGTGGTCGAGACCATCCTCTGGTCCACGGCACAGCTCGTGGCTAATCCTGGTTCCTGGCGGATTCGCGAGTCCACTCGTGAATTCCATCAGAAGCTTGGGACTATCATCGATAAGAAAGCCGGTGCAACCTAATGAACGACGTGCAAACAACGGTGACCACCATTCTTGACGCGATTGCAGAAGAAGGGCTCGTGGCGGCTCTGCGTTACACCCACCTATACGACCGTGTGCAACTGGAGCCCTACGATGTGCGGTGGGACCCATTTGACTTAGAACCGGAACAGGATGACTCAATGCTCACGGAAGAAATTCAAGCGGCCATCGATTTTGCCATCGACCGGATACGATGGTTTCACGAGCGCATTCGGCCCCAAGCGACGAGGGTATCTCCAGAGCCTGGCCTGACTTTAGAAGAGCGCTTCGTGGCCTTAGGGCGGGTGGGGCTCTATGTGCCCAATGGAGAATATCCTTTGTTGTCGAGTCTCTTAATGACGGCGGTGCCGGCCCGGGTAGCCGGGGTACAGGATATTGTTGTAGCGGTCTCGCCCCAGCGTGCGGTGCGATCCGACCCGCGTTGGCTCTATGCCTTGAAAAAACTTCAGATTCATGAAGTCCTCAATTTGGGTGGAGCCCAAGCGATTGGCATTTTGGGTTATGGCTATGAGGGGTTTTCGCCGGTCGACCTGATCGCAGGCCCTGGTAATGCGTATGTAACACAAGCCAAAGAAGAATTACGGCGTCGGGGGCGGGTGGGGATTGACGTGAGTGCCGGTCCGTCCGAAGTGATGATTATCGCCGAGAATCTCGAATATCTTTCGGTCATCATCGAAGACCTGCTGGCGCAGGCCGAACATGGGCCCGGTGCGGTCGGGATTCTCGTTACTTGGAATCCGGACTTGGCGAATCGGGTGCAAGCGCATGTGGAGGGAATCCCTTCGGGGAGTCTAATGGGTACGGTGCAGGTGATACGCACGACAACGCCGGGAGAGGCGCTCGCAGTGGCAAACACGATGGCCCCGGAACATCTTGGGCTCATGGGCCCGGGTGCTGAATCTCTTCTCGATCGGGTCCGAACGGCGGGCGCCGTCTTTGTGGGACCCATGGCTGGCCAGGCTCTCGGCGATTACGTTGCCGGGCCGAGCCATGTGTTGCCCACGGGGGGATCGGGGCGCTTTCAGTCGGGGCTTTCGACCGGGACCTTTATGCGCCGGATGAGTATTATCGGGGCGACATCGAGCATATCGCGGGAAACCTTGGAAATGGGAGCCATATTAGCCGAATTGGAAGGCCTGACCCATCACCAGGCCTCGTTGCGCCTACGCATTAAAACCCGAACCGACGAATGATACAGAAAGCAGGTGAACGCCATGTCACGCCAGGTTAAGGTCTCACGGACGACCCAGGAAACCTCGATTTCCTTGACTCTCGATCTCGACCAGTTTCATGATCCTCAGATCGACACGAGTGTGCCCTTGTTGAGCCACTTTCTTACAGCCTTTACGTTCCATGGACGATTTGGGATGACTCTCCAAGCAGACGGCGACATCGCAGTCGATCCCCACCATTTGGTTGAGGACGTGGGCTTGGTATTAGGACAAGCGCTGACTGAGGCGCTCGGTGACCGCCGTAATATTACCCGGTTTGGGCAGCAGTACGTGCCGATGGATGAGGCTTTAGTGCTCTGCGCTTTAGATCTTTCGGGTCGCGGTCAATGTTACTGGGGGCCGGGTTTTCCGGACCGGGATATTAACGGGACGAGTGCGGAGGTCTGGCCGGAATTTTTTCATGGGTTCGCGCGGCGTAGCGGAACCACGCTACATCTGCGCTATATTGCCGGAGACAACGCGCACCATGTGTATGAAGCGGTGTTCAAGGCCTTCGGCCGTGCGCTCGCAGAGGCAGTGACACCGCTCGAAACAGGAGGGATTAGCTCCACGAAGGGTGTACTGTGATGCGTGTCGCGATTCTACGCCTCGATATAGGCAATTATGGGAGCTTAATCGCGGCCATGACACGACTCGGAATAGACCCTGAGTTGTGGTCATCGGCTCGGGATGTGAGCCCCGTTGACTGGGTGATCCTGCCCGGTGTGGGGGCATTAGCTAACCTCTATGGGCGGCTCGAGCAACAAGGATTCTTGGATGCTCTCCCTCAGCTAAAGACCCAAGGCACCCGCTTTTTTGGAATTTGCCTGGGCCTCCAAGCTTTTTTTGGTGACGGGGCCGAGGGTGGCCATGGGATGGGGTGGCTCGCCGGAACGGTACCGCAATTGAACGCTCCAATATTGCCTCACATTGGGTTCAACAGCATTCATACGAGTGCGACGGCTCCGGGCTGGCTTGCTGCGTTCGATGGAGCCCCGGTCTACTTTGTGCACAGTTATCGGGTGCAGCCGGCTGATGCTCGGCACATTGCTGCAACGACCGTATACCATCAAGAATTTCCCAGTGTCGTGATTGCACCGCCTTTCTATGGGGTGCAATTCCATCCGGAGTTATCGGGAAACGTTGGAGATCTGTTTTTACAGCGTCTGTTGGCCAGTAAGGGATAAGAACGAGACACCAGAAAGGTTGGGAATTCGTGGAGATTTGGCCGGCATTGGATATTCTAGATGGACAGGTGGTCCGGTTGCAGCAGGGTGATTATTCGCGTCAAACCATATATGGAGGTCGACCACTAGAGTTTCTGGAAGAGGCTCTGGGCACGATGCCTCCACGACTGCATTTAGTGGATTTAACCGGTGCCCAGACCGGACGATTTTCGTTGTTTGCCCTCGCAGAGAACCTGGCCAAGCGCGGCGTTGACCTCGAAGTCGGGGGCGGAATCCGACGCAGCGAAGACGTGGAACACCTGGTGGATATCGGGGTCAAACACATTGTCCTCGGCACCCAAGTCGTGATCGATCCGGGTTTCCGGCGACAGGTGCTCGACCAATTTGAGTCGCACCTGGTCATGGCCCTGGACATCTTAGAAGATTGCATACAGATTGCCGCATGGGATCGACCGGGCCCCTTGGCTAGGGATTTTTGGCGGGAACTGTATGCTGAGGGTTGGCGAAAGGCTAACATTACCGACATCCACCGCGACGGCACTCTAGAGGGCTTGCGACAGGACTTTTGGCTCCCGTGGACGACAGAATCCGGAGATTTTGCTGCCGGGGGAGGTGTACGGACCGTGGAGGACCTCCAACAACTCGAGCACTGGGGTCTGGCTCGGGCGGTAGTGGGAAAGGCATGGATTGAAGGTACCATCCCAAAGGAGGCGTTATTTCGGTCATGCTGATGCCACGTATTATCCCTTGTCTCGACGTGAAGCACGGCCGCGTGGTCAAAGGGGTGCAGTTCGGATCGCTCGTAGATGAGGGAGACCCTGTGGAGTTGGCGGTACGATATGCCGAAGATGGGGCAGATGAGCTGGTGTGGCTCGATATTATGGCGACTGTCGAGAGGACGCAATGGCGCTGGGATCAGATTAGTCGGGCCAGACAGCGGTTAAATATTCCCTTGACGGTAGGAGGGGGAATTAAAACCGTGGATGATGTCACCGCTCTATTGGAACATGGCGCGGATAAAGTGTCGATTAATTCCCAAGCCCTCGAAAACCCGGACCTCATTACCCAGGTTGCTAATCGATGGGGCGCACAATGTGTGGTGGTCGCAGTCGATGCGAAACGCGAGGACGATGGCTTTTACGTGTACTCGCATGGAGGGCGTCATCGGACATCCTGGGAGTTAGGGGAATGGCTCGTGGAAAGCGAACGGCGTGGCGCCGGCGAATTTCTCTTAACCAGTATCGATCGAGATGGCAGTCAACATGGGTACGATCTGGCGTTACTCGATTACGCCCGCCGCTGCGTAGCCCGTCCCCTCATCGCCTCGGGTGGAGCGGGGGCGGTGGAAGATCTCCTGGAAGCCATTGAAGCCGGCCATCCGGCGGTGCTCTTGGCATCTATCCTTCATCAAGGGCAGACGAGCGTGGCAACCATCAAACAGCAATTACGGGGAAGAGGGGTGATGGTACGATGGCCCGTATCCTAGAAGAGGGACAGGTATTGTACCCGGTGATTGTACAGGATCAGAAAACATTGCAGGTCCTGATGATGGCTTACGCCAACGAAGAAGCGCTGGCACTGACTCGGTCGACGGGGTTGGCACATTTTTATAGTCGGTCTCGCAAAACCTTATGGAAAAAAGGCGAAACCTCGGGACATCTCGTGCCGGTGACCGAGATTTTATCCGACTGTGACCAGGATAGCTTTCTTTATTTAGCCAATCCCGAGTCCACCGTCTGTCATTTGGGCCGGGCTTCTTGCTTGGATGGCGCACCGAGTCGAGGGGACGATCCCTTAGTGATGGTCGAGGCGTTCATCAGAGACCGACTTCAAGGCGGGCCCCAAGCCAGTTCGTATACCTGGCAATTATTCGAAGGGCCTATCTCTACCATCGTCAAGAAACTTGGAGAAGAGGCCGTCGAGGTGATGATTGCGGCTATGGCCCAATCGTCGACGGAGGTGGCAGAACGCAGTCAAAAAGATGACTTAGTCTGGGAAATCTCGGATCTGCTCTATCATCTAGCGGTCATGATGACACGGTTTGAGGTACCCATGGATGCGGTCGTCCAAGAGCTTTGGCGGCGTCACGCGCCGAAACCGGTAAGGTGAGACGCGGATACCGCTCCTCCTATCCACCGCAAGGGGGTGCGCTTCGCACGAAGCGCACCTGCCGCGACTTTTTATAAGGAGATTTTGGCACGAGACAAATCCAGGAGGGTCATAATGAGGCCCAGGTGGGAAAATCCCTGGGGGAAGTTCCCGCGTGGGGTACCCGTGGCTTCATCGGCATGTTCGCCTAATAGGCCGAGATCAGTTTGGTTTCTCATGATGCCCTCCAGGATCTTTTCGGCGTCATCAATCCGTTCCAACTGGATGTAGACCCGAGCTAACCAGAAGCTCGCGAGGACGAAGGGGTGGGCGGCAGCGCCAAGCATGTCGCCCCCGTATCGATACACCCAAAAGCCTTTGAGCAGCATTTTTTCAATTTTAGCGAGGGTGCCTAAAAACTTTGGATCATCCGGTTCACAGTAGCCGTACAGCGGCATGACCAACAGGGCGGCGTCGACCGTGTCGCCACCAAAGGCTTGCGCATAGTGACCCTCTTTGGTGTTATACCCGTGAAGTTCGATGCCTTCACGAATTTTGTCGGCCGCCGTGCGCCATTTAGCGATCAGCTTGTCGTCCTCGTGAATGGCTTCGGCCAGATCGGCTCCATAATGGAGGGCTACCCAGCACATGACTTGGGAATGGGTATAGTGGGCATCTTGGTCTCGAAATTCCCAGAGGCTGGCATCTTCCTGATGCCAGTTGTGGGCCACCCAATCGATAGTGGTTTGGAGGATATACCAATAGTTTCGGATAAAAGCGGCGTCCCCGGTCACATCGAAATATTTCCACACCGTCCAGAGGAAATCGCCTTCGATATCTAACTGGACTTGCCTGGTTGCCGCATTGCCTTCTCGGCATGGCACTGATCCTTGAAATCCCGGAAGCCAGTCTAAGTCATGTTCGCCACGAATCAGGGTGCCATCCACATGAAAGAATGGCGCCTGAAATGGCTTTTGTTGTAGGTCCACACAATTCAATAAGAACTCAAGAAAGCGCCGACAGGCCACGGAATTTCCGGCACTGAGGAGGGCCTCAGCAGCGTAGGAGCCATCTCGTACCCAGGCGAAGCGGTAGTCCCATTGTCGGGTTTCGCCCACGGTTTCTGGGAGGGAGGTAGTGGGCGCGGCAATGATCGCCCCATTAGTCCGGTAGGTAAGTCCTTCGAGGACCAGCAACGAGCGCACAAAGGATTCACGATGAGGGCCTTCATAGGTGGGTAACTGATTCACCAGATGGTGCCAATAGGCCATGGTGTGCGCAAACGAGGTGTTGAGAGATTCGTGAGCCAGGTCGGCTTCGAGTGCTACCGACTGTTCAGCCAGGACGTCCGCGACTTCTACCAGACGATCTTCATCGTCAGCAATGTATTGGAGGACGAGTTCATAGTGCCCCGGTGGCAAGTGCCAGATGCCTTGATTGATGTCCTCGGTGATGCTTTGTGAGGCTAATAGGGGGGATCCATTTACGACAAACACTAAAGCTTCGCGGGCCAAGGGATTGCGGAAGATGGCGCCGGCATTTACGGACTTTGGGGCGGGGCGTATTAATCCATAGTGAAATCTGGGGCGCATTTCGATAGTGAGGGGGAGGTCTGATTTGATTAATCGCCGTAACTCGGATCGCCCGATCGCGAGATAGTCGTGAATGATAGCCCGGCCGCGATTAGACTCCCAAGTGGTCGTGAGAATGTTGGTGTTCGGGACATATTGTTGGGACACTTGCGCCTCGGCGTCGGGGTAGATGCGAAAATAACCATTGTCATCGGTTCCTAAAAGCCGGGCAAAGATAGCAGGACTATCAAATCGCGGGAAGGCCAACCAGTCAATCGACCCATTGGGTCCGACCAAGGCGGCACTGTGGGAATTAGACAGAAAACCATAGAATTTCATGAACCAAAATCCTCCTCAACCCAGGAGCCCTTTTCGACTAAGGACTCTGGAACGGTTAGTATCCCTACCGAAGGTGCTGTCGGTATAGGGGGAGATCCTTCGTGCCATCTGTGCTCCTGGTGAGAGGTTCTAACAGCCGGCAAACACGATCGAGGCCGGTAGCACCTTCCAACAGGCTTTCCTTATTATAGTGCTTCTTACCTCGAGTTTCCCATCGGACTCCTTCAAGCGCTTTCTTCGGGAACCTCCACCGTCAGATTGCGACTGGCGGGTACCCCCGCGGCTAACATGAGGATGCTGGTGATCAGGAGCAGAATCAGAGGGATTGTCCAGGCATTGGTCGCATGATAAAGCATGCCAATAGAAATCGGGCCAATGGCCGCGATGAAATAGCCGACCGACTGGGCCATTCCTGAAAGTTGTGTCGCGTCCCGTGAATTCTTAGTGCGTAGACTAAAGTAAGTCAGGGCCAGGCTAATACTGGCCCCGCCGGCAAATCCAATACATGCAATCCAGAGCCAGGCTAACGTGATGCCTGCGACCAATAGACCGACATAGCCGACCAAAAATAGAATCCCGGTGATGACCATCAGAGCACGTTGATCGGGTCGACGGCTGGCCCAGATCGGCATTAAAAACGAGCCGGGTAAGCTAATGAGTTGCATAAACGAGACCATCCAACCCGCGGCGGCCAACGGCATTCCGAGCGTATGTAACAACGTGGGCAACCAAGCTACATTGACATAAAACAAAAAAGACTGCAGTCCCATGAAGAGGGTGACTTGCCAGGCCAGTGGGGAGCGCCATAAGGAGAGTCGTGTGTAGGTCGGGAGCCGTTGTCGGTATCGAACTTGGGGCAACCAGACGATGATTCCGATAAGAGACACCAGGGACCAAATCGCTAAAGAGCCCTTCCAACCTAACGGCGTGTCTATGGCGAGGGGCACACTAATTCCGGATGCGAAGGCGGCAAAGACCCCCATCACGGTGGAATACATTCCCGTCATCAGTCCGAGTCGATGGGGAAAGTCTCGTTTGACGAGACTCGGGATTAAGACGTTGCCGATTGCCACTCCGCTGCCCACTAAGAACATCCCGATTAAAAGCATCGCCACCGATCCGAGGGATCGAATGAGGGTGCCAATGGTGAGAATTACCAAGCCTAAGAGTAAAGATCGTTCGAGGCCTAAGCGTCGCACCAATCCGGGTGCCACGGGTGAAATCAGGCCAAAGGCCAGCAAGGGTAGCGTCGTGAGAGATCCAGCCCACCCGGTATTAAGCCCAGTTGCCCGAGAAATCAGACCGATTAAGGGTCCGACTCCCGTAATGGTCGGACGAAGGTTCATGGCCAACAGCACGACGCCAGCAACCAACAAAAAAGCGCGGAACCGAGAGGACGTTTTGACAGCGAACACCCCTTACCGGACAGCATTACCGTGCCTATTGTACCCCGATGCCTATCGGGGCTCAATAAGATAGAATCACAGCGACCGGCTATTGTTGTCACAGGCCTGTTTTGTTTTAGTGTAGGGCCGTAATGAACGTTGGAGGATGTTCAGCGCCCCTGTGGTCGGAAGAGGGATGCGCGATTTACCTTGCCGTATATTTCCAGTAACCTCTGGACGCATACGGCGTTCTACTCACGAAAGCAATTTTGTAATGCATTAGGAGGCCTCATCATGCTGAAGCACCTCGTCGTCGGATCGGCCATTCTGTTCGGAAGTAGCCTCGTAGTAGGCTCCGGCGTTAGCGGGAATCTTACCGCAACCCCTACCGGCAATAGGACCACTCATCTAAGCGGCATCGGCCACACCCGTGGAGTTTCAACACCGTCAACCTCAGCGAGTCCCAATGCGGAATCGTCTTCCCCGTCTGAGACCCCCCTCGCTAGCACCCCATCTTCCTCGCAGAGTACGTCCCCAGCGATAACGCTCGAAAACGTCCAAATCTCTAATGGTGGCGTTGATCTCTATACGACGCACGGCACGATGCAAACAGCCTACAAAAATCCTCGTATTGTTG